>NZ_JBVING010000004.1:348235-618222 GCF_055579465.1 Streptomyces sp. NPDC032745 | reverse complement strand
AACCCGGAAGCTAAGCCTTTCAGCGCCGATGGTACTGCAGGGGGGACCCTGTGGGAGAGTAGGACGCCGCCGAACAATCATTGTAGAAAGCCCCGTACCGGGTATCCGGTACGGGGCTTTTCTGCGTTTACGGCCCGTCTGGCGTGGATGGAGTCCCGCTCCGCATTCCTTACCAGTCGGCCGGGTAGCTCTTGAGGCTGCTGGTGTCGAGCGTCCAGCGGCCGGCGGTGACGGTGCCCCCGAAGGCATGGGGGACCTTCTTGCGGTAGCGGGTGCCGTCGGGTCCCTCTGAGGGGTCGCTGTGCACCGTGACGGTCTTCTTGTCCATACGGGGGTCCACGACGACGTACAAGGGCACTCCCATCCGCGGGTAGTCGTGCAGCTTGTCAGGGATGCCGGTGAGGGAGTTCGTGCGTGTCTGGGCCTCGATCTGGCGGCGCAGCCGCACCACGTTCAGTCCGTGGGGAGCCGTGGGGCTCATCATCGTGAGGAAGATCTGACCGTCGGTGGTCTGCGCCTCCCACTGGTCTTCCTGGTGCTCGGCCAGCTCCGCGAGCTGCTCCGCGAAGTCGTGCATGCGGCGCATCTGCTCGGGGGTGAGGTCGGCCATGGCGATCCTCCTGGTGGGTGCCCGACCAGCGTATCCAGTCGGACACCCGCCTAGAGGCGGCCCGCGGACTTCAGGGCCAGGTAGGCGTCGGCGAGGGCCGGGGCCAGGGTGTCCGGGGTGGCGTCGACCACGTGGACTCCGTGGCGGGTCAGCTGCTCCGCCGTGCGACGGCGGGCGGCCTGGGACTGGGTGCCCGCCGCGGCCTCGTAGACCGCGTCGAGCGTGCCGCGGGACTTCGTCATCTCCTCTATGTGGGGGTCGGCCACCGACGCCAGCAGGACCGTGTGGCGCTGCGTGAGGCGGGGGAGGAGGGGGAGCAGGCCTTCCTCTGTCGGTGCCGCGTCCAGGCTCGTCAGAAGGACCACCAGGGACCGGCGCGGGGCGTTTCGCAGGACGGTGGAGACCAGGGTGCGGGCGTCGGTCTCGACGAGCTCCGGTTCCAGGGTGGCCATGGCGTTCACGAAGGCAGGGAGGATGTCGCCGGCCGAGCGGCCCTGGACCTGGGCGCGGGTGCGGCGGTCGTGGGCCAGCAGGTCGACGCGGTCGCCGGCGCGGGAGGCCAGCGCGGCCAGCAGCAGGGCCGCGTCCATCGCGGAGTCCAGGCGGGGGGCGTCGCCGACGCGGCCCGCCGACGTGCGGCCGGTGTCCAGGCAGATCAGGATGTGCCGGTCGCGTTCCGGACGCCAGGTGCGGACGGCGACCTTGTCCTGACGGGCGGTGGCCCGCCAGTCGATCGAGCGGGTGTCGTCCCCGGGGACGTAGTCGCGGAGGCTGTCGAACTCGGTGCCCTCACCGCGGGTCAGGACGCTTGTGCGGCCGTCCAGTTCGCGCAGCCGGGCCAGGCGCGAGGGGAGGTGCTTGCGGCTGGTGAAGGGCGGCAGGACCCGGACCGTCCAGGGGACGGTGTGGGTGCCCTGGCGGGCGAGCAGGCCGAGCGGTCCGTACGAGCGGATCGTCACGCGGTCGGCGCGGCGGTCCCCGCGGCGGGTGGGGAGCAGCCGGGTGGTGATCCGGCGGCGTTCGCCGGCCGGGATCGTCAGGGTGTGCCGGGAGGCTTCGGCCTCGGTGCCGGGCAGCCAGCTGCTGGGGGGCCAGGCGTCGCGGACGCGGGCCCGTAGCGTGCGCGTGCCCGGATTGGTGAGGGTGAGGTGGACCTGCGCCGGTCCGCCGAGGCGGACGGAGGTGTCCCCCGTGCGGGTGAGGTTGAGCCTCCGGACCGGTGCGGCGAGGGCGTAGTCGACGGCGCAGGCCAGGGCCAGGGTGCCGTTGACCGCGAGCATCCCCGTCCAGCTCGGTTCGAGGATGCCGACGGGCAGGCTGCCGAGGGCCGCCAGCAGGGCGGCGCGTCCGGTGAGGGCCATCAGCGCGGGACGGGGACGTGGGACAGGATCGCGGTGATGACCGCGTCGGCCGTGACCCCCTCCATCTCGGCCTCCGGGCGGAGTTGGACGCGGTGGCGCAGGGTGGGCAGGGCAAGGGCCTTGACGTCGTCGGGGGTGACGTAGTCGCGGCCGGTGAGCCAGGCCCAGGCGCGGGCGGTGGCCAGCAGGGCGGTCGCGCCGCGCGGGGAGACGCCGAGGGTGAGGGAGGGCGATTCGCGGGTGGCGCGGCAGATGTCGACGACGTACCCGGCGATCTCCGGGGAGACGGACACCTTGGCGACGGCGTCGCGGGCGGCTTCGAGTTCGGCCGCGCCGGCGACCGGGCGCAGGCCCGCGGCCTGCAGGTCGCGCGGGTCGAAGCCGGCGGCGTGCCGGGTCAGTACGCCGATCTCGTCCGCGCGGGAGGGCAGGGGCACGGTGAGCTTGAGGAGGAAGCGGTCCAGCTGGGCTTCGGGGAGCGGGTACGTGCCCTCGTACTCGACCGGGTTCATGGTGGCGGCGACGAGGAACGGCTCGGGCAGCTTGCGCGGGGTGCCGTCGACGGTGACCTGGCGCTCCTCCATGGCCTCGAGGAGGGAGGACTGGGTCTTGGGCGGGGTCCGGTTGATCTCGTCCGCGAGGAGGAGGTTGGTGAAGACCGGGCCGTTCTGGAAGGAGAACTCCGCGGTGCGGGCGTCGTAGACGAGGGAGCCGGTGACATCACTGGGCATCAGGTCCGGGGTGAACTGGACGCGCTTGGTGTCGAGGGCGAGGGAGGCGGCCAGGGCCCGTACGAGGAGGGTCTTGGCGACGCCGGGTACGCCTTCGAGGAGGACGTGGCCGCGGCACAGGAGGGCGACGACGAGACCGGTGACGGCCGAGTCCTGGCCGACGACGGCCTTTCCGATCTCGGTGCGGATCGCTTCCAGGGAGGAGCGGGCGCTGTCCGTGGTGGCCGTCATGAGGTGCGGACCTCTCTTTCGAGGGCGTCGAGGTGGTCGGCGAGCGCGACGAGTGCCGCGTCGTCGGCGGGTGTGGTGCCGAAGAGGAGGGCGGTCAGGTCCCGGTGCCCGTTCGTATGCCCATCGGCCGTCTGTCCGTCCGTCAGGCGGGTGGACACGGCGGGGACCAGGGCCGCGGGTTCGTGGGCCCGGGTGGGCGGTACGCCGACCAGGGCGGCCAGGCGTTCGCGGGCGGCGGCGCGCAGCACGGTGGCGGCGCGGTCGCGGGCGCCGGCCTTGCGGTAGAGGCGGGCGCGGCCCTCGGTGGTCTCGGAGGCGCGGATGGCGACGGGCAGCTTCTCGGTGACGAGGGGGCCGAGCCGGCGGGCGCGCCAGAGGGCGGCGAGGGCGGCGGCGACGAAGAGCTGGAGCAGGGCCCAGCCCCAGCCGCGGGGGACGAGCTCGAGGAAGCCCTTCTCCTGGGCGGGGTCTTCGTCCTGGACCTCCGTGAGCGAGGGCAGGTACCAGACGAGGTCGGGGCGGGAGCCGAGGAGTTGGAGGGCGAGGGAGGCGTTGCCCTCGGAGGCGAGCTTCTTGTTGAGGAGGAGCGTCTCGGAGCCGAGGAGGACGGTGTCGCCGCCCGTGGTGCCCGAGGGGAGGACGAGGAGGGTGGGGTGGCCGCCGCTGGGGTAGCACGCCGCGGCGGCTGCTCCGCCGGTGTAGCGGTGGCCGCCGCCGGTGGAGGCGCGGCCGGCGGTGACGGCGGCGGGCAGGGCGCAGCCCGGGTCGAGGTTCTCGTCGAGGGCGTCGCCCTTGGGGCGGGCGGCCGGGGCCAGGTCGGGGAGGCTGACGCCGCCGGGGGCGAGCAGGACGGTACGGCCGCCGGAGAGGTCGATCGCGGAGCGGATGGCGCGGCGCTGGGTTTCGCCGAGCCGGTCGGGGTCGGTGACCAGCAGGGTGGTGCCGGGGCCGGCCGCGGCGGCGGCCTCGCGGGCGCTGGTGACGACGCGGGTGGTGACCCCGCGGGCCTGGAGCAGCTCGGCGACGGCCCGGCTGCCGTCGGGGTCGGCGGAGCGGGGATCGAGCCGCCCGTGCCGGCTCCCGGAGCCGAGGGCGGCGAGGACGACGGCGCCGACGAGCAGGATCCCGAGGCAGACGAGCACACCGCGCGAGCGCCGCCACACGACGCCGGGCGTGATCCCGCCGACGGCCGTGCCGGTGGCTGCGCCGGGTGCCCCGGCGGCCGCCGGGGTGCTGCCCGCGTACGGCGTGCCAAGGGCTGCGCCGGGCGGCGGGGCGAGGTTGCCGGGCGGCGGGTCCGTCGCTGCGCCGGGGGTGCGGGGGCCGGGGGCGGGGGCGGTCATGCCGGGGGTCCCGTCAGGAGCGGCTTCGTGCGGGCCAGGGTGGTGTCGAGGGTGTGGAGGCGGGCGTACATGCCCTCGTCGCCGGGGCGGCCGCCGTACGTGACGTCGTCGAAGGTGCGGGCCGCCGTGCGGAGGGCCTCGGCGTGGTCCGGGAGGCTGAGCGCGGCTTCGGCGGCCGCCTCGTCGGCGGTGCGGCCCGGGCGCGGGTCGAGCAGGGTGCGTTCCTCGAGGGAGCGGACGACGGCGCGCATGCGCTCCTGGACGGCTTCGGTCCAGCGGCCCGCGGCGGCGTGCGCGGCGGCGGCGGTGCGGTGGTCGGCGGCGCTGCGCAAGGCGTCGTCGAAGACCCCCGCCGGCGCGGTGGCGGTCCGGCGGGGGGAGCCGAGCCGCCACCACAGGGCGGCGAGGGCCAGGGCGACCAGGACGGCGATCGCGACCAGGCCCAGGGTGCCGCCGGGGGTGGCGCCCGCGGCGTGGTCGAAGAGGTTTCCGACCCATTCCCAGAACCGGTCCAGGGCGCGCTGGAACAGGCCCGGGTCGTCCTGGTGGTACAGCGGCTTGGACAGTTCGCGTTCGGCCGCCTCGCGGGCGGGGTCGCGCGGTGTCGTCACCGGTGGTTTCTCCGCGGCCGGCAGGAGCGCCGCGGAGCGTGTGATGAGGCCCCCCGTACTCATCATCCGTGCATCAGCCTCCGGTCGGCGGTGCGGTGGCGTCCAGGCCGTAGTTGTCCAGGCCTGCGGCCCGGGCGAGCTCCAGGTCGAGGGCCTCGCGCCGGATGCGCTGGTCGACGTACAGGAGGACGGTGACGCCCGACTGGATCGGCATGGTGATGGTCTGGGCGATGACCGCGCCGACCGCGGAGAGGATCAGCGGGGCCCAGCCGGTGGCGGCGGTGCCGTTCTCCAGGCCTTCGAGGCCGCCGTCGGCGAGGCCGATGGCGAGCCCGACGGCGGTCAGCGGCCAGACGATGATCGCCGAGACGAACGCGGTGATGAGGCCGGTCAGGGCGGTGATGCCGAAGATGCGCCACCACGAGCCCTCGACGAGCCTCGAGGAGCGGCGGAGCGAGGTGATGACGCTGCTCTTCTCCAGCATCAGCGCGGGCGAGGCCAGGCTGAACTTGAGCGCGAGCCAGATCAGCAGCGGGAGGGCGGCGACGCCGCCGACGATGGCGATGCCGACGCTGCCCAGGAGGATGCCGGGCAGGAGCAGCACGAGGACGATGACGATGCCGCCGAGGGCCAGCAGGAGGGTCAGCCCGAGCAGGCGGAGCAGCTGGGGGCGGGCCTCGCGCCAGGCTTCGCCGATCGAGGAGCCGTGGCCGAGCACGGCACGGCTGAAGATCATCGTGAGCATCGCGGTGGCCACGATCGTCCCGATGAGCTGGACGAAGCCGTTCGCAAGCAGGGCCACCATGCTGTCGCCGAGGGCGTCGACGGCGTCCTTCAGGCTGTCGTGGGAGCCGGGGTCGGAGGCGACGGTGAGGTCGGCGTACGTGTACTTCTGCACGAGCACGCTGATGACCTGGACGACGGTGGCCACGATCAGCGTGATCGGCAGGACCGTCCGCCAGTGGGTGCGCATGGTGGCGACCGCGCCGTCGAGGATCTCGCCCAGGTCGAGGGGGCGCAGCGGGATGACGCCGGGCTTGGCGGCCGGGGGCTTGCCCCACTGGCCGGGGCCGCCCGGGTAGCCGTACTGGCCGCCCTGCGGGCCCTGGGGGCCGCCGTACGATCCCCAGCCCGCGCCCGGCTGCGGCTGCGGCTGCTGCGGGGCCTTCGGGGCCTGGGGGGTGCCGGGGCTCGACCACTCGCCGGGGGGCGGCTGCTCGGCGGACCACTTCGGTCCGCCGGCGGGCGGCGGTGTGCCGCCTTCCGTGCCGTCCCGGCCGTCGGGTGCGCCCGGCCGCTCGCCGTCGGACGGGGAGGGTCCGGGCACGGCCCAGCCCGGAGAGTCGTTCATCGTCGCTCCTTCACGTGCACTGCGGGGCGGGGGGCGCTGGTCGGCTGCCATCGTGCCACGTGGGAACGTTGAGCGGACCGGCCGTCCCCCCGGAACTCCGGCGGCCCGCACCTTCAATTGTCGCCCGGATCCGGGGCAGACTGGTCGGTCTGATCTCCACGCAGGTCCGAGGGGCGATTTCCAGCCCTTTTGGCTGTGGGACAGCTCACCGACTGGTAACGATTAGCTAATGGGATGATGTCAAGCATGAAGGGACGAGTCCTTGTCGTCGACGACGACACCGCGCTGGCCGAGATGCTCGGCATTGTGCTGCGTGGAGAAGGTTTTGAGCCGTCGTTCGTAGCGGACGGCGACAAGGCGCTGGCGGCCTTCCGCGAGGCGAAGCCGGATCTCGTGCTGCTCGACCTGATGCTGCCCGGACGGGACGGCATAGAGGTCTGCAGGCTGATCAGGGCCGAGTCCGGCGTACCGATCGTCATGCTCACCGCGAAGAGCGACACGGTGGACGTCGTCGTGGGCCTGGAGTCCGGGGCCGACGACTACATCGTCAAGCCGTTCAAGCCGAAGGAGCTGGTGGCCCGCATCCGGGCCCGCCTGCGCCGCTCGGAGGAGCCCGCGCCCGAGCAGCTGGCCATCGGTGACCTGGTCATCGACGTGGCCGGGCACTCGGTCAAGCGGGACGGTGCCTCGATCGCCCTGACCCCGCTCGAGTTCGACCTGCTGGTCGCGCTCGCGCGCAAGCCCTGGCAGGTGTTCACCCGCGAGGTGCTGCTGGAGCAGGTCTGGGGCTACCGGCACGCGGCGGACACCCGCCTGGTCAACGTGCATGTGCAGCGTCTGCGCTCCAAGGTCGAGAAGGACCCGGAGCGCCCCGAGATCGTCGTGACGGTGCGCGGTGTCGGCTACAAGGCCGGACCGAGCTGACGTGCAGCCCGGCAGGCCCCGGCGCGGGTCCCGCTGGGGGGCCCTGCGGGGCGGCCGGCTGCTCCAGGACGGAGCGCCCGGCGGCCCTGTGCTGCGGTTGTTCGTACGCCTCGTACGACGGCCGCTGCTTCCGGCTGTCCGGCTGTGGCGGCGCAACATCCAGCTCCGGGTGGTCGCGGCCACGCTGCTGATGTCGCTGGCCGTGGTCCTCTCGCTCGGCTTCGTGGTGATCGCGCAGGTCAGCAAGGGGCTCCTCGACGCCAAGGAGGAGGCCGCGCAGAGCCAGGCGGCGGGCGGGTTCGCGGTCGCACAGGAGAAGGCCAACACGCCCTCCACCGTGGACGGGCCCGATGTCACCGACAACAAGGTCGGACGGGACGCCAGTACCTGGATGAACTCGCTGGTCAAGCAGCTCGCCAGTGGCGGCCAGACGGCCTTCGAGGTGGTCGCGCTCGGCGCCGGTCCCGGCGCGCAGCCCGACGGGCAGCCGGGCGGGCCCACCGTCTCGGGCGTCAAGGGCGCCCGCGCGTCCGGGAACGTGGACCCGACGGCGAGCGTTCCCCCGCAGCTGCGGCGGGAGGTCAACCACGCCACCGGGACCTTCAAGACCTTCTCCCAGATCCGGTACACCGCCGGGGCCGGGGACAAGGCGCCCGAGCCCGCGCTGGTCGTGGGCAAGCGGCTCACCGACATCAACGGAGACCCGTACGACCTGTACTACCTCTTCCCGCTCACGCAGGAGGAGGAGTCCCTCAACCTGATCAAGGTCACCATCGCCACCGCCGGGGTGTTCGTGGTCGTGCTGCTCGGCGCGATCGCGTGGCTCGTCGTACGCCAGGTCGTGACGCCCGTGCGGATGGCCGCCGGGATCGCCGAGCGGCTCTCTGCCGGGCGGCTCCAGGAGCGGATGAAGGTCACCGGCGAGGACGACATCGCCCGTCTGGGCGAGGCCTTCAACAAGATGGCCCAGAACCTCCAGCTCAAGATCCAGCAGCTGGAGGACCTGTCGCGGATGCAGCGCCGGTTCGTCTCCGACGTCTCGCACGAGCTGCGGACGCCGCTGACGACGGTACGGATGGCAGCCGATGTCATCCACGACGCCCGGGTCGACTTCGACCCCATCACCGCCCGCTCCGCCGAGCTGCTCGCCGGGCAGCTCGACCGCTTCGAGTCGCTGCTCGCGGACCTGCTGGAGATCAGCCGGTTCGACGCGGGTGCCGCGGCTCTGGAGGCGGAGCCGATCGACCTGCGGGAGGTCGTGCGCCGGGTCATCGACGGCGCCGAGCCGCTCGCCGAGCACAAGGGCACCCGGATCCGGGTGCTGGGCGACACCCAGCCCGTCATAGCCGAGGCCGACTCCCGGCGCGTGGAGCGGGTGCTGCGCAACCTCGTCGTCAACGCCGTGGAGCACGGCGAGGGCCGCGACGTGGTGGTCCGGCTCGCATCGGCGGGCGGGGCCGTCGCGGTGGCCGTACGGGACTACGGCGTCGGGCTCAAGCCCGGCGAGGCCACCCGTGTCTTCAACCGCTTCTGGCGGGCCGATCCGGCCCGCGCCCGCACCACCGGCGGGACGGGCCTCGGCCTGTCGATCGCCGTCGAGGACGCGCGCCTGCACGGCGGCTGGCTCCAGGCCTGGGGTGAGCCGGGCGGCGGTTCGCAGTTCCGGCTGACCCTGCCGCGGACCGCCGACGAGCCGCTGCGCGGGTCCCCGATCCCGCTGGAGCCGGAGGATTCCCGGGCCAACCGGGCCAGGGCCGCGGCCGAGGCGGCGGGCTCCCGCACGCCCCCGCAGGCGCCGCCGGCCCCGGGGCGGCCCGACCGCTCGCCGATACCGCCCCGGTCGGCGGTCGGCGGGGCGCTGCCGGTGCCCGCGGACCCGACGGCCCTGCCGGGCAACGGGGCCCGCGTCGTGGCCCGTCCGGCCGACCAGGCGTCGGCGGACCGGGCCGGCGCGGCCGACCAGTCAGCAGCACAGGAGGATGGAGCAGGTGGACGCTGAGCCCGCACGGGTACGCAGGGACGGCCGCCGCCGCCGGTGGCGGACGGTGCGGGCGTACGCCTTCGGCGCGGCCGGGCTGCTGCTGGCCGGCTGCGCCTCCATGCCCGACCACGGCGAGATCCGCGAGGTGCGGGCCTCGCAGGGCGTCGACTCGCAGGTGCGGGTGTTCGGCGTGCCGCCGGCCGACAAGGCCAGTGCGGCCGACATCGTCGACGGCTTCCTGGAGGCCATGACCAGCGACGACCCGCAGTTGCAGACCGCCCGCAAGTACCTCACCGAGGACGCGGCGAAGACCTGGAGGCCCGGCGCCGCCGTCACCGTGCTCTCCGCGGGCATCGACCGGTTCTCCGTGCAGGGCGAGAAGGACCCCTCGGGCCCCCGCTGGAAGATGACCGGCACGAAGCTCGCGACGGTGGACGAGCGCAGCGCGTACCAGCCGGAGACCACCGGGGCGCGCTACGAGGAGTTCCTCCAGCTGGTCCAGGAGAACAAGCAGTGGCGGATCGCGACGCCGCCGAGCAGCCTCGTGCTCAGCGAGTCCGATTTTCAGCGCATCTACATGCCGGTCAACAAGTACTACTTCGCGGGCGGCAGCCTCGTCGCCGATCCGGTGTACGTGCGCCAGCGCAGCGACCCCGATTCGCGGATGGACCCGACCACGCAGACCGTGCAGTCGCTGCTGGCCGGGCCGTCCAAGTGGCTGGGGCCCGTGGTGACTTCGAGCTTCCCCACCGGCACGGAACTGCGCGAGGGAACCAAGTCCCTTGCGTACGACGGCCAGAACGCGCTGAAGGTGCCGCTCAACGACAAGGCCGACAACGTGGCGCAGCCGCAGTGCCAGAAGATGGCCGCGCAACTCTTGTACACCGTGCAGGATCTGACGGCCTCCCGGCTGGCGCGGGTCGAGCTGCTGCGCTCGGACCGGTCCTCGCTGTGCTCGGTGACCGAAGCGTCGGCGGGGGCGATCGCCCACCGGGCGCCGAGTCCCGAGTACCAGTACTACGTGGACAGTGACTCCCGGCTCGTGCGGATGAAGCTCGACATCGCCAGCGAGGACCAGCAGTACCGGCCCGAGGCGGTGCCGGGGCCGCTGTCCCCGACCGCCACGAGCCCCGGGTTCAAGGTCGGCTCCGCGGCCGTCTCGTACGACGAAAAGCGCGCTGCGGTGGTGTCCGAGGACGAGCACGGGCTGCACCTGGTGAACCTGACGACGGCCGGGCCCATGCCGCAGCCGGTGCTGACCAGCAAGGGCGTAAAGCCGAACGGGCTGGGCGCGCCGAGCTGGGACACGGCGGGCGACCTGTGGATCGCGGACCAGGATCCGCAGAATGCGGGGCTGTACCGGGTGCCGGGCGGTACCGGCGCCCCGCAGAAGATCGACGTGGCCGGGCTCGACGGCGGGCGGATCAGGGCGCTGAAGGCGTCGCCGGACGGGGTGCGGATCGCGCTGCTGGTGGAGAAGGACGGCCGCAAGAACCTGTACATCGGGCGGATAGAGCGGCCCGAGGGCAAGGGCGACGCGGGGCCGGTGTCGGTGCGCGAGCTGCGTCCCGCGGCCCCGCAGATGGCGAGCGTGACGGCGCTGAGCTGGGCGCCGCGCGGCCGGCTGCTGGTGGTGGGCCGGGAGAGCGGCGGGGTCGTGCAGGCCCGGTACATGCTGGCCGACGGTTCGATGGTCGCGGCGAGCCTGCCCGGGGCGACCGGGCTGGACGCGGTCGCGGCGACGGAGGACGAGAAGAAGCCGGTGGTCGCGTACTCGGGGGAGGACGGGATCGTGTGGCTGCCGCCGGGGGCGCAGTGGCGCACGGTGGCGGCGGGCGGCCGGGCTCCGGTCTACCCCGGCTGATCTGTCGTCCGACCAGCGCTTTCGTGCTCCGGCCCCGGTTGTCCACAGGGGTGGCGGGGTGCCCGGCCGGCCCGGCACAGTGGTGGGTATGCGGGGGTGGTGGCAGGAGCTCGCCGGGCTGGTCCTGCCGGTCGACTGCACCGGCTGCGGGGCTGCCCGCGCGCTGCTGTGCGCGGGCTGCGCGCAGTCGCTGAGCGGGGCCGCGGCGGGGTGTGTACGGCCGTCTCCGGGACCTGCGGGCCTGCCCGTGGTGTATGCGGCCGCCGCGTACGAGGACGCCGTACGGGAGGCCGTACTGGCGCACAAGGAGCGCGGGGTGCTGCCGCTGGCCGGGCCGCTCGGCGCTGCCCTGGCGGCGGCCGTCCGCGGGTGCCTCGGTGTGCGCGCCCGCGGGGGCGGGGCGTGGGCGGCGGGGGAGGAGCTGGTGCTCGTCCCGGTGCCGTCGGCGCGGCGGCAGGTGCGGGCGCGCGGGCACGATCCGGCGCGCAGGATCGCCCTGGCGGCCTCGGCACGGCTGCGGCGGGCCGGTGTTCCCGCGCGGGTGGCGCCGCTACTGCGCCATGTCCGGCCGGTGGCCGATCAGGCGGGCCTGGGGGCCCGGGAGCGGCGGGAGAACCTCGCGGGGGCCCTCGGGGTGTGCCGCGGGGGAGCGGTGCGGCTGCCGGCCGGTGCGCGGATCGTGCTGGTGGACGACGTGATCACCACTGGAGCCACGCTCGCGGAGGCGGCCCGGGCGGTGCGGGCGGCGTCGCCCGGAGCGCCGGCCGGAGCGGTGGCGGGGGCGGCCGTGGTGGCGGCTCCGGCGGAATCCTTCGTACGAATCCGGTCGACAACCCGTACAGACCAACGTTCTTGTGAATAGATTTGGAACTCTCGGGGAAGGCGCATCGTTGCAGGCAGTAAGAGGGAGTAGCCACCTGAACGGAGGTACGTTCCGGTAGCGGGTGCCGACAACCGGCATGGAGAGATATGTTCGGTTGTAAGGAACTGGCGAGTCCTGGCTCCACGCATCGGATCGCACGTTTCGTCGTTTCTGAATCTTCGTGTCAGAGGCTGTCTCTCGACTCCGAAGTCGGTGGGGTGTAGATCTTGCCGATGGGGGAGGAGGAGGTGAAAGTCGCCAAGTCCGAGGCTCCGGTGTTCACCGGGGCCTGGTGCGAAAGGGAGACGCTTCGCCCCATGAGGCGGAGCTATCCGGGAACGGAGTTCTGCGTGGACATCGTCGTCAAGGGCCGCAAGACCGAGGTGCCCGAGCGGTTCCGCAAGCACGTGGCCGAGAAGCTGAATCCGGAGCGGATCCAGAAGCTCGACGCCAAGGTGATCAGCTTGGACGTCGAGGTGTCCAAGGAGCACAACCCGCGCCAGGCCGACCGTTCCGACCGCGTGGAGATCACCCTGCATTCGCGAGGCCCGGTGATCCGTGCCGAGGCGGCTGCAGCAGACCCGTATGCGGCGCTCGACCTGGCACAGGACAAGCTGGAGGCCCGGCTGCGCAAGCAGCACGACAAGCGCTACACCCGCCGTGGCAACGGCCGGCTCTCGGCGGCCGAGGTCGCCGACGTGGTTCCCGGCGTCGCCCGGCTGAACGGGAGCGGCCAGCCGGTCACGGAGGAGGCGGCGGACGCGATCCCGACCACCCGGATCGGATCGCTGGAAGTACAGGGCGAAGGCCCGCTCATCGTCCGCGAGAAGACGCACTCGGCCGCACCCATGCCGCTCGACCAGGCTCTGTACGAAATGGAACTGGTCGGCCACGACTTCTATCTGTTCGTCGACTCCGACACCAAGATGCCCAGCGTCGTCTACCGGCGTCACGGCTATGACTACGGCGTGATCCACCTCAACTCCGACCAGGCCTCCAGCTCGGGTGAGCCCGGCTCCGGCGCGGGCGGGGCGCTCGGCGGCTGACGCCGCGGCCTGAATTCCGGTGAAGTGCCCCCGGGGATGCAGCAGCGTCTCCGGGGGCCTCTGTATGACTCGTATGCGCCAGGTGGCCGTCGCAGGCTCCCCGCCGAGTGGCGCGGGCATGGAATCATGGCGGGCAGTCAACCGGCGCGCATTGCCGTCCGGTTGACTCGGCAGCTCGGTACATGCAGGGGGAGGAACGATGGCGGACAGCTTCGGGCCGGTGCGCGGTGATGAGGGCGGCGAGCCGATCCGGGTGCTCGTCGTCGACGACCACGCCCTGTTCCGGCGCGGGCTGGAGATCGTCCTCGCGCAGGAGGAGGACATCCAGGTCGTCGGTGAGGCGGGGGACGGCGCGGAGGCGGTGGACAAGGCGGCGGACCTGCTGCCGGACATCGTGCTGATGGACGTGCGGATGCCCCGGCGCGGCGGTATCGAGGCGTGCACCTCGATCAAGGAGGTGGCTCCCTCCGCGAAGATCATCATGCTGACGATCAGCGACGAGGAGGCGGACCTCTACGACGCGATCAAGGCGGGCGCCACCGGGTACCTCCTGAAGGAGATCTCGACCGACGAGGTGGCTACGGCGATCCGCGCGGTGGCCGACGGGCAGTCGCAGATCAGCCCGTCGATGGCCTCGAAGCTCCTGACGGAGTTCAAGTCGATGATCCAGCGGACGGACGAGCGGCGGCTGGTGCCAGCGCCGAGGCTGACGGACCGCGAGCTGGAGGTGCTGAAGCTGGTGGCGACCGGAATGAACAACCGCGACATCGCGAAGCAGTTGTTCATCTCCGAGAACACCGTCAAGAACCACGTCCGCAACATCCTGGAGAAGCTCCAGCTGCACTCCAGGATGGAGGCCGTGGTCTACGCGATGCGGGAGAAGATCCTCGAGATCCGCTGAGATCCGCTGAGATCCGCTGACATCCGCCGGGCTCTGCAGGGACCTGCCGGGCTCTGCAGGGACCCGCCCGGGCTCTGCAGGGATCCGCTCCTGGTTCAGAGGGCGGCCAGCTCCGCGGTGACGGCGGCCGCCTCCTCGGCAGAGCCCGCGCGCTCGATGCGTACGGCGTCGCAGCCGACCCAGCCGGCCGCCTCGCGCAGCGCCTCCGCCATGGGGCGGGCCGCCTTGAGGGTGGTCAGGGAGAGCTGCCGGGCCACCAGTGTGCCGCCCTCGCGGGCCGGGTCGACGCGGCCCTGGAGCCGTCCGCCGGCCAGCAGCGGCATCGCGAAGTAGCCGTGTATCCGCTTCGGCTTGGGGACGTACGCCTCCAGCCGGTGCGTGAAGCCGAAGATCCGCTCGGTGCGGGGCCGGTCCCAGACGAGCGAGTCGAACGGGGACAGCAGGGTGGTGCGGTGGCGCCCCCGGGGAGCCGTCGCCAGCGCGGCGGGGTCGGCCCAGGCCGGCCTGCCCCAGCCCTCGACCTCGACCGGGACCAGGCCCGAGTCGGCGATCACCGCGTCGACCTGCTCGCCCTTGAGGCGGTGGTAGTCCGCGATGTCGGCGCGGGTGCCGACGCCGAGGGAGCGCCCGGCCAGGGCGACGAGCCGGCGCAGGCACTCGGCGTCGTCCATGTCGTCGTGGAGCAGCGCGTCCGGGACCGCCCGCTCGGGCAGGTCGTAGACCCGCTTCCAGCCGCGGCGCTCGGAGCAGACCACCTCACCGGTGTCCAGCAGCCACTCCACCGCGATCTTGGTCTCGGACCACTCGAACCACTCGCCGCCGTTCTTGGCGCCGCCCAGCTCGGTCGAGGTCAGCGGCCCGTCGGCCTTGAGCCGGTCCAGGACCGCCTGCGTCGAGCGCTCCTTGTCCTGGAGGACGTGCCAGCGGTGGCCGCGGGCCCGGCGGGCCCGGCGCCGGAACGCGAAGTGCGGCCACTCCTCGATCGGCAGGATGCAGGCCGCGTGCGACCAGTACTCGAAGGCGTGGCGGTCCGACCAGTACGCCTTCTCCACGGTGTCCCGGCCCACCGCGCCCAGCCGTGCGTACGGGATCAGCTCGTGCGAGCGGGCCAGTACGGAGATCGTGTCCAGCTGGACGGCGCCCAGGTGGCGCAGCACCCCCCGCACCCCACCCCGGCGGTCGGGCGCCCCGAGGAACCCCTGCGCGCGCAGGGCGATCCGACGCGCGTCGTCGGCGGACAGGGCGAGCACGGTCTCGGTCATGCCGCGAGCCTAGGCCGTGCCACTGACAGCGGGCAGGTAGGGCAGCCGGGAGGGCAGGCCGAGGTCGGAGGGGAGCAGGGCGCCGACCCAGCAGTCGCGGGAGGTGCCCCGCTGCTCGATGCCGGCCCGCAGAATCCCCTCGACCTGGAAGCCGGCCTTCTCGGCCACGGCCTTCGAGCCGGCGTTGCCCAGCTCGGCGCGCCATTCCAGCCGTGTGACGCCGAGCGCGGTGAAGGCCCAGCGGGCGACGGCCCTCACGGCCTCGGTCATGTAGCCCTGGCCGCGGTGTTCCTTCACCGCCCAGTAGCCGATCTCGTACGACTCGGCGCCGTGCACATGCACGCCGACGGCCGCGACCAGCGGGCCCCCGGCCCCGAGGCGGACGGCGAAGGGGTAGCCCGTGTCCTCGCGCCAGCCGTTCGGCACGAGCTCGTTCACGAAGGCGTGCGCGTGCGCGCGCTCGTAGGGGGAGGGGACCAGGGTCCAGCGCTGGATGTCCGGGTCCTGCGCCGCCGTGTAGACCTCGTCCTCGTCGGCCGGGACGAAAGGCCGCAATACCAGCCGGTCCGTGGTGAGTGTGATGGGCTCCATGGACGGATTCTGCTGCCGCCGGGGTGGCCGGAGCGAACACTTTCCGGGAATCCCCCGAGGGATGCGGCACCTTCCGTGTACCCCGGACGTTCTCAATCCGGGCACCCGTGCCCTCACGGGAACGGCGGACCTCCCGACGCGGGCACGTCCTCGCTTACGATGGCCGTTGCGGTGGGTCCCACCTGCCGTGCCCGTGGTACGTACAGTGCCCAGGCCCGACCGGCAAGGAGACAAACCTCGGTGTCCGTCTTCAACAAGCTCATGCGTGCAGGCGAAGGCAAGATCCTGCGCAAACTGCACCGCATCGCGGACCAGGTCAACTCCATCGAAGAGGACTTCGTCAACCTCTCCGACGCCGAGTTGCGTGCGCTCACGGACGAGTACAAGCAGCGCTACCAGGACGGCGAGAGCCTGGACGACCTGCTGCCCGAGGCCTTCGCGACCGTCCGCGAGGCCGCCAAGCGCGTCCTCGGCCAGCGGCACTACGACGTCCAGATCATGGGCGGTGCCGCGCTTCACCTCGGCTACGTCGCCGAGATGAAGACCGGTGAGGGCAAGACCCTCGTCGGCACGCTCCCCGCGTACCTGAACGCGCTGTCCGGCAAGGGCGTCCACCTGATCACGGTGAACGACTACCTCGCCGAGCGCGACTCCGAGATGATGGGCCGGGTGCACAAGTTCCTCGGCCTCGAGGTCGGCTGCATCCTGGCGAACATGTCGCCGGCCCAGCGCCGGGAGCAGTACAACAACGACATCACGTACGGAACGAACAACGAGTTCGGCTTCGACTACCTGCGCGACAACATGGCGTGGTCGGCGGACGAGCTGGTGCAGCGCGGCCACAACTTCGCCGTGGTCGACGAGGTCGACTCGATCCTGGTCGACGAGGCCCGCACCCCGCTGATCATCTCCGGCCCGGCCGACCAGGCCACGAAGTGGTACGCCGACTTCGCGAAGCTGGTCACCCGCCTCACCAAGGGCGAGGCCGGCCAGCCGCTCAAGGGCATCGAGGAGACCGGCGACTACGAGGTCGACGAGAAGAAGCGCACCGTCGGCATCCACGAGGCCGGTGTCGCCAAGGTCGAGGACTGGCTCGGCATCGAGAACCTCTACGAGTCGGTGAACACCCCGCTCGTCGGCTACCTGAACAACGCCATCAAGGCGAAGGAACTGTTCAAGAAGGACAAGGACTACGTCGTCATCGACGGCGAAGTCATGATCGTCGACGAGCACACCGGCCGTATCCTCGCCGGCCGCCGCTACAACGAGGGCATGCACCAGGCGATCGAGGCGAAGGAAGGGGTGGACATCAAGGACGAGAACCAGACCCTCGCCACGATCACCCTGCAGAACTTCTTCCGCCTGTACAGCAAGCTGTCGGGCATGACCGGTACGGCCATGACCGAGGCCGCCGAGTTCCACCAGATCTACAAGCTCGGTGTCGTCCCGATCCCGACCAACCGCGACATGGTCCGCAAGGACCAGCCGGACCTGATCTACCGGACCGAGGTCGCGAAGTTCGCCGCCGTCGTCGACGACATCGCGGAGAAGCACGAGAAGGGCCAGCCGATCCTGGTCGGCACCACCTCGGTCGAGAAGTCCGAGTACCTCTCGCAGCAGCTCTCCAAGCGGGGCATCCCGCACGAGGTGCTCAACGCGAAGCAGCACGAGCGCGAGGCCTCGATCGTCGCCCAGGCCGGCCGCCGCGGCGCCGTGACGGTCGCCACGAACATGGCCGGCCGCGGTACCGACATCAAGCTCGGCGGCAACCCGGACGACCTGGCCGAGGCGGAGCTGCGCCAGCAGGGCCTGGACCCGGAAGAGCACATCGAGGAGTGGGCGCACGCCCTGCCCTCCGCGCTCAAGCGCGCCGAAGCGGCCGTGAAGGCCGAGTTCGAAGAGGTCAAGTCGCTCGGCGGGCTGTACGTGCTGGGCACCGAGCGGCACGAGTCGCGCCGTATCGACAACCAGCTGCGCGGCCGCTCCGGCCGTCAGGGCGACCCGGGCGAGTCCCGCTTCTACCTGTCGCTGGGCGACGACCTGATGCGCCTGTTCAAGGCGCAGATGGTCGAGCGGGTCATGTCGATGGCGAACGTGCCGGACGACGTGCCGATCGAGAACAAGATGGTGACGCGCGCGATCGCGTCGGCCCAGTCGCAGGTCGAGACCCAGAACTTCGAGACGCGCAAGAACGTCCTGAAGTACGACGAGGTCCTCAACAGCCAGCGCGAGGTCATCTACGGCGAGCGCCGCCGCGTCCTGGAGGGCGAGGACCTGCACGAGCAGGTGCGCTTCTTCATGGACGACACGATCGACGCGTACATCGCGGCCGAGACGGTCGAGGGCTTCGCCGAGGAGTGGGACCTGGACCGGCTGTGGGGCGCCTTCAAGCAGCTCTACCCGATCAAGGTCACGGTCACCGAGCTCGAGGACGCGGCGGGCGACCGCGCGGGCATCACCGCCGAGTTCATCGCGGAGTCCGTCAAGGACGACATCCACGAGCAGTACGAGGCGCGCGAGAAGGCGCTGGGCTCGGACATCATGCGCGAGCTGGAGCGGCGCGTGGTCCTGTCGGTGCTGGACCGCAAGTGGCGTGAGCACCTGTACGAGATGGACTACCTGCAGGAGGGCATCGGCCTGCGGGCGATGGCCCAGAAGGACCCGCTGGTCGAGTACCAGCGCGAGGGCTTCGACATGTTCAACGCCATGATGGAGGGCATCAAGGAGGAGTCCGTCGGCTACCTGTTCAACCTGGAGGTCCAGGTCGAGCAGCAGGTCGAGGAGCTTCCGGTGCAGGACGCGGCGCCGTCGCTGACGAAGCCGGAGATCCGGGCCAAGGGGCTCGACGCCCCGCAGCGGCCGGACCGGCTGCACTTCTCGGCGCCGACGGTGGACGGTGAGGGCGGGGTCGTCGAGGGCGACTTCGACGCCGACGAGGCGGGCGACGGGATGACCCGGGCCGAGCGCCGCAAGGCCCAGAAGGCCGCGGGCGGCCGCCGCCGCAAGAAGTAACCCCTGCCCGTACGGGCACCCCCGGCGGGGCCGGACACCACAGGGTGTCCGGCCCCGCCGGCTTTTCCCGGTCACGGGAGGGGGCCCATTTCGATGGCTGCGCAGCGCCAGCGGAGGTCCGGGCCCTGTTCCAGGCGGAACGCCATGGCCGAGACGCGGTCGCCCGTCGCGATGCGGGCGAAGGCCTCGATCACGCCCGGGCCCGGGTGGAAGCGGCCGCAGTGGCGCAGGACCGGGCGGAGCCGGTCCCGCGTGGGGTCTCCCCAGCCCGACGTGCGGGGGGAAGCGGCCGTGGGGGCCAGCGTGACCAGCTGGTCGTAGGCCGGGCCGACCGTGTGGCCCAACAGCGAGTGGACCGGCCGCTGGCCGCTGACCACCGCCAGCAGCCGCTCGGCGAACCAGTCGTGCGGGCCCCGCGGGCTGCGGGGGCGGCGCTGGTCCTGGCGGCCGGGGGGCCGGGTGGTGTTCCTGGTCCTGGTCATGGCGGTCGTCCCCGAGAAGTCCGGGCCCGGAGCGGTACCGGGCGGTAACTTGTTATGGGACTTCTACGGTCCGTGACCACGCTCCGCAACGGCGTCCGCGCCGGCCGCACGGGCCGGGACCCGTTCACCTATCCGGGTGGGCGCCGCGCGGTCCCCGGCCGGTCCCCGCGCCTCCGGGCGGCGCGCGGTGGACGGAATCCGGGCGGCGGACGGGAGTCCGAAGGGGGACCGGCGCCGTCACCCGGCGGAGTTCGGCCAAGTCGTATCCTGAGGGCGTTTCCGACTACCGAAAGCAGCCGGCCATGCGCTTGTACGTCCCCCTGACCCTCCCCGGGCTCGCCGAGGCGCACAAGGCGGGTGAGCTGGGCCCCGCCCCGCTGCGTGCGTACGCCGTCACGCCCGGCCTGCGGGAGTGGTACGTGTCGGACGACCTGGAGGAGCTGGAGTACGCCGCCCTCGGCCGGGCCGCCGCGGCCTCGCTGCGGATGCTCGCCGAGGACGCGAGCGCCCCGCGCAAGCGGGTCGTCGTCGCCGTCGACGTGGACGACAAGGCCGCCACCGCGGCCCCCGGGGCCGACGAGGCCGCCCTCGGGCGGGTGACCCTCGCCGCGGCCGTACGCCTCTCCGTGGCCGCCGCCGTGCACGTGGACGCCGATGACGCACTGGGCGACGTGACGGCCGCCGCCGCTGCCCTGGAGGCCGCCGACGGCGGGGACGACGCCGCGCAGTTCACCGTGGACGGCGCCGAGGACCACGAGCTGCTGTGGTTCGGCGTCCAGGAGATCCCGGGGCTGCTGAAATGACCGCCCCCGCCACCACCCCCGCCGCCCCGGTCCACATAGTCTGGGACTGGAACGGCACGCTGCTGCACGACATCGACGCCGTGATCGCCGCCACCAACGCCTCCTTCGCCGAGTTCGGCTTCGCGCCGATCACGCTGGAGCGCTACCGCGAGCTGTACGTCGTACCCGTGCCGAAGTTCTACGAGCGGCTGATGGGGCGGCTGCCCACCGACGCCGAGTGGGAGGTCATGGACGCCACCTTCCACCGGCACTACTGGGCCGCCGCGGACGCCGCCGGGCTCACCGAGGGGGCCCGCGAGCTCCTGCAGGACTGGCAGGCCGAAGGGCTCACGCAATCCCTGCTCTCCCTCGCGCCCCACGAGAAGCTCGTACCGCTCGTGCAGGCGCACGGCATCGACCGGCACTTCCTGCGCGTCGACGGCCGGACCGGCCCCTCGCACACCAGCAAGGCAGGACATCTCGTACGCCATTTGGCGGCCCTGGAGGAGACGGGCGTGACCGCCGGCCGTACGGTCCTCATCGGGGACGCAGTGGACGATGCCATGGCCGCTGCGCACGTGGGTGCGAGAGCCGTCCTCTACACGGGCGGTTCGCACAGCCGGCGCAGTCTGGAATCGGCGGGTGTCGCCGTCGTCGACACGCTGGCCGAAGCCGTATCCGCTGCTCGCCGACTGGCTGAATAAGTACGCCCAGAATATGCCCCCGTCACTGCGCACAACGTCAAAGTTCGGGACCTGCTTTTGTACAGATCCAGTGCGTGACGGACAGGGGGTCCGGCGAGATAGCCTGGTACCCGTGATCAGCGCGATAGTCATCGGGGGCATTGACGCCTCCGGCCAGCGCCCGGCGCACGACCGTGCCCGGGCCTTCGCTGATCCCTGCTGCCGGGAACCGCAGCCGATCATGGCCAGTTCCTTCCCGGTCGCCTCTCATCACGGCAGAGCGCCGATCCCCAGCGGTCACCCCGCGTCGCGGCGCCATGCCATTCCTTCCTTCACCTACGTCACGCAATGGCGCGCGACAGGAGCCAGAGGACATGCAGACCAAGCTGGACGAAGCAAAGGCCGAGCTGCTCGCGCGGGCGGCCCGGGTAGCTGAGCACAGCCCGGCCGGGGGGCTACTTCCGACTGGGTCCGAGCAGAGAGAGCGCCCCGACCGGGACACCACTCTCTCCTACCTCCAGCGCTACTACCTGCACACCGCCCCGGAGGACCTCCTCGACCGGGACCCGGTCGACGTGTTCGGAGCGGCGCTCTCGCACTACCGTCTCGCCGAGAACCGGCCGCAGGGCACCGCGAACGTGCGCGTGCACACCCCCACGGTCGAGGAGAACGGCTGGACGTCCAGCCACTCGGTCGTCGAGGTCGTCACCGACGACATGCCGTTCCTCGTGGACTCCGTGACGAACGAGCTGTCCCGGCAGAGCCGCGGCATCCACGTCGTGATCCACCCCCAGGTCGTCGTCCGCCGTGACGTCACCGGCAAGCTGATCGAGATCCTCGGTTCCGACTGCGACGCGCACGGCCCCAAGACCGCGCGCCCCCACGACTCCCTCGTCGAGTCCTGGATCCACGTCGAGATCGACCGCGAGACCGACCGCGCCGACCTCAAGCAGATCAACGACGACCTCAAGCGTGTCCTGTCCGACGTGCGCGAGGCCGTCGAGGACTGGGAGAAGATGCGCGACGCCGCGCTGCGCATCGCCGACGGCCTGCCCGACGAGCCGGTCGCCCCGGACCTGCGCGAGTACGAGCTCGAAGAGGCCCGTGAGCTGCTGCGCTGGCTCTCCGACGACCACTTCACCTTCCTCGGCTACCGCGAGTACAACCTGGTCGACGGCGACTCGCTGGCCGCCGTCCCCGGCACCGGCCTCGGCATCCTGCGCTCCGACCCGCACCACAGCGGCAAGGACGACGGCCACCCGGTCTCGCCGTCCTTCAACCGGCTGCCGGCCGACGCCCGCGCCAAGGCCCGCGAGCACCGCCTGCTGGTGCTGACCAAGGCCAACAGCCGCTCCACCGTGCACCGCCCCTCGTACCTCGACTACGTCGGCGTGAAGAGGTTCGACGCCGAGGGCAACGTCGTGGGCGAGCGCCGCTTCCTCGGCCTGTTCTCCTCCGCCGCGTACACCGAGTCCGTGCGACGCGTCCCGGTCATCCGCCGCAAGGTCGCCGAGGTCCTCGAAGGCGCCGGCTTCTCGCCGAGCAGCCACGACGGCCGCGACCTGCTGCAGATCCTGGAGACCTACCCGCGCGACGAGCTGTTCCAGACCCCGGTCGACAAGCTCCGCGAGATCGCCACCTCCGTCCTGTACCTCCAGGAGCGCCGCCGGCTGCGGCTGTACCTGCGCCAGGACGAGTACGGACGCTACTACTCGGCGCTCGTCTACCTGCCGCGCGACCGGTTCACCACCGGCGTCCGGCTGCGCCTCATGGACATCCTGAAGGAGGAGCTCGGCGGCACCAACGTCGACTTCACCGCCTGGAACACCGAGTCGATCCTCTCCCGCATCCACTTCGTCGTCCGCGTCCCGCAGGGCACCGAGCTGCCCGCGCTGACCGACGCCGACGTCGAGCGCCTGGAGACCCGCCTGGTCGAGGCCGCCCGCTCCTGGGCCGACGGCTTCGGCGAGGCCCTGGTCGCCGAGGTTGGCGAGGAGCGCGCCGCCGAGCTGCTGCGCAAGTACGGCACCTCCTTCCCCGAGGGCTACAAGGCCGACCACAAGCCGCGCGCGGCCGTGGCCGACCTCTGCCACCTCGAGCGGCTCTCCGCCAGCGACCGGGAGTTCGCCCTCTCGCTGTACGAGCCGGTCGGCGCGGCCCCCGGCGAGCGCCGGTTCAAGATCTACCGCACCGGTGAGCAGGTCTCGCTGTCCGCGGTCCTGCCCGTGCTCCAGCGCCTGGGCGTCGAGGTCACCGACGAGCGCCCGTACGAGCTGCGCTGCAGCGACCGCACCAACGCGTGGATCTACGACTTCGGCCTGCGGATGCCGCTGCCCGCCGGCAACGGCGACACGTACCTCGGCGACGACGCCCGCGAGCGCTTCCAGGACGCCTTCTCCGCGGTCTGGCAGGGCGACGCCGAGAACGACAACTTCAACACCCTGGTGCTGAGCGCCGGGCTCACCTGGCGCCAGGCCGTGGTGCTGCGCGCGTACGCCAAGTACCTGCGCCAGGCCGGCGTGAACTTCAGCCAGGACTACATGGAGGACACCCTCCGCAACAACGTCCACACGACCCGGCTGCTGGTCTCGCTCTTCGAGGCCCGGCTTTCGCCCGGCCGCCAGTCCGCCGGCACCGAGCTCATCGACGCCATGCTGGAGGAACTGGCCGGGGCCCTGGACCAGGTCGCCTCGCTGGACGAGGACCGGATCCTGCGGTCGTTCCTCACGCTGATCAACGCGACCCTGCGCACCAACTTCTTCCAGCTCAACGACGCGGGCGAGCAGCACGCGTACGTGTCGATGAAGTTCGACCCGCAGGCCATCCCGGAGCTCCCCGCTCCGCGCCCGGCCTACGAGATCTGGGTGTACTCCCCGCGCGTCGAGGGCGTCCACCTGCGCTTCGGCAAGGTCGCCCGAGGCGGCCTGCGCTGGTCCGACCGCCGCGAGGACTTCCGTACGGAGATCCTCGGCCTGGTCAAGGCGCAGATGGTCAAGAACACCGTCATCGTGCCGGTCGGCGCCAAGGGCGGCTTCGTCGCCAAGAACCTGCCGGACCCGTCGGTGGACCGTGACGCGTGGCTCGCCGAGGGCATCGCCTCGTACAAGATCTTCATCTCGGCGCTGCTCGACATCACCGACAACATGGTCGGCGGCGTGGTCGTGCCGCCGAACGGCGTGGTCCGCCACGACGAGGACGACACCTACCTCGTCGTCGCCGCCGACAAGGGCACCGCGACCTTCTCCGACATCGCCAACGGCGTCGCCGATGCGTACGGCTTCTGGCTGGGCGACGCGTTCGCTTCGGGCGGCTCGGCCGGCTACGACCACAAGGGCATGGGCATCACCGCCCGCGGCGCCTGGGAGTCCGTCAAGCGGCACTTCCGCGAGCTGGGCCACGACACCCAGACCGAGGACTTCACGGTCGTCGGCGTCGGCGACATGTCCGGCGACGTGTTCGGCAACGGCATGCTGCTCTCCGAGCACATCCGCCTGGTCGCCGCCTTCGACCACCGGCACATCTTCCTCGACCCGACCCCGGACGCGGCGACCTCGTACGCCGAGCGCCGGCGCCTGTTCGAGCTGCCGCGCTCCTCGTGGGCCGACTACAAGACGGAGCTGCTCTCCGCGGGCGGCGGCATCCACCCGCGCTCGGCGAAGTCCATCCCGGTCAACGCGCACGTCCGCGAGGCCCTCGGGATCGAGGCCGGCGTCACCAAGATGACCCCGGCCGACCTGATGCAGGCGATCCTGCAGTCCCCCGTGGACCTGCTGTGGAACGGCGGCATCGGTACGTACGTCAAGGCGTCGACCGAGACGCACATGGACGTCGGCGACAAGGCCAACGACGCCATCCGCGTCAACGGCGGGGACGTCCGGGCCAAGGTCATCGGCGAGGGCGGCAACCTGGGCCTGACCCAGCTCGGCCGGATCGAGTTCGCCCGGATCGGCGCCGGCGGCGAGGGCGGCAAGGTCAACACCGACGCCATCGACAACAGCGCGGGCGTGGACACCTCCGACCACGAGGTGAACATCAAGATCCTGCTCAACGCGGTGGTCACGGACGGGGACATGACCGTCAAGCAGCGCAACAAGCTGCTGGCGGAGATGACCGACGAGGTCGGCCACCTGGTGCTGCGCAACAACTACGCGCAGAACGTGGCCCTCGCCAACGGCATCGCCCAGGCCCCCAGCCTGCTGCACGCCCAGCAGCGCTTCATGCGCCGCCTGGAGTCGGCCGGACGGCTGGACCGGAGCCTGGAGTTCCTGCCCACCGAACGGCAGATCCGCGAGCTCCTGAACAACGGCAAGGGCCTGACCCAGCCGGAGCTGGCCGTCCTGTTCGCCTACACCAAGATCACGGTGGCGGACGAGCTCATCGCCACCGAGCTGCCGGACGACCCGTACCTGCGCCGCCTGCTGCACGCGTACTTCCCGGCCGCCCTGCGCGGGAAGTTCCCCGAGCAGATCGACACGCACGCCCTGCGCCGCGAGATCATCACGACGCTGCTGGTCAACGACACCGTCAACACCGGCGGTTCGACCTTCCTGCACCGGCTGCGCGAGGAGACCGGGGCCTCCACGGAGGAGATCGTCCGGGCGCAGCTCTCGGCCCGCGAGATCTTCGGCCTGGCCGATGTCTGGGACGCGGTCGAGGCGCTGGACAACAAGGTCGCGGCCGACGTCCTGACCCGGGTGCGGCTGCACTCGCGGCGCCTGGTCGAGCGCGGTACCCGCTGGCTGCTGAACAACCGGCCGCAGCCGCTCCAGATCACCGAGACCATCGAGCTCTTCGGTGACCGGGTGAGCCAGGTCTGGGCCGAGCTGCCCAAGCTGGTGCGCGGCGCCGACCTCGAGTGGTACCAGTCGATCATGGACGAGCTGATCGGCGAGGGCGTGCCGGAGGAGCTGGCGGCCAAGGTCGCCGGGTTCTCCTCGGCCTTCCCGACGCTGGACATCGTCGCGATCTCGGACCGCACCGGCGTCGACCCGCTGGGTGTCGCCGAGGTGTACTACGACCTCGCCGACCGCCTGGACATCACGCAGCTGATGGACCGGATCATCGAGCTGCCGCGGGCCGACCGCTGGCAGTCCATGGCCCGCGCCTCCATCCGCGAGGACCTGTTCGCGGCGCACGCCGCGCTGACCGCCGACGTGCTGGCGGTGGGCAACGGCGACTCGACTCCCGAGGAGCGCTTCAAGGCGTGGGAGGAGAAGAACGCGGCGATCATCAGCCGGGCCCGGACGACCCTGGACGAGATCCGGGGATCGGACGACTTCGACCTGGCGAACCTGTCCGTGGCGATGCGGACGATGCGCTCGCTGCTGCGCACCCACGCCTAGTCGCTGCGCTCCGCCTGGGCGGCCGAACGGGCGGCCCCGGGACCTGATGGTCCCGGGGCCGCCCGTTTCCCGTAGGACGGTCCGGGCTTCAGCGGCCCGAGGTGAACTCCTCGTACGCGTCGCAGACCTCGGCGGAGGGGCCGTCCATGCGCAGGACGCCGGCCTCCAGCCAGATCGCCCGGTCGCAGGTCTCGCGGACCGTGCCGATGCCGTGGCTGACGAGGAAGACGGTGCCGGCGTGCTCGCGGAGCTCCTCGATGCGGGCCTGGCTGCGGCGCTGGAAGGCGGCGTCGCCGGTGGCGAGGGCCTCGTCGATCATCAGGACGTCGTGGTCCTTGGCGGCGGCGATGGAGAAGCGCAGCCGGGCGCCCATCCCGGAGGAGTAGGTGCGCATGGGCAGGGAGATGAAGTCGCCCTTCTCGTTGATGCCGGAGAAGTCGACGATGCCCTGGTAGCGCTCGCGGACCTGCTGCCTGGACATGCCCATCGCGAGGCCGCCGAGGACCACGTTGCGCTCGCCGGTGAGGTCGTTCATCAGGGCGGCGTTCACGCCGAGGAGCGAGGGCTGGCCGTGGGAGTAGATCCTGCCGCGCGCCACGGGCTGGAGGCCGGCGATCGCGGACAGCAGCGTGGACTTGCCCGAGCCGTTGGAGCCGATCAGGCCGATGGCCTCGCCCTTGTACGCGACGAAGCTGACGCCCTTGACGGCGTGCACCTCGCGGATGCCCGGGGCGGGCTTGCGGGAGAAGATCCGGCTGAGGGCGGCGGTGGCGCCGCCCTTGCGGGCGCCGGCCCCGTGCACCTTGTAGACGACGTGGACCTCGTCGGCGATGACGGTGGGCACGCGGGTGTCGGGCGCCGCCACGGACGGTGCGCGGTGTGCGGGTGCGGTTGCGGTGTCAGCCACGGCCGTACTCCTCCTCAGCCTTCCAGAAGTAGATGAATCCGCCGACGCCCGCGAGCAGGGCCCAGCCGACGGCGATCGCCCATACGTGGTGCGGGAGCGCGTGCGGGTCGAAGCTGTCGATCAGCGCGTAGCGCATCAGGTCGATGTAGACGGCCGCCGGGTTGGTCTTGAGCACGACGGTGACCCAGTGCGCGAAGTGGTCCTTCCGGAGCATCTGGTCGATCGACCACATGACCCCGGAGGAGTACATCCACGTGCGCAGGACGAACGGCATCAGCTGGCTGACGTCCGGGCTCTTGCTGCCGATGCGGGCCATGACCATGGCGACGCCGGCGCAGAAGACGGCCATCAGGAGCAGGGTGGGCGCGGCCAGCAGCCACCTGGGGGTCGGTGTCTGGCCGCAGGCGAGCAGGAGCAGGACGAGGGCGCCCATGGTGACGAGCAGCTGCTGGAAGAGCTGGACGACGGTGGACAGCGGCAGGCTGGCGCGCGGGAAGTGCAGGGCGCGGACCAGGCCGAGGTTGCTGTGCACGGCGCGGGTCGAGGCGTTGATGGAGCTGCCGATGAAGTCCCAGACGAAGACGCCGGTGATCAGGAACGGGATGTAGTCCGGCACGCCGTGGCTGGCGTTCATGACGATGCCGAAGATGAAGTAGTAGACGGCCGCGTTGAGCAGCGGGGTCACCAGGTGCCAGACCTGGCCGAGTCTGGCCGTGCTGTACGTGGCGTGCATCCGGGCGGTGGCGTACGCGGTCACGAAGTGGCGGCGGCCCCAGAGCTGGCGCACGTAGCTCGGGAGCGGGGGGCGGGCGCCGCTGAGGGTCAGGCCGTGGGCCGCCGCCAGTTCTGCGAGCGAGGCGGGCGTGGCGGCCGCAGCCGCAGCGGGCGCGGCGGGCGGGGTGGTCTCGGTCACGGGGGTCACGAGGGTCGCTTTCGACGGGGTCGGGGCGTCGGCTGCCGATGGGACGGTTCCGTATCGTCGCTACGGCGAGGTTAGGGGCCGTTGCGTCGGAACGCAACCGTATCGTCGTGACGGGCTGGTCCCGGCGTACCCGGCTATGCTCTGTGCATGACCACCGACCCCGCCGCCGGCGCCGCCCCCGCCCCTGCTCCCGCCCGCCGCGCCCCCGCCGGGGCCGCCGTCCTGCGCGAGGACGTGACCGAGGCGATCCGGGCCGCGGTACTGGACGAACTGGCCGCGGTCGGGTTCTCGCGGATGTCCATCGAGGGGATCGCCCGGCGCGCGGGCGTCGGCAAGACGGCCGTCTACCGGCGCTGGAAGTCGAAGCTGCACCTGGTGCTGGACCTGGTGGGCGCCTTCGCGGTGGACGGCCTGCCGGTGCCGGCGACGGGATCGCTGTACGGGGACGTACGGGCCCTGCTCGAGGTGATGTCGCACGTGCTGCGGCACCCGGTCGCCTCGGCGGTGATCCCGGACCTGCTGGTCGAGGCGGCCCGCAACCCGGAGATCGCGGACGCGGTGCGCGGCGCCCTGCTGGAGGGGGAGCGCCGGATGGCCGAGGGGATCGTGTCGGAGGCGGTGGCCCGGGGCGAACTCGCGGCGGGAACGGACCCGGGCCGGGCGCTGGACCTGGCGATCGGCCCGCTCTACTGGCGGCAGGTGGTCGTACGCGACGCCGTGCCGGCGGAGTACCTGGACGACCTGGCCCGATCCGTGGTGGCGGGCCTGACGGCCACGTCGTCCGCGTCCTGACGCGGACGACAGGGGCCGCCGAGGCCGGGTTGAGCGGCCTCGCTCAGCGGGTGTAGAACGCCACGCGGAAGCCCAGGTCCACGTAGGCGTTCTGGGGCGGGTCGTACGAGCGGAACTGGATCATGCGGGCGCGCTGTTCGCGGGAGAACCAGGAGCCCCCGCGGACGATGCGGTCGCCCGGGGCCCGCAGGTCCTCACGGCCGGGCCGGGTGTCGTCGTACGACCAGGCCAGGGACCGCGTCCACTCCCACACGTTGCCGATCATGTCCTGGGGTCCGCCCTCCCGGGCCGCCCAGGGGAAGATGCCCACGGGCACGGAGCGCTGGGTCCAGCCCTGCCCCGTGCGGACGTGGGCCATGCCCTCCTGCCACTCGGTCCCCCACGGATAGGGGTCGGACGCCGGCCGGCCCGGGCCGGAGCACTCCCATTCGGCCTCGGTGGGGATGTCCGCGTAGCTGTGCTCGTCCAGCACGTTCCGCTCGCGCAGCCGCTTCGTCAGCCAGCGGCAGTACGCCAGTGCCTCCCACCAGTTGACCCCGACGACCGGCTGGGTGGGCTGGTTGTAGCGGGGGTCCCACCAGTAGAGCGGCACCTGGCGCAGCAGCAGCTGGTCCACGTACTCCTGGAGGGACTCCTCGTCGACGATGCCCTCCCGCATCTCCTTGCTCAGATGGATCCGCTGGGTGTCCGTCGACCCGGCGCGCGGTCCGTCCGGCGCGTCGATGAACGACGGGTCGTGTCTGACCCACAGCCGCGCCGGTCCGTCCGGCCAGCAGTCGAGGTCCCGGTACCCGCCCGAGGCGACGAACTGCGCGTAGTCCCGGTTGGTGACGGGCAGCGTGGAGATCCGGAAGGAGCCGATGGTCTCGGTGCGCTGCGGGAACCAGTCGATGTGCCGGTACTTGTCGTCCTGCGAGTTGAGCGGGGTCGTGGAGCCGATGGGGTACTCGCCCGCCGGTATGACGCAACTGCGGGCGAGGAACGAGCGCGATCTCTCCTCCCACGTGGACGGATTGAGCTGCGCCTGCACGGTGGCCGCGCGCGCCCGGGTCTCCAGATCCTGCCCCCGGTCCCCGCGGGCGGCGGCGACGGAGTCCGAGACCGAGCGCCGCAGCTGCCGTACGAGCCCGGACGGCTCCGCGTTCGGCCGGGCCGCCGCGAGGATCACGAGCAGCTCGCCGGCGAGCAGCCACAGCGGCAGCCCCTCGTCCCCGGCCTCCTCCGCGGAGCCCGCCAGCTCGGCCGCCGTGCCGGTGACCAGGCGGTGCCCCTCGGCCGTGGTCTGGGCGCTGGCCCAGTAGCGCAGCGGGGCGTGCCAGATGGGATGGCGGCACAGGCCGACGATGGTCTCCGAGTCCCGGCGTGCCAGCGCGCAGCCGGCGAAGTAGTCGCGGAAGAGGTTCTCCCTGAAGGAGAGCTGGGTGGCCGTGTCGACCGCGAGTATGCCGTGGCCCTTCCTGAGGAACTGCACGTAGTCGACCACGGCCGGATACGCGTCGAGGAACTCGCGCTCCTCGCCCAGCGCCCGCAGGATCGGCTCGTGGACGGCCGCCGCGGAGATGGAGTTCGCCCCGGGCTGCGCGGATCTCAACGAGGTGATGGAGAAGCCGACTTCCTCGATGATCCGCTGGATCTCCGTGTCGTAGCCGGGCCGCAGGAGGCACGGCTCCGCAGCGGCCGCGGCGCGCCTGCGGGGACGCTTGTGCAGGAACTCCTCCGAGGCCAGCCGGCAGAAGTGCCCGACGGACGTGGGGACCTCGTGGTTGCGCTCCGTGGAGACGACCAGGAGGTGTAGCAGGTACGGGACGCGCGCGGCCGAGGCGAGAGCGCTGTCGCCCCGGATCGCGGCGATGAGCCGCTCCGAGAGCTTTCCTTCGTGAGGGGTCATCAGGCGGTGAACCATCCGGTGATGTAGTTCTCGAGGTCGCGCTGCTTGGGCGGCCGAAGGAAGTAGGCGCTGACGTCGCGCGCCCTCCCGCACTCGGCGGAGAACCAGCTCGAATCCGAGATGGTCACCAGGACGCGCAGATTCCGGTAGTGCACGTGGAGCTGCGCCAGGGTCTGCAGGACGGTGCGCGGCGACCAGTTGTCGGAGCTCTCGTGGCCGTGCAGGGGCACGTCCTCCACGCCGTCCACGAAGAGGAACGCCCGGTCGAGCGAGCCCCGCAGCAGGGTGCGTGCGGTGCCGCCGTAGACCCCGATGCCCGAACGGGTCACGGCGGCGTCCGTGATGGCCTCGGCGGTCGCCGCGAAGTCGCCCTGCGCGGGCACGTCGAGGGCGTTGACGAGCAGCGGTACGGGCGCCTCCGCGTCGCCGTCCAGCGCCCGTTCCGCGAGCAGCGAGGCGTAGCGCGTGCAGATCGAGGTGCGCCCGGAGCACGGCGGCCCGATGAGCACCACGGAGCGGCCCGCGCCGTGCAGGACGATGCCGTCGAGGGGCAGGCCCGGTGTGTCCTCGTCGCCCGGCGGGGCGGTCCGGGCCAGGGCGTCGATCTCCCGCACCTCCCGGGGGATCCAGACCGCGTCCAGCGGACGGTCGGGGAAGGCGACGGCGTCCCCGCCCTCCTGGCCGGTCGCCGACAGGGCGCGCAGCGCGCCCAGGTAGTGGACCAGTTCCACGGGAAGCTCCCGCGGCTCCGGGGCCGGGGCAGGAGCCGGCGCCGGAGCCGGGTCCGGTGCAGCCGGACCGGTCGGCCCCGGACCGGCCGGCCCCGGCTGGTCCGGGACGCGCTCTCCCGTCCCGCGGGGCGCCTGCGGGTTGATCCGACGGATCGCCGGGCGTGCGCCCTGCGGGCCGGAGCCTTCTTCAGGGGTCATATCACCTCACCCATCACGGGCCGGCCGGATGCCATGACGCGGGCTCGGGGACGGCGGTGATGCCCCCCAGCTCCGACCGGCTCCAGAACCGTCCATCACTGTCTACGAATACGAACTTCAGCGGGAGCGCCCGGCTCTGGTCCGGCTGCACGGCCAGCGGGACCTCGTAGTCCGACCGGCCGGGGACCAGCGGCCCGAGGTCCTCGTGGCACAGGTGCACCGATCCGTCCGGGCTGTCCGCCCGCCACCGGAACACCGGCAGGGAGGTGGAGTTCTCCACCTGCACCGCCCAGTACGGCTGACCGCCGTCCGACAGCACCGTCATCCACGCGGCCGCGGCGGTGCGCTGCCTCCTGCGATCCCGGTTCTCGGAGCGCAGGACGGTGCCGACCGCGGCCGTGACCGCACCGACCTGGCCCACCCCGCTGACCCAGTCCCCCCAAGTCCCCGCCGCATCGTGGTCGAACTGCTCGCCGTACGGCCGGAGCCCCCACAGCGGAAGGGACAGGAGCAGGACCACCGCGGCCAGGAGCCCCCAGCGCATCGCCCCGCTACGCCATATGACCTTCAGGTCTGCTGCCGCCACTCGGTACGCACCTCACAGGAATCGCCGCGGGTCCATCACACGCAGGGCATCCGCCTGGCCTGCCGTCAGCGTGGCCCCGGACAGGATGCTCCGTACCAGAGCCGCCGTGATCGGGGCGAGAGTGATCCCGACGCCGAAGTGCCCGGTCGCCATGACGACCCTGCCGTCGGAGTCGGCGTTCCCCACCAGCGGGTAGCCGTCGGCCGTCCCGGGCCGGATCCCGGCCCAGGAACCGGTCAGCCTCCAGTCCCGCGAGGCCGGCACCACCAGCTGCAGCGCGGCCAGCAGCCGCTCGGTCGCATGGTCCTCCGGCTCCTCGTCCCAGCGGCCCTGGTCGTACGTCACGCCGACCACCACCCGGCCGTCGTGGCGCGGGACCACGTACGACGAGACCGTGGTGTCGTCCACGGCGACCTTGCAGTACACGTGGTGGCGCAGCGGGTAGCCCCCGCCGCCCGGCACCACCAGCTCGGCGGCCTGGCCCCGTACGGGGAACTGCCCGCCGGGCCGGGTGGGCACGAGCTCGGAGCTCCACGCCCCCGCGGCCACCACGCACCGGTCCCCCCGGACGACGTCACCGCCCTCCAGCAGCACCTCGACCCCCTGCGCGCCCGGCGTGACGGCTTGCACCCGGGCCCGGGCCACGACCTCGATCCGCGGGTCCCTGCGCAGTACCTCGCGCAGGGCGGACATCAGCACCCGCGGCTCCAGGGCCCCCTCGCCGGGCAGCCGTACGGCCGACAGCACGGCCGGCGACAGCAGCGGCTCGGCGTGCGCCGTGGTCCGTGCATCGAGCTGCTCGACCCGGAAGCCCTGCTCCACCCACTGGGGGACCAGCTGCTCGTGGACCCGCTGCTGCTCCGCGGGGTCCAGGGCCACCTGGAGGAGCCCGGAGTCCAGGAACGGCACCTTGATCCCGGATCCGGCCTCCAGTCCGGCGAGCCACTGCGGGTACATCCGCCGGCTCGCTTCGGCGAACTGCCGCAGCGGGCCGCGGCAGAAGTCGTCGCTCTGCGGTGTGATGCCGCCGATGGCCGCCCAGCTCGCCGCCAGCCCGGTGTCCGGCCGGGCGTCCAGGAGCACGACCTTGTCGAAGAGGTCGCTCGCCGCGGCGGCGACCGCGCAGCCTATGACGCCCGCTCCGACGACGACGAGTGTGGAGCCCATGCTCAGCTGCTCCGGTTGACGACGTAGGAGTCCTGTTCTCCCGTCACCACGTTGACGATGGACTGGATGCACTTGACGGCCATCGCATCGCGGGCGTCATGGGTCAGCGACCCGATGTGCCCGGTGACCAGCAGCTTCGATGCGGGCAGCGCCAGCAGCTCCGCCGTCTCGGGGACGTCCGAGTCGTAGAAGCCGTCGAACGCCGCCGTGTGGATGCGCCCGCTCTTCAGGCCCTGGAGCAGCGCCGCCGGGCTGACCACGGACGGCCGCGCCGTGTTGACGAGGGTGATCCCGCCGGCCGGCAGCAGGGCGACCTCGTCCACGCCGATCATGCCGCGCGTCTCCGGCGTGTCCGGCACCATGACGACCACGTTCTCGGCCCAGGACAGCAGGCTCGGCAGGTCCTTGTACGCGATGCCCAGGCGCTCCTCGACCTCGGGCTTGCGGGTCCGGGAGTAGTACGCCGTCTCCGTCGCCAGGCCCAGCGCGCCGATCTCGGCGATGCGGGTGCCGATCGCGCCCAGCCCGATGATGCCGAGCCGGTGTCCGGCGAGGTCGTGCTGCTTCTCCTCGCCTCCGGAGCGCCCGGAGCGGAAGTCGTCGGCGTACGAGGGGATCTGCCGGCGCTGGGCGAGGAGCAGGCCCACCGTGAACTCGGCGACGCTGTTGGTGAGCGTCCCGGGGGTGTTCGTGACGGCGATGCCGAGCTCGGCGGCGGCGTCGGCGTCGACGAAGGACTGGTAGCCCACCCCGAGGAAGCCGACGACCTTCAGCGACTTGGCGCGGGTGAGCGCCGCGCGGGAGGCGAACTCATCCCCGCCCAGCAGATAGGCGGTGCACGATTCCAGCTCCGTGCCCAGCTCGTCCTCGCTGAGCAGGCCCGGGACCGAGTGCACCCGGAAGCCGGACTCGGACAGGTGGTCGAGGTGCTTCTGCGCCACGCTGCTGCCCGTTACGAGGATCTTTCCCAGATCGGCCACGCGATACCCCAAACGTCGGATAGTGACTGATGGTCATGTGAAGAGATCGGCCAACCTGTCGTAATACCGCATCCGCGCGGTGACAGAGCTGCGGGCGGCCGCCAAGTAGTCCTCGGCCAGTGACGGATCGTGCGCGATCAGCTCGGATGCTATATGCGCGATGAGCGCCGAGTGTTCCGTATCCTCATAGATGTTGGCGTTCAGGAAATTGCCGTGGTCCACGTCCGGCGCCGCGCTTTCGAAAGCGCTTTTGACGGCCCCGTATTCGGGGACCAGCATCTGCTCGTTTCCCACTCCGAGCGCGCCCAGCGCGCTGATCGGGGAGCTCATGGAGGACGCCAGGTCCCGCAGGAACTCGTAGGTCGGTTCGGCCGGTGTGACGGAGTCGGGCGCGATGCCCATGCTGTGCGCCAGCTTGTGCAGCAGCCACGGGTGCGACGCCCGTGCGACCCCGTCCTTCACGCCTCCGTGCTCCCCCTGCAACACCAGGTTGAAACGGGCCCGTTGGTGAACGTTGACCAGCGCGCTCGACGTGAGGCCGAGCAGCTGCGCGAACACCCCGGTGACGAACAGCTCCTGCGCGACCCAGAACTCCAGGGCCGGCCGCGACGCCCCGGCCAGGGCGAAGAACGGATGCCGCTCGACCCCGCTCCCGGGGACCAGCCGGCTCGCCTCCTCGACCACCGGGTGCAGCGGGACGGACGCGGTGGGCAGGAAACGTGCACCGTACTGCCATTGAACGAAGTTCGATTCCACGAGTTGGCTGGCTAACTCCGCGTTCCACGGTCCGGTCAACGCCATGGTGATACCTCTTCCGTGTTGGGACGCCCGACGGTCAACACACAAGCAAGGCGCTCCCATAGTGGCCCAGAAGAAGCCGGTTCGCGGGCGGATTAATCGGAACGGAAGAACGGGACGGCTACGGCCGGAGACCGGGAGTTGTCAGCGGTGCCAGTGTGGGTTCCGGGGTGGCTGACGGGGCGCAGGACGGGGCCGTCGGAGCGGGGCGGCGCTCCGCGAGCGGAACGACCGGCGGGACCGCGGCCGGCTGGCCCAGGAAGACGCGGCGGACGACGCGCTCGGCCGCGTGGCCGTCGTCGTACGAGCAGAACCGCGAGCGGAACGCCGCCCGCAGCTGCGCCGAACGCGAGCCTTGCCAGTGGCCGGTGGCGAAGATGTCCACCAGCTCGTCCTCGGTCCGGGCGATCGCTCCCGGCGGGCACGACCGCAGGTCGAAGTAGGTGCCGCGGGCGGCCTCGTACGCCTCCCAGTCGTCCGCGTGGATCACGATCGGCCGGTCCAGCGCCGCGTAGTCGAACATCAGGGACGAGTAGTCCGTCACCAGCGCGTCCGAGGCCAGGCAGAGCTCCTCCACCGACGGGTGCGCGGAGACGTCGACCAGGCGCGGGTGGCGCACCGGCCGGCCGGGTGCGTCCGCGTACGTCAGGTGCGTACGGGTCAGGATCGTGAAGCGCGGGCCCAGATCGCGCAGCACCCGCTCGAAGTCGAGGTGTTCGGGCCGGCTGCGCCGGTAGTCGCGGTGGGTCGGCGCGTACAGGACCGCCGTCGAGCCCGCCGGGATGCCGAGGCGTTCACGCAGCGCCAGGACGTCGTCCAGGGTGGCCCGGTGGAAGGCGTCGTTGCGCGGGTAGCCGTACTCGAGCGTGGCGTACGAGGAGGGGATCGCCTTCTCCCACACCAGGGTGGAGTGCCGGTTCGCGGAGAGCAGGTAGTCCCACTGGTCCGCGCCGCGCAGCAGACCCGCGAAATCCGTGGTGGGGGTGGCCGCCGGCCGGTCCTGGAGGTCCAGGCCGACCCGCTTGAGCGGGGTGCCGTGCTGGGTCTGCAGCAGCACCTGGCCCGGCCGTTTGACCAGGGCGCGGTCGAAGTTGACGTTCGTGGTGAGGTACGTGGCCCTGGCGAGCGCCGTCCAGTACGCCGCGGAGCCCGGGCGGAGCATCGCCGTCTGCGGCGGGAGCGTCGCCGCGTGCTGCGGGTCGCAGATCCACGCCGTCCGCATCCGGGGCGCGAGCTCGCGCAGCTTGGCCTCGACGGCCGCCGGGTTGCAGGCGTAGCCGCCGTGCCAGTACGCGGAGAAGACCGCCAGCTCGGGGCGCAGCGGCAGCAGCCGCTGGACGCGGTAGTGCAGGCGCAGCGCGCTCTCGCGCAGGCCCCGCCACAGCGACACCCCCGCACGCCCCGCCGCCAGCGCGGCCGAGCGGAGCAGCGACAGCACGCGGTACGTCCGGCGCACCCCGAACCGCATCAGGGTGTGCCGGATCCGGTCGGTGCGCGACAGGGACGGCGGCGGCGAGCCGGCGGCCCGGTAGCGGCGCAGCAGCCCGGAGGCCCGGTGGAAGAACTCGGCGCGGCTCGTACGCGGGAGGCGGCGCGGGTCGGCGTACAGGGCGCAGAAGTGCTCGGCCATCCGCCGGTGCACGGTGGGACGCCAGCGCTCCAGCTCGGGGCGGCCGGCGAGGAACCCGAAGACCCGGTCGTACTGGTCGAAGATCTCCAGGTGGCGGTGGCTGCTGGTGGTCAGGATCGAGCCGGTGCGCCGCTGGCGGTAGTGCACGCACACCTGGTCCAGGACGGCGAGGGACTCGGCGGCCAGCAGCGCCGGGTAGGTCCAGGGGGCGTCCTCGTAGAACCCGGGCGGGAACTCCAGGCCCTCGCGCTCCACGTACTCGCGGCGGTAGGCCTTGTTCCAGACGACCATCAGCATGCCGAGCAGGGCCGGGCGGTCCGCGAGCCGGAAGCTGGCCGGGCCCTCCTCGGACAGCCGGGCCGCGAGACGGTTGCGGACCAGCTCCCCGGTCCAGAAGGTGCGCGCGTAGTCGTACACGAGGACGTCCGGGGAGCCGGTGTCCTTGAGCCGGTCGGTGATGGCCTGCAGGGCGCCCGGGGCGAGGGTGTCGTCCCCGTCGAGGAAGAGCAGGTAGTCGCCGGTCGCCCGGGCCAGGCCCGCGTTGCGGGCCGGGCCCAGGCCCAGGTTGTGCGCCAGGTGCACGGCGGTCACCCGGGGGTCCCGCGCCGCGTACTCGTCGATGATCGAGCCGCAGGCGTCCGGGGAGGCGTCGTCCACCGCGATCAGTTCCAGATCCGGGTACGACTGGGACAGGACCGAGTCCAGGCTCTCCTGGAGGTACGCCTGAACCTTGTACGCGGGCACGATGACGCTGAACCGGGGCACGGCACATCCAGGGGTCGGCGCGGGCATGTTGCCCCCCAGCCACTGCTGGGTGGGGGTCCCCCCGGCCGGAGGCTGGGGGAGTGCCCCCGGGGAACCCCCGGCGTGGCGATCGGGTTACGCGGCGTGTGGCATTCGGGTTACCGAGCGTCAACGCCGCACGTCAACGAGGCTGTGGGAGTTACTTGACCGCTCCCGCCATCACCCCCGAGACGAACTGCCGCTGGAAGGCGAAGAACACCACGAGCGGCACCACCATCGACAGGAACGCGCCGGGCGCCAGCACGTCGATGTTGTTGCCGAACTGCCGGACCTGCTGCTGGAGGGCGACCGTGATCGGAGGATTGGCCGAGTCCGCGAAGACCAGCGCGACCAGCATGTCGTTCCACACCCACAGGAACTGGAAGATGCCGAGCGAGGCGATCGCGGGCCCGCCCAGCGGCAGCACCACCCGGGCGAACAGCCGCAGTTCGCCCGCGCCGTCGAGGCGGGCCGCCTCCAGCAGCTCGCGCGGGATCTGCGCGAAGAAGTTGCGCAGCAGGAAGATCGCGAACGGCAGCCCGAACGCGGTGTGGAACAGGACCACCCCGGCCGTGGTCTCGAACAGCCCGATCGCGCCGAAGAGTTCCGAGACCGGGATCAGCGCCACCTGTACGGGGACGACCAGCAGCCCCACCACGATCAGGAACAGCCAGTCCCGGCCCGGGAACTCCAGCCAGGCGAAGGCGTATCCGGCGAACGAGCCCAGCGCGAGCACGAGCAGCGTCGCCGGGACGGCGATGGCCACCGTGCTGAGCAGGGCACTCGTGATGGTGTCGTTGGCCAGCAGGTGCGCGTAGTTGTCGGCCGTCAGCCGCGTCGGCGCGGTCAGCGCCTGCCACCAGCCGCCCTTGTTCAGGTCGGTGGGGGAGAGGAGGGAGGAGACCAGCAGCCCGAGGGTGGGCACCAGCCAGAACAGCGCGGCCAGCACCAGGAACACGCGGACGGCCCCCGCCGCCGCGCCGGCCGCGAGCCGGCCGGCCCGCGCACCGGCGCGGGGAACGGGGCGGGCACCGGCACGTGCTCCCGGGCCGGCCTGGGCGGAGGCGCTCATCGGGAACCCTCCTTCCGCAGCCTGCGGATGTTGTAGAGCATGACCGGGACCACCAGCGCCAGCAGCAGTACGGCGATGGCGCTGCCCAGCCCCGGATCGGCGTCGGTGCCGAAGGAGGTGCGGTACAGCTGGAGGGCCAGGACGTTCGCGTCGTCCTGCACCGAGCCCGGAGCGATCACGAAGACCAGGTCGAAGATCTTCATCACGTTGATGACGAGGGTGACGAGGACGACCGCCAGCACGGGCGCCAGCAGCGGCACCGTGACCCGGCGGAACACCTGCCACTCGTTCGCCCCGTCCACCCGTGCCGCCTCCAGCAGCTCCCGCGGTACGGCGGCCAGCCCGGCCGCGATCAGCACCATCGCGAAACCGGCCCACATCCAGACGTACGCCCCGATCACCGCCGGGGTCACCAGCGTCGGGCCGAGCCACTCCACCCCCGCGTACGCCTCCTGGAAGTTCGACGCGGGCAGCCGCAGCAGCGCCCCGTCGGCCTTCGCGGACAGGGTGAAGGTGCCGTCGGCGCGGGCCGTCGCCGAGTCGACCACCTTGCCGTCCTTGACCGCCTCGACCCGTATCCCCGCGAACCCGGACTCGGCCGGGTCGACCGCGTTCGTCCGGCCGCCGCCGCCCCGGGTGAAGTCCTGCCAGGCCGTCCCGGTGACCTTGCCGGGCTCGGCGGGCGCGGCCCGGGCCGTACGGGTCCCCTCGGGCAGGTCCTCCGGGGCCACGCCGACCAGCGGGAGCAGCACCGGTACGCCCGCCCGTACGGGATCCCGGGTCGTGAAGCCGCCCGCGGCGGGCCCCGTGGCCGGGACCAGCGGGGAGTCGCGGCCTGGGCGGGCCTTCGGGAAGGCCGAGGACTCCGCGAACGTGTCGTGCACCCCGACCCAGACCGCGTTCGCGACGCCCCGGTCGGGGTCGTGGTCGTACACGAGCCGGAAGATGATGCCCGCCGCCAGCATCGAGATCGCCATCGGCATGAAGACGAGCAGCTTGAACGCCGTGCCCCAGCGCACCCGTTCGGTGAGCACCGCGAAGATCAGGCCGAGGGCGGTGGCCGTGGTCGGCGCCAGCACCACCCACAGGGCCGTGTTCTTCAGGGCCGTGCGGATCGTGTCGTCGTGCAGGATCTCCCGGTAGTTGCCGCCGCCCACGAACGTGTCGCCCGAACGGTCGAAGAAGCTGCGGTAGAGCGAGTAGCCGATCGGGTGCACGACGAGCGCGCCGAGCAGCACCAGGGCGGGCAGGAGGAACGCCGCCGCGACGAGGCGGCGGCGCCGGGCCTCCGCGGACCGTGAACGAGAGCCGGCCGTGGCGGCCGCCGATCCCGTGGCCGGCACGGGATCAGTTCCCGTAGGCCTTGGCCGCGTCCGCCTCCAGTCTGGCCTGGATGCCCGCCACGTCCGACGGGTTCGCCAGGAAGTCCTGCAGTGCCTTCCACTCGCCCGCGCCCGGGGTCCCGCCGAACGCCGCCGGGGCCTGGTCCGACATGTCGAAGCGGAAGTCGTCGCCCGCCGCGATCAGGGCCTTGGCGATGTTCCGCTGGATGTCGTTCGGATAGGCCTTCAGGTCGACCGACTTGTTCGGGGAGACGAAGCCGCCCTCACGGGCCTGGATCTCCGCCGCGTCCGGGGAGGCCAGGAACGTCAGCAGCGCCTGCGCCCCGGCCGACGGCTTCAGCGCGACCGCGACGTCGCCGCCCGAGACCACCGGCGCCTTGTCGCCGACCGCCGGGAACGGGAAGACGAGGGCGTCCTTGCCCACCTTCGCCTCGGTCTGCCCGATGTTCACCGCCACGAAGTCGCCCTCGTAGACCATCGCGGCCGCCGGCCGGTCGCCCCCGGTGAAGGTCTGCGTCACCGACTTCGGGAACTCCGTGGCCAGCGCACCGCTCGGGCCGCCCGCCAGGAAGTCCTTGCGCCCGAACAGCTCCCCGAGGGTGGTCAGCGCCTGCTTGACGCTGTCGTCCGTCCACTTGATCTGGTGCTTGGAGAGCTGGTCGTACTTCTGCGGGCCCGCCTGCGAGAGGTAGACGTTCTCGAACCAGTCCGTCAGGGTCCAGCCGTCCGCACCGGCCACCGAGACGGCCGGGGTACCGGACGCGGACAGAGTGTCGGCCGCGGTCAGCAGCTCCTTCCAGGTCTTCGGGGGCTGCACGCCCGCCGCCTCGAAGGCCTTCGCGTTGTACCAGACCAGCGACTTGTTGGCGGCCTTGTAGTACACCCCGTACTGGGTGCCGTCGACCGCGCCCAGCTTCTTCCAGCCGTCCGAGTAGTTCTTGTCGAGCTGCGCCTTGGCCTCCGGGCCGACCGGCTGCACCCACTTGTTCTGCACCGCCGACACCAGGGCCCCGACCTGCGGCAGCAGCGCCACGTCCGGCGGCTGGCCGCCCGCGATCTTCGTGCCGAGGAAGGTGACGATCGGGTCCTGGGCCGGGACGAAGGTGACCGTGGCACCCGTCCGCTTCTCGAACTCCTTCAGGACCTTCGTGAAGTTCGCCTGCTCCGGCCCCGTCCAGACCGCCGCGACCTCCAGCTTCTCGCCGTTCAGCTTCGGTAATTCCACCCGCTGCCCGGCCGTGGGCGCCGCCCCGCCCTGCGGCGGGCCGTCCTTCTTCTCCCCGCCGTCCCCGCACCCGCTCAGCGCGAGCGCGCCCGCGGCCGCGAGTGCCGTCCAGGCGGCGGCGCGGCTGCTTCTACGGTTCGTCGTACGGCTCGTTCCCTGCCTGCGCATGGCTCTGCCCCCGATGCCCGTGGTGTGACTCGTCCCACAAGGTCTACGCCGAGCCGCGCACCCCCGCAATACCGCCTCAGCCGTGTCGCCGCGTGTCGCGGGCTCAGGGTCCTGGGCCCGGGGCTCACGGCGCCGGGGCGGCCGGAGGCGCCGGCGGGAACAGCACGGGTATGGCCGAGACCAGGTGCGAAGCCCGGTCCAGGGCGCTCGCCAGCAGCGCCAGGTCGGTCGGGCCGTTGCCCAGCTCGCGCACGGGGCGGCGGGCCGGAGGATCGCCCATCCGCTCCCACTCCACCGGCACCACGGTCGGCCGCTGCGTCGCCGTCCGCGGGATCCGGCCGGTCACCCGGCCCGCCTGGAACGGGACCGTCCGCCCGTCGGCGTACCGCAGCAGGCCGCGGCCGGGGCCCGGCTGGTCGGGGGCGTCCAGATCGATGCGGAGCGGGTTCGCACGGGACAGCTCGCTGTCGGCCGTACGGTCCGGCCGGGCGCTGGCGGCCACCAGGTGCACGCCGAGCCGGGCGCCGTCGCGGGCCACCGCGTCCAGCGCCCGTACGACGGAGCCGGCGGCGGGGCGGCCCGTACTGCCGAGCCCCGGCGCGACCAGCGCGTCGAAGTCGTCCACCAGCACCACCAGACGGGGCAGCGGGCTCGGCCCGGCCGGGTCGGTGCGCGGGGCGGCGGTGCGCAGCCGGAGCGTGCCCGTGCGCTGGGGGTCGAGGTCGCCGAGCAGTTCGCCGGGGCTGGGCCGGCGCGGCGAGACCATCCGGTCGGACACCTCGTGCCGGGCGTGCCACTCGGCGAACGGGACCCCGTCCAGGAGCTCGGCCCGGCGCTTCAGCTCGGCGCCGAGGGCCTGCGCGAACTCCCGCATCCGGACGGGGTCGGAGGCGACGAGGTGGGCGGCGACGTGCGGGAGTTCGGTGCAGGGCTGCAGCCCGTCGCCGCGCTCGCCGCCCGCCCCGTCCAGCAGGACGAGGCCCAGCCGGTCGGGCCGGGCCGCTGCGGAGAGGGAGGCGGCCACCGACCGCAGGAGCTCCGTACGGCCGCTGCCCGCGGGCCCCTCGACGAGGAGGTGCGGCCCGTCCTGGACCAGCTCGGCCCCGACCGGCCCGCGCCGCCCGCTGCCCAGCACGAGCTCGGCGCGGCCGCCCACCTCCTGCCCCTGGTCGGTGGCGGCGGCCCAACGGGCCATCAGGGAGGCCGGGGTGGCCCGGGCCAGCCCCAGCTCGTCCAGCAGCCGGGCGGTGTTCGGCAGCGCGGCGGCGAAGGCCCGCCGGGGCGCGGCGGGGGAGGGCTCGGCGCGCAGCGGGGCCAGGGCCCGGGCGAACCGCTCGGCCCAGGCGGCGGAGACGGCGTCGGCGGTGGCGGTGGTGCCGGGCGTTGCCGGCTTGCCGCCGGTCACCGTGAACGTACGTACGGTCGTGGCCACATCACCGCTGAGCAGGGCGACCGCGCCGCAGTCCCGGAAGGCGGGGCTGCTCGCGCAGGCGGCCTCGTACGTCTCGGTGAGCGGGGAGGCGGGCGTGGCGGCCGGTGTCTCGGAGAGCACGAGGACGTGGATCCCGGCGGCCGGCCCGTGCGAGGCGAGCCGGCCGGTGATGTCGCGCAGCGCCCCGGAGCCGGGATCGCCGTCGACGACGAGCAGCGTGTACGGGCCCTGGTGGGCGTACGCGGCTTCGCGGACGCTGTGGGGGTCGGCGGCGGCCCAGTGGGTGCCGAGGGGACTGTCGTCGAGGCGCCGGGTCAGCTCACCGGTGCGGGCGGCAGCCTGGTCGCGGTCGTACGCGAGGAGCAGCCGGCAGTCCTGGCCGTGCGCGGCGCGCACGTGCGGCAGCCAGCCGAGCCACCCCCAGTCGCCGCGCCGCTCGGCGACGCCGCGCGCCCGGTCGGCGGCGAGGAGCACGATCTCCAGCTCCCCGGGCGCGTGCAGCCCGGCGAGCTGGGCGACGACGGACCGGGCGACCCCGGTCAGCCGTCCGCGGGGCCCGGCGATGCCGAGCGAGCCGACGTCCTGGAACGCGATCCGGCTCCCGGCCCCGAGGCCGGCGTCGAGCTGCCCCCGGGTACGGGACCACAACCGCCGGGTCGGCCCGAGCGCGGCCAGCAGCAGCGCGGCGGGATCATCGGCATCGGGCACGGCGGCCACGGCCGGCCCGGCGGCAGTACTCCCGTACGCGGGGCCCTCTTCGCCCCGCACCCACTTCCGGGCCCAGGCCCCGATCCCCCGCTTGCGCCCCGCCTTCTGCCCACCGGCGCCGGACTCCCCACCCGCGCCGGGTGAGCCGGCGTGCAGGCCCGTGCCGGAAGCGGCCCCGGAGGGGCCGCCGGGGGCCCGGTCGGCGCCGGAGCCGCCGTACGGTGCCCCGGCTGCGCCGGACCGGCCCGCGGCCGGACCGGGGCGGAGCTCCGAGGGGTCGGGGGCGGAGCCCCCGTTCCGGGAAGGGGCGGGGTGTGGGAGGGATCCCTGCCCGGCGGCGGCGGAGCCGGCCGCCCCCGGCCGGGAGGGCGCCCGGCCCCCGTCGGCCGGCGCGCCCTGCCCGCCGGTCCGGCCCGCGCCGGGTTCTCGGCCCGAGCCGGGTTCTCCGGGGTGCCCGGTGCCGGGACCGGCCTCGCCGGACCGTCCCGTGCCGGGGGCGCCGGGGTGCGTGCCCGAGTCGGCCGCGCCGGACCGTCCCGTGCCGGGACCGGGCTCTGCGGGGGTGTCCCGGGGCGTGCCCGCCAGGGAGAGGTGGCCCTCCAGGTCCGGGACGACCGGGAGCGGGGCCGCCGAGTCGGGAGCCAGGCGGAGGGTCGATTCGCCGATGCGGAGCAGCGCTCCCGGCGGCAGCGCCACCGGCTGAGCCCCCACCGCCGCGCCGTCCACCGTCGTGCCGTTCGTCGAGTCCAGGTCGGCCACCGCCACCCGCCCGTCCGGCATCACCGTCACCGCGCAGTGCAGCCGCGACACGTCCGGGTCGTCCAGCGGGACATCGGCGTCGGCCGAGCGCCCGATCCGGATCGCTCCGGGGTGCAGCAGGTGCACCCCGCCCGCGTCCGGGCCCGCCACCACGTGCAGCTGCGCGCCGTCCGTCCCGTCCGGCAGGACGTCCGGCACCGGCGCGTGCAGCCCCAGCACCGCCCCGTCCACGAGCGGCGGCTCCCCGAGCACCCGACGCTGGAGGTCGAGCCGCTCCGTACCGGCGTACAGCACCACCGTGCCGCCGGTGTCGGGCCCGCCGACGGTCGCCGCCAGGCCGGAGGCCACGGCGGCGAGTGCGGTGCCCACGGGCGCGGTGACGAGCACGTCACAGCCGGCGGGCGCGGTCTGGTGGCCGCTGCGCGACCCAAGGACGGTCAGCCGGATCTGCATCGCCGTCAGCGGTCCCTTCTGCGCGGTGCGCGGTGCGTGCGCCCGGCAGGGGTACGACGGGCATGCCTGCCCGGTCAACCCCCCACCCGGCACGGCGCGTCGTCCGGTCAGGTCTGCCCGGAAGGCGGGGCTCCCGTCCCTGCCGTTCCGTACGGGTGCATCCTCGCACCTGTCACGGACAACACGCCCGGCGCCGGCCAATAAATGATCTTGAATGATCGCACCCCTTCATCCGCGCGAGGAATCCGTCCGGGCGCACATCCGGACATACAAGCCGACGAAAGCCGGGGAGGGCCGGGCGGCCCGGGGGAAAATCGCCCCCGGCATACCCCGCCAAACATCACTCTTCGTATATATGTGCGGCAACCAACCTCCGGCACCCCGCGTCTTCCCGGGCGACACCCCCTAGAGTGGGCCGGAAAAACGAACCACAGCAGGACGACAGCAGGGAGCGCGAGACGTGCGGCCAGTCGGCAGCAAGTACCTGCTCGAGGAGCCGCTCGGACGCGGCGCCACGGGCACCGTCTGGCGTGCCCGCCAGCGGGAGGCCGCGGGCGCGGAGGCGGCCGTCGCCGGGCAGCCCGGCGAGACCGTGGCCATCAAGGTCCTCAAGGAGGAGCTGGCCCAGGACGCGGACATCGTCATGCGCTTCCTGCGCGAGCGCTCCGTCCTGCTGCGCCTGACGCACCCCAACATCGTGCGCACCCGCGACCTCGTCGTCGAGGGCGACCTCCTCGCCCTCGTCATGGACCTGATCGACGGCCCGGACCTGCACAAGTACATCCGGCAGAACGGCCCCTTCACGCCGGTCGCCGCGAGCCTGCTGACCGCTCAGATCGCGGACGCGCTCGCCGCCAGCCACGCCGACGGCGTGGTCCACCGCGACCTGAAGCCCGCCAACGTCCTGCTCGACGAGCGCGGCGGCCAGATGAAGCCGATGCTCACCGACTTCGGCATCGCCCGCCTGGCCGACTCCCCGGGCCTGACCCGCACGCACGAGTTCGTCGGCACCCCCGCCTACGTCGCCCCCGAGTCCGCCGAGGGCCGCCCGCAGACCTCCGCCGTCGACATCTACGGCGCGGGCATCCTGCTCTACGAACTGGTCACCGGACGCCCGCCGTTCGCCGGCGGCACCGCCCTCGAGGTGCTCCACCGCCACCTCAGCGAGGACCCGCAGCGCCCGCCGAACGTGCCCGAGCCGCTCTGGATCGTCATCGAGCGCTGCCTGCGCAAGGAGCCGAACGAGCGCCCCAGCGCCGAGAACCTGGCCCGTGGACTGCGCGTGGTCGCCTCCGGCATCGGCGTGCACAGCGCCCCCGCCGAGGTGGAGGCCGCCCTCGGCGTCGGCGCGCTGCTCGCGCCCGACCCCTCGCCCGCGCCGGTCCCCGAGACCGCGGGCGGCGCAGCCGCCGACCCGACCCAGGTGCTGCCCGGCCGCGCCGCGTCGCCGATGGGCGCGTACGACCCGAACGGCATGACCAGCGTGCTCCCGCCGGTCGGCGCCGCGGACGCCACCTCGGTGCTGCCCAGCACGGGTGGCCCCGGCGGCCCCGGCGCGGACCCGACCTCCGTCATGCCCCCGGTGCAGCAGCCGGACCAGCCGCACCCGTGGCAGTCGCAGATGCAGGCCGCGCGCGACCGCAACGAGCAGACGCAGATGCACTACCTCGACCCGAGCGAGGACCCGCTGCGCCGGCGCCCGCAGCGCCAGGCGCCCCCGCCGCCGCAGCAACGGCCGCAGTACCGGCAGGGCCCGCCGCCGCAGCCGTACCAGCAGCAGCGTCCCCAGCCGCCGCAGTACCAGCAGCCTCCGCAGCAGCAGCCGTACTACCAGCCGCAGCCGCCGCCCCAGCAGTACCAGCAGCCGCAGCAGCCCCCGTACCAGCAGCAGCCCCCGCGGCAGCCCCAGCGCCAGGCGCCCCCGCAGCAGCAGCCCCCGCAGGGCCCGCCGCCGCAGCAGCGCGCCCCCCGGGAGCCGCGCGAGCCGCGCCGCCGCAGCGCCAACCCGGTCAAGATCCCGGGCCTGGGCTGCCTCAAGGGCTGCCTGGTCCTGATCCTGCTGTTCGTCGTGGCGGGCTGGCTGGTCTGGGAGCTCACCCCGCTCCAGGAGTGGCTCGGCACCGGCAAGGGCTGGTGGGACCAGCTGTGGACCTGGGGCTCCGACATCGTCGACTGGGTCGGTGCGATCGGCGACTCCACGGGCGGCGGCACGCCCTGAACCGGGCTCTCGTAGCGCCGACTTCGTAGATTTGTCGACTTCTGGGACGTGATTTCGCCCCCAGAAGTGAAGGTCGCAGTGTTCCGGGGCGTCCAACCCCCACCCGGCCGCGTAGCTTTGGTGCGTACGCCAGCCGCTGAGGGAGCAGTCGTGGCACGGAAGATCGGCAGCCGGTACACCGCGCACCAGATCCTGGGGCGCGGCAGCGCGGGCACGGTGTGGCTGGGCGAGGGGCCGGACGGGCCCGTCGCCGTCAAACTGCTGCGCGAGGACCTCGCGTCCGACCAGGAGCTGGTCGGACGCTTCGTCCAGGAGCGCAGCGCGCTGCTCGGCCTGGACCACCCCCACATCGTCTCCGTCCGCGACCTCGTCGTCGACGGCAGCGACCTGGCCCTGGTCATGGACCTCGTACGCGGTACGGACCTGCGCACGCGCCTCGACCGGGAGCGCCGGCTCGCCCCCGAGGCGGCCGTGGCGATCGTCGCCGACGTCGCGGACGCGCTGGCGGCAGCGCATGCGGCCGGGGTCGTGCACCGGGACGTGAAGCCCGAGAACGTGCTGCTGGACATGCAGGGGCCGCTGGGGCCGGGCGGATCGCATCCGGCGCTGCTGACCGACTTCGGCGTGGCCAAGCTGATCGACTCGCCGCGCCGGGCCGCCGGGGCGGCGGGCGTGCGGGCCTCGGCCCCGACGACCCGGATCATCGGCACGCCGGACTACCTGGCGCCGGAGATCGTGGAGGGCCTGCCGCCGCGGGCGGCCGTGGACATATACGCCCTGGCCACCGTGCTGTACGAGCTGCTGGCGGGTTTCACGCCGTTCGGCGGGGGCCACCCGGGGGCGGTGCTGCGCCGGCACGTGACGGAGACGGTCGTCCCCCTGCCCGGCATCCCCGACGAGCTGTGGCAGCTGATCGTGCAGTGCCTTGCGAAGGCGCCGGCCTCGCGCCTGCGCGCGTCGGAGCTGTCGGTCCGGCTGCGGGACCTGCTCCCCCTCCTGGCCGGGATGCCGCCGCTGGACGTGGACGAGCCGGACGAGCCGGACCCGGAGCCGGAGTCGGCCGAGCCGGTGGAAGCCGACGGCCCGGTCCGCCGCCGGGGCGTGGTGCCGCTGGTCCCGGGCTCCGCGACGGACTCGAACCGGGACACGCACACCTCGATGCGGGTGCCGGGGCCGGACGAGCTGGCCGGGGGTGCGCTGGGCACCGCCAGGGTCCCCCGCCCCGCGGGCGGCCACCGGCCGGGCTCGGCCCGCCACCGCGCGGAGACGGCCCGCAAGCGCCGCCTGGCCCTGACGGCCGGGGCCGTCGCCCTGGCCACCGCGCTGGGCGTGGGCACCTGGCTGGCCGCCTCCGGCGACGAGCCGCCACCCCCGCAGGACAGCAAGCACTCGGCCCCGTCGAAGCCGTAGCCACCCCGGACCGGACCCGGTCCGGGGCTACGCCTGGACCAGTTCGGGGTGCCAGCGGCGGGCCACCGCCGGGTGGGCCCGGGTCCAGCCCTTCAGCTCGTTGCGCCCGTACTCGGCGTGCAGCGGATTCGTCGCGTCGTGCGCCACCCCCGGCGCCGACCGCAGGTACTCGCCCGGAACCGTCTCCACCACCGCATCCAGGCGCGGGTTGTAGAAGAACGGCACCGAGTACCGCTCCACCGCCCCCGGCGGGCTGACCACCCGGTGGTCCGTGGCCACCAGGTACCCCTCCGTCGCGATCTCCAGCAGCTCGCCCAGGTTGACCACGAACGCCCCCGGCATCGGCGGTACGTCCAGGAACCCGTCGCCCTGGCGTACCTGCAGGCCGCCCACCGAGTCCTGGAGCAGCAGCGTCAGGAAGCCGTAGTCCTTGTGGGCCCCGACCCCCTGGTCGGTGCCGGTCGGGGAGGAGCCGGGGTAGCGGATCAGCTTCGTGTGCAGGTGCGGCCGGTCCGCGAAGGCCTCGTCGAAGAAGTCGGAGGGGGCGCCGATCGAGGTCAGCAGTTCCTGCAGCAGGCGGTGGGCCACCGCGGCCAGCCGGGACTGCCACTCCAGTACGACCGTGCGCAGCTCCGGCAGGGCCTGCGGCCACTGGTTCGGGCCCTCCAGCCACAGGTACGGCGGGTCGTCGGGGCCCACCACCGGCGCCGGCCGCTCGGCGCCGACGTCCAGCTGGTCGCGCCAGTCGGAGGCCCCGCCGGTCAGCTCGTGGCCGATGCGGGTGTAGCCACGGAAGTGCGGCGAGTTCAGGTTGCTCACGGCGAGCCGGTCGGCCTCGGGCAGTGCGAAGAACGCCCTGGTCACCTCGAGGATGCGGGCGGTCTCCGCATCGGTGATGCCGTGCCCGGTCAGGTGCAGGAAGCCGGTGTCCCGGGCTGCCGCGTGCAGCTCCTTCAGGAAGTCGGCCCGCTGGGTCGGGTCGTCGGCCTGGGAGAGATCGATGACGGGAAGAGAGGTGTGCGCGGACGGCATGACGGCTCCGTTTCGGATGTCACGGGGTCCTGTTCCCCAAAGGGTGTCGGGGCAGCGGATGGGGAGGGCCGCCGGCAGGGATGGCGCCGGAGCCGCTTGGGCCGCGTACAGGACCAAGTCGGATCGGGGTGGATCAGGCTTGGGGATGGTCCGGCGGCAGACAGCTCGTCGTCGTGACACGCATGTGATCCACATGGCGGCGCTTGACGAGGAGGAGAGTCATACCGTGAGCGTACGCCCGTTCCCTCGCTCACCAGAACGGGAGATCCGGCCTGCCCGGACAGGGCCGTCCGCGGACCGGCTACGCTGGACCCGTGGCAGTCGTCGATGTTTCCGAAGAGCTGAAGTCCCTCTCCTCGACCATGGGGTCGATCGAGGCCGTCCTGGACCTCGACAAGCTGAGGGCAGAAATCGCCGTGCTCGAGGAGCAGGCCGCCGCGCCGTCCCTGTGGGACGACCCGGAGGCCGCCCAGAAGATCACGAGCAAGCTTTCGCACCTCCAGGCCGAGGTCCGCAAGACCGAGACCCTGCGCGGCCGCATCGACGACCTCGCGGTTCTGTTCGAGCTCGCCCAGGAGATGGACGACGCGGACACCCTCGCCGAGGCCGAGGCCGAGCTGACCTCCGTCCGCAAGGCGCTGGACGAGATGGAGGTCCGCACCCTGCTCTCCGGCGAGTACGCCGAGCGCGAGGCGCTGGTCAACATCCGCGCCGAGGCCGGCGGCGTCGACGCCTCCGACTTCGCCGAGCGCCTGCAGCGCATGTACCTGCGCTGGGCCGAGCGCCACGGCTACCCCACGGAGATCTACGAGACCTCGTACGCGGAAGAGGCCGGCATCAAGTCGACCACCTTCGTGGTCAAGGCCCCGTACGCCTACGGCACCCTCTCGGTCGAGCAGGGCACGCACCGCCTGGTGCGGATCTCGCCCTTCGACAACCAGGGCCGCCGCCAGACCTCCTTCGCGGGCGTCGAGGTGCTGCCGGTCGTCGAGACCAGCGACCACGTCGAGATCGACGAGACCGAGCTGCGCATCGACGTGTACCGCGCCTCCGGCCCCGGTGGCCAGGGCGTCAACACGACCGACTCGGCCGTGCGCATCACGCACCTCCCGACCGGCATCGTCGTCTCCTGCCAGAACGAGCGCTCGCAGATCCAGAACAAGGCCAGCGCCATGAACGTCCTCCAGGCCAAGCTGCTCGAGCGGCGCCGCCAGGAGGAGCAGGCCAAGATGGACGCCCTCAAGGACGGCGGCAGCTCCTGGGGCAACCAGATGCGGTCCTACGTCCTGCACCCGTACCAGATGGTCAAGGACCTGCGGACGGAGTTCGAGGTCGGCAACCCGCAGGCGGTGCTCGACGGCGAGATCGACGGCTTCCTCGAGGCCGGCATCCGCTGGCGCAAGCAGCAGGAGCAGACCGCGTAAGGCGGCGAACGGCATGGGAAGGGCCCGGACACCCGAGGTGTCCGGGCCCTTCCCATGCCGGAATGTCATGATCGGAACGCGGGGAGGCTACGCCGCCTGCTGTGCCACCCAGGCCAGAGCCGCCACAAGGACCACCAGGAGCACGATGAGCGTCATGGGGTTCAGGCCGGCGAAGGGGCCCTCCTGCTGGAGGCGCTCCCGGTTCGCCCGGCACACCGGGCAGCGGCCCTGACTGACGGGCGCGGCGCAGTTCGCGCACACGAGCCGGTCATATGTCATGCGCTCTCCTCCTCTCGTCCCCTTGAACAACGCCTGACGGAACGAGTCCGTTCCCCTACCACTGTGCCAGCTCTGGCGACATTCGGCGCGGCCCGTCCGGGCAATCACGGACCGACCCTCCCGGACCAGGGGATATATCGGGCAACTCCGGACGCCGGGTCCCCACCCCCCGCCCGTTCGCGTATGGTCACGCACACCGACTCCGCACACCTACTCCCGGCGACCGTGGTGCACCCGTGATCCGATTCGACAACGTCTCCAAGTCCTACCCGAAGCAGAACCGTCCTGCACTCAGAGATGTCTCCCTGGACATCGCGAAGGGCGAGTTCGTCTTCCTGGTCGGCTCCTCCGGCTCCGGCAAGTCCACCTTCCTGCGGCTGGTCCTGCGCGAGGAGCGGGCGAGCCACGGCCAGGTCCACGTGCTCGGCAAGGACCTCGCCAAGCTCTCCAACTGGAAGGTCCCGCAGATGCGGCGCCAGCTGGGGACCGTCTTCCAGGACTTCCGCCTCCTCCCCAACAAGACCGTGGCCGAGAACGTCGCCTTCGCCCAGGAGGTCATCGGCAAGCCGAGAGGCGAGATCCGCAAGGCCGTCCCGCAGGTCCTGGAGCTCGTGGGCCTCGGCGGCAAGGAGGACCGGATGCCCGGCGAGCTCTCCGGCGGTGAGCAGCAGCGCGTGGCCATCGCCCGCGCCTTCGTCAACCGGCCCGCCCTCCTCATCGCGGACGAGCCCACCGGCAACCTCGACCCGCAGACCTCGGTCGGCATCATGAAGCTGCTGGACCGGATCAACCGGACCGGCACCACCGTGATCATGGCCACGCACGACCAGCAGATCGTGGACCAGATGCGCAAGCGCGTCATCGAACTCGAACAGGGCCGACTCGTACGCGACCAGTCGCGCGGCGTCTACGGCTACCAGCACTGAAGGGCTTTGAGACGTCATGCGCGCCCAGTTCGTCATGTCGGAGATCGGCGTCGGTCTCCGTCGCAATCTCACCATGACCTTCGCGGTCATCATCTCCGTGGCCCTGTCGCTGGCCCTGTTCGGTGGCTCCCTGCTCATGCGCGACCAGGTGAGCCAGATGAAGGGCTACTGGTACGACAAGGTCAACGTCTCGATCTACCTCTGCAACAAGAGTGACGCGGAGGACAACAGCGAGAGCGGGAGCAAGGCCTGCGCCAAGGGCGCGGTCACGCCCGAGCAGAAGCAGCAGATCGAGGCCGACCTGAAGAAGATGGACCTCGTCGAGACGGTCCACTACGAGTCCTCGGACGAGGCCTTCAAGCACTACAAGGAGCGCTTCGGGCACACCGCGCTCGCCTCGGTGATCACCCCGGACCAGATGCCCGAATCCTTCCGGGTGAAGCTGGAGCAGCCCGAGAAGTACAAGGTCATCACCACCGCCTTCGCGGGCCGCGACGGCGTGCAGTCGGTGGAGGACCAGCACCAGGAGCTCGACAACCTCTTCACGATGCTCGGCTACCTCAACCTGGCCGCCCTCGGCATCATGCTGATCATGCTGATCGTGGCCCTGCTGCTGATCGTCAACACCGTGCGCGTCTCCGCCTTCAGCCGGAGGCGGGAGACCGGGATCATGCGGCTCGTCGGCGCCTCCAGCTTCTACATCCAGGTGCCGTTCATCATGGAGGCCGCTTTCGCGGGTCTCATCGGCGGCGTGTTCGCCTGCGCCATGCTCGGCGCCGGCCAGTACTTCGTCATCGACCACGGCGCCTCGCTGCGCACCAAGATGGAGCTGATCAACTTCATCGGCTGGGACTCCGTCCTGACCAAGCTGCCGTTGGTGCTGGTCATCGGGGTGCTGATGCCCTCGCTGGCCGCCTTCATCGCATTGCGCAAGTACCTGAAGGTGTGACAAGCGCCCCGTGTGAGGTCCGCCCAACCCGCCGTGCCTCCACGGGGCTTGTCCTAGACTCGGCGCCATGCTGGGCTTGCCGAGTATTCCCCCCTTCTGTCTCCGGCCCCGCGACCTGCGTCGCGGGGCCGTTTTGACGTTGGCCTTCATCGCGGCCGTCGGTGCCGCGGCGGGCACCGGCTGCTGGGACCGCGCGGACGCCCTGGGGGCCGCCGGCGGCGGGTTAACGGCCGCCGGTACGCAGACCCCCGCGGCCGGGTCCGAGGCGCCCCGGGAGGGCGGCACCGCCGACCGCGAGGCCGTGGCCCGCGCCGCCGCCGAAGCCGTCGCCGAGGGCAAGTCCGGCAAGAAGGCCGCCCAGGAGGTGGTCAGCCGCAGCGGCGACCGCTGGGGCATGGTCTACGACCAGGGCGAGTACGCCGCCTTCACCGACGACCTCGACGGCCGCTGGACCGGCGTCGGGCTCTGGACCGAGCGCCGCCAGGACGGCCGCATCGACGTCGACAAGGTCCAGCCCGGCAGCCCCGCCGCCCGGGCCGGGCTCCGCGCCGGGGACCGGCTGCTGAGCATCGACGGCAACGCCGTCACCGGCCTGCGCGTCTGCGACGTGGTCGCCCTGCTGCGCGGCGAGGCCGGCACCCCCGTCGTCCTGCACCTCACCCGGGACGGCGCCGACCGCACCGAGACCCTGCGCCGCGAGCAGCTGCACGCCGAGCCCGTGACCGTACGGGAGCTCCCGGGCGGGATCACGGTCATCAAGGTCGCCTCCTTCACCCGCGGATCGGGCGAACAGGTCCGGGCCGCCGTCCGCGCGGCCCCGGCCGGCGCAGGCTTCATGCTCGACCTGCGCGGAAACCCCGGCGGCCTGGTCACCGAGGCAGTGACGGCCGCCTCCGCCTTCCTGGACGGCGGGCTGGTGGCCACGTACGACGTACGGGGAGCCCAGCGCGCCCTGTACGCGAGCCCGGGCGGGGACACCGCGAGACCCCTGGTGGCCCTGGTCGACGGTGGCACGATGAGCGCGGCGGAGCTGGTGACGGGCGCCCTCCAGGACCGCGGCCGCGCGGTGGCGGTGGGCACGAGGACCTTCGGCAAGGGCTCGGTGCAGATGCCGACGCAGCTCCCGGACGGCTCGGTGGCGGAGCTGACGGTCGGTACGTACCGCACCCCGGCGGGCCGCAGCCTCGACGGCAACGGCATCACCCCGGACCTCGCGGCGGCCGACGGCGCCGAGGAACGGGCGCGCACAGTATTGGGTGGCCTGGGGGTGGGTCCGTAGTGCGAAAATGACCGCACTATGGCTAAGGAAAAAGGGCGCAAGCTGATCGCCCAGAACAAGAAGGCGCGGCACGACTACACGATCATCGACACCTACGAGTGCGGCCTCGTCCTCACGGGTACCGAGGTCAAGTCCCTGCGCCAGGGCCGGGCCTCGCTGGTGGACGGCTTCGTGTCGGTGGAGAGCGGCGAGGCCTGGCTCTACAACGTGCACGTGCCGGAGTACAGCCAGGGCACCTGGACCAACCACAGCGCCCGCCGCAAGCGCAAGCTCCTCCTGCACCGCGAGGAGATCGACAAGCTGGACTCGAAGACCGGCGAGACGGGCAACACGATCGTGCCGCTCTCGCTGTACTTCAAGGACGGCCGGGCGAAGGTCGAGATCGCGCTGGCGAAGGGCAAGAAGGAGTACGACAAGCGCCAGGCCCTGCGTGAGAAGCAGGACACGCGCGAGACGAACCGGGTGATCTCGGCCGTGAAGCGCAAGGAGCGCGGTCAGCTGTAATCTCCTGGCATCCCGTGGTCCACTTCGCGTACCATGGCGTCAGCACCGCCCCCCGGGGTGGAGCAGCTTGTTAAAAAAACATGGGGATGATCGGTTTCGACAGCGGATGTCGATGCAGGGGAAGCGAGCCGAGGAAGCGGCAATGATCTCGCTAACCACATGTCGCAAAAAATAATCGCCAACTCCAAGAGCGATAACTCCCGCTTCACCCTCGCTGCCTAATAACAGTGAGCTGAAGCCTCTGTGAGGAGCGTCAGCCCGGAAGTGGTCCCGGTCCGGATCCTGGCGTCAATTAGGGATCTAAACCTCTAGCCCCGGTCACGGGGGTTGGAGGGAAACCAAACAGTGACTGAGCCCGTCGGAGACTTGTCCGTGTGATCTCCGGGGCCGAGAAAAGCGCAGCGGACTGCGCTCGGAGAAGCCCTGCTTCTGCACCGTTGGACGCGGGTTCGATTCCCGCCATCTCCACTCATCCCATGTGGGCGAAGGCCCCGCAGCCGTCAGGCTGCGGGGCCTTCGTCATGCCCGGGGTCCCGGCATCAGTAGTGGTACCGGGCCTTGAGCACCTTCATTTCCTTCTCGTCCGCCCGGTACACGAGGCGGTGTTCGTCGTCGATGCGGCGGGACCAGTAGCCGGACAGTTCGCCTTTCAGCGGTTCGGGCTTGCCGATGCCGGTGAACGGGTCGCGCTGGATCTCGCCGATCAGGCGGGTGATCCGGCGGGCCATCTTCAGGTCGGAGGAGAGCCAGAACAGGAAGTCCTCCCACGCGGCCGGGTCGAAGTGAACGCTCCTCACTCCTCCCCTCCGGCCAACTGCCTCAGCTCGTCCATGCTCTTGGCGACCGATGAGGCGCCCTCGCGGTCGCGCGCGACGGCTTCCATCAGCCGCTGGGCGTTGGCGGGGGAGCGCAGCAGGTAGACGGTCTCCTGCCACGAGTCGTAGTCGTCGGCGGACATGAGAACGGCGTCACCGTTCTTGGAGGTGATCCGCACCGGGGCGTGGTCGGTGTTGACGCGTTCGATCAAGGGGAACAGGGTCGCCCTGGCTTCGCTGGCGCTTATGGACATGGTCCGCTCCTCCGGTTGTGGTACGAGTTCACGGTACCTGAGTCGTACCGGAAAGTCGTACCGTCGGGAGGGCCGGGAGGACCAGCAAGGTGAGGACGGCCGCGGCGGCCGGGAGGGCGTACGGGGTGGTGGGGCCCAGGTGGTCCACCAGGGTGCCCGCCGTGGCCGAGCCCAGGGCTATGCCCGTCAGGATGGCCGTCACCGCCAGGGTCATCGACTCGTTGAGGCGGCCCTCGGGGGCAATGGCGTGGATCTTGGACATCGCCGTGACCATCGTCGGGGCCGTGGCCATGCCCGCCAGGAGGAGGGCGGCGGCCAGGAGGGGGAGGGAGCCGGTGGCCGCTGCCGCCCAGGGGAGGGTCATCGCGAGGGCCAGGGCGATCAGGCAGGTCCGCAGGCTGCGCGGGCGGAAGGCTCCGTAGAGCAGGCCGGCCGCGCAGGAGCCCGCCGCCTGGAGGGCAAGGACCAGGCCGGTGGCGGCGCCCAGGCCGCGGGCGTCGAGGTGGGCGATCGACGTGACCTCCATCGAGCCGAAGAGCAGGCCCAGCGGGAGGAAGAGCGCCAGGAGGGGCAGCACCGCGCGCAGCGGGGAGGTGCCGTGCCGGGGCGCCGACACCGGGGGCTCCGTGGCCCGTTGGGACGTGAACAGCAGCATGCCGGCGAGCAGGAGGGCGGCCGCCGTGAGGGTGCCCGCCTCCGGGAAGACGGCCGAGCAGAGGAACGCCGCCACCACCGGGCCGAACATGAAGCACAGCTCGTCCGCGGCCTGCTCGAAGGACATCGCCGTGTGGTGCGCGGCGGGGGAGTCGCGCAGCAGGTGGGTCCAGCGGGCCCGGGACATGCCGCCGATGTTGGGGGTGGTCGCGGTGGCGGCGTAGGAGGCGAAGAGGGTCCAGGCGGGGGCCTGCGCGCGGACGCAGAGGATCAGTCCCACCGAGCCCAGCACCGCGATCAGCGTCGCCGGGACGGCGATCCGGGCCTGGCCGTACCGGTCGACCAGGCGGGCGGTCCACGGCGCGACCAGCGCGGTGGCGGCCAGCCCGGTGGCGGTGACCGCGCCGGCGAGGGCGTACGAGCCGCGCTGGCCGGCGATCATCATGACCGCGCTGATGCCGAACATGCCCATGGGGAGGCGGGCGATGAGGTTCCCGGCGGTGAAGGCGCGGGCCCCGGGGAGGGTGAAGAGCCTGCCGTACGGGCCCGGAGCGCGGGCCGCCCGCCGGCGCGGGGCGGGGGCGATCACGAGGGTCGAGCCGGTCACGGTCATCAGCGGGGCGGAGGTGGTCTGCGGCATGATCCAAGGCTCCGGCGCAGGGGGCCCGGACGTCCAACACCTGTTCCGGGGCCATTGACCCGTTTCCGTTGTTAGTCTCCTCGGGTGAATCCCCGTGATGTGGAACCCCGGCTGCTGCGCGGGTTCGTCGCCGTGGCCGAGGAGTTGCACTTCACCCGCGCCGCCGCCCGCCTGTACGTCGCCCAGCAGGCGCTCAGCCGGGACGTGCGGCGCCTCGAAGCGGCCCTGGGCGCAGTGCTGTTCGTACGGACGACCCGCGCCGTCGAGCTGACCGCCGACGGCGAGCGGCTGCTGCCGCCGGCCCGGCGCGTGCTGGCCGCGCACGAGGCGCTCGCCGCCGCCTTCGCCTCCGCGGGCCCCCGGCCGCTGCTCGTGGATCTGAACACCGACGGGCCGAGCACCGCCCGTACGGTGCTCGAGCGGGCCCGGGAACTCGCCCCGGACTGCGAGCTGATGGCCCGCTTCGAGAGCGGGCTCACGTACGCCGCCGCCGAGGTCGCCGCCGGGCGCCTCGACGTGTCCTTCGGGTACGCCCACGGGCTGGACCCGGCGCTGCGGGCCCGCCTCGCGCACCGGCCCGTACGGTACGAGCCGCTCGCGGTGCTGCTGCCCGACGGGCATCCGCTGGCCGCGCGGGCCGAGGTACCGCTCGATGCGCTGGCCGGGGAGACCGTGTACGCGGGGGCCGGCAATCCGCGGACCCTGGAGTGGACCGGGCTCGCCCGCGAACTGTTCGCCGGGCGCGGCATCGCCATGGCACCGCCCGCACCCGTGGCGATGGGGAAGGAGGAGTTCCGCCGGGTCATGGCCAAGACCCGCAATCCGGTGCTGGTCACCGTGGACTTCCTCGACCTGCCCGGGTGCGTGAAACGGCCGCTGGTCGAGCCGCTGCCGCTGTCCCCGCTGTCGATGGTCTGGCGCAAGGGCTTCAGCCACCCCGGGCTCGACGCGCTGCATCAGGCAGCGGCCGGGATCGCCGCCGAGCGCGGCTGGCTGGACGTGCCCCCGGAGGGCTGGCGACCCGCCGCGCTCACAGGCGCCCGCGGCGGCGGGTGAGTGCAAGGTTTCCCACCGGTCATCCGGCGGGGACCGGGGCCGAAACGCGCCGTTCCTACGGTCGTCACCACGGACGCGACAGCTGTGGAGGCGTGTGATGACCAGTACGACCGCACCGCGCAAGGGGGGCCGCTGGATCGAGCGGTGGGAACCCGAGGACGAGACGTTCTGGAAGGAGTCCGGGGAACGCATCGCCCGCCGGAACCTGCTCTACTCCGTGCTCTCCGAGCACATCGGGTTCTCCATCTGGTCCCTGTGGTCGGTGATGGTCCTCTTCATGGGCCCCGCGTACGGGATCGACCCGGCCGGGAAGTTCTTCCTCATCGCGACGGCGACCTTCGTGGGCGCCCTCGTCCGGGTGCCGTACACCTTCGCCGTCGCCCGGTTCGGTGGCCGGAACTGGACCGTCGTCAGCGCCCTCCTGCTGCTCGCGCCGACGGTGGCCGCGCTGGTCGTCATGGAGCCCGGGACCTCGTACGGGACCTTCCTGGCGGTGGCGGCACTGACGGGCGTGGGTGGCGGGAACTTCGCCTCCTCCATGACCAACATCAACGCCTTCTTCCCGCTGCGCAAGAAGGGCTGGGCGCTGGGCCTGAACGCGGGCGGCGGCAACATCGGCGTGCCCGTCGTGCAGCTCATCGCCCTGCTGGTCATCGGCACCGCCGGGGCCGGACACCCGAGGCTGCTGCTCGGCGTCTACCTGCCGCTGATCGTGGCCGCGGCCGCGCTGGCCCTGCTGCGCATGGACAACCTGGCTCCCGTACGCAATGACGCGGGCGCCGTCCGCGAGGCGGCCCGGGACGCCCACACCTGGATCATGGCCTTCCTCTACATCGGCACCTTCGGGTCCTTCATCGGGTACAGCTTCGCCTTCGGGCTCGTGCTCCAGACGCAGTTCGGCCGCACCCCGCTGCAGGCCGCCTCGCTCACCTTCATCGGGCCGCTGCTCGGCTCGCTGATCCGCCCCGTCGGCGGCGCCCTCGCGGACCGGTTCGGCGGGGCGCGGATCACCCTCGCGACCTTCGTGGCGATGGCCGCCGCGACCGGGGTCGTCGTCTACGCCTCCGGCCAGAAGTCGCTGCCCGTCTTCCTCGTCGGCTTCGTGGCCCTGTTCGTGCTGAGCGGGCTGGGGAACGGTTCCACGTACAAGATGATCCCCGGCATCTTCCAGGCCAAGGGGCTGGCGCGGGGCATGGACGCCGAGGCCGCGGCCGCGTACGGGCGCCGGCTGTCGGGGGCCTCCATGGGGCTCATCGGCGCGGTGGGCGCACTCGGCGGACTGGGCATCAACCTGGTGTTCCGGGAGGCGTTCTCGACCTCCGGTTCCGGGACGGCCGCCTTCGTCACCTTCCTCGGCTTCTACGCGGCGTGCTGCGCGGTGACGTGGGCGGTATACCTTCGCCGGCCCGCCCCCGCGGCGCTCCCGGCGGCCGGGGCCGCGGCGAAGCCGCAGCTCACCTCGGTGTAACGGCGGTTTACGGATACGAAATACGACGGAACCGAGCCTGACACGCCGACTTGACAGGCTCGGTCCCGTTCACGTGACACGTGATCGCGCGATGTGATAACGACCCACTGGGCAAGGCAGGTCACCATGGACGACACGCACACCGGCACCGCCCCGACGGCGGGCCCGCTGGCGGGATTCACCGTGGGAGTCACCGCAGCCCGGCGGGCGGACGAGCTCATCGCCCTGCTGCGCCGGCGGGGCGCCACCGTCCTGCACGCCCCGGCCCTGCGGATCGTGCCGCTGGCCGACGACAGCGAACTGCTCGCCGCCACGAAGGAGCTGATCCACTGCGCGCCGGACACGGTGGTCGCCACCACCGCGATCGGATTCCGCGGGTGGATCGAGGCCGCCGACGGGTGGGGCATCGGAGAGGAGCTGCTCGCGCGGCTGCGGGCCGCCGAACTGCTGGCGCGCGGACCGAAGGTGAAGGGCGCCGTCCGGGCCGCCGGGCTGGTGGAGGCCTGGTCCCCGGAGTCGGAGTCCCTCGCCGAGGTGCTCGACCGGATGCTCACCGCCGGGGTCGCCGGGCGGCGCATCGCGCTCCAGCTGCACGGGGAACCGCTGCCCGGGTTCGTCGAGGCGCTGCGGGCCGGCGGGGCCGACGTGGTCGTGGTCCCGGTGTACCGGTGGATGGCCCCGGAGGACCTCGGGCCGCTGGACCGGCTGCTGGACGTGGTGGCCTGCGGCGGGGTCGACGCGGTGAGCTTCACCTCGGCTCCGGCGGCCGCCTCAATGCTGTCCCGGGCGGAGCAGCGGGGGATGGCGGAGGCGGTGCTCGCAGGGCTGCGGGGGGACGTGCTGTCGGCGTGCGTGGGGCCGGTGACGGCGCTGCCGCTGCAGGCGCGGGGGGTGGACACCGTGCAGCCGGAGCGGTTCCGGCTGGGCCCGCTCGTGCAGCTGCTGTGCCAGGAGCTGCCGGGGCGGGCCCGGGTGCTGCCGGTGGCGGGACACCGGGTGGAGATCCGGGGGCACGCGGTGCTCGTGGACGCGGAGCTGCGGCCGGTGCCGCCGGCGGGGATGGCCCTGCTGCGGGCGCTGGCGCGCCGGCCGGGGTGGGTGGTCGCCCGGCCGGAGCTGCTGCGGGTGCTGCCGGGGGCGGGGCGGGACGAGCACGCCGTGGAGACGGCGATGGCGCGGCTGCGGGGGGCGCTGGGCGTGCCGAATCTCATCCAGACGGTGGTGAAGAGGGGGTACCGGCTGGCGCTGGACGCGGGGGAGTGCCACACGGACTCCGCCGGCTGAACGGGGCCGCCGGCGCGCCGCCGCTGCCGGGGCTCCGCCCCGGACCCTCCTCCCCCCGGACTCCGCCCCGGGTCCTCCCCCCGGACTCCGCCCGGGGGGAGGACCCCACGCCTCGAACGCCGACGGGGCTGGATGCGGGCCCGCGCCGCGAACGCGGGCGGGCTCGGGTCGGACCCGGCGCCCCGAACGCCGGCGGGGCTGGGCCGGCCGCGGGGCTGGATGTCGCGGGCGGGGTTGGTTAGCGTGCCCTGGTGATCATTGACGGGGTGGAGATGCGGGGCGTCGAGGTCGGGGACGCCGGGGGGCTGGCCGACGTGCTGACGCGGAACCGGGCGTACATGGCGCCCTTCGAGCCGTGGCGGTCCGAGGTGTTCTTCACCAAGGAGGGCCAGGCCGCCCGTATCGAGGCGCTGCTCGCCGAGCGCGACGGCGGGCGCCTGGCGCCGTACGTGCTCGTCGAGGCCGGCACCGGCGCGCCCGTCGGGATGATCAACCTCGGCAGCATCTCCCTCGGGCCCTTCCGCAGCGGCGGCGTCGGCTACTGGGTCGACCAGGCCTGGGCCGGCAAGGGGCTGGCCACCGCCGCCCTGGAGGAGGTGTGCCGGATCGCCCGCGACGAGCTCGGGCTGCACCGCGTCGAGGCCGGGACCCTGGTCGACAACGTGGCCTCGCAGCGCGTCCTGGCCAAGGCGGGGTTCGAGCAGTACGGGCTCGCACCCCGCTACCTGCACATCGACGGCGCCTGGCGCGACCACCGCCTCTTCCAGCGCCTCCTGCACGACGACCCGCCCCTCTAGAGGACTTCCTGGCCCCCGTACGGGGGGTTCCGCATCGAAGCGGCGCGCGGCACTCTGAGAGGCACGCCCCCACGGGGTGTCCGGCGCAAGAGGCGGTGACGGGCATGTGGTTCGACTCCGGGCGGGTCTGCCTGGACCTGGTGGCCACCTTCGCCGCCCCCGCGGGCGCCGAGGAGATCCAGGACGGCGACGAGCTCCGGCTGTGGCTCGCCGGAGCCGGGCTCGTGCCCGACCGGACGCCGATCGCCAGGGTGGGCCCCGACTGGGTGGAGGCCTTCCGGGCCCTGCGCTGCGACGTGGGGAGCCTCGTACGGGCCGAGCTCGCCGGGGCCGGTCCCGACGAGGGCGCGCTGGCCCGGGTCAACGCGCTGGCGGCCGGTCCACCCCCGGGACTGTGTGCCGTACAGGACCAAGAGGGACACCTCGTACGGGAGTTGTGCGGCGGTGTGGAGTGCGGTGCACTGCTCGCGGCCGTCGCCCGGGACGCGGTGGAACTGCTCACCGACCCCGGCGAGCGGGCCCTGCTGCGGTCCTGCGAGGGGGACGGCTGCACCCGGGTCTACCTGGACACTTCGCGCGGGCACCGGCGGCGCTGGTGCTCCAGCGAGCTGTGCGGCAACCGCGAGCGGGTCGCCCGGCACCGCCGCAGGGTCCTCGCGGCACGCCCCGGGTAGCGGCCGGGAAGTGATCTTCGCCCGGTCACCGGAACGGGCGTGCGGACAGGGTGCGGATTCGCGTACGGTTGACGGTCGCCCATGCACGTCAGAAGGGGGCCTTGGTGGCCGCGCAGAATGCCGCTGTCGACAGCACGGCGGATTCCGTCCGCGATCGGGAGATCGCGGTCGAGCAGACGCATCTGGACCAGGTGTACCGCCGCCTCGAGGAGAAGATCGACGAGGCCGAGTTCCTGATGAACGACGCGGCCAAGCGCGGTCAGGTCGGCACGCCCGGCGCGCTCGCCGAGCGCGACGCACAGGTCTTCCGGGCAGGCATCCACCTGAACCGGCTGAACAACGAGTTCGAGGACTTCCTCTTCGGCCGGATCGACCTGGTCCTCGGCAAGGACGGGGAGCGCGGCCCGGACGGCGCGTACACCTCCGTCCAGCCGGCCGACGACGCGATCCGCGAGGACCTCACCGCCGACATCGCCGAGACGCTCCACATCGGGCGCATCGGGGTGCTCGACGCCGACTACGCGCCGCTGGTCATCGACTGGCGCGCGCCGGCCGCCGCGCCGTTCTACCGGTCCACGCCCAAGGACCCCGGCCGGGTCGTGCGGCGCCGCGTCATCCGCTCCAAGGGCCGCAAGGTGCTCGGCGTCGAGGACGACCTGATGCGCCCCGAAATCACCGCGTCCCTCGACGGCCGGGAGCTGCCCGCCATCGGCGACGGCGCCCTGATGGCCGCGCTCGGGCGGGCCCGTACGCACTCGATGCGGGACATCGTCTCCTCCATCCAGGCCGAGCAGGACATGGTGATCCGGGCCCCCGCCGCCTCGGTCGCCGAGGTCGCGGGCGGGCCGGGCACCGGCAAGACCGCCGTCGCCCTGCACCGCGCCGCCTACCTGCTCTACCAGGACCGGCGCCGCTACTCCGGCGGCATCCTGATCGTCTCGCCGACCCCGCTGCTCGTCGCGTACACCGAGGGCGTGCTGCCCTCCCTCGGCGAGGAGGGCCAGGTCGCCATCCGGGCGCTCGGCTCGCTGGTCGACGGCGCGGAGGCGACGACGTACGACGAACCGGCCGTGGCCCGGATCAAGGGCTCGTCCCGGATGCGCAAGGTGCTCCACAAGGCCGTACGGGGCGCACTGGAGCTCGGCAACGCCCCGGAGCGGCTGCGGGTCGTGGCCTTCGGGCGGCGCCAGGAGCTGGAGGCCGACGAGCTGAACCGGATCCGGCAGAACGTGCTCAGCGGCACCGCGCCGGTGAACCTGCTGCGCCCGCGCGCCCGCAAGCTCCTCCTCGACGCCCTGTACGCGCGGTCCGGCGGGGCCGGCCGGCACAGCGATCCGGAGCTCGCCGCCGAGCTGCGCTCCGCGTTCGACGAGGACATCTCCACCGAGGACGCGTTCATCGACTTCCTGAACGCGTGGTGGCCCGAGCTGACCCCGCGCGGGGTGCTGGCCTCGATGGCCGACGAGCGCCGGCTCGGGCGCTGGTCGCGGCGGGTCCTGAACCCGCGCGAGACCCGCCAGCTGGCGCGCTCGCTGCGCCGGGTGGGCCCGGACGGCAAGGGGCCGCTGTCGGTGCACGACGTGGCGCTGCTGGACGAGCTCCAGCTGCTGCTCGGCGCGCCCGCGCGGCCCAAGCGCAAGCGGCAGCTCGACCCGCTGGACCAGCTCAGCGGGCTGGAGGAGCTGATGCCGACCCGTGAGGAGACCCAGTGGGAGCGGGCGGAGCGGATCGCGGCTGAGCGCACCGAGTACGCGCACGTGATCGTGGACGAGGCGCAGGACCTGACGCCGATGCAGTGGCGGATGGTGGGCCGCCGCGGCCGGCACGGCACGTGGACGGTGGTCGGCGACCCGGCGCAGTCCTCGTGGACGGACCCGGACGAGGCGGCCGCCGCCCGTGACGAGGCCCTGGGGTCCCGGCCGCGCCGGCGGTTCACCCTGACCGTGAACTACCGCAACCCGGCGGAGGTCGCGGAGGTCGCGGCGCGGGTGCTGCGGCTGGCGATGCCGGGCATGGAGCCGCCGACGGCGGTCCGCTCCACGGGCCTGGAGCCCCGCTTCACGGCTGCCGGGGCCGATCTGGGCGCGGCGGTCCGGGAGGAGACCCGGCGGCTGCTGGAACAGGTGGACGGCACGGTCGGCGTGGTCGTGGCCATGGACCGGCGCGCGGAGGCCGCGGGCTGGCTGGCGGACCTGGGGGAGCGGGCGGTGGCGCTCGGCAGCCTCGAGGCGAAGGGCCTGGAGTACGACGCCACGGTGGTCGTCTCCCCGGCGGAGATCGGGGACGAGTCCCCGGCGGGCCTGCGCGTCCTGTACGTGGCCCTGACCCGCGCGACGCAGCAGCTGACGGTGGTCTCGACCGGCCGCGACGAGCCCGACGCGGCGGGCGTACCCGCGCTGCTGAGGCCGTAGCGGGTGTCCGGCGGATCAGGGCCGGGCCCGGCCCTGATCCGCCGGACACCCCCTGGTCCTGGCGAACTCGCCCCGTACGACCGGATGGCTCGCAGCCAACGGCGTGGTGGGGCGAGGTCAAGCCCCTGGAGGGGGATCGCTTCCGGCGATCCTTTGTTAGCCTGGGTACGGCACCGACTCGATCCAAGCCCCCGGGCCCAACCTTCGTCGCTTAGAGCGACCACTTGCCGCGAGGCGAGCATGGCGGGTCGGTGTCATAGACGTTCATACAGGTCCGCGCCCCTCGGTCACCGAGGGGCGCGGACCTTTTTCGTACGCGGCTACGCTTCCCCGCACCCCGTCTATCTCGTATGGTGGAAGTGTCTTTCCGAAATTTGTAGCTGGTTACCTTGTACTGGCTGGTAGGTGGGACGATCGGACAACAGGTCCTGCCGCACCTGGTGTGCAGCGGGACCCTGTGTGTACAGAAGAACCAGGGACAGAACAGAGGAACACGGCCATGGCAACGGCGCCCAGCGTCTCGTACTCGATGACGGTCCGCCTGGAAGTGCCCGCGAGCGGAACCGCGGTCTCCCAGCTCACCACCGCCGTGGAGTCTTCCGGTGGGTCGGTCACCGGCCTCGACGTGACCGCCTCCGGTCACGAGAAGCTCCGTATCGACGTCACCATCGCCGCGACCTCCACCGCGCACGCCGACGAGATCGTCGGCAAGCTCCGGGGGATCGAGGGCGTCAGCCTCGGCAAGGTCTCCGACCGAACCTTCCTGATGCACCTCGGCGGCAAGATCGAGATGGCGTCCAAGCACCCCATCCGCAACCGCGACGACCTCTCGATGATCTACACCCCGGGCGTCGCCCGCGTGTGCATGGCCATCGCCGAGAACCCCGAGGACGCGCGCCGCCTCACCATCAAGCGCAACTCCGTCGCAGTCGTGACGGACGGCTCCGCCGTCCTGGGCCTCGGCAACATCGGCCCCATGGCCGCTCTGCCCGTCATGGAGGGCAAGGCGGCCCTCTTCAAGCGCTTCGCCGGCATCGACGCGTGGCCGATCTGCCTGGACACCCAGGACACCGACGAGATCGTCGCCATCGTCAAGGCGATCGCCCCGGGCTTCGCCGGCATCAACCTCGAGGACATCTCCGCGCCGCGCTGCTTCGAGATCGAGGCCCGCCTGCGCGAGGCCCTCGACATCCCCGTCTTCCACGACGACCAGCACGGCACCGCCATCGTCGTCCTCGCCGCCCTCACCAACGCACTTCGCGTGGTGGGCAAGGCAGTTGGCGACGTCAAGGTCGTCATGTCGGGCGCCGGAGCGGCCGGTACGGCCATCCTCAAGCTGCTCCTCGCGGCCGGAGTCAAGAACGTCGTCAGCGCCGACATCCACGGTGTCGTGCACGCGGACCGCCCCGACCTGGTCGACGCGGACGCCGACTCCCCGCTGCGCTGGATCGCCGACAACACCAACCCCGAGGGCTACACGGGCACTCTGAAGGAGGCCGTGGTCGGCGCGGACGTGTTCGTCGGCGTCTCGGCCCCCAACGTGCTGTCCGGCGAGGACGTGGCCGCCATGGCGGAGGGCGCGATCGTGTTCGCGCTCGCGAACCCGGACCCCGAGGTGGACCCGGCCGTCGCCCGCCAGACCGCCGCCGTCGTGGCCACCGGCCGCTCCGACTTCCCGAACCAGATCAACAACGTGCTGGTCTTCCCGGGTGTCTTCCGCGGTCTGCTGGACGCTCAGTCCCGCACGGTGAACACGGACATGATGCTGGCCGCGGCGAGCGCGCTGGCGGACGTCGTCGGCGAGGACGAGCTGAACGCGAACTACATCATCCCGTCGGTCTTCAACGACAAGGTGGCCGGCGCGGTCGCCGGAGCCGTCCGCAAGGCCGCCTCGGCGACCTGACGCGGGGTCCGGTCGACGCGGCGTCCGACAGGGCCCCGACGGGGTCCGGCAAGGGGCGTGAGGGCCGCTGTGACGGCCCTCACGGCTTGCCGGTCCCGGCGCGTCGCGAGATGCGGGCCCGCCGGGCCGCCTCTAGGGTTGCGGGGATGCCCGCGAGGTCCGCGGTCCGCATCCACCAAGTGCGGACGGAGCGTCACCGCGGCGTGACTGTGGCGCTTTTCGTGTGACCCTGGCGGGTGCCGGATTGGCTTTCCCGCCGCTGGTGGGGGCAGGATGCGTAACCGGGCGAGAGGGTCTGACGTTCAGACCCGGGTCCGGGGACTGTCCGAGGGCCCTGGCAGCATCGGCTTCGATCTCACGCCTCTAAGGCAAGTTGAACACGGGAGTACAACATGAACCGCAGTGAGCTGGTGGCCGCTCTGTCCGAGCGCGCCGAGGTGACCCGCAAGGACGCCGACGCCGTTCTGGCCGCGCTCGCCGAGACCGTCGGCGAGATTGTCGCCAAGGGCGACGAGAAGGTCACCATCCCCGGCTTCCTGACCTTCGAGCGCACCCACCGTGCCGCTCGCACCGCGCGCAACCCGCAGACCGGCGACCCCATCCAGATCCCGGCCGGCTTCAGCGTGAAGGTCTCCGCGGGCTCCAAGCTCAAGGAAGCCGCCAAGGGCAAGTAGTCCGCCCTTGTGCCGAGGGCCGCACAGGCCCCCGGGACGGCAGCAGTACGCAGAGAACGCCGAAGGGCGGCCACCCGGGTGGGTGGCCGCCCTTCGGCCTGTCCAGGGGCCCTTGCAGGGCCTTGGCGGGCCCTTGGCGGGCCGGCGGCGCGAGGTGCGGGCGCCTCCCTCGGGGGCGCCCGCCTCGAACACGCCTCGGAAAGCGCCTCAGACGAGGTCGCCGCCCGGGAGCTCGACCTTGGCTCCCAGCTCCACGAGCTTCTCCATGAAGTTCTCGTAGCCGCGGTTGATGAGGTCGATGCCGTGGACCCGCGAGGTGCCCTCGGCCGCGAGCGCCGCGATCAGGTACGAGAACCCGCCGCGCAGGTCGGGGATGACAAGGTCGGCGCCCTGCAGCTTCGTCGGGCCGGAGACGACCGCCGAGTGCAGGAAGTTGCGCTGGCCGAAGCGGCAGGCGCTGCCGCCCAGGCACTCCCGGTACAGCTGGATGTGTGCACCCATCTGGTTGAGGGCCGAGGTGAATCCCAGCCGGGACTCGTAGACCGTCTCGTGGACGATCGAGAGGCCCGCGGCCTGGGTCAGGGCCACCACCAGCGGCTGCTGCCAGTCGGTCTGGAAGCCGGGGTGCACGTCCGTCTCGAGCGCGATCGCGTTGAGCGGGCCGCCCGGGTGCCAGAAGCGGATGCCCTCGTCGTCGATCTCGAACGCGCCGCCGACACGGCGGTACGTGTTCAGGAAGGTCATCATCGAGCGCTGCTGCGCGCCGCGCACGTAGATGTTGCCGCCGGTCGCGAGCGCCGCGGAAGCCCAGGACGCGGCCTCCAGACGGTCCGGGAGCGCCTTGTGGTTGTAGCCGCCGAGACGGTCCACACCGGTGATCCGGATGGTCCGGTCGGTGTCCATGGAGATGATGGCGCCCATCTTCTGCAGTACGCAGATGAGGTCCTCGATCTCCGGTTCCACCGCGGCGTTGCTGAGCTCGGTGACGCCCTCGGCCAGGACGGCCGTCAGCAGCACCTGTTCGGTCGAGCCGACCGAGGGGTAGGGCAGGCGGATCTTGCAGCCGCGAAGGCGCTGCGGGGCCTCCAGGTACTGGCCGCCCTCGCGCTTCTCGATGGTCGCGCCGAACTGGCGGAGCACGTCGAAGTGGAAGTCGATCGGCCGGCCGCCGATGTCGCAGCCGCCGAGGCCCGGGATGAACGCGTGGCCGAGGCGGTGCAGCAGCGGGCCGCAGAACAGGATCGGGATGCGCGACGAGCCCGCGTGCGCGTCGATGTCCGCAACGTTCGCGCTCTCGACGTGCGTCGGGTCGAGCACCAGCTCGCCCGGCTCCTCGCCGGGGCGCACGGTCACACCGTGCAGCTGGAGCAGCCCGCGCACGACCCGGACGTCGCGGATGTCGGGAACGTTGCGGAGCCGGCTGGGTTCGCTGCCGAGCAGAGCGGCGACCATGGCCTTGGGCACGAGGTTCTTCGCACCGCGGACACGGATCTCGCCCTCGAGCGGGGTACCGCCATGGACAAGTAGTACGTCGTCTCTGTCTGTGCCGGTCATGAATCTCGCGTTCCGGAGAGGGGCTCCCCCGGCGAAGCCAGAGGAGGGTGGGCAGGGGGCCAGGGAAAAGGGTAAGGGGCACGACCCCCTTGTTCGTAAGGTCGACGCGGCCGTAGGACTGTCATGAATTAGCCACAACACCCTCAGTGCCCACCCCATGGCGGAGTGTTGCATTCCGCCCGTACCGGCCCCGCGCGCTCCTTCCTGCTGCCGTGCGCCCTGAGCTGCGTGCGATCCGATCCCTCCGCCCGCTCCCCCTGAAGGGCGAATGTGCGAGATCATGTCGGCATGACCGAGGTGTCCTCCCTCACAGGGCGGCTGCTCGTGGCCACCCCCGCCCTCGCGGATCCGAACTTCGACCGCGCGGTGGTTCTCCTGCTCGACCACGACGAGCAGGGCTCGCTCGGCGTGGTCCTCAACCGGCCCACCCCCGTGGGCGTCGGCGACATCCTGCTGCCCTGGGCGACGCTGGCCGGCGATCCGGGGGTCGTCTTCCAGGGCGGCCCGGTGGGCCTGGACTCGGCCCTCGGAGTGGCGGTCATCCCGGGCGAGGAGGGGCCACTCGGATGGCGCCGCGTGTACGGGGCGATCGGCCTCGTCGACCTGGAGGCCCCGCCGGAGCTGCTGGCCGCGGCCCTGGGCTCGCTGCGGATCTTCGCCGGCTACTCGGGCTGGGGCCCGGGCCAGCTGGAGGTCGAGCTCGGCGACGGCGCCTGGTACGTCGTCGAGTCGGAGCCCGGGGACGTGTCCTTCCCGGACCCGGAAAGGCTGTGGCGCGCGGTGCTGCGCCGCCAGCGCAGCGACCTCGCGATGGTCGCCACCTATCCGGACGACCCGTCGCTCAACTGACCCGCTCGGGGGTCGGTACCCTGGCTTTTATGAGCACTCTTGAGCCCGAGCGCGGGACTGGTACGGGGACCCTCGTAGAGCCGACGCCGCAGGTGTCCCACGGCGACGGCGACCACGAGCGCTTCGCCCACTACGTCCAGAAGGACAAGATCATGGCGAGCGCCCTCGACGGGACCCCCGTCGTCGCGCTCTGCGGCAAGGTCTGGGTGCCGGGCCGGGACCCGAAGAAGTACCCGGTCTGCCCCATGTGCAAGGAGATCTACGAGTCGATGGGCCCCGGCGGGGACAAGGACAAGGGCGGCAAGGACGGCAAGTAGTCCGGACCGTTCGGCCGGACCTCCGGTCCGTTCCCGGCAGGACTCCGCCGGGACCAAGGCCCCCGGATGCGCTGGTGCGCGTCCGGGGGCCTTTGCCGTGTCCGGGGGGAGGGCTAGGGTCTGCCGCAGCGCGGGCGCCAGGCGCGCCATGCGAAACGCGCGTTGCGCATCTTGCAACGCCCGGACGGTGGAGGGGCCGAGGCCATGCCCGAGTTGATTCCGGAGCCGCGGTACGCGCGATTCGCCCGCGACGCCGGCACGTGCGTGCTGGACGATCCGCTGCTCGACGTCGGCCCCGGCGCCGAGGGCACGGCCCGCTGGCTGCGCCGCGAGCTCGGCGCCGCAACCGGCTGGGAGCTGCCCGCGCCGACGGCGGGGGAGACGTACGGCGAGCGCGCGGTGATCCGGCTGGTGCTCCGCCCCGAGCTCGCGGGCAGCGTCGGCGCGGAGTCGTACGAGCTGCACGTCACGCAGCGGTGGGTGCTGCTCGAGGGCGCCGACCCGGCGGGCCTCTTCTACGCCGCGCAGACGCTGCGTCAGCTGCTCGGGCCGCAGGCCCACCGGCGCGCGCCCACCGCGCCGGGCCGCGACTGGCGGCTGCCGGTGGGAGGCGTCCAGGACGGGCCCCGGTTCGGCTGGCGCGGGATGATGCTCGACGTGGCCCGGCACTTCATGCCGAAGGACGGGGTGCTGCGGTACATCGACCTGCTCGCCGCGCACAAGCTCAACGTGCTGCACCTGCACCTGACGGACGACCAGGGCTGGCGGGTCGAGATCAAGCGCCACCCGCGGCTCACCGAGGTCGGCGCGTGGCGGCCGCGCAGCCGCTGGGGGCACCGGGCCTCGCCGCTGTGGAACGAGACCCCGCACGGCGGCTTCTACACGCAGGACGACATCCGCGAGATCGTCGCGTACGCCGCCGAGCGGCACGTCCGGGTGGTACCGGAGATCGACGTGCCCGGGCATTCGCAGGCCGCGATCGCCGCGTACCCGGAGCTGGGGAACACCGACGTCGTGGACACCGCCGCGCTGCAGGTGTGGGACGACTGGGGGATCAACGAGAACGTGCTCGCACCGACCGAGGCCGTACTGCGCTTCTACGAGGGCGTGTTCGAGGAGCTGCTGGAGCTGTTCCCGGCGGACGTCTCGCCGTTCGTGCACGTGGGCGGCGACGAGTGCCCCAAGGGGCAGTGGCGCGCCTCTGCGGCCGCGCAGGAGCGGATCCGGGAGCTGGGGGTGGACGGGGAGGACGGGCTGCAGTCCTGGTTCATCCGGCACTTCGACGGCTGGCTCGCGCAGCGCGGGCGGCGGCTGATCGGGTGGGACGAGATCCTGGAGGGCGGGCTCGCACCGGGGGCCGCGGTGTCCTCGTGGCGCGGGTACGCGGGCGGGATCGCCGCAGCCGAGGCCGGGCACGACGTGGTGATGTGCCCGGAGCAGCAGGTGTACCTGGACCACCGTCAGGCGGGCGGCCCCGACGAGCCGATGCCGATCGGGTACGTGCGCTCGCTGGAGGACGTGTACCGCTTCGAGCCGGTGCCGCCGAAGCTGTCGCCGGAGGCCGCGTCCCACGTGCTGGGCGCGCAGGCCAACGTGTGGACCGAGGTGATGGAGAACCAGGGCCGGGTCGACTACCAGGTGTTCCCGCGGCTGGCGGCCTTCGCGGAGGTGGTGTGGTCACGGCTGCCGGAGCCGGGGGAGCGGGACTACGCGGGCTTCGAGGCCCGGATGGGCGGCCACTACCGGCGGCTGGACGCGCTGGGCGTGGACTACCGGCCGCCGGGCGGGCCGTTGCCGTGGCAGCGGCGGCCCGGGGTGCTCGGGCGTCCGATCGAAGGGGAGCCCCCGAACGTGTGACGTGGGTGGGGGGTGGGCGGCGGCCGGTGGCCGGAACCCGTCCGCGCCCTTGCGTGCCCTTCCGCGCACCTCCCGTGCCCTCGCACGCCCCTTGCGCGGCGTTCGCGGGGGCCTCGTGGCGTCTCGCGCGGCCTCGCGGGGTGGTCGTGCCGTGCCCGAGCGGCTGCGGGCGGTGGACGCGCGGCCTCGTGCGGGCCCGTACGGCCTTCCGGACGGTTCGGCACTGTTCGGAATCCTTCGGACTTCTGCGGAACTCCGGAGGCTTCCGGGACGTCCTTCGTTCTTGGGGGTTGTCGGGAACTCTTGCTCGATTTCGGTGTATTCGGCGAATACTTCCGATTCGGTCGATTCGGTGGATACGGGGGAAACCGGACGGCCGGGAGCTTCAGGGGGCGCCCGCCGGACCCTCGCGCCGGGCGGTGGGGAAGATGTGCCAGAGTTGCCACGTCCCGGCGGTGAGCACGTACCGTACGGCGGACAGGCGTGAGCGCCGGGACCGGGACATCGGGAAGGGGCAGCTGGGTTGACCACGCACGCACCGCATGCACTGCATTCATCTCAGGGGCCGCAGGCGGCGCAGTCCGTGACGCTGCCGGCCTCGCTCGACGAGGCCGTGGCGGCGCTCGCCGCCATGCCCGCTGCCGTGCCCGTCGCCGGCGGCACCGACCTCATGGCCGCCGTCAACGCCGGGCTGCTGAGGCCCGCCGCGCTGGTGGGCCTGGGCCGGATCAACGAGATCCGCGGCTGGCAGTACCAGGACGGGCACGCCCTGCTCGGCGCCGGGCTCACCCACGCGCGGATGGGACGGCCGGATTTCGCCGCTCTGATCCCCGCGCTGGCCGCGGCCGCACGCGCCGCCGGGCCCCCGCAGATCCGCAACGCCGGCACCCTCGGCGGCAACATCGCCACCGCCGCGCCGACGGGCGACGCACTGCCCGTACTGGCCGCGCTGGAGGCGATCCTCGTCATCCACGGCCCGGGCGGCTCGCGCCGGGAGATCCCGGTCTCGCACCTGCTGGCCGGCCGCGAGATGCTGCGGCCCGGCGAGCTGATCGGCTTCGTACGGGTGCCGCTGCTGCACGCGCCGCAGGTCTTCCTGAAGGCCACGGGGCGTACGGGGCCGGGGCGCGCCGTGGCGTCCGTGGGGCTCGTGCTGGACCCCGCGCGTCGCGGTGTGCGCTGCGCGATCGGCGCGGTCGCCCCGATGCCGCTGCGGCCGCTGGAGGCCGAGCAGTGGGTGGCCTCGCTGATCGACTGGGACGGGGAGCGGACCCTGGCCCCCGAGGCGCTGGAGGCCTTCGGCGAGTACGTTGCGGCCGCCTGCGTGCCCGACCAGGGGGAACCGGTGGCTCCCGGTGTACTGCATCTGCGGCGGACGGTGGCCGTGCTGGCACGGAGGGCCCTGGGGAGGGCGCTGACCTCATGAGTGAGAACGAGAACGTGAGCGGAACGACGGGGGAGACGGGTCCCGCAGGGCCTGCGGGCCGGACCGGCGCCGGCTGGGGCTGGGAGCCGGTGCCGCAGGGCGGCGAGTACGACTCCGACGCGACGGCCTTCGTGAAGCTGCCGCAGGACATGCTGGACGCGCTCGGCACCGGTGAGCCGCTCGCGGCGCCCGGACACGGCTACGTGCCGCCGCCGATGATCGTGCCGCTGGGCTCCGCCAGCGCGGACCCGGCGGCGACGGGGACGTGGTCGATTCCGGTGCAGTGGCCGGAGGCGGGGACGACGCCTCAGGCCGGTACGGGGGCCGGCGGTGCCGGTGCCGGTGCTGTGGGCGCGGCCGCGCCCGCGCCGGTCGGCGGGCCGATCCCGGCCTCGATCCCGATTCCGGCGTCGGTGGCGGCGGCGTTCGCGGACCAGGGGCAGGCTTCGGGCATCGGCCAGGAGCTCGGTCAGGGCCGGGCTCACGGCCACGCCCAGGGCCGGGCGGCGGGGCACGGTCCGGCTTCGGCCGAGGCCGGGCACGATCCCGGTGCGACCGCCGAGTGGCGGTTCCCGGAGGCCGTGCAGGACTCCGAGCCCGTGACCACCGGCCAGTGGACCCTCCCGGAACTCCCCGAGGAGACCGGCGAGTTCCGGCGGAGCGGGCTGGAGGCCGACTGGAGCCAGGCTCCGGCGACGCTGCCGGGCGGCGCTGCGGCCCCCTGGGCGACCCACCCCGACTTCGAGGCCCTGGCAGCCGCGCGTCCGGGTGCCGTTCCGGATGACGTTCCCGGTGCCGTTCCGGGGGCCGTGATGAGCTCGGGCGTGCTGCCCGAGGCGCGGCCGGACGCGGATGACGCGGGCACCCCGGGCGCGGGCCTGCGGCGGCTCGGCGGCCCCGGCGTCGGCGGCCCCGGGCGCGGCCCGAGGGTGCTGGGCGGGCCCGGCGTGGGCACGCTCCCGGAGGGGGAGCCGGGGCATCCGGCCCCGCATGACATCGAGGCCGCCCACGGCCCGGCGGCGACGCCGGTCACGGCGGAGCGGCCGCATCCGGGGGCAGAGGCCCCCGAGCCGCCGGCGGTGGCTGCGGCCGACGCGGCGGTGGCCGTGGGCGTGGCTCGGGCTGCAGAGGTGGCCGGGGCTGCAGACGTGGCCGGCGCTGCGGAGCCGGACGCGGAGCGGGAGCGCGAGCGCGAGGTGAGCGCCGTCGCGGCGGCGGAGTACGCCCTCGCGGGTGGTCCGGGCGCCGACGGCATCAGCGGCATCAGCGGCGTCGGCGGTACCGGAGGCTTCGCGGAGCCCGGGGACACGAACGGGCACGGTTTCACGGCATCCGGCCACGGCGCCGCCGGGGCCGAGCCCGGGCCGGCCGGTGAGCACGGGTTCACGGCGGAGCCTGCCGGCACGGACGGGCGCGGCTTCGGGCCCGGACCCGGCGAAGCCGCCGGGGTGGTTCCGGAGGCCGGGGCGGCCGGGGGTCCGGGCTCGGGCCCGGGCTCGGGCGAAGCCGGGGCTGCGGCCGCGCCGGGTGCGGACACCGCCGACAGCGCTGTGGCGACGCCGGATGCGGGAACGGCCGGAGGTTTCCCGATCGAGGGGCCGGCGTACGAAGAAGAAGCGACTGCCGAGGCCGTCGCCCATCACGAGCACCCGCTGGCTTCCTACGTCCTGCGCGTCAACGGCGCCGACCGGCCCGTCACCGGTGCGTGGATCGGTGAGTCCCTGCTCTACGTGCTGCGCGAGCGCCTCGGCCTCGCCGGCGCCAAGGACGGCTGCTCGCAGGGCGAGTGCGGTGCGTGCGCGGTGCAGGTCGACGGCCGGCTCGTGGCCTCCTGCCTGGTCCCGGCGGCGACGGCGGCCAGCAGCGAGGTCCGCACGGTGGAGGGGCTCGCCAGCGGCGGGGAACTTTCCGACGTGCAGCAGGCGTTGTGCAGGTCGGGTGCGGTGCAGTGCGGGTTCTGCGTGCCGGGCATGGCCATGACCATCCACGATCTGCTGGAGGGCAACCACGCCCCCAGCGAGCTGGAGACCAGGCAGGCCCTGTGCGGGAACCTCTGCCGCTGCTCCGGCTACAAGGGCGTCATCGAGGCCGTCCGCGAGGTCGTCGCGGAGCGCGGGGCGACGGCCGCGGCCGACGCCCCGGCGGCTGCGCCCGGGAACGGGGCCGTGAACGGGGCCGGGCTCGGGAACGGCGCCGGGAACGGCCCGGAGGCGCGCATCCCGCACCAGGCGCCGCCCGGCGAGGGCGGGATCCACCACCACGGAGGCATGGCGTGAGCGGGCACGACGCGGCCACGGCAACGGCGACGGTAACGGTCTCCACGAGCGCTTCGGCCGCCGCGCCGCCCGAGGCGGGTGAGCAGGAGGTACCGCGCGGAATCGGAGCCTCCGTACCGGCCGCCGACACGCGCGCCAAGAGCGAGGGCACCTTCCCGTACGCCGCCGACCTGTGGGCCGAGGGCCTGCTCTGGGCCGCCGTGCTGCGCTCCCCGCACGCCCACGCCCGCATCCTCTCCGTCGACACCTCCGCGGCCGCCGCCATGCCCGGCGTGCGCGCCGTCGTCACCCACGCCGACGTCCCCGGCGCCACCACGCACGGCCGCCGCATCGCCGACCGGCCGGTCTTCGCCCACGACGTCGTCCGCCACCACGGCGAGCCCATCGCCGCCGTCGCCGCCGACCACCCGGACACCGCCCGCCTCGCCGCCGCCGCGATCGCCGTCGAGTACGAGCTGCTCGACGCGGTGACGGACCCCGAGCAGTCCTTCGGCGCCCCCGCCCTGCACCCCGACGGCAACCTGATCCGGCACATCCCGCTCCGCTACGGCGACCCGGAGGCCACCGGCGAGGTCGTCGTCGAGGGCCTGTACCTGATCGGCCGCCAGGACCCCGCGCCCATCGGCGCCGAGGCCGGGCTGGCCGTGCCGCGGCCCGACGGCGGCGTGGAGATCTACACCGCCTCCACCGACCCGCACCTGGACCGCGACCTGGCGGCGGCGTGCTTCGGCCTCGAACCCGACCGGGTGCGGGTCGTGGTGACCGGCGTCCCCGGCGCGACCGCCGACCGTGAGGACGCGGCCTTCCAGCTGCCGCTGGGCCTGCTCGCCCTGCGTACCGGCCACCCGGTGAAGCTGGCCGCCACCCGCGAGGAGTCCTTCCTCGGCCACACCCACCGCCACCCGACGCTGCTGCGCTACCGCCACCACGCGGACGCGGACGGCCGCCTGGTCAAGGTCGAGGCCCAGATCCTGATGGACGCGGGCGCGTACGCGGACTCGTCCTCCGAGTCGCTGGCCGCGGCGGTGGCGTTCGCCTGCGGCCCGTACGTCGTCCCGCACGCCTTCGTCGAGGGCTGGGCGGTCCGTACGAACAACCCGCCGTCGGGCCACGTACGGGGCGAAGGCGCCATGCAGGTCTGCGCCGCGTACGAGGGCCAGATGGACAAACTGGCCGCGGCGCTCGGCATCGACGGCGCGGAACTGCGCCTGCGCAACGTCCTGGCGACGGGCGACCTGCTCCCGACGGGCCAGACGGTCACCTGCCCGGCCCCCGTGGCCGAACTCCTGCGCGCGGTACGCGACTTCCCGCTCCCCTCCCTCCCGAAGGACACCCCGGAGGACGAGTGGCTGCTGCCGGGCGGCCCGGAGGGCGCGGGCGAGCCGGGCGCGGTGCGGCGCGGCGTCGGGTACGGCGTGGGCATGGTCCACATGCTCGGCGCGGAGGGCACGGACGAGGTCTCGACGGCGACGGTCAAGGTCGTCAACGGGTCGGCGACGGTCATTTGCGCGGCGGTGGACACCGGCCAGGGCTTCTCCACCCTCGCCCGCCAGATCGTCCAGGAGACGCTGGGCGTGGACGAGGTGGTGACGGCCCCGGTCGACACCGACCAGCCGCCGGCAGGCCCGGCGGCGCACGGCCGCCACACCTGGGTGAGCGGAGGCGCGGTCGAGCGGGCGGCCAAGATGGTCCGCACCCAGCTCCTCCAGCCGATGGCCCACAAGCTGGGCATGTCGACGGAACTCCTCCAGATCCAGGACGGCCGGATCACCTCGTACGACGGAGCCTTCTCCACGACGGTCTCGGAAGCCATGGCGGGCAAGGAACTCTGGGCGACGGCCCAGTGCCGCCCCCACCCGACGGAACCCCTGGACGGCGACGGCCAGGGCGACGCCTTCGTGGGCCTGGCCTTCTGCGCGATCCGCGCGGTGGTGGACGTGGACATCGAGCTGGGCTCGGTACGGGTGGTGGAGCTGGCGGTGGCCCAGGACGTGGGCCGCATCCTCAACCCCCGCCAGCTGGAGGCCCGTATCGAAGCGGGCGTCACGCAGGGCGTGGGCGCGGCCCTGACGGAGAACCTCCGCTCGGCCTCGGGCCTGATCCGCCACCCCGACCTGACGGGCTATGCGCTGCCGACGTCACTGGACGCCCCGGTGGTCCGCATCGTCAAACTGGTCGAAGAGCGGGACGTGGTGGCCCCGTTCGGGGCGAAAGCGGCCAGCGCGATCCCTGTGGTGACGGCCCCGGCGGCGGTAGCCTCGGCGGTACGGTCGGCCACGGGCCGCCCGGTCAACAGGCTCCCGATCCGCCCCTCAGCGGCGGTCGCGGCGCCCAACTCATGACCGTGTGACCCCCATTGCACGTGCAACCCCGAGCTTGGGACTGTCGGAACCGGTCGCTAGAGTGATCGGTAAGACGTAGTACGCGCGCGATTGAACGGGTGCGAACGGGGAGGGGCCGCGGCGGAAACGCCGCGACCCCGGGGATTTCGGGGAGTCGGGGAGGCCATCGTGGCAGAGGAGAAGACACCGGACGGTCTGGCGGGGCTGACCGGCCTCGGTTCGGGCCTGGCGGACGCGATCAGGAAGCAGGCGGCGTCACAGCAGGCCGCGGCCGACCTGAAGATCGAGCACGACACGCTGTCGCAGTACCAGAAGATGGTCGATGACCTCCTGGACGACCTCACGGGCTCGGCCGCGGACCACAAGAAGCTGGCGACCAACACCCTGCCGGCAGCCAAGCTCGGCTCGGGCTTCCCGGAGGCCGACGCCCTCTTCAAGTCGTACACGACGGTCGTCTCGGAGCTGGAGAAGCTCTCGAAGGGCTTGGCGGGGCAGATCGAGGCTTTGGGGATCGCGATCTTGACGGCGGGTAACGGCTTTGCCGGGGTGGACGAGGACACCAGGCGTCGAATGGCCTCTATCGCCAAGCAAGCAGAGGCAGAGTACGTGCCGGAGCGCGACCCGTGGCCCGAGGAGCAGCGCAAGCTGGCGGCTTCGAAGCACCCTGACACCAACGCGACGGGGGGCAACTACTGATGGCAACGAATTTCGAGGGCTACTCGCACCAGAAGCTGCGTGAGATGCGGGCCTCGCTGGACCCGACGGCGGTCAAGGACCGCGCCGACCGCCTGCAGAAGGCGTCCGAGGACATCGCGAAGATCGCGGAGAAGCTCAAGAACCACCGGGTCACCGGCTGGGAGGGCGAAGCGGCAACGAAGTTCCAGGAATGGGTGGGCCGGGCGGGCAACGCGACGCTGCGGCTGAGCGAGTACAGCGCGACGGGCGCGAAGTGGATGGGCGACACCGTCCAGAAGATGATCGAGGCGCGGGACATGCCCGCCTACGACACGAAGGCCGCCGACAACCTGGAAGCGGCCCGCAAGGCCCACAACGACCCGGACGCGCAGCAGATCGCCAGCCAGGAGCGGAGCAAGCTCGACGCGGACCACCGCGAGTCGATCAGGTTGATGAACAACCTGGCGCAGTCGTACGAGCTGTCGTACGGCGAGATGAACAAGGCGGAGATCCCTACGTTCCCGCCGCCGCCGGAGGCGTTCGTGCCAAAGGACCGCTTTGGCGGTGAGGAGATGGCTCGTCCGGGGAGCAGTTCGGGATCGGGGACCCACGCGACATACGGGCCGTCTGACCCTGGTGGCAGCCGCTCTGAGAACGAACCGGGGTGGGTGCCGGGCCATCAGCCGAAGGCGGACGCCACCCCACCCCAGACGACAGTGCCCACGCCGCTGCCCGGGCTCCCGGATCGTAACGTGGACGTGGACCTCGACCACGTTGCGACCCTGCCGCCGCCCACGACGACCCTGCCCCCGACGACGGGCACGCCGGTCCCCAACCTCCCGGTGGGCCCCGGACCGGGCCCCGTCGCTCCCCTCCCGCCCGTGGGGCTCCCGCCGATCACCGGGAAGACGATTCCCGGACTCGGTCCCGGACCGCTGCCGACCGTCGGTCCCGGCGGTAACGGCCTCAGTAAGGTCAACCCGATCGCTGGGCTGCCCCCGCGGGATTCCGGCATCATGGGCGGCCGCCAGGTGCCGACCAGCGGCCCCAACCCGGGTATCCCGCGCGGCACGGTCATCGGTACCGAAGGTACGCAGACCGGCCGCGGCATGATGGGTGGTCCGCACGGTGGCGGCGGTGGCCACGCCGGCGGCGTGAGCGGTTCCCCTGCGGCACGCCGGCTGGCCTCGGAGCCGGGTGGCATCGTGGGCGGCCGCCAGGCTGTGGCAGGCGGACGCATGGCCACCGGCGGTCAGCCGTTCACCCAGGGCGGCTCGGGTCTCGTACGCAACAGCGGCGGTGCCATGGGCCACGCGGGTGCGGGTACGCATGCTCCGGGCAGGCGGCGTGAGGACCAGGGCGGCGAACGCCCCGATTACCTGGTCGAGGACGAAGAGACCTGGCAGGGCAACCGTCGTGTTGCACCGCCGGTGATCGACTGAGCAGAACGGACGTTGCACGAGATGCACATGCGCAAGGCGACCGCGGCCCTGGTAGGCCTGCTGCTGGCCGGGGTCGCCGCGACCCCGGCCCATGCGGAGACCATTCGCTCGCAGCAATGGCATCTCGACAGCATGAAGGCCGACGACATCTGGAAGACCAGCACCGGGAAGGGGATCACCGTCGCGGTGATCGACACCGGAGTGAATCGCATCCCGGAGCTTGAGGGGCAGGTCCTTCCCGGCGCAGTCTTTCCCGTTGGTGATGCCGAGGGAGACAAAGACAACGATTACAGCGGGCACGGCACTGGCATGGCTGCAGTCATCGCCGGAACCGGAAAGCACCCGAGTGGCGATGGCGCCTATGGACTTGCACCCGGCGTCAAGATCCTCCCGATCCGTGTACCCGATTTGCTGGAAGACGACAACACCCCGTCTTTGGTCGCGGCTATTCGATACGCGGCGGACTCGGACGCCAAGGTCATCAATATCTCCCTGGGCAGGACCAGCACGCCGGAGGGTGATCGGGGGCGAGCGGACGCGGTGAAGTACGCGCTCTCGAAGGGCAAGCTGATCTTCGCCGCTGTCGGCAACTCCGGAGATACCCTCAACAGGGTCGAATACCCGGCTGCGACGCCCGGAGTGGTGGGCGTCGGTGCAGTGGATGCCAAGGGTGAACCGACCAAGGAATCACAGCACGGCTCGCAAGTAGACCTCTCTGCCCCGGGCGTAGACATCGTGATGGCTTGCACCGGAAAGACAGGGCTGTGCAAGACCCACGGCACCAGTGACGCGTCGGGCCTCGCCTCCGCCTCCGCCGCCCTCCTCTGGTCCGCGCACCCGAACTGGACCAACAACCAGGTCCTTCGCGTCCTCCTGAACACCGCCGGCAAGCCGACCGACGGCGCTCCGCGCAACGACTACATCGGCTACGGCATCGTCCGGCCCCGGATTGCCGTCCCCACGCCCGGTGACCCCGGTCCGGCGGATGTCTACCCGCTCCCCGACCTGGCTGGGGCGGACGGGAAGAATTCGCCGGCCCCGTCGGCCGACGGCAAGAAGCCCGAGTCCAGTGCGCCCCAGGCAGAGGCCAAGAAGGACGGCGGCAGCAGCCTTCTCTGGATCGGGCTCGGCCTGGGGGCCTGTGTCCTCATCGGCGGAGCCGTCACGGCGGTCGTGGTCCGGCGCAGGAACGCCTGACGACGCCCGCTGCGGAGGCCGGGACGACCTCGGCCTCGGTGGGTCTCCCGCAGGCCGGGGTCGGCCCCTGCCGGCGGGAGACGGTCCGGCCCCAGCAGCGGCATCTCGTTGCCGTGAAGGCCGACGACGCCCGGAAGACCGGCACCGGCAAGGGCGTCATGCACACCGACCTCGGCCGGATCCCCGAACTCGAGGGCCAGGTGGTCCTGGGCAGGGACGTCTCACACGGGTCGACGGCGACGGGCGCGCCGACTCCCCAACGACCACGACACCGGTATCGCCGCCCTGAGCGCGGGCACCGGCTAGCGGCCGGGCCCCAGGGGCCAAACCCGCCCTTCCGCCTCCCCGAAGGGGGCGGCGAACCCGGCGCATCCATCAGCGGATCACCGAGGCGATCCGCTTCGCGGCGGACTCCAAAGACGGGCCGGGTCAGAGCGAGAAACCCGACGCCGTCGTCCGGAACGCCGGACACAAGGGCGAGCTCATCTCCCCCTCGGTCGGCGACTGGGGGCCCCGCCCGCCGCCCTGCGGCGGTCCGCGCACCCCGCCGACCCCAGCCACCAAGTGACCACGTCGGCTGCGGAGTCGTACGCCCCGCCCATCGAGCTGTCCGCTCCCCCCGGCGACCCCAGTCCCCCGGACACGTTCCCGCTGCCCGAACCCGCAGCGGCCGGGGCGACAGCCGCGTCATCCGCCGCACCGTCCTCGGGCCGGTGCGAACCGGCCCCCGCATCCGCACCCCGCGTACAGAACCAGACAGACACCCGCAGCGTCCTTCCCCGGGCCGCCTTCGGGATGGGAGCCTGCCTGCTCATTGCCGGAGCCGTAACCACAGGCACAGTTCAACGTGTTAGACGCTGATGTGACACATGGAGAAAAGCACGCGATGTCGTTCGACGAGGAATGGTCCACCGCGCGCGCCACCGCCGCGGCCAACGTCTCGATGCGGCTCAACCACGTCCCCACCGATCCCGGCGGTGGCGGGGCCGGCAGCGGTGATCTCGAGATCAACCAGGACCACATCGGCGCCATCGGGACCGAGGCCCACAAGCTGCACTCCCGGCTCCTGACCGACGGCAAGCACGCCGCAGCATCCTCGGCCGAGGCGGCCGGTGCGCTGTCCAAGGAGGGCTTCGCCAGCGGTGCCGCTCTGGCCAGGGCCAACACCGCATGGGAGAGCCAGGTGAAGACCCTGGTGGCCGCCTGCGCGAACGTCTCCAACGGACTGAACTACTCGCTCTCCTCCCACGCCAAGGACGAGCAGCAGCTCCAAGCCGACTTCACCGCCTCCGCCATCGACGAGTACCTCAAGTAGGCCCGCGATGCTGACGTACGAGAACGTGCTCAACGCACCCGTCGACAAGCTCCAGACGGCCGTCACCGATTGGAAGGCGATGGCCGACAAGCTCGACGAAATGGCCGAGTCGGCCCGCAACGGGATGAAGGCCAAGTCGGACAAGGCCCAGTGGAGCGGTGTCACCGCCGGCGTGGCGCGAGGGTTCGTCGACAAGACGGCCAAGGAGTTCGAGGACGCGGTCAAGGAGGCCAGGGGCATCCACAACGCCCTGACCGAGGGCCTCGGGGTCTTCACATCGTCCAGGGAGCAGTTAACGAAGATCGCGACCGAGGAGGCGCCCGCGGCCGGCTTCCAGGTGAGCGCTGACGGCAAGGTCTCGCCCACCCCGCTCGCCACCGAGGGGGAGCGGAACGCGGCGCGCCACGATCCCGACTACCAGCAGTCCATCCGGGAGAACCGCGGGCTGTGGCAGAAGAAGATCGACGACCTCATCGACAACTGTGACGACGTCGACCGGTCGCTGGCCCGCCTGCTCGCCGCCAACGTCACCGACGGCCACGACTTCAGCGGACCCAAGTACGGCAGCCTCGACGCCGAGCAGGCCGGCCATGCCGCAGACCTGGCGAAGAAGGGTCGGGCCCTGACGCACGCCGAGCTCGTCGAGCTCAACGAACTGCTGGCGGACAACGTCAAGGTCCCGGAGTTCTCCAAGGACTTCTACGAGGCACTCGGCCCCAAGGGCGCGCTCCAGTTCTTCGGGTACATGTCCACGGACACGTACGATTACTCGAAGCTCGACGAGCAGCGCCTCAAGGACGTCCAGGAGCTCCAGAGGAACCTGGGACTGAACCTCGCCACGGCCACCAACTCCAAGAGCGAGCCCCACCTGCCCGACAGCTTCGCGCAGGACCTGCGCAAGCTGGGCTCCCAGCACATCCCGCTTGCCCAGTACGACCAGCACCCGCCGTACGGGTACCAACTGCTGGGCGGCATCATGCGGTACGGGAACTACGACCCCAAGTTCCTGGTCCCGATCGCCGAACACGCCACGCAGATCCATGCCAAGGATCCGGATTTCTTCAACCGGGCCCGGCAGCTGAACGGCTACGGCAAGAACCTCTTCAACCCCTCCGGGGTCAACGGCGCCGGCTACGACCCGGTGGTCAGCTTCCTGGAGGCGCTGGGGCACAGCCCGGAGGCTTCGGCCCAGTTCTTCGACCCCGATCGGCCCCCGCACGCGTACAACCAGGACGGCACGGAGAAGTCCGGCCCCGCCGACCTGGGCAAGGACGCGGACAAGAAGGCGATCAAGAACCACCTCGACTTCTTCGGCAACGCGAAGTACGACTTCACCATCGACATGGAGGGCACGAACCCGGACGACCTGAAGAAAGTCCAGCAGTACATGCCGGACGCCCTCGGCCACGCCCTGGAGGCGGCAACCCTGGGCCACGCCTGGGACGACCCGAGGCCCACTCTCGACCGGACCGAAGCGGGGGCGCGGGTCATGGACGCGGCCGTCGCGAAGTACGGAGGCGACGCGGGCCTGCTCAAGGCGCAGGAGTCGCTCGCGGACAGCCTCGGCAACATGACCGCCGGATACATCGACGACGTCAACCACGCTCTCGACGACGAGACCGACATGGCGGAGAACGGCGGCAAGAGCGTCTTCGCCCCTGGGGCCGGAGACAAGCAGGCACACGCGAGGTTCGACCGCGAGGGCGCGCGCGACCTGCTCAGCGCGCTGGGGCAGCATCCTGATGCCTACGCGACCATCTCCACGGCCGAACGCGTCTACTCGGCAAGCGTGCTGGAGACTCAAGGCGTGCACGACGGGCAGGTCGACGAAGGCCGCGCCCGGTCGACGATCCGGACCACCGCCGAGGTCCAGGGCATGCTCGACGAGTCCCGAGCCGATCAGGTCAAGGCAGAGGGGGAGAAGAAGCACGAGGAGTACGAGAAGGCCCATGAGAAGCGGGCTGCGTGGGTCGAATTCGGCACCACCGCGGCCGTGGCGGCCGGTGTCGCCTTCCTCCCGGCCACCGCCGTCGCGGCCGGCGTAGCGGCGGTCGTCGTTCCGCTGGCTGTGGACCTGGGCAGTGGCGTGGTGGAACAAGCGGCTTCGCAGGTGGTCGGAGAGTGGTCGGACAACGCCGTGGAGAAGCACAAGGACAAGGCCGAAGAGCAGACGCATGCCACCACCAAGCAGATGTTCCAGGCAGGTGAGCACAGCGCCGAGGCACCGATGAAGGAGTTCATGGAACGCCATCACATCGATCCGCGGAGCAACTTCGGCAATGACTTCATCGAGTCGATGCGCGACGGATACCAGGTCGGGAACTCCCGTGCCGTTCAGCAGGGGCATGCCTCGGAACCGGACAAGTAGATGCACAGGGAGGGTGGGGTGCGGCCGTTGTCGGCAGCGGTCGTCGGCCTGGTGAGTCTGGGTGTCCTGGCGGCAGGGTGCACTGCGTCCGAGCCGGACGATCCGCAGTTGCAGGAGCCGAAAGCGGTGTCCGCGACGCAGGTCTGCGGGGGAACGCTGTTCACACCCGAGGCGGGCAAAGCCCTGGAGCGGGTCCTGCAGTCCACGGAATTCGTCATCCGCGAGGACAAGGTGGACCTGAGTACAGCGGCCATGGCCAGAAAACTGGAAGAGGCCTACCGGTCGGGGAAGAAGGTTCGAAACATGCCCATGCCAGACTGCGATGTCTCCGGAAAGCCCAAGGAGATCGACGGGTTCGGCCACTACCCGTCGGCTCAGGTGAGGTTCAAGGCGTTCAGCAAGAACGCCGGAATCCCGGACTACGTTCCCGGCGCCACCGACAGCGGCGTCAAGGTGGGAGGCCGCGTCCGTCAGCGGAGCGTCGCATTCGACTGTGTCAGCCCGCGCGTCGGCTCCACTGCCGAGGTACCGCTACGCATCACCGCCACCTTCTTCAACAAGTTCGACAAGGGCAACGGCGACGAAGCGGTGCTGGACAAGGACTACTTCCTGCTCATACACACGGCCGCCCTCTCGATGGCCAAGGAGCTCGGCTGTGCAGACAACGGCGCCCTCCCCGACCGGGCCGATGCGCTGCCGCCGATGAACGGATAGCCGCACACGGCGGAGCCGCCGGTGCACTCACGGTCGCCAAGTCCAGGCCGTGAGGCCGTGTGACGGAGTGTCGGCCACGGCGCGGGGGTCGAGTGGCCGGAACACGTCGGCTACGGTGTCGTCCGCTCGCCCCGCACCCCGGGCCGAAGGCGCGCTCACGAGCCGGAACAGGATGGAGACAGCACGCGATGTCGTTCGACGAGGAATGGTCCGCCGCGCGCGCCACGGCCGCTGCCAACGTCTCCATGCGGCTCAACCACGTACCTGTCGAGCCCGGTGGCGGTGGCGGCGGCGACCTGGACGTCAACCAGGACCACATCGGCGCCATCGGCACCGAGGCGTACAAGCTGCACTCGCGGCTCCAGACGGACGGCAAGCACGCCGCAACCGCCACCAGCGAGGCCGCCGGGGCGCTGACGAAGGAGGCCTTCGTCAGCGGGGCGGCGCTGCTGAAGGTCAGCACCATGTGGGAGAGCCAGGTGAAGACCCTCGTGGCCGCCTGCGCGAACATCTCGAACGGCCTGAACTACTCGCTCAAGTCCCACGCCAAGGACGAGCAGCAGTTGTACGCCGACCTCACCACGCCCGCGATCGACAAGTACCTCAAGTAGGCGGCGCCCCATGCTGACGTACGAGAACGTGATGAATGCGCCCCTGGACAAGCTCCAGACTGCCGTCACGGACTGGAAGGCCATGGCCGACAAGCTGGACGAGATGGCCGAGGCCGCTCGCAACGGCATGAAGGCCAAGTCCGACAAGGCCGAGTGGAGCGGGGTCACCGCGGGCGTCGGGCGGGCGTTCGTCGACAAGACGGCCAAGGAGTTCGAGGACGCGGCCAAGGAGGCCAAGGGCGTTCACCAGCTCCTCAGCGACAGCCACACCACCATCAAGGCCGCCCGGGATGCGCTGAAGAAGGCCGTCGACGAGGAGGCCCCGGCCGCCGGGTTCCGAGTGGACGCGGCCGGCAAGGTCTCGGCGATTCCGATGGACCCGAAGACCGAGTACGCGGCTCGGCACGACCCGGACTACCCCGAGTTCAAACGCAAGCAGGAGGAGAACCGCAAGGCCTGGCAGGCGAGGGTGGACCGGCTCGTCGAGGACTGCGCGGACGCGGACGATTCCCTGGCCCGCGCACTGCGCGCCAACGTCTCGGACGACCACGACTTCAGCGCGCCGAAGTACACCACCCTCGACGCCGAGCAGGTCGACCGCGCCGCCGATCTGATGAAGAAGGTCACCGGCGAAGGCGGCACGGCCCGCAACCCCGAGGCGCTGCGCGAGCTGGAGGACCTGCTCGACGACAACCGCAACGACCCCGAGTTCGCGACCGGCTTCTACCGCCAGGTGGGACCCGAGGGCACCCTCCAGGCCTACTCGAAGATGTCGCTGGACGCGACCGGCCTCGGCCCGGCCGGCCTGGACCGCGCGCTCATGGTCGGCAACATCCAGAGCGACCTCGGTGCAATGCTGGGTCTGGCGACCCACAAGGACGTCCCGAACCACCTTGACGCCGCGTGGACGACCCAGCTGATGAAGGCGGGCCGCAAGGAGATGGACGTCGGCCTGATGACGAACGTCTACGGCTATCAGGCGCTGGGGGCGCTGCTGCGCGAGGGGACGTACGACAAGGAGTTCCTGACGTCGGTCGGCCGCGACATGATCGCCATGGATCGGCAGAATCCGAAGGCGTGGGAGCACGGCGCGCCGTTCGACCCGAAGCTGACCCTCAACCATGGGGCGGAGGGCGGCAGGGGCTTCTATCCGCTGACAGGTCTCATGGAGGCGTTGAACCACAACCCGGAGGCCGCGACCGCCTTCTTCAACGAGCCGGTACGTGAGGACAGCAACGGCGACGGCATCGTCACCAAGGACGACAAGGCGGTCGGCGGGCAGCACGGCAAGGCGCAGGGCGTGGTCGACTACATGCTCGACAAGAAGCCGTACGTGGACGGCTTCGACATGTCGGGGACCAGCAGCCTCCACCCGGCTCAAGAAGCGCTCGGCAGTGCCCTCGAAGCGGCTGTCTCGGGCCGTGTGACCGGCGACGAGGACGCGAAGCCCGTGCCGCACACCAAGGAGATGGCGGCCGTCATGGAACGGGTCGTCGAGAAGATCGGGGACAAGCCCGAACTGGTCACCGGGAAGCCCGGCGAGGACGGCAGCGACCCGTTGAAGGGGCTGTCGGGCCACTTCGGCCAGATGGCCGCCGAGTACATGCCCGACATCCAGGCCTCGGCGGAGAACGGCAGCGGGATGATCAAGGCCAACGGTGAGATGGCCGACTTCCACAAGGCCGACATGGCGGCGTTCATCGGAGCGGTGGGCCGGGACCCGGACGCGTACGGCGCCATGACTGCCTCCCAGCGGGCCTTCACGACCACGCTCATCAACGACGTCATCGCGCATCGCAGTGAATACGAAGATGTCGACGCGGCGATCAAGAGTGCCGTACACCCGGGCGGTCAGATCGCGGGCATCCTGTCCGAGGCCAGGGCCGAGGGCACGTTCGGCGAGAACGCCCACACGAAGGAAGAGTACGTAAAGGGCGTCGAGGACAACGCCAAGTGGGTCAACCGCGCCATCAGTGCGGCAGGCGGCAAGTACCTGGAGATGGTCCCCCTGGCCGGGGACGTCGTGGAGTGGCTCCAGGAGGACATCACGGAAGGCGTGGTCGAGCGGGCGACGAAGGACAAGGCCGAGAAGATCGGCGAGATCGACCACAAGGCGGTGATCGACTACACGGACGCCCAGACGGAGGCCGGGTTGTCGGCAGCGCAGTCGGTCCGGAAGGCCGCCGAGGGAACCGGCATGACCCAGCGGACCATCGACGCCCTCGCCGGAGTCGCGTCGACCGAGACGGCGAACGCCCATGCCGTCGGCCGAGGCCAGGTCGCGACGTCTAACGGAGGTTCCTGATGCCTGTCCATCGGTCCGCCCTTGCGCTGGCGGCTGCCGCCCCCGTAGCCCTGGCCGTACTGACCGGCTGCTCCGAGGGGACCGAAACGGCTGCCTCGAAGCTGCCCGAGCGCACCTGCTTCGGAGTGTTCTCCCGATCCGACTTGGGGCCCTTGGTGGGCAACGGCGAGCAGGTGAAGGAGTCGGGACCGGTCGACATGCAGCTGACCGCGGTGCGCCGGGGCGCCACGTGCAGTGTTGACGTGGACGGCAAAGACCGGTTCCTGGCCTCGGCAACGCGCCAGCCGCTGGAGCAGAGCTTCTTCTGGAACACCGAGCTGATCAAGCCGGCAGCGGATCCGCTGCCGTTGGGTGACAAGGGCATCGTGTACAACACGGGGGCTCGGGTACTCCTCGTCTGCAAGGGGAGCGACGAGCCCTTTCAGGTCGAGCTGTCGATCAGCGGATCTACCGACCAAGTCGAGAAGGGCGGATCCCGCCCGTTGTTCACCCGGCTCATGACGAAGTTCGTCGAGGCGGGCAAGCAGCAGACCCAGTGCGCGCGCTAGCCGACACCGCGGGACGGAAGAGAGAAGGCCGCTCAGAACACTCCTGAGCGGCCTTCGGAGAAGCCGTGACCGGAATCGAACCGGCGTAACTCGCTTTGCAGGCGAGTCCCTCAACCACTCGGGCACACGGCTGTGGGGTGGTTACGGGTACGACCGTACGGGGGGTCCCGAGGGGCGGGAAGGGGGGCGCGGGGGCTGCAATGCGACTGCCATGCTGCGTTCACGGTCTGCGTGGTCCTAGGTCCCGCGGCCTAACGCGGAATCCGCCGAATTGACAGGGGCGCAACCTGGGCACGCGCCTTACTCTGGGGCGATGAGTGCCCTCGAACCCCGCGTGCCACAGCGCAGTGTGCCGGTCCCGCCCCAGCCCCAGGGCGGGATTCTGGGGTCCGCGTACCGGACGCTCAGTATCGGGATCATCTCCGTCATTTTTTTGATCGCCTTCGAGGCGACCGCCGTGGGGACGGCCATGCCCGTTGCCGCCCGGGAGCTGGAGGGGATCGGGTTGTACGCCTTCGCGTTCTCCGCCTACTTCACCACCAGCCTCTTCGGGATGGTGCTGTCCGGGCAGTGGGCCGACCGGCAGGGGCCGCTGCGGCCGCTGACCGTCGGTATCGGAGCCTTCGCCGCCGGGCTGGTGCTCGCGGGGACCGCCGGGGACATGTGGGTGTTCGTCCTCGGGCGGGCCGTGCAGGGGTTCGGTGGCGGGCTCGTCATCGTCGCCCTCTACGTCGTGGTGAGCCGGGCGTACGAGGAGCGGCTGCGGCCCGCGATCATGGCCGCCTTCGCCGCGAGCTGGGTGGTGCCGTCGATCGTCGGGCCCCTGGCCGCGGGGACCGTGACCGAGCACCTCGGCTGGCGCTGGGTGTTCCTCGGCATACCGGCGCTGGTCGTCGTCCCGCTGGTGGTGGCCCTGCCGGCGATACGGCGGACCGCGTCCGGGCCGGTGGATCCGGACGCGCCGCCCGCCGCCCTCGACCGGCGGCGGATCCGGCTGGCGCTCGGGATCTCCGTCGGGGCGGGGCTCCTGCAGTACGCCGCGCAGGACCTCCGGTGGCTGTCGCTGCTTCCGGCCGCGGCCGGTACGGCGCTGCTGGTGCCCGCCGTACGGGGGCTGCTGCCGCGCGGGACCTACCTGGCGCGGCGGGGGCTGCCGTCGGTGGTGCTGCTGCGCGGGGTGGCCGCGGGGTCGTTCATCGCGGCGGAGAGCTTCGTGCCGCTGATGCTGGTCACGCAGCGGGGGCTGAGCCCGACGCTGGCCGGGTTCTCGCTGGCGGCGGGCGGGGTGACCTGGGCGGGCGGCTCGTGGCTGCAGTCGAAGGGGCGGATGGCCCCGTACCGGGGGCGGTTGATGGTCGCCGGGATGGTGCTCGTGGCCTTGGCCATCGCCACGGCCCCGGCCGTGCTGATCGAGTCCGTTCCGGTGTGGACGCTGGCCGCTGCGTGGGCGGTGGGGTGCCTGGGGATGGGGCTGGTGATCGGCTCCACGAGTGTGCTGCTGCTGGAGCTTTCGGCGCCGGAGGAGGCGGGGGCCAATTCCGCTGCGCTGCAGATCTCGGACGCGCTGGCCAACGTGGTGCTGCTGGCGGCGGGGGGCGCGGCGTTCGCCGCTCTGGGCGGGGGAGCGGTGGGCGCGGCGCATGCCGTGGCCGCCGAGGGGGCGGGCTCGCACCCCGCGGCGTTCCTGGTCGTGTTCCTGCCGATGGCCTGCGTGGCGTTGGTGGGGGCCTGGGTCGCGACCCGGCTGCACGCCGATGGGCCCCGGCCGGGGCCGGTGGCTGCGCAGGCGTAGGCGGGTTGCGCCGCGGGCCGCGTGCCGCTGGGGGCTCTGCCCCTCAGGCCCCCGCGCCTCAAACGCCGGCGGGGCTGGATTCGCCCGGGGAAGTGGCGCAAGAAGCCGTCCGCCAGTACCTGCAGCAGGAACGGGCGCGGGCCGGGAGCGAGGCCGCGCGGTTGGCGCAGCGGCATCAAGTGCTGCTGAACAGGCTCAGCCAGTGACCGGGACCGGGGCCGGGATCGGGATCGGCGTGCGGCATCTGACCCTTGCCGAGGTGCTGGACGTGGCCCGCGTCGCCTGTCTCGCCGACGAGCAGGGCGTCGAGCTGCCCGCGCCCGGGCTGCCGGAGTCCGCCGTGCACCGGCCGCGGGCCCGGATGTTCGGTGCGCCGGCCTGCGAGGACCCGTACGAGCAGGCGGCCGCGCTGCTGCACGGGGTCGCGGTCGAGCGCGCCGTCCGGCTCGCCGCCGCGGCCTTCCTCGCCGTGAACGGCATGGACCTGGCCGACGCCGCCAGGACGCCGCGTACGCCCTGGTCATCGATGTCGCGGCCGGCGGCGAGGCCGATGTGGCCCGTATCGCCGACCGGTTGCGCCGGATGTGACGCTCACCGCACCCGCCGAGGTCACGGGCCTGTCCCTCCGCGAGGGGCCGGCCGGCCCCGGTAAGGTGGCCCGGTTGTCCTACGTACGACCGCCGCCACCGCCGCCGAGAGCCCGAACCGGAGACCGTGACTACTACCGCCTCCCACCACCTCTCACCCGCCTTCCCCGGCCGTGCCCCCTGGGGTACCGCCAGCAAGCTGCGCGCCTGGCAGCAGGGTGCGCTGGACCGGTACGTCCAGACCCAGCCCCGCGACTTCCTCGCGGTCGCGACGCCCGGCGCAGGCAAGACGACCTTCGCCCTGACGCTCGCGTCCTGGCTGCTGCACCACCATGTCGTGCAGCAGGTGACCGTCGTCGCGCCGACCGAGCACCTGAAGAAGCAGTGGGCCGAGGCCGCCGCCCGGATAGGCATCCGGCTGGACCCGGAGTACTCCGCCGGGCCGCTGAGCAAGGACTACCACGGGGTCGCCGTCACGTACGCGGGTGTCGGCGTGCGGCCGATGCTGCACCGCAACCGCTGCGAGCAGCGCAAGACCCTCGTCATCCTCGACGAGATCCACCACGCCGGTGACTCGAAGTCCTGGGGCGAGGCCTGCCTGGAGGCCTTCGACCCGGCGACCCGGCGCCTCGCGCTGACCGGTACGCCCTTCCGGTCCGACACCAACCCCATTCCCTTCGTCACCTACGAAGAGGGGAACGACGGGATTCGGCGGTCGTCCGCCGACTACACCTACGGGTACGGGAATGCCCTGGGTGACGGCGTCGTCCGGCCCGTGATCTTCCTTTCCTACAGCGGCAACATGCGCTGGCGCACCAAGGCGGGCGACGAGATCGCCGCCCGCCTCGGCGAGCCGATGACCAAGGACGCCATCTCGCAGGCCTGGCGCACCGCGCTGGATCCGCGCGGCGACTGGATGCCGAACGTGCTGCGCGCCGCCGACCAGCGGCTGACCGAGGTCCGCAAGGGCATCCCGGACGCGGGCGGGCTGGTCATCGCCTCCGACCAGGACTCGGCGCGCGCGTACGCCAAGCTGATCCGCGAGATCACCGGGACGAAGGCCACCCTGGTGCTCTCCGACGACACCGGCGCCTCGAAGAACATCGACACCTTCAGCGGGAACGACGACCGCTGGATGGTCGCGGTCCGGATGGTGTCCGAGGGCGTCGACGTACCGCGCCTCGCGGTCGGGGTGTACGCCACGACGATCTCGACGCCGCTGTTCTTCGCGCAGGCCGTCGGGCGTTTCGTGCGCTCGAGGCGGCGCGGCGAGACGGCTTCCGTGTTCCTGCCGACCATTCCTTATCTTCTGGGCTTCGCGAACGAGATGGAGGTCGAACGCGACCACGTCCTCGACAAGCCGAAGAAGAAGGGTGAGGACGACCCGTACGCCGAGTCCGAGAAGGAGATGGACGAGGCGAACCGGCAGGAGGACGAGGACACCGGCGAGGACGAGCAGATGTCCTTCGAGGCGCTGGAGTCCGACGCCGTCTTCGACCGGGTGCTGTACGACGGCGCCGAGTTCGGCATGCAGGCGCACCCGGGCAGCGAGGAGGAGCAGGACTACCTCGGCATCCCGGGACTGCTGGAGCCGGACCAGGTGCAGATGCTGCTGCAGAAGCGGCAGTCGCGGCAGATCGCGCACAGCCGGCGCAAGCCGGACACGGAGGCGGACCTGCTGGAGCTGCCGGCCGACCGGCGGCCGGTGGTCTCGCACAAGGAGCTGCTGGAGCTGCGGAAGTCGCTGAACACGATGGTGGGGGCGTACGTCCACCAGAGCGGCAAGCCGCACGGGGTGATCCACACCGAGCTGCGGCGCGTGTGCGGCGGGCCGCCGAGCGCGGAGGCGACGGCGGGGCAGCTGCGGGAGCGGATCAAGAAGGTGCAGGAGTGGGCCACGCGGATGCGGTGAGCCCGTCGCCGGTGGTCCCGTTCTCCGGTCGTCCCGTCCTTCCGTCCTTCCGTTCCTACGGACTGTGTCCCGGGGTTCGTGCGGAGATTCGTACGGGCCCCGGTCACGTTCCGTGTCCGTCCGCGGGTCCGAGTACGGCGCTGCGGGGGTCGCGGACTCGGGACCGGCGTCGGGGGATCGCACAGGCACCGCCGGCGGGCCGAGGTCACGAATCCGCTCCGCGGGCGCTCCTGAACCGGCACAAAGGGGTAGTTGGCGCCCGGATTCTGGACGAGGCCTTCCGCTGAGCGGACCCGCTCGCTACTGTCCCCGCATCGAACGCCCCGTGGCAGCGCCGCCGCGGGAGCGCAGCCGGTGCCATGGCCGCTACCGGCGGCCTCTCCGTGCGTCGCCGTGGGACCGGCGTCGTTCCACCCCGAGAGTCACCGCCGCTCACCGAGAGAGGGAGAGGCGTCGTGACCGCGGAAACCTCCCAGACTCTGGACCGAGGGCTCAGAGTCCTCAAACTGCTCGCCGACACCGACCACGGTCTGACCGTCACCGAGCTCTCCAACCGCCTCGGTGTCAACCGCACCGTGGTCTACCGCCTGCTGGCCACCCTCGAGCAGCACGCCCTGGTCCGCCGCGACCTCGGCGGGCGGGCCCGCGTCGGGCTCGGGGTGCTGCGGCTCGGGCGGCAGGTGCACCCGCTCGTGCGTGAGGCGGCCCTGCCGGCGCTGCGGTCCCTCGCCGAGGACATAGGCGCCACGGCGCACCTGACCCTCGTCGACGGCACCGAGGCACTCGCCGTGGCCGTCGTCGAGCCGACCTGGACCGACTACCACGTGGCCTACCGGCCCGGCTTCCGCCACCCGCTGGACCGCGGGGCGGCCGGGCGGGCGATTCTGGCGGCCCGTCAGGGCACGCTCACCGAGCCCGGCTACACGCTGACTCACGGGGAGCTCGAAGCGGGCGCCAGCGGCGCTGCAGCGCCCCTCGTGGGCATCACGGGACTGGAGGGCAGCGTGGGCGTCGTGATGCTGTCCGACGCCGTGCCCGAGCGGGTCGGCCCGCGCGTCGTGGACGCAGCCCGCGAGGTCGCTGACGCCCTGCGCTGACGCCCTGCGCCGACGCCCCTGAGCCGTGGCGCGCCGAAGCCGTGCGCGCAGGCGCGTCGGTGACCCCCTGGGGGTGGCGGGGATGGCGGGGCGTGGGCGCATCGGGGGGCGCCCGATAGATTGGACGGGTGCTCTCTCGCCTCACACGTCTGCCGCGTCCCGCCGCCCTGGCCGTTTGCGCCCTGCCCGTGCTCGGGCTGTTCGCCGCCGCGGCCTTCGCGCCGCTGCCCTTCGTGATCGCCCAGCCGGGGCTCACGGCCGACGTGCTCGGCGCCCGCGACGGCAAGCCCGTGATCACGGTGACGGGCGCCCCGACCCGGCAGACCACGGGCCAGCTCCGGATGACCACGATCCAGGCCACCGGTCCCTCCACCACCGTGACCCTGCCCGAGCTCGTCGACGACTGGTTCGACAGCAGCCGGGCGGTCATGCCCAAGGAGGCGGTCTACCCCTCGGGCGGAAGCGACAAGGAGATCGAGGCGCACAACCTGGAGGAAATGGCCACGTCGCAGTCGACGGCCACCCAGGCCGCCCTCGGCTACCTCCACAAGGACCCGAAGGACGTGAAGGTCCAGCTCAACCTCGCCGATGTGGGCGGCCCGAGCGCCGGCCTGCTCTTCTCCCTCGGCATCGTCGACAAGCTCGACGGCGACGGCAGCGGCGGAGATCTCACCGGCGGCCGCACCATCGCCGGTACGGGCACCATCAGTGCGGACGGCAAGGTCGGCGCGGTCGGCGGCGTGGCCCTGAAGACCCAGGCCGCGCAGCGCGACGGGGCGAGCGTGTTCCTCGTACCGGAGGCCGAGTGCGCCGACGCGCAGTCCGAACTCCCCGAGGGGCTCCGGCTGGTCCCCGTCAGTTCGCTGACGGACGCGGTGCAGTCGCTGCGTGCGCTGACCCGGGGAGAGCCGGTTCCGTCCTGCTGATCTCGGCGGGGCCGGCCGGCTCCGGTGTGCGCTCCATCGTGCGCCAGGCGGGGAAGACCAGCGGCGCGAGCGTGGTCAGCAGGTACCCGCCGCCGAACAGCAGCAGTGCCGGCGTCGCCCCGAGCCCGTCGACGAACAGGCCCGCGGCGAGCCCGCCCAGCGGCATGGTCAGCTCGCAGCCCGCGGTGGTCACGCCCGAGACGCGGCTGCGCAGCTCGTCCGGGACCCTCTCGTAGAGCACGGTGGTCAGGATCGGGTTGAGCATGCCCGCGCCGAGCCCGGACAGCGCCATCGTCACCGCGAGCGGCAGCGGGGTGTCGGTGAAGGCTGCCACCGCGTACCGGGGTGCACCGCACAGCAGGAAGGCCGTTGTGTACACGGCCCTGCGGGAGAACCGCTCGCCCCACACCCCGTAGAGCAGGGCGCCCAGCAGCGCGAAGCCGCCGAAGAGGGAGACGAGCAGGCCGACCGCGGTGGCGCCGCCGAGCGCCTCGCGGCCGTGCACGGGCAGCAGGACCGCGGACCAGCCCTGGTCCAGGCCGTTGGTCATCATCACCATCACGGTGATGCCGGCCAGCAGCCGCGAGCGGGTGAGGAAGGTCCAGCCCTCGGCCAGTTCGGCCCGGTAGCCGGCGAAGGAGATCTTCCCGGGGGCCCGCTGCGGCTCGGCGGCCGGTACCCCGCGCAGGAACGCGGTGACCAGCAGCGCCGACACGGTGAAGGTGGCCGCGTCCAGCAGGAGGGCGGACTCGGCCCCGAAGACCGAGATCAGTACGCCGGCCAGCGCGGCCCCGATCATCCGGGCTCCGCGGGAGACCGCGTCGTACAGGCTCGCCGCCCGGGCCACGGTGGTGCCGGCGTGCTCGGCGAGGTCCGGCAGCAGGACGCCGCGGGCGGTCAGGCCGGGTGTGTGCACGAGGCCCCCGACGGCCATCAGCGCGCACAGCATCCAGAACTCCAGCGCGCCCGCGTAGTGCAGCAGCGGGATCGCGCCGACCGAGACGGCGCAGATGAGGTCTGAGGCCGCCGAGACCCGGCGGCGGCCGATCCGGTCGATGACGGGGCCGCCCACGAGCGCGGCGACGACGACGGGCAGGGTGGCGCAGAAGGCGACGACCCCGGCCCGGCCGGCGCTGCCCGTGGTCTGCAGCACGAACCACGGGACGCCGATCAGGGTGAGCGAACTCCCGGCTATGGAGATGGTGTTGGCGGCCAGAACGGCCGCGAAGGGGCGCCGGCTCATGCGGCGTGCGGGGCGTGCGCGGCGCGCGCGATCCGGGCGTGGACGTGCGCCGGCTGCATCAGCCGGATCCCGGCGCCGACCAGGGCCTCGCCGAGCAGGTTGCGCAGGGCGGGGGCGGCCGCCGGAGCGGCTTCGCGGGCGAGGTGCCAGGCGGCGGCCTCGGCGGCGAGTTCGGCGGTACGGGCGGCGTGCGTCTCGGCGTGGATCTCGGCGGGCGTGAAGGCGTGCATGGCAGGACTCCTTCTGCAGAAAATGCAGAGAATGCGGGACTGCGGGACTGCGGGACTGCGGTTATGCGGGGAATCAGGGGAACGAGAAGGCGAAGGGAGCAAGGGCGCGGGGCGCCGGGTGGCTACCCGCCGGCGCGCGGAAAGGCGTGCGTGTGGAAGCGGACGGTTTCCATTCCCTCCGCGGGCGGCAGATCGCGGTAGCCGTCGATCAGGTCGTGCACCTTGCGGACGAGCTCGAGGCTCTGCTCGGCGGTCAGGCGCAGCGTGAAGTCGCTGATGTCCGAGGCCCGGCGCCAGTCCTGGGACCAGCTGTGGGCATTGCCGAGCCAGGTGCTCATCTCCTGCGTGTGGATCGTCGCGATCTCGTGCAGGAACAGGTCCGCGGCGCCGCGCGTTTCCGGGTCCTCGTGGTACAGCAGCGACTCGTCGAACTGCGTGCCCTGGTGTGCGGCCTTCCACCAGCGCTCGCGGCCCTTGCCGTGCTCGGGCGCGTCCTCGACGAAGCCGTGGGCGGCGAGCTGGCGCAGGTGGTAGCTGGTGGACCCGCTGGACTCCCCGAGCCGTTCCGCCAGCTGGGACGCGGTGGCCGGGCCGTCGTGGCGCAGTGTGGCCAGCATGCGGATGCGCAGCGGGTGGGCGAGGCCGCGCAGGGAGCGGGCGTCGAGCGTGCGGACCTGGGGTTCCGGGGTTTCCGGGGCTTCCGGCTCTTCGGGCATGGCTCAACAGTAGAGTTGCAAAGAGTCCTATGCAAGGGTTTCTTTGCAACGTCTTCTTTGGAACCTCGGGGAACCACCCGAAGGGCTCAGCCCTCGTGTGCCGCCTGCTCCACCAGGGGGATGACCCGCAGTGGTACCGGGTTCTCCATGACGATCGCCGTCGAGGCCCGCACGATCCCCTCGAACCCGACGACCCGGTCGATCACCCGCTGCAGATCGGCGTTGGACCGGGCCACGAGCCGGCACAGCATGTCCCCGTGCCCGGTCGTGGTGTGCAGCTCCAGCACCTCCGGTACGCCGTCCAGGTGCGCCCGCACGTCCGACCCCTGGCCCTGCTTGATCTCCAGCGTGGCGAACGCGGTGACCGGATACCCGAGCGCCGCCGGGTCCACCTGGGGGCCGAACCCGCGGATCACCCCGTTGGCCTGGAGCCGGTCCAGGCGCGCCTGCACCGTGCCGCGGGCCACGCCCAGCCGGCGCGATGCCTCCAGGACCCCGATCCGGGGCTCGCGGGCGAGCAGGACGATGAGCCGCCCGTCGAGTTCGTCGATGCCCATGATTCCTCCGGGGTGGGTGCGATGGGTGGTCATACTGCACAGATCATTCAACAATCCTCCGGCCCTGCTGGTCAGTCTGTACAGCCAAATAGGAAACTATTGCGCAGCTTGTGGATCGGCGGGACTCTGCGCTCATGACTGAGACCCTCGACACCACCCCGCACACCGCGCGTGAGGCAGACCCCTTCCCGGTGAAGGGCATGGACGCGGTCGTCTTCGCCGTGGGCAACGCCAAGCAGGCCGCGCACTACTACTCCACCGCCTTCGGCATGAAGCTCGTCGCCTACTCCGGACCGGAGAACGGCGCCCGCGAGACGGCCAGCTACGTCCTGACCAACGGCTCCGCGCGCTTCGTCCTGACCTCGGTGATCAAGCCGACGACGGACCACGGCCGTTTCCTCGCCGAGCACGTCACCGAGCACGGCGACGGCGTCATCGACCTCGCGATCGAGGTTCCGGACGCACGCGCGGCGTACGCGTACGCCGTCGAGCAGGGCGCGCGCGGGCTGGACGAGCCGTACGAGATGAAGGACGAGCACGGCACGGTCGTGCTGGCCGCCATCGCGACGTACGGGCAGACCCGCCACACGCTGGTCGAGCGCGTCGACTACACCGGGCCGTACCTGCCGGGCTACGTCGCCGTCGAGCCGATGGTGGCGGCGCCCGCCAAGCGGACCTTCCAGGCGATCGACCACTGCGTGGGCAACGTCGAGCTCGGCCGGATGAACGAGTGGGTCGCGTTCTACAACAAGGTCATGGGCTTCACGAACATGAAGGAGTTCGTGGGCGACGACATCGCGACCGAGTACTCGGCGCTGATGTCGAAGGTGGTCGCGGACGGGACGAAGAAGGTCAAGTTCCCGATCAACGAGCCGGCGATCGCGAAGAAGAAGTCGCAGATCGACGAGTACCTGGAGTTCTACGGCGGCCCCGGCGTCCAGCACATCGCGCTGGCCTCGAACGACATCGTGGCGACCGTGCGCACGATGCGCGCGGCGGGCGTGCAGTTCCTGTCGGTCCCGGACTCGTACTACGACACGCTCGGCGAGTGGGTCGGTGACACGCGGGTGCCGATCGACGAGCTGCGCGAGCTGAAGATCCTGGCCGACCGGGACGAGGACGGCTACCTGCTGCAGATCTTCACCAAGCCGGTGCAGGACCGCCCGACGGTGTTCTTCGAGATCATCGAGCGGCACGGCTCGATGGGCTTCGGCAAGGGCAACTTCAAGGCGCTGTTCGAGGCGATCGAGCGGGAGCAGGAGAAGCGGGGCAACCTCTAGGTTGCGTTGCGGGTTCCGGGCCCCTGGCGCCGTCCGTCGGCGCCGGGGGCCCTGCCGTTTGCCGCCGGCGGAGCCGGGTGCCTCAGGCCTTGGCCGGGCCGGGTTTGGGGGACGGGGACGACGGGCTCGGCTTCGGCTTCGGTTTCACCGCCGCGGCCGGGGGCTTGGGTTTGGCCGCCTTGGGGAGGTCCGGGGCCACCCACGGTCTGGTCGGCTGCATGTTCTCCGGGCCGCCCGGCGGCGGCTGGCCGATCGAGGCGAGGGCCTCCTTCGCCAGCGGGACCCGGGCGGGGGAGAACCGCGGGTTCGTGCGCAGCGCCTCCTGCAGGTGGCGCCGGGCCCCCGCGTCGTCGCCCAGATTCCGCTCGATCATCGCCCGGTGGTACGCGAAGTCCGCGATCCGCGCTCCCCGCTCCGTCGACTTCTTCGCGTACTCCAGTGCTCCCGCGTCGTCGCCCGTCTTGTGCAGCGCCCACGCCAGCGCATCCGCCACCTGCATGTTCTTGTGCCGCGACCACTCCTGCGTCAGCCGCCGCACGGCCACCCCCGGATCCCCGTGGTCCGCCTCGAACAGGCCGAGGACCACCGCCTCGTTCACCCCGTCCGCCGCGCCCCGCGCAGCCGCCGCGCGCAGCATCTCGTACGGGGCCTTCGCCTCGTCGCGCCGCCCCAGCGCATCCAGCAGCTCGCCCAGCTCCAGCGCCAGCCGCGGCTCCTGCGCCCGGCCCAGCGCCAGCCGGTAGTCCCGGACGGCCTCCCCGCCCCGGCCCAGCCCGGCCAGCGCCCTGGCCCGGCCGCCCAGCGCCTCCGCCTGCGCCGGGTCCGCCCGCAGCGCGCCCTCGTACTGGCGCAGCGCCTCCTTCGCGTCCCCCCGCTCCCAGGCCAGTTCCCCGAGCCGGAACAGCACGTACGCCTTCTCCGCCGGCGACTTCGCCGCACCTCCGGCGTGCTCCATCGCCATCGTCGCGTCCTCGCGCCAGCCGCGGTCCCGGTACACCTGCGAGGCCCGGATGAACGCCGCCAGCCCCGGCCGCAGGTCCACCAGCCGCTCCATCGACCGCTCGGCGGCCTTGTAGTCGCCGAGGCCCGTGTACGCGTCCACCAGCACCGGGTACGCCGTCCACCGCTTCGGCGCCTGCGCCCGTACGAGCTCGCCCCACTGCCTCCCGGTCCCGAAGTCGCCCCGGGCGTTGGCCAGCGTGCCCATGCCCGTCATCGCGTCGAAGTTGCCCTTCTCGGCCGGGCGGATCTCCAGCGACCGCTTCAGCGCCTTCTCGGCCTTCGGATACCAGCCGGGCTCCGCCGTCCGGCGCGCCTGCTCCAGGTACGCCGCCCCGAGCACCGCCCAGGACGCGTCGTCCTTCTCGTGCCCCGCGACCCACTTCTCCCGGTCCGCGACCAGCGCCGTCAGGTCCACGGCCGCCGCCGGTGCGCCCATGCCGACCGCCGAGGCGGCCCGCTCGGTGGGCCCCGGCGGGCGCGCGTCGTCGCCCTGGCGGGCCGGCCGGACCAGCAGGGCCCCGGCGATCAGGACCACCGCGACCGCGGCCGCCACGAGCGTCTTGCGGCCGGTGAAGGTCACGGGTGGCGCGGGCTGCTGCGCTTCCTCGTCGATTCGGGCGATTCGGTCGATACGGTCCATGGGGTCACTGTGCGTCAATATGATGAGTTCGCCGAGGTGTCCGAAGCCCGTCGCGGCCGTGTTCACACCGATGGCCCCCGGTGTCACGCTGGGCTCATGGATGTCATGGACGACGATCTCTCCGTACGTCTGCGCGCGAGCCTCCTGGAGGGGCTCCCCGCCGAGGCCCTCCTCACCGACCCCGAGGTGACCGCCTCCTACGCCACCGACATGGCCAACTTCTGCGCCGCCGGCACCCCGGCGGCCGTGGTCCTGCCCCGCACCGTCGAACAGGTGCAGCACGTGCTGCGCACCGCCACCGCCCTACGGGTCCCCGTCGTCCCGCAGGGCGCCCGCACGGGTCTGTCGGGCGCCGCCAACGCCTCCGACGGCTGCATCCTTCTCTCCCTCGTCAAGATGGACCGGATCCTCGAGATCAACACCGTCGACCGCATCGCCGTCGTCGAACCCGGCGTCGTGAACGCGGTGCTCTCACGGGCCGTCGCCGCACAGGGCCTGTACTACCCGCCCGACCCCTCCAGCTGGGAGCAGTGCACGATCGGCGGCAACATCGGCACCGCGTCCGGCGGCCTGTGCTGCGTCAAGTACGGCGTCACCGCCGAGTACGTGCTCGGCCTCGACGTGGTCCTCGCCGACGGGCGGCTGCTGCGTACGGGCCGGCGTACCGCCAAGGGCGTCGCCGGATACGACCTCACCCGGCTCTTCGTCGGCTCCGAGGGCAGCCTCGGCGTCGTCGTCCGGGCCGTCCTCGCCCTGCGCCCCGCACCGCCCCGGCAGCTCGCGCTGGCCGCCGAGTTCCCCTCGGCCGCGGCCGCCTGCGCGGCCGTCTGCGCCGTCATGGAGGCCGGACTCACACCCTCGCTGCTGGAACTGATGGACCGTACGACCGTCCGCGCCGTCAACGCACTCGGCAACATGGGCCTGCCGGACACCACCGAGGCCCTGCTCCTCGCCGCCTTCGACACCCCGCACGCGCCCGACGACCTCGCGGCCGTGGGGAAGCTGTGCACGGCCGCCGGAGCGACCGCCGTCGTCCCCGCCGAGGACGAGGCGGAGTCCGAACTGCTGCTCCAGGCCCGCCGGATGTCGCTGACCGCCCTGGACACCCTGCGGCCGGCGACGATGATCGACGACGTCTGCGTACCGCGCTCGCGGCTCGCCGAGATGCTGGACGGCACGGCCGTCATCGCCCGCACGTACGACCTGCTCATCGGGGTCTGCGCGCACGCCGGCGACGGCAACACCCACCCGGTGGTCTGCTTCGACCCGGCCGACGAGGACGAGACGCGCCGGGCCCGCGAGTCCTTCGACGAGATCATGGCGCTGGGACTGGCGCTCGGCGGGACCATCACCGGCGAGCACGGGGTCGGGGTCCTGAAGAAGGAGTGGCTCGCGAGGGAACTGGGGCCGGTGGGGCTGGAAATGCAGCGCGCGGTCAAGCACGCCTTCGATCCACTCGGCCTGCTCAACCCCGGCAAGCTCTTCTGACCGTACGCCGGGTATGGAACGTACGAGGCTGAGATGGCGGATCCGCATCACAGGTCGCCGTCCGCCGACTCGTCCGACGGCCACGGGTCCCGCATCCACAGGTCGTCGGCCGGGGTCGGCGTGAGCAGCTCCGCCAGCGCATCGTCCAGGCCCAGCCGCTCGGCCTCGGTGCCGGGCGGGACCACGCGCAGCGTGCGCTCCAGCCAGGCCGACACCGAGCCGGCCGGGGCCTCCAGCAGTGCGTCGCCGTCGGGGGAGGTCAGGGCCATGCAGAGGACGGCCCTGTTGTCGACCTTCGTGGGCCAGATCCGGACGTCTCCGTGGCCGCACGGACGGAACACCCCCTCGACCAGCAGCTCGCGGGCGAAGGTCCAGTTGACCGGGGTGCTGGAGCCGGTGTGGAAGGTGACGTGCACGGCGTACGGGTCGTCCGTCAGGTAGACCAGCCGGGCGGGGACGGCGACGCTGCGCTCGGGGGACAGGACCAGCTTGAGTTCCAGCTCGCGCTCGATGACGGGGTGGTGCATGGCGGCCTCACTTCGGGATCTCCGGTTCGTGTCGCAGGGCCGGGTTCGCGCCCCACACCCGGAGAGAGCGCCGATGTGCCCGGGTATGACGCGACTTCGCGCACCGAATCGGGGATTGGCCTGATCCTGTCGGATGGCTGAAAACAGCCGTAGGGTGCGACGTTCGCTCAAAGGCTTGGATTCTCCCGTTACCGGACCTGTCGGGGCACGGTTCTTGGCTATGGTCCTCCCCTGCACAAGCCTCAAGCCACGATCGGAGTTGGGGACATTGACGGCCTCCCCTGGTGACGGCGAGCACGCGGCCCGCGAGGGCTACTACCCCGATCCGTCCATCCCCGGGTTCGTCCGGTACTGGAACGGCCTCAACTGGGTCCCGGGTACGAGCCGCCCTGCCGCCCGGTCCGACGAGACGGGCCCGGTGTTCCTGGACGAGACCGGCGTGACCGAGGCGCTGCCGGAGCCCGAGCCCGAGCCCGAGCCGGAGCGGGAGGCCGAGCCCGAACCCGTCGCCGGGCCCGCCGTGGCGGCACCCGGGCCCGCCTGGCAGGCCGACCCGCTGCACCAGTCCGGCTTCGGCGGGTCCCGCGACCACCGGGTGTCCTGGGGCAGCCCGCCGCCGCCGGAGCCCGACGCGGGGCACGCGCCCGCCCCTTCGGCGGGGGTCTCGCTGGGGCGCGGGCCGCGCCCGGAGCCGCTGGACGCGGCCGAACGGCCGGAGCGCGGGCCGGGGGTGTCCTTCGCCCGTACGCCGTCCGCCGCTGCGGCGGCGACCGCGGAGCGGTTCCCCGCGCAGGCCGCGGCGCGGGGCTCCGCCGAGGGCGTGGGGATCCTGTCCGCGCGCTCCCCGGCCGCCCAGGCCCCTGCGCCCGCTCCGGCTCCTGTGCCTGCTGCGGCTCCCGCTCCGGCTCCCGTCGAGCCCGAGTGGCCCGCCGCCCCCGGGGGCAGTGCCGGGCCGTCCGGGCTCACCTCCTCCTGGCCGCAGACCCCGCTGCGCCGCGACCCGGCACCGCGGCCCGAGCCGGTGGTGGCCCGGCCCGAGCCGGACGCCCCGGTGGCCTGGGACCCGGCTGCCCGGCCCGAGCCCGAGGCCCCGCTGCGCCGCGACCCGGTGGCGCGCCCCGAGCCCGAGCCGCCGGTATGGCGCGACCCGGCAGCCGCTTCGGCAGCCCGGTCCGTACATGCGCCGTCTTCGCCGGCCGCGCAGTCCCCGGCGGCCCGACGGCCCGCGTCCGGGTCCCGGCCAGCCGCAGGGTCCGCCCCGGCTTCCGCCCCCGCCCCCCGCCCGGCGGCCACCCCCGCCGAGGCGGATCACGGCATCGAGGCGCCGGCGGCCGGCCGACCGGCCGACCGGCCCACCGAGCGGGCCGTCTTCGAGCGGATGGCGGAGCGGGCCGTCCGCCCCGCCGGGCTCGTCCGCCGGGCCCTGGCCCGCGCGCTGGACACCCTCGTGCTCGGCGCGGTCGCGGCGGGGACCGCCTGGCCCCTCGCACCCGCGGCCACCGCCCACCTCGAGGCCAAGGTCGACGCCGCGAAGGGCAGCGGCCGGACCACCACCGTGTGGCTGTTCGACACCACCATGGCCGGATACCTCGGCCTCGTCCTGGGCGCCGTACTGCTCTTCGGGGTGTTCTACGAGGCACTGCCCACCGCCCGCTGGGGCCGCACCCCGGGCAAGAAGCTCCTCGGGGTCCGGGTGCTGTCCGCCGCCACGCTCCGCCCGCCCACGTTCGGCGCGGCCCTGCGCCGCTGGCTGGTGTACGCGTTCCTCGGGCTCCCCGGCAGCCTCTGGTGCCTGGCGGACCGGCCCCGCCGCCGGGGCTGGCACGACCGGGCGGCCAGGACGTACGTGGCCCGCTAGGGAGTGTCGTCAAAGTGGCGTCGGCCGCCCGGAAGGGCGGGGCTGGCGGGGTCTGGTGCGTGCGCTCGCAAGGCGGAGGAGGGAAGCGACGCGGTGGGGGCACCTCCCAGCGGTAGCTGGGGGACGTCGGTGACCGACGACAACGCGGCGAGCGTGCGTGCCGGGCCCCGCCAGCCTGGGGGTACCTCCCAGCGGTAGCTGGGGGAGGGACTTTGACGACACGACCTAGGGGGAGCCCGGCGGATCAGGGGCGGACAGGGCCCGGCCGGGGGTGCCGGGGGCGCCTCCCCCGAACGGACGCCGTCCCGTTGCGGGGTTCGCGGACCCGGGTTCGACTCGGGCCATGAGTACCGATCAGCCGCCGCCGGGCCAGCAGCCCGAGGACGACCCGTTCCTCAAGAAGCCCCAGGAACCGACGCCTCCGTCGGGCGGTTCGCCGTACGGCCCGCCACCGGGAGGCCCGACCCCGCCCCCGGGCGGCACCCCTCCGCCGCCCGGAGGCCCCTACGGCGGCGCGGGCGGCGGCGGATTCCCGCCACCGCCGCCCCCGTACGGCGGCCCGGGTGACCCGTACGGCGGTGGTGGCGGCTACGGCATGCCCGATCCGCTCGCGGGGATGCCCCCACTGGCCGACTTCGGCAAGCGGCTCGCGGCCCGCATCATCGACGTGATCATCGTGCTCATCCCGCTGTTCCTCATCCAGCTGGCGTTCGGCACCAACCGCTACTCGGTCGAGACGAACAAGGGGGAGGACGTCAGCGAGGTCTTCACCAAGTCGTACAGCGGCAGCGGGCTGGCCATGACGCTGATCTCGATCGTCCTGTTCGTCGGCTACGACTGGTGGTTCGCCAAGAAGGACGGCAGGACCGTCGGCAAGAAGCTGCTCGGGCTGCGCGTCGCGATGCTCAACGACGGCAGCGTCCCGCAGTCCGGCGCGGCCCTCGGGCGGGCCGCCATGCTCTGGCTGCCGGCGCTCCTGTGCTGCCCCTGCCTGTGGCAGATCGTGCTGATCGTGTCGATCCTCGTGGACAAACCGTACAAGCAGGGCCTGCACGACAAGGTGGGCAAGACCGTGGTGGTGAGTGCGGCGTAGCGGCGAGGAGGACCGGCGTACGGCTGGGCGGCCTACGGCTCAGTGGTGCACCGGCTGTTCGACGGCGGCCGCCCGGGGCTCAGGCACCCGGGCGGCCGCCGCGTCTGCGGGGACCGCGTCCACGGGGACCGGTTCGGGCGTGATTTCGGCAACACCGGGGTGGACGGCAGGGGTACGGGCGGGGGCTCCGGCGGGGGCGGCGTGCCGGCCCCGCCGGCGGGGGCTCGCGGCGGTGAGCGCGACGAGCAGTCCGAGGGCCAGTGCGGCGGTGGCGATGACGGCGATCCCGCGCCCCGTGCCCGTCTGCGAGAGCAGCAGCATGGCGATCGTCGACACGACGACGGTGGCGGACCCGTAGAAAAGCTGGGCGGCAGTAGGACGCGGCATGGCGATATCCGTCCTCAAGGCGGGGAGGGGGAGTCTGCTCAACTAGGTCGCGCGTCAAGCGACTCTACGTCGGGGGATTCCCGAGCGGAACCGCCGGTAAGCGTGACCTAACCCACGGTGCCCGGAGCACGGGGGGCGCACGGGTTCACCCACCCGTCCCACAGTGTGGTCAGGACGCGCCCTTCGTCCTATATGGCAGAGGAACGTCCGGATACCGGAACTCCCTGACCGCATAGTGCAGTTGTAAGGAAGAAGTCAAGGTCTGTCTTTTCTTTAGACTCTCCGGTCAAATGTCGTCACTTGAGACGCGCGCCGCGCGGAACCCCCCACTCCTACGGAGACGTTCCGACCTGTGTCGCGGCCGCGGGAGGGGAACGACATCAAGTGACCAGCAATTCCAGCCGTCGACGAGCGCTGCGTGCCGCAGCCATCGGCGTGACCCTGGCCGCGACTGCGGCTTCCGGCGCCTTCCTCGTCACTGCCCAGGCCTCCGAGGCGCCGTCGACCGCGCCCGCCTCGGACCGCCAGGACCCGACCGCTCCCGCGAAGGAGGCGGTCCAGCACAACCTGAAGGGCCCGTTCAGCGACCAGCAGGCCCAGGCGCGGGAAGCCGCCCTGGAGCAGGTGCTGTCCGGCAAGAAGACCGTCGAGCAGCGGGGCGCCTCCAAGGTCGTCAAGCTCGACGACAGCAAGTACGTCGAGCTCGGCCGCGAGAAGACCGACAAGATCTTCACGATCCTCGTCGAGTTCGGGGACCAGGTCGACAACACGACCATGTTCGACCCGGACGGTCCGGACGGCCCGAAGCCGGCCGCCCCGAAGTACGGGGGCAACCCCGGTCCGGCGCGCAACCAGATCGCCCAGCCGGACCGCGCCACGAACAACAGCACCGCCTGGCGCAAGGACTTCAGCCGCGAGTACTTCCAGGACCTGTACTTCGGTACCGGCCAGGGCAAGAACTCGCTGAAGACCTACTACGAGAAGACCTCCTCGGGCCGCTACTCGGTCGAGGGCGAGGTCGCCGACTGGGTCAAGATCCCGTACAACGAGGCCCGTTACGGCTCGAACTACTGCGGTCAGACCAACTGCGCCAACGTGTGGGACACCGTCCGTGACGGTGTCAACGCATGGGTCGACGCCCAGAAGAAGGCCGGCAAGACCGACGCCGAGATCAAGGCCACGCTGGCCCAGTACGACCAGTGGGACCGCAACGACTTCGACGGCGACGGCAACTTCAACGAGCCCGACGGCTACATCGACCACTTCCAGATCGTCCACGCGGGCGAGGACGAGTCGGCCGGCGGCGGTGTCCAGGGCACCAACGCGCTGTGGGCGCACCGCTGGTACGCCTACGGCACCGACGCGGGCAAGACCGGCCCGGCCGGCAACAAGGCCGGCGGCACCCAGATCGGCAACACCGGCATCTGGGTCGGCGACTACACGATGCAGCCGGAGAACGGCGGCCTCGGCGTCTTCGCGCACGAGTACGGCCACGACCTCGGCCTGCCGGACCTCTACGACACCTCCGGTGGCGGCGAGAACTCGGTCGGCTTCTGGTCCCTGATGTCCGCCGGCTCCTGGCTCGGCAACGGCAAGGACTCCATAGGCGACCTCCCGGGCGACATGACCGCCTGGGACAAGCTCCAGCTGGGCTGGCTGAACTACGACACGGCCAAGGCCGCGACGAAGTCCACCCACAAGCTGGGCGTCTCGGAGTACAACACCAAGGACAAGCAGGCGCTGGTCGTCGAGCTGCCGAAGAAGCAGGTCAAGACCGACATCGTCGCTCCCGCCGAGGGCTCCTCGCAGTGGTGGAGCAACATGGGTGACGACCTCAAGAACACCCTGTCGCGCTCGGTCGACCTGACCGGCAAGTCCTCCGCCGCACTGTCCCTCAAGGGCTGGTGGGACATCGAGAAGGACTACGACTACCTCTACACCGAGGTCTCCACCGACGGCGGCGCCACCTGGACCGTGCTGAACGGCACGGCCAACGGCAAGGCCATCCCGGCCGACGCCGCGGGCAACGCCGGTCTGACCGACGCCTCGGCCGGCTGGCAGGACCTGAAGTTCCCGCTCGACGCCTACGCCGGCAAGAAGATCGACCTCCGCTTCCGCTACCAGACGGACGGCGGCGCGGGCGGCAAGGGCTTCACGGCAGACGCCGTCGCGATCACCGCGGACGGCCAGAACCTGTTCACCGACGGCGCCGAGAACGGCGACAACGGCTGGACCGGCAAGGGCTTCTCGCGCATCGGCGCCGGTTTCACCAAGGAGTACCCGCAGTACTACATCGCGGAGAACCGCCGCTACGTCTCGTACGACTCCACCCTCAAGGTGGGCCCGTACAACTTCGGCTGGGCCAACTCCAAGCCGGGCTGGGTCGAGCACTACCCGTACCAGGACGGCCTGCTGATCTGGCTGTGGGACAAGTCCCAGAAGGACAACAACACCAGCCAGCACCCGGGCCAGGGTCTGATCCTCCCGATCGACGCCAACGCCAAGCCGATGAAGTGGGCGGACGGCACCCTGCTGCGGAACAAGATCCAGCCGTACGACGCGACGTTCAGCGCGTACTCGACGGACGCGTTCACCCTGCACAAGAACGGTGAGTCGCTGTTCCTGAAGCCGAAGCCCGCGAACCTGGTCTTCGACGACCACAAGGGCAAGTACTTCTACGACGAGAACCCGACCGGTTCGGTGAAGGTCGCTGACACCAACACCAAGATCAAGATCGCGAAGGAGACGTACGACGGTCTCCAGATGACGATCGAGGTCGGGCCCGCCGCCAAGTAATTCGGCAAACCTGCAGGTCAAAGCATGATCGGCCGTCGCCCTCTAGCGGGCGGCGGCCGATCGCGTTTAGATGCGGGTGCGAGTTTTCTTATTGACGGGGGAGCTGAAGATCATGCCCGGTGGAGGTTTCGTCAGATTGCCAGGCGGCAGCGTGGTGGTCGCGCTCACGCTGCCGAGGCCGTGCGGCGAGGGCGGAAACGTCCGTGTGCTGGTACACGCCGCGAACCGGGCCCGCGCCCTGACCAGGCTGCGGAACCTCGGGATGCGGGCGGTGTACCTGCGCGGCAACGCGCAGCCGCCGACCCCGGACGAGGTCACGGCCGTCCTGCACCACCCGGACGGGCTGCTGTGGCGCGGCGCCCCGGACCGGGCCCAGGAGCTCTGGCACCCGATCCGCGCCCTGCTGGGCCAGTAGCCCTGCCGGGCCGCCGGGCCGCCAGGCCGCCACTGGGGTCTGGGCGGCCGCGCGGCTGCCGGGGCCGTCAGGGGCTCTGACGGGGGCTCTCGCCGACGATCCGGACCCCGGCCGACCGGAGCTCCTCCACCGCCCGGGCGGCGGTGTGGGGGGCCACGGCGACCGACAGGTCCAGCAGCACGCGGGTGGCGAAGCCGGCACGGATGGCGTCGAGGGCCGTGGCCCGCACGCAGTAGTCGGTGGCGATCCCGACGACGTCCACCTCGCTCACGCGCTGCTCCCGCAGCCACTGGGTGAGCGGGGTGCCGTTCTCATCGGCCCCCTCGAAACCGCTGTACGCGGCCTCGTAGGCCCCCTTGTCGAAGACGGCCGTAACGGCTCCGGAGGCGACGGCGGGAGCGAAGTTCGGATGGAACCCGACGCCCTCGGTGCCGGCGACGCAGTGCACGGGCCAGGAGGTCGTGTAGTCCGGCTTCGCCGGAGGGCGGGCGAAGTGCGACCCGGGGTCGATGTGGCGATCGCGGCTGGCGACGACGTGCCGGTAGCCGGCCGTGGTCTGCCCGATCAGCTCGGTGATCGCGGCGGCGACGTCGGCCCCTCCGGCGACCGCGAGGCTGCCGCCTTCGCAGAAGTCGTTCTGTACGTCGACGACGATCAGTGCGCGGTGCATGTCGCGTGTCCTTAGGTCGATGTGTTTGCCGCTGCGCGGGGCTCTTCCCCCACCCCGCCCCTTCCCGAACCTGGGCTCCCGCCTGGGACCCGGAGGCGCACGGGGGAGGGGGAAGAGGGGCCGGGCCGGCCCCCTGGGGCCCCAGGGGGCCGCTAGGCGTACTCGGTCGGGAGCACCGGTTCGCCGCGTGACAGCTGCGTCGCGGAGAGCGGGAGCCCGGCGCGGGCCTCGCGGTGGCGCTCACGCGGCGCCTCCAGGGGCTCGCGGGCGACCACCTCGCCCGCCTTGACCAGCTGCACCAGCAGCTGCGTATCCGCCAGAGCCGCCGGCACCGGCCCGGTCCCGACCACCTCCGCCTCCGCGACCCCGTCCGCGTCCACCCGCCGCGCGGCCCACTTGCGGCCGCCGATCGAGGTCTTGCCGCCCAAGGACTTCTTCGCCACCGGCACCAGCGGAGCCTTGGGGTCCGCCGACGTGGCCCGCGCCACCAGCTTGTAGACCATCGAGCACGTCGGGTGCCCGCTGCCCGTCACCAGCTGTGTGCCGACCCCGTACGCGTCCACCGGAGCCGCCGCCAGCGAGGCGATGGCGTACTCGTCCAGGTCGGAGGTGACCACGATCTTCGTGGCCGTCGCGCCCAGCTCGTCCAGCTGCTGCCGCACCCGGTGCGCGACCAGCAGCAGGTCGCCGGAGTCGATCCGGACCGCCCCCAGCCCCGTACCGGCGACCTCGACGGCCGTCCGCACGGCCTCCGCCACGTCGTACGTGTCCACCAGCAGGGTCGTCCCGCTGCCCAGCGAGGCCACCTGGGCCTGGAAGGCGTCGCGCTCGGTGTCGTGCACCAGGGTGAAGGCGTGCGCAGAGGTCCCGACCGTCGGGATCCCGTACCGGAAGCCGGCCGCCAGGTCCGAGGTGGAGGTGAAGCCGCCGACGTACGCGGCCCGCGAGGCCGCCACGGCCGCCAGCTCGTGGGTGCGCCGCGCGCCCATCTCGATCAGCGGCCGGTCACCGGCCGCCGACGCCATGCGCGAGGCCGCGGCCGCGATCGCCGAGTCGTGGTTGAGGATCGACAGGATGACCGTCTCCAGCAGCACGCATTCGGCGAAGCTGCCCTCGACCCGGAGCACCGGGGAGCCGGGGAAGTAGACCTCGCCCTCCGGGTAGCCCCAGATGTCTCCCGAGAAGCGGTACGAGGACAGCCAGTCCAGGGTCCGCATGTCGACGACGGCCCGCTCGCGCAGGAACTCCAGCACCGCGCTGTCGAAGCGGAAGTTCTCCACCGCGTCCAGGACGCGGCCGGTGCCGGCCACCACCCCGTAGCGGCGCCCCTCGGGCAGCCGCCGGGTGAAGACCTCGAAGACCGAGCGGCGATCGGCGGTGCCGTTCGCCAGGGCGGCCTGCAGCATCGTGAGCTCGTAATGATCCGTGAAGAGCGCTGTCGACGGCACGTCCACCGGCAGGCCCAGGTCCGCAGGGTTCATGTCACGGATGCTAGCGCACATTTCGTCAAAGTGACGAGATCTCGGGACCCGTTTGTGCGACCGGCCGGTCGCAGTGGCAGCATGGGACAAGTGAGTGTTGCTCCCATTGAGATCGAACGCACCGAGTCGGCCGAAGAGACCTTCGCGGTCCCCGAACCCGACGTTCCCTGGGTGACCCTGGTGCACAACGACCCGGTCAACCTCATGAGCTACGTGACGTACGTGTTCCAGGCGTACTTCGGCTATTCCAAGGACAAGGCGCACAAGCTGATGCTCGACGTCCACCACAAGGGGCGGGCGATCGTGTCCAGCGGCACCCGCGAGGAAATGGAGCGCGACGTGCAGGCCATGCACGGCTACGGCCTGTGGGCGACCCTCTCCCAGGACCGCATCTGATGGGGCGGTCCGCCGGGATGTTCGAAGCCCTCAAGGGCGGCGGCGCCGCCGTCACGCTGGACGAGATCGAGATCTCCATCCTGCGCTCCCTCGCCGTCCAGCTGCTCGAGCTCATCGGCCCGGGCGCGCCCGAGCCGGACGAGGACGCCGACCCGCTGGCCGTGCTGTTCGCCGAAGGCAACGAGGGGCCCACCGAGCGCCCCTCCGACCCCGCGCTCATCCGGCTCTTCCCCGACGCCTACGGCGGCCCCGGCCCCGAGGACCAGAAGGTGGACCCGGAGGAGCTCGCCGCCCGGTCGGCGGAATTCCGCCGGTTCACCGAGAACGACCTGCGCAGCCGCAAGCGGGAGGACGCGCTGGCCGTCGTACGCAGCCTGGACGCGCTCACCCCCGGCGGGGACGGGGCGGCCGTGCTCGAGCTCACCGGGGAACTCCCGCTGCGCTGGCTGGGGGCGCTCAACGACCTGCGCCTGACCATCGCGGCCCGCCTCGACATCACCGAGGACGACGAGGGCGCGATGCTCTTCCGGCTGCCGGACGACGACCCGCGCAAGCCGATGGTGATGGCCTACCTCTGGCTCGGCGGCCTCCAGGAAACGCTCATCGAAACCCTCTGAGAACCCTCGGAACCCTCAGGAAAGCCTCAAGTACGAACACTGTTCGCGCAGCGTTCGCTCAGCGGACGCTCAAATCCGGATAACGATCAGATCACCGCGATGCGGTGATCTGATTCATTTCAGGACCTATGTCCTGAATTCGATGTGGCCCGGATCACTTTTCAGCGCCTCGGCCACCCGTAAGCCCGTGATAAATCTTCACGACCGCCGACGGGGCGCCACCCATGCCCCCCGGCCTGCTTGAACCGGCTGACCGCCGGGTGCAACTCCATCCGTATCCGGGGGGATCGAGGACCCGATCCGCTGCCTTAGAAGGCGCGGGTCGGCGTGGAGAAAGGCGCACCAAGACATGACCTCTGTGCAGGTCGAGCAGCACGACAGGACGCCCGGCGAGGGCGCCGCGGCCGAGGGCGGCGAGGGTTACCACCGCGCACTCGGAGCCCGCCAGATCCAGATGATCGCGATCGGCGGAGCCATCGGCACCGGCCTCTTCCTGGGCGCCGGCAAGGCCATCTCGAAGGCCGGCCCGAGCCTGATCCTGGCCTACGCCATCGCGGGCCTGGTCATCTTCTTCATCATGCGCGCCCTGGGCGAGCTGCTGATGTACCGCCCGGTCTCGGGCTCCTTCTCGGACTACGCCCGAGAGTTCCTCGGCCCCTTCTGGGGGTACGCGACCGGTTGGACGTACTGGCTCTTCTGGGTGGTCACCGGTATCACCGAGGTGACCGCGGCGGCCAAGTACATGTCGTACTGGACCCATGACAGCTTCCCGCAGTGGGCCTACGCGCTGATCTTCACGGTCATCCTCTACGCCGCCAACCTGATCTCGGTGAAGCTCTTCGGCGAGCTCGAGTTCTGGTTCTCGATGGTCAAGGTCACCGCCATCGTCGGCATGATCCTGATCTGCGCCGGCATCCTCACCGTCGGCTTCTCCGACGCCGCCGCCACCGCCTCCGTCTCCAACCTGTGGAACGACCGCGGCTTCTTCCCCAACGGCATCGGCGAGACGCTGATGACGCTGCAGATCGTCATGTTCGCCTTCCTCGCGGTCGAGCTGGTCGGCGTCACCGCCGGCGAGTCCAAGGACCCCGAGAAGACCCTGCCCAAGGCCATCAACACCGTGCCGTGGCGCATCGCCGTCTTCTACGTCGGCGCCCTCATCATGATCATGTCGGTCATCCCGTGGTCCAACTTCAAGGCGGGCGAGAGCCCGTTCGTGCTGGCCTTCGAGAAGATGGGCCTCGGCGTCGGCGCCGCGATCGTCAACTTCGTCGTCCTGACGGCCGCGCTGTCCTCCTGCAACTCGGGCATGTACTCCACCGGCCGCATGCTGCGCGACCTCGCCCTCAACGGGCAGGGCCCGAAGTTCTTCACCAAGCTCACCAAGAGCGGCACCCCGCTCGTGGGCACCACGTTCTCCGCCGCGCTGATGCTGGTGGGCGTCTGGATCAACTACGTCGCCCCGGGCAAGGCCTTCGACTACGTCGTCTCCTTCGCCACCATCTCCGGCATGTGGGCCTGGATCATGATCCTCGTCTGCCAGATCCGCTACCGCGCCAAGGCCGACCGCGGCGAGCTGCCGCAGTCCCCCTTCCGCGCTCCCGGCGCCCCGTGGAGCAGCTGGTTCGCGCTGCTGTTCATCGGCATGGTCATCGTGATGATGGGCATCGACAAGGACTCCCGCGTCTCGCTGTACTGCGCGCCGCTGTGGGGCCTGATCCTGGGCGTCTCGTACCTGGTGCTCAAGAAGCGCAACCCGGCCGGAGCCGCCTTCAACAAGGCCGACAGGGTCTCCGGGCCGGCCGCCTAGCCGGCGGCCCCACCCGGGTCCTCACGGGCCCCGTGTCCAGCATCCGGGCCCTCCCGTACCACACCTCGGTACGGGAGGGCCCGTCTGCTTATCCTGTCGCTCATGCTGACCCTTACCCAGGCGCTGTACGACCAGATCGTCGCGCACGCCCGCAAGGACCACCCGGACGAGGCGTGCGGCGCCGTGGCCGGACCGGCGGGCACCGACCGCCCCGAGCGGTTCATCCCGATGCTCAACGCGGCCCGCTCGCCCACGTTCTACGAGTTCGACTCGAAGGATCTGCTGAAGCTGTACCGCGAGCTCGACGACCGGGACGAGGAGCCCGTGATCGTCTACCACTCGCACACCGCGACGGAGGCCTACCCCTCCCGCACGGACATCACGTACGCGAACGAGCCGGGCGCGCACTACGTGCTGGTCTCGACGGCGGACACCGACGGCCTCGGGGAGTTCCAGTTCCGCTCGTACCGGATCGTCGACGGCGTCGTCACCGAGGAGGAAGTACGGGTCGTCGAGGCCTACTGACCACGATGTGAGCGGATTCCGTCCACGATGCGGGATCACACTCCAAACGGGGGACCGGGAATCGTTAACATGACCGCATGGTTCCCCACGACGTGAGCATCGAGACGCCCAGCAGGCTGCTGCTTGTGGCGCGGCTGCACGTCGACCTGTGCCGCCTCGCCAGCAGCATCTGTCCTGCCGCCTGAGCACCACAGGCCCTCGCGCGGGGGCCCATGCGCCGCGCGCCCTTAAGCCCCTCCCGCATTACTTCACAACTGGAGCCTGCCATGGCCATCGAGGTCCGCATCCCGACCATCCTCCGTACCTACACCGACGGCGAGAAGGCCGTCAACGGTGAGGGCGCCACGCTGTCCGAGCTCTTCGCGGACCTCGAGACGCGCCACAAGGGCATCGAGGAGCGCATCGTCGACGGCGGCAAGCTGCGCCGCTTCGTGAACGTCTACCTCAACGACGAGGACGTCCGCTTCCTCGACGGCATCTCCACCGCCCTCAAGGACGGCGACAGCGTCACCATCCTCCCGGCGGTCGCCGGCGGCTCCGTCTGATGCGCTACGACTCCCCGCTGGCCGCGGTCGGCAACACGCCGCTGGTCCGGCTGCCCCGCCTGTCGCCCTCGGACGACGTCCGCATCTGGGCCAAGCTGGAGGACCGGAACCCGACCGGCTCGATCAAGGACCGCCCCGCGCTCCACATGGTCGAGCAGGCCGAGAAGGACGGCAGGCTGACCCCGGGCTGCACGATCCTGGAGCCCACCTCGGGCAACACCGGCATCTCGCTCGCGATGGCGGCCAAGCTCAAGGGCTACCGGATCGTGTGCGTCATGCCGGAGAACACGTCGCAGGAGCGGCGTGACCTCCTGGCCATGTGGGGAGCCGAGATCATCTCGTCGCCGGCGGCGGGCGGATCGAACACCGCGGTCCGGGTGGCGAAGGAGCTGGCGGCGGAGCACCCCGACTGGGTGATGCTCTACCAGTACGGGAACCCGGACAACGCGGGCGCCCACTACGCGACGACCGGCCCCGAGATCCTGCGGGACCTCCCCTCGATCACCCACTTCGTGGCGGGCCTCGGCACGACGGGCACCCTGATGGGCGTCGGCCGCTACCTGCGCGAGCACGTGCCCGGGGTGCGGATCGTCGCGGCGGAGCCGCGCTACGACGACCTCGTCTACGGCCTGCGCAACCTGGACGAGGGCTTCGTCCCGGAGCTGTACGACGCCTCGGTCCTGACGACCCGCTTCTCGGTGGGCTCGGCGGACGCGGTGACCCGGACCCGGGAACTCCTCCAGCAGGAGGGCATCTTCGCGGGCGTCTCCACGGGCGCCGCCCTGCACGCGGCGATCGGCGTGGCCCGCAAGGCGATGGCCGCCGGAGAAACCGCGGACATCGTCTTCGTCGTGGCCGACGGCGGCTGGAAGTACCTCTCGACGGGCGTCTACACGGCCGCAACGACGGAGGAAGCGATCGAAACCCTCCAGGGCCAGCTCTGGGCGTAGGTCCAGCCCTGCCGGCGGCAATTCAGCCCCGCCGGCGTTTGGGGCGCGGGGGCGCGGGGGCGCAGGGGCAGCGCCCTCCCCGCAACGGGTCCGGGCGGAGCCCTGGTGGCACCTCCCAGCGGTGGCCGGGGGAGAAACGGTGAAGGGCGGGGCGGGGAGAAGGCACCGCGCAGCGGCTCGGGCACCCCGGCCCCGCGTCGGGGGCCAGGGAGTCAGCCGGACAGCAGCTCCGCCAGGACGGCGGCATGGCTGGATGCGGGGTCCCTGACCGCGGTCAGGAGGGTCACCGGACCCGCTTCGGCCAAGCCGCGCAGCCGCTGAAGCTCCGCCACCGCCTCCGGCGCCGCCAGCTCCGCCTCGTAGCGGGCCCGGAACTCCTCCGCCGTGCCCCCGCCCCCGTGGTACCACTTCCGCAGTTCCCCGGACGGCGTCACCGCCTTGGGCCATTCGGCCACCCCCGCCGCCGCCTTCGCCAGGCCCCGCGGCCACAGCCGGTCCACGAGCACCCGTACACCGTCCTCCTCCGGCTCCGGAGGGTCGTACACCCGCCGCACCCGCACCACCCGCACCATCAGCCGCCGCCTCCGAGTCCCTTGACCTCGTCCCACACCGCAGGATCCAGTACCCCCAGCCGGCTCCGGAACTCCCACACCCACACCTCCGCAGGCCGGTCCGCCTCCAGGAAGCTCGCCCGGCCCTGCGCCCCCACCGTCCCCGGGGGCAGCGGGATCACCCCGGCCCGCCGGTCGTCGTACTTCCCGGTGATCCACGCGACCCGCGCCCGGTGGGCCCGTACGGACGACACCGCCAGCACCAGGCACAGCCGCCCGTCCGCCAGACACCAGAGCTCACCCGCCCGCGGCCGCGGCGGCGCACCCGGCCCGTGCGGCGGCGGGGCCCGCCGGGGCATCCCCGGCCGCCGCCCCGCGACCAGCACCACCAGCACCACGGCCACCACCGCGGCCGCCGCGGGCCACCAGGACGTGTCCATATTCCGAAGGTAGCCGCGCCCGGACACCTCAGCACGACAGTGCACCGGCACGCCCGTGCCCACCGTCGCTCCCCCGGGTGACAGCACAGGTGATTCCCCCCACAACGGCCTGCCGCGGAGGAGCGACCTGACGTTTCGCGCCTTACGCTCGACCCACGCACGGCCCGCATTCCGTCCACGGACCGTCCCCGGAGGTTCTCGCTCCATGAAGCTCACCGTCGTCGGCTGCTCGGGGTCGTTCCCGTCCGCGGAATCGGCCTGCTCGAGCTACCTCGTCGAGGCCGACGGCTTCCGGCTGCTCCTCGACATGGGCAACGGCGCCCTCGGTGAGCTGCAGCGCCATGTCGGTCTCTACGACCTCGACGCGATCTTCCTGAGCCATCTGCACGCCGACCACTGCATCGACATGTGCGCGTACTTCGTCGCCCGCTACTACCGGCACGAGGGCGGCCGCTGCGGCACCATCCCCGTCTACGGCCCCGAGGGCACCGAGAAGCGCCTGACGACCGCCTACGAGGACGTCCCCGACGAGCGCTCCATGAGCGAGGTCTTCGACTTCCGGACCCTGAAGTCCGGCAGCTTCGAGATCGGCCCGTTCACGGTCCGCACCGAGCGGGTCAGCCACCCCGTCGAGGCCTACGGCATCCGCGTCGAGCACGGCGGCCGCTCCCTCACGTACTCCGGCGACACGGGCGTCTGCCCCGAGCTGGGGATGCTCGCCGAGGGCACGGACCTGTTCCTGTGCGAGGCCTCCTTCACGCACGGCAAGGAAGACATCCCGGACCTCCACCTCAACGGCCGCGAGGCCGGGGAGTTCGCGCGCGGCGGCAAGGTCGGCCGGCTCGTCCTGACGCACATCCCGCCGTGGACCGACGCCCGCCAGAACCTCGCCGACGCCCGCGCGGCCTACGACGGCCCGGTCGACCTCGCGTACGCGGGCGCCGTCTACCAGGTCTGACACGCCTACGGCGAAGCCCCCGCCCTCCCTTCCGGGAGAGCGGGGGCTTCGCCGTACGCAGCGCCGTGCTTACTTGGCCTCGGCCTTCGCCAGCTCGGCGAGCTCCTCGTCGGACTCGCGGCCCGGCGTCGGGAGGTTGAACTTCGTGATCGCGAAGCGGAAGACGAAGTAGTAGACCACCGCGAAGCAGAGGCCGATGCCGGCCAGGCCCCACGGGTTGGAGGCGATGCCGAAGTTCAGGCCGTAGTCGACCAGACCGGCCGAGAAGCCGAAGCCGTCCCGCATGCCCAGCGACCAGGTCAGTGCCATCGAGACACCGGTCAGCACCGCGTGGACCGCGTACAGCACCGGGGCGATGAACATGAACGTGAACTCGATCGGCTCGGTCACGCCGGTGACGAACGAGGTGAGCGCGAGGGAGAACATCATGCCGCCGACGACCTTGCGGCGCTCGGGGCGCGCACAGTGGACGATCGCGAGGCAGGCGGCCGGAAGGGCGAACATCATGATCGGGAAGAAGCCGGTCATGAACTGTCCGGCGCTCGGGTCGCCGGCGAGGAAGCGGGCGATGTCGCCGCTCTTGCCGTTGTACTCGCCCGCCTGGAACCACGGGAAGGAGTTCAGCAGGTGGTGCATGCCGACCGGGATCAGCGCACGGTTGGCGACACCGAAGATGCCCGCGCCGACGGCGCCGGAGCCGACGAGCCACTCACCGAAGCTGTGCAGACCCGTGCCGAGGACCGGCCAGATGAGGCCGAAGAGGATGCCGATCAGCAGACCCGCGAAGGCCGAGAGGATCGGGACCAGGCGGCGGCCGCCGAAGAAGCCGGCCCAGTCGGGCAGCTTGGTCCGGTGGAAGCGCTGGTAGAGCAGCGCGACGACGATGCCCATCACGACACCGCCGAGGACCTTCGCGTCGACGGGCGCGTCCACGAGGGCGACCTTGTGGTCGACGACCTTCTCGACCTGCGGCAGGTTCGGGTCCGTGAAGGTGCCCAGGACCTTGGCGAAGACGAGGTAGCCGGTGACGGCGGCGAGCGCGGTCGAACCGTCGGACTTCTTGGCGAAGCCGATCGCGATGCCGACGGCGAACAGGAGCGCCATGTTGCCGATGATCGCGTCACCGCCGGCGGCCATGTAGCTTGCGATCTTGGTGACGAAGCCGGGCAGCGACTTGTCGCCGAGCATGTCGTCCTGGCCGAGGCGGATCAGCAGTGCACCGGCGGGCAGCACTGCAACGGGGAGCATGAGGCTCCGGCCGATGCGCTGCATGACAGCCATCACGCCCGCGCCCTTCTTCTTTTCCGCAGCGGTGGCTGTGGACATGAGCTTCCTCCAGAAGGCAAGGCGCCGCCCAGGGGGTGCGAACGGGGGATGGCGGCGTCTCAGAACGGGGGTACGCGAGCTCCGAACCGGGCTTGCGTGGTCTACACCAATCCGTGGTGTAGACCAGTTGTAGCATGGTCGGGGATAGATAAGGAACCTTCGATTTCCTGTGGCCTGCGCCACACTCCGCTCGCCGGGCCGGCCGGGAGTCCGCAACAAGCGGAGGACAAGCGGAAGGCCCCCGGATCCGTGGATCCGAGGGCCTTCCGCAGCGCGGGGTCCGTTACCCCTTCGTGCTCTACGCCTTGGTGTTGTCCGCCTGCATCGCGGCGATCTCCTCGTCCGACTCCCGGCCCGGGGTCGGGATGTCGAACTTCGTGATCGCGAAGCGGAATACGGCGTAGTACACCGCCGCGAAGCACAGGCCGATCGGAATGATCAACAAGGGCTTCGTCGCCAGGCCGAAGTTGATGAGGTAGTCGATCAGGCCCGCCGAGAAGCTGAAGCCGTCGTGGACGCCCAGCGCCCACGTCACCGCCATCGACACGCCCGTCAGCACCGCATGGATCGCGTACAGCACCGGTGCGACGAAGAGGAAGGAGTACTCGATCGGCTCCGTGATGCCCGTGACGAACGAGGTCAGGCCGACCGACAGCATCAGACCGCCGACCTCCTTGCGCCGCTGCGGCTTCGCGCAATGGGTGATCGCCAGCGCCGCCGCAGGGAGCGCGAACATCATGATCGGGAAGAAGCCGGACAGGAACTGCCCGGCGTCCGGGTCGCCCGCCAGGAACATGTTGATGTCACCGTGCACCGTCGTCCCGTCCGGCTTGGTGTAGCTGCCGAACTGGAACCACACCGGCACGTTCAGGAACTGGTGCAAGCCGATCACCAGCAGCGCGCGGTTGGCCACGCCGAAGATGCCGGCGCCCCAGGAGCCCAGCCCCACCAGCCAGTCGGAGAAGCTCTCCAGCGCGCTGCCGACCGGCGGCCAGACCCACAGGCAGAGCGCGGCGAACCCGATCGCCACGAACGACATGATGATCGGCACCAGCCGGCGGCCGTTGAAGAAGCCCAGCCAGTCGACCAGCTTCACCCGGTGGAAGCGCTGCCAGAACCAGGCGGCCAGCAGGCCCATGATGATGCCGCCGAACACGCCGGGGTTCTGGTACGTGAACTCCACGAAGGTGTTGTTCGGCCCCAGGCAGCCGGGGCCGATGTCCGCGGTGCCGGTCGGGCAGATGTTGGGGAAGGCGTGCAGTACGCCCCGGTAGACGAGGAAGCCCGCCACCGCCGCGAGGGCCGTCGAACCGTCCGCCTTCTTGGCCATGCCGATCGCGACACCGATGCAGAAGAGCAGCGGCAGGCCGATGTCCGCGTTCAGCAGCGCGCCGCCCGCGGCCACCATCACCTTGGACACGATCGTCCACTTCAGGCCTTCCTCACCCAACACGCCGGGCTGCCCCAGCCCGTTGAGGAGCCCGGCCGCGGGCAGCACCGCGATCGGCAGCTGAAGACTGCGCCCCATCTTCTGCAGCCCCGGGTACAGGCCGCTCCACCACTTCGGCTGCGGTGCTGCTTCGGCGCTGCTCGCGCTCATCGGCGTCCTCCTGGCGGGCCCGTTTGGGCACGTGCGTCCGGTGCGGCACACTGGTGTAGACCACTTATGATGCGGTCGCACTCACCCGCCCGAAGGGCAGGTTGCTGCTGATCGTCATCATTGGGCAGAAGCTGGACCCGCGCTCGCGTAGCTGGGCCAACAGTGGGCTACCGTGACAAAGCGGACCGCGCTGGCTGGAACAGGGCCGCCGAGACTCGTTCTTCGTAGAACTCAGGGAGAAACACATGGCCACCAAGGCTGAGAAGATCGTCGCCGGGCTCGGCGGCATCGACAACATCGAAGAGGTCGAGGGCTGCATCACCCGCCTGCGCACCGAGGTCATCGACCCCAGCAAGGTCGACGAGGCCGCCCTGAAGGCCGCCGGCGCCCACGGCGTCGTCAAGATGGGCACCGCGATCCAGGTCGTCATCGGCACCGACGCCGACCCGATCGCCGCCGACATCGAAGACATGATGTGAGCACGGTGTGAGCTGAGCTCCCGCTCGCACCTCCGCCAGGCCCCGTACCGGACGCACCCGGACGGGGTCTTCGCGTATCTGCGCACCGACTAGGCTCGGACGCATGTCTCGCATCGACGGCCGCACGCCCGAACAGCTCCGCCCGGTCACCATCGAACGCGGATGGAGCAAGCACGCCGAGGGCTCCGTCCTCATCTCCTTCGGCGACACCAAGGTCTTCTGCACCGCCTCCTTCACCGAAGGCGTCCCCCGCTGGCGCAAGGGCAGCGGCGAAGGCTGGGTCACCTCCGAGTACTCGATGCTGCCCCGCTCCACCAACACCCGCGGCGACCGCGAATCCGTACGCGGCAAGATCGGCGGCCGCACCCACGAGATCTCCCGCCTCATCGGCCGCTCCCTGCGCGCCGTCATCGACTACAAGGCCCTCGGCGAGAACACCATCGTCCTGGACTGCGACGTCCTCCAGGCCGACGGCGGCACCCGCACCGCCGCCATCACCGGCGCCTACGTCGCCCTCGCCGACGCCGTCGCCTGGGGCCAGCAGAAGAAGCTGATCAAGGCCGGCCGCAAGCCGCTCACCGGCACCGTCGCCGCCGTCAGCGTCGGCATCGTCGACGGCGTCCCGCTGCTCGACCTCTGCTACGAGGAGGACGTGCGCGCCGAGACCGACATGAACGTGGTCTGCACCGGCGACGGCCGCTTCGTCGAGGTCCAGGGCACCGCCGAGGGCGAGCCCTTCGACCGCAAGGAACTCAACGCCCTCCTGGACCTGGCCGCCGGCGGCTGCGCCGACCTCGAGGCCATCCAGCTCGGCGCGCTCCAGCTCTAGACAGAACCACAGGGGCCGCTGCGGCGTCCCCCTGGGTACGGGCGCACGGTGTCAAAGCCGTGCGCCCGTCCTCGCACCCACGTCCTGCCGGCCCTTCTTGCACTTGGGAGACCCGAACATGAACCCGAAGCACCGCATAGCGGCGGTCGTCCTGGCTGCGGCTCTCGCCGTCCCGGCGCTGACGTCCTGTGACGCGATCTCGACGGCCATGGACTGCGCGAACACGGCGGTGGCCATCACGGACGGCGCGAACGACCTCCAGCAGGCGGTCTCCCAGGCCGGCAACAGCCCGCAGGACGCCCAGAACGCGCTGAACCAGATCGAGACGAACCTCAAGAAGGTCGGCGACCAGACGGACAACGCCGACCTGAGCAAGGCCGTCTCCTCCATGACCACGGCGGTGAAGAACGTCCGCACGGCCATCGAGAACGGCAACCCGACCCCGGACATCCAGCCGGTCGCCGACGCGGCGAAGGAACTGTCGAAGGTCTGCACCCCGGGCTGAGCCGCCACCCGCTCGGACGGGCCCGGATAATGGGCGGCATGACCAGCCGCCTGATCCTCGCCACCCGCAACGCGGGCAAAATCGCCGAGCTCCACGCCATCCTGTCCGACGCCGGCCTGCCGCACGAGCTGGTCGGCGCGGACGCGTACCCGGAGATCCCGGACGTCAAGGAGACGGGCGTCACCTTCGCGGAGAACGCCCTCCTCAAGGCCCACGCCCTGGCGCAGGCCACCGGCCTGCCGGCGATCGCCGACGACTCCGGCCTCTGCGTGGACGTCCTGAACGGCGCCCCCGGCATCTTCTCGGCGCGGTGGGCCGGCACGCACGGCGACGACAAGGCGAACCTGGACCTGCTGCTGGCCCAGCTCGGGGACATCGCCGACGAACACCGCGGAGCCCACTTCGCGTGCGCGGCGGCCCTGGCCCTGCCGGACGGCACCGAACGCGTCGTGGAGGGCCGCCTCCTCGGCACCCTCCGCCACGCCCCCTCGGGCACCGGCGGCTTCGGCTACGACCCGATCCTCCAGCCCGAGGGCGACACCCGCACCTGCGCGGAACTCACCCCGGCGGAGAAGAACGCCATCTCCCACCGCGGCCAGGCCTTCCGAGCCCTGACCCCCTTCATCCGCGCCCTGCTGGGCTGAGGCCGGGCCTGACCACGCCGAAGGCCCCGTACGCGGTACTCGCGCACGGGGCCTTCGTTCAGGGTGCGGCCGGAGGGACTCGAACCCTCAAGGGATTTCTCCCACAACTACCTAAAAGTTGCGTGTAGGCCAATTCCACCACGGCCGCCCATATCTGACCAATTCGGATATCTGGTCAGGCTGGCTGTGGTTAGTCTACGACTGCTGAGGTCTGACGGTCGACATCATCGCGCCGCCGGCCTCCCCGGCACCATGTGGTGGTGATGGCGTGGCAGTTGGGGCAGAGCAGTCGCAGGTTCTCGCGACGGTCGTCCCTCCAGTCGCCGTTGATGTGGTCCACCTCCAGGGTCATGGGGCGCCCCCGCCATTCCGGAGCCGTGCCGCACCGGTCGCACAGCTCAGGGACGCCGGCCTCGTGGAGAGCCCGGCGCAGCAGTCGCGTCTTCGTGCGCTGCTCGCCCTCATGCCTGACGAGAATGGCTTCCGCCGTTTTGACCGGTGTGGGGCCGGGCCTTCCGCGCTGGTGTGCCTGCCCCAGGAAGTGCGAGGTGTCCAGGCCGTCGTCCATGACCCAACCGTGCAAGCGTGCGCGTTGTCGGCTGGTGTCCGGCCGGTCAAGTCGTCGAAGAGTTCCGGCGATGCTCAGGGACTCGGCCACCGCCTGTCGGAGCAGCTCCTTGGAAGGGCGGTCGCGACCACCCGACGGCCGGAAATGGGAGACGTCTATGCCGAAGTGGGCGAAGCGCTTCATCAGGTATCGCCCGAGGTGCCCGTACGGCGGTGTGCCGAGGTACTCGATCACCTCGTCGATGCCGCCGCATCGTGCGGCGGCACCGGCCAGCACCTCCCGCGTGTAGCTACTGCTGCGGTTCATCGGCCGACCTTCCCGCGACCCCGGTACGAGTCCGTCGTGGAGTGGCAGTTGGGACACAGGAGGCGCAGGTTTTCCGGGCGGTTGTCGCGCCAGTCGCCGTTGATGTGGTCCACCTCCAGTGGGAGCGGCTCGCCCAGCCAGACGGGCTCGGTGCCGCAGTCGGCGCAACGCTCTTCGGCGCCGAGTGCGACCATGGCCCGCTTGAGCCGTTCGCCGGGGATCCGGCGCGCTCGCTCAGGTGGCTGTTCCACGAGGAGCGACTCCGGTTTCCTGCGGGGGTGGTACCGGCCCGCTCCGGAAGCCGTCGTGAAGTGCGAGGTGTCCATCGCCAGGCCCTTCACCTTGCGGCTGATGTGCGTGTGGTGGCCGCCCACGTTCTCCAGCCCCAGCCGCCGCAGCACCTCGCACATGTTCGTCGAAGCGGACACCGCCTCCTGGAGGACCTCCTTCGTCCACTTCGCGCCCTCCTGCTCGAAGTGCGAGACGTCCACCCCCAGTCGCCGCATCCGATCGTGGAGGTAGCGGCGCGAGCCGCCCTTCGGGTCCACCCCCAGTTTTTCCAGCGCTTCCGTCAGCGTCCGCGACGTCCTCGCCGCCTCCGCCAGTCGCTCCTCCGTGTACGGGCTGATCGGCATCCCTGCCCCCTCCGTTCCCGGCCGCGCGTGCGACCCTCGTACGGAGTAACGGACCGATAGTCGGACGGTTACGGGATTTTTCGTCCGATAAACGGAGTAGCCCGCACCGGTTGGTGCGGGCCACTCCGGGGTGCGGCGGGGGCTAGATGCCCAGGTCCTTGATGATCTTGGCTACGTGGCCCGTGGCCTTGACGTTGTAGAGGGCGCGCTCGACCTTGCCCTCCTCGTCGACGATCACCGTGGAGCGGATCACCCCGGTCACCGTCTTCCCGTACAGCTTCTTCTCGCCGAACGCGCCGTAGGACTCGAGGACCTTCTTCTCGGGGTCGCCGACCAGGGTGACCTTCAGGTGCTCCTTCTCGCGGAACTTCGCCAGCTTCTCGGGCTTGTCCGGGGACACCCCGATCACGTCGTAGCCGGCCTCGGCCAGCACCGCCAGGTTGTCCGTGAAATCGCAGGCCTGCTTCGTGCAGCCCGGCGTCAGCGCCGCGGGGTAGAAGTACACGATCACCTTGCGGCCCTTGTGGTCGGCGAGCGAGACCTCGTTGCCGTCCGCGTCGGGCAGGGTGAAGGCGGGGGCGGTGTCGCCCGGCTGGAGTCGCTCGCTCATGTCAACAGTCTCCTCGGGAGGGGATCGGTACGGTCCGAGACTAAGCTGACAGACTGTTCACGGTGGGCTACGGCCCCCTACTCGAACCCGACGACGACGGAGGCAGCGCGGTGCCGGAAGCCAGGACCCCCGCACAGATCGAGGCGGACATCGTCCGCCGCCGCGAGCAGCTCGCCGAGACGCTCGACGAGATCGGCGTGCGCGTGCACCCGAAGACGATCATCGGGGACGCGAAGGCCAGGGTCGCCTCGACCGTGGACCACACCGCCGGGCGTGCCGTCGTCGCCGTGAACCGTCTCCTGACGGATGTACGGGACGGCCTGCGCCACGAGGACGGCGCCCCGCGCTTCGAGCGGATCGCGCCCGTCGCACTGGTCGCGGTCGGTGTGATCGGCCTGCTCGTGGCGTCGGCGCGGCGCAAGCGCCGATGACCCTGCGGCGCACGGGCCGGGCGCGGACGGGTAGGTTCGTGGCGTGAGCGACAACACCAACACCACCCACGACAAGCTGCCCATCCGCATGCTGCACGACCGCGTGCTCGTGAAGTCCGACTCGCCGGAGGGCGAGCGGCGCTCGGGCGGCGGCATCCTGATTCCGGCGACCGCTGCCGTGGGCAAGCGGCTGGCCTGGGCCGAGGTGGTCGCGGTCGGGCAGAACGTACGCAGTGTGGAGCCGGGCGACCGGGTGCTGTACGACCCCGAGGACCGGGCCGAGGTCGAGGTGCGGGGGGCGACGTACGTGCTGATGCGCGAGCGGGACCTGCACGCCGTGGCCGCGGAGCGGCTGGAGGGGTCCAAGGACTCCACGGGGCTGTACCTGTAGTGGATCGGTAGCGGATCGGTAGTGGATCGATCGTCGAAGGGCCGGTGACCGGAGTCACCGGCCCTTTTGCCTGGCCTTTGCTACGGTGGTGGGGAACCCCCGACGAGACGCGCCGTACCGGGTAGCCGTGGCTGTACGACAAGACGACGCACCCCGTTCGCTCTCGTTCCGGAGGTGCCTGTCATGGCCTGGGTTCTGCTTCTCGTCGCCGGTCTGCTCGAGGTCGGCTGGTCGATCGGCATGAAGTTCACGGAGGGGTTCACCCGGCTGTGGCCGAGCGTGTTCACCGGTGCCGGGATCGTCGCCAGCATGGTGCTGCTCTCGTACGCCGCCAAGACCCTGCCCATCGGTACCGCGTACGGCGTGTGGGTGGGCATCGGTGCGGCCGGGGCCGCGGTGCTGGGCATGGCGGTGCTGGGTGAGCCCGTCACCGCCGCCCGGATCTTCTTCATCTGCCTGCTGCTGGTCGCCGTGGTGGGGCTGAAGGCGACCTCCGGTCACTGATCCCTCGCCCCCCGTTCGGGCTACTTCCGCGATTTTGGCTATTCCAGGTATTCCGACGGGGGGCGGCTGCGCAGGCGGCCGCCGGTGATGCCGCCCAGGGCGCCGGCGGTGGTGCCGGTCGTGGTGCCCGATGTCGCTGCGCCGGTGGTCCCGGTGCTGGTCCCGGTGGTGGTGCCCTCGTTGCTCTGGCCTGCGGTCGTGTCGCCTTCCGTGGTCCCGCCCTCGGTGTCCTGCCCCTGGTTCCGGCCACCCTGGTCCTGTCCGCGGTCCGACGGCGTCGGCCGGTTCGGGCGGTTCGGCCGGCTCGGCGGCGCCGGGGATTCGGGGGCGCTCTCGTCCGGCGTCGGCTCGGGGCTGCTCGGGATGAACGGCGGCGGGGACGGGGCGGCGCCCGGCTGGAGTTCGAGGTCGAAGTCCAGCGGGTCGCTGCCCTCCAGGGCGGTCTTCGTGTACTGCGCCCAGATCCTGGCCGGGTAGCCGCCGCCCCCGATGCGGGCCTCGCCGAGTGCTCCGTACAGGGATTCCAGGGCGCCCGTGTCGGGGTCCTGGCCCATCATCGAGACGACCGTGACCAGGTCCGGGGTATACGCCGCGAACCAGGCGGAGCGGTCCAGTTCGCCGGTGCCCGTCTTGCCGGCGGCCGGGTGCCCGGCCGCGAGGGCGGCCGTACCGGTGCCGTTGTCGACGACGCTGACCAGCATGGACGTGGTGGTGTCGGCGGCTTCGCGGCTGATGGCCTGCTTCGGGGTGCGATCGGGCAGGTGGATTCTTTCGCTGCCCTTGGTGATCTTCTCGACGAACGTGTACGGGGTGTGGCGGCCGTGGTCGGCGAGGGTCGCGTAGGCCTGGGTCATGTCCAGGACGCTGGCCTGCATGGTGCCGAGGGCCATGGCCGGGCTCGCGACGAGGTTCGGGGTGTTCTCGGGGATGCCGAGGTCGATGGCGGTCTGCTTGACCTTGGCGGTGCCGACGTCGACGACCATCTGGGCGAAGACGGCGTTGACGGAGAGGTCGGTGGCGGTGGTGACGGTGATGTTCCCGTACGACAACTGGCCCTCGTTCTCGGGGGCGTAGGGGGTCCGGGTGCCGACGACGCGGCGTTTGTTGTCGCCGTTGTAGACGGTGTTGGGGGTGATCAGGCGGCCGTCCTGGGTGCGGGAGTCGTTCTCGACGGCGGCGGCGAACACGAACGGCTTGAAGGTGGAGGCCACTTGGTAGTCGTGGCGGGTCGCGTTGTTGACGTACTGCTTGGTGTAGTCGATGCCGCCGTACATGGCGACGACCTTGCCGGTGGCCGGGTCGATGGAGACCCCGCCGGCCCGTACGACGCGGTCGGCCTTGCGCGTCTGCGGGTCGAGATCGCTGGCCATCTTCTCGTCGACGGCGTCGACGAAGGCGTTCTGGCGGCGTTTGTCGATGGTGGTGGTGACGCGGTAGCCGCCCTCGGCGAGGGTCTTCTCGTCGAGGATCTTGTGATCGACGATGTAGTCCTTGACGGCCTCGACGAGGTAGCCGCGCTGCCCGGAGAGGCCGGCGGCCGGACGGACCTTGCCGGGTTCGGGGAACTGCGTCGTGGTCCGCTCGGCCGCGGGCAGCCACTGCTTCTTGACCATGCCGTCGAGTACGTAGTTCCAGCGGGCGAGCGCGCGGTCGCGGCTCTGGGGGTGCGCGACGACGTCGAAGGCGCTGGGGGAGTTGAGGAGCGTGGCGAGGTAGGCGCCTTCGGCGGTGGTGAGTTTGCCGACGTCCTTGCCGTAGTAGGCCTGGGCGGCGGCCTGGATGCCGTAGGCGTTGCGGCCGAAGTAGCTGGTGTTGAGGTAGCCCTCGAGGATGTAGTCCTTCGATTTCTCGCGGCCGAGTTTGATCGCGATGAAGAACTCCTTGACCTTGCGCTTGATCGTCTGTTCCTGGCCCAGGTAGTAGTTCTTGACGTACTGCTGGGTGATGGTCGAGCCGGACTGAGTGCCCTTGCCGGTCGCGGTGTTCCAGGCGGCGCGGATCATCGCCTTGGGATCCACCGCCCGTTCGGAGTAGAAGTCCCGGTCCTCCGCGGCCAGTACGGCTTCCTGGACCGTGCGGGGGATCTGCGAGAGCGGGACGTTGACGCGGTTGACCTCGCCGTCGCGGGCCAGCTGGGAGCCGTCGGCGTAGAGGTAGAGGTTGGACTGGGCGGTGGCGGCGGCGTTGGCGGGCGGGATGCGGACCAGCAGGTAGCCGGCGACGAGGGCGCCGATGACCAGCAGGGCGAGCAGCAGGACGGCGGCGAGCACCATGCGCCAGGTGGGGACGAGGCGGCGCCAGCCGGTCCGCTTCCGCACGGCCTTCTCGGCGGCTCTGCGCGACTGCTTCCCGCCGGACGGCTTCTGCGGCTGCTGTGCTGACGGCTGTTGCGCGGGCGGGCGTGCGGGGGTGTCCGGGTCACGAGGGGTCCAGCCCGGTGGTGGTGACTGGTCGCTCATCGCCAGGACTCCTCGACGCCGTACGAAACATCCACATCTGTACTCCGTGCTGTCTACCCGATGACCGCTCATTCCGCTTCGGACGGGCGTAAACCGGTCGCATGGATCGCCCCTCCGCACTAAGCTCGCGCGCTTTGGCCGACGTAGGAACGACCGGGGAAAACGGAGGGATACGGTGCGCCAGGCAACGGCTCGCAGAGCGTGGCTCTATCCGGCCGTCGCGGCCGGCGGGTTCCGGCGCTACGCCACGTACGGAACGGCGACGGCGGCAGGGGTGTTCACCAACACCGTCTTCGGCTTCATCCTCGCGTACACGTACGTCGCGCTGTGGGACGAGCGGCCCGGACTCGGCGGCTACGACCGGGCGCAGGCCCTGACCTTCGTCTGGGTGAGCCAGTCGCTGCTCGCCGCGGGCGCCCTCATCGGCGGCGGCTTCCAGGACGAGATGCAGGAGCGCATCCGTACGGGTGACATCGCCGTCGACCTGTACCGGCCGGCCGATCTGCAGATGTGGTGGCTCGCGGCCGATCTGGGGCGCGCGGGCTTCCAGTTGCTCGGGCGCGGGGTGGTGCCGTTGCTCGTGGGGGCGCTGGCGTTCGAGCTGGCGCTGCCCGCCGATCCGGTGCGCTGGCTGCTGTTCCTGGTGTCCGTACTGCTCGCGCTGGTCGTCAGCTTCGGGATCCGGTACCTGCTGGGGCTGGCCGCGTTCTGGCTGATGGACGGGACCGGGATCAACCTGATGGCCGTCGTCGTCACGATCTTCTGCTCCGGGATGCTGCTGCCGCTGACGGTGTTCCCGGGCGGCTTCGGCGAGGTCGTCCGCGTCCTGCCGTGGGCGGCGATGATCCAGGTGCCGCTGGACGTGCTGATGGGTGTGCACGCCGGCGCCGGGGGCGCGGTGCGGGCGCTGGGCTTCCAGGCGGGGTGGGCGCTCGTACTGCTGGGCGCAGGGCGGCTGTTGCAGTCGGCGGCGACGCGGAAGGCGGTGGTCCAGGGTGGCTGAGGCGGTGGTGGCTGCGGCGCGGCGGCCCGGAGAACTCGCGGACGTGCCGCCGCGGAGCCGGGCCGTGGAGGGGCTGCGCGGCTACGGGCTGATCGTGGCGATGTGGGTCCGGTCGACGATGACGTACCGGACGTCCTTCCTGCTCTCCGCCTTCGGGAACGCGGCGATCACGCTCCTCGACTTCCTCGCGATCTGGATCATGTTCTCGCACGTGGACGTGCTCGGCGGTTTCGCGCTGCCGGAGATCGCCCTGCTGTACGGGTCCGCCTCGGCCTCCCTGGGGCTCGCGGACCTGCTCCTCGGCAATACGGACCGGATCGGCGTCCGGATCCGCGACGGCTCGCTCGACACCATGCTGGTGCGCCCAGTCCCGGTGCTCGCGCAGGTCGCGGCGGACCGCTTCGCGCTGCGGCGGGTGGGGCGGATCGTGCAGGGCCTGGCGGTGCTGGTCTGGGCGGTCTCCGCGCTGGACGTGGACTGGACGGCCGGGAAGGTGCTGCTGATGCCGGTGATGGTCGTGGCCGGGGCAGCGATCTTCGGGGCGGTGATGGTGGCCGGGGCGGCGTTCCAGTTCGTCGCCGGGGACGCGGCGGAGGTGCAGAACTCCTTCACGTACGGCGGCAACACGATGCTCCAGTACCCGCCGACGGTGTTCGGGAAGGACCTGTTGCGCGGGGTCACCTTCGTCGTGCCGCTGGCCTTCGTGAACTGGCTGCCCGCCCTGTACGTGCTGGGGCGGCCCGATCCGCTGGGGCTGCCGGGGTGGGTGGCGTTCCTGAGCCCGCTGGTGGCGGTGGTGGTGTTCGTACCCGCGTCGCTGGCATGGCGTGCGGGTCTTCGTTCGTACCGGAGTACGGGGAGCTGAGCGGCTGTGGGCACGGATGTGCTGATCGAGCTGGACGGGGTCGAGAAGGTCTTCGGCGTACGGCGCCGGGTGGGTCTGATGCGGCGGGAGAAGCGGCAGGTCAGAGCGGTTGACGGGATCAGCTTCGAGGTGGCGCGGGGCGAGGTGGTCGGCTACATCGGGCCCAACGGCGCCGGGAAGTCGACCACGATCAAGATGCTGACCGGCATCCTCACCCCGAGCGGCGGCCGGCTGCGGGTCGCGGGCATCGACCCGGCGCGGGAGCGGATGCGGCTGGCCCACCGGATCGGGGTGGTGTTCGGGCAGCGGACCACGCTGTGGTGGGACCTGCCGCTGAAGGACTCGTACGGGCTGATGCGGCGGATGTACCGGATCCCGGCGGCGCGGTTCAAGGAGAACCTGGAGCGCTGCGTGGACCGGCTCGATCTGGCCGAGCTGATGGACGTACCGGTACGGCAGCTGTCGCTGGGGCAGCGGATGCGCGGGGACATCGCGGCGGCGCTGCTGCACGATCCGGACGTGCTGTACCTGGACGAGCCGACGATCGGGCTCGATGTGGTGAGCAAGGCGAAGGTGCGGGGATTCCTGCGGCAGTTGAACGCGGAGCTCGGCACGACCGTGCTGCTCACGACCCATGACCTGCAGGACATCGAGCAGTTGTGCGAGCGGGTGATGGTGATCGACCACGGGCGGCTGATGTACGACGGGCCGCTGGGCGGTCTGCACTCGATGGGGGAGGGCGGCGGCGAGCGGACGCTGGTGGTGGACCTGGAGCGGGAGCTTCCGGAGATCAGCGTGGCGGGGGCGCGGGTGGTGAAGGTGGACGGCCCGCGGCAGTGGCTGGCGTTCCCGGCGGGGACCTCGGCGGCGCCACTGGTGGCGGAAGTGGCGGCGCGGTACCCGCTGCTGGACCTGTCGGTCCGGGAGCCGGACATCGAGGACGTGATCGCGCGGATGTACGCGGGGCGGGGGCGAAGGGGTGGGGACGAGGGCCCTGGCCGGGGCGGGGGTAGGGGGAAATCAGGGGCGGACCCCGGGTGCGGGTCGGGGACGGAGCCGTTCAACCGGGGCGCTTCTGTGCATAGGCTGACCCACATGAGTGACGAGCGGCCGGAGAAGCCGTTGCCGGAGAAGACATCGCTGGAGAAGGCGGTTCCGGAAAGTGCGGGCCCCGCGCTGCTCCCGGCCATGCGGGCGTCCGACGCCGACCGCGAGCGGGTGGTGGACCGGCTGCGGGACGCCGTCGCCGAGGGCCGGATCGACATGGAGGAGTTCGAGGAGCGGCTGGAGGCGGCGTACACGTCCCGTACGTACGCGGAGCTCGAACCCCTGACCCGGGACCTGCCGGCCGTGGCCGGGTCCGTGGACCGGCCCATGGCCCCGGCCGCTTCCCCGGACTCGTCCTGGCCGGCGCGGATCGGCGGCACGGCGACCTCCTCGTCGGCGGTCGCGGTCATGTCGGGGTTCCAGCGCAAGGGCCGCTGGACGGTGCCCGGCCGGTTCAACGCGGTGGCGTTCTGGGGCGGCGGCGAGCTCGACCTGCGCGAGGCCGACTTCGCGGCGCGCGAGGTCGTGATCACCTGCGTGGCCGTCATGGGCGGTATCGAGATCACGGTCCCGCCCGGCGTGGAGGTCGACGTACGGGGCATCGGCATCATGGGCGCCTTCGACCAGGGCAAGGCCCTGGAGAACCGGCCGGAACCGGGCGCTCCGCGGGTGATCGTGAACGGCCTCGCCTTCTGGGGCGGGGTCGCGGTCAAGGTCAAGCCGCCGAAGGGAGCGAAGGCTCCGAAGGGCGCGAAGGGCGCGAAGCGGCTGGACGACGGGGCGGTACGCAAGGAGCTCTAGGGGGTGTCCGGCACTGATCCGCCGGACAGCCCCTAGCCGGGCCGGACCCCGGGTCACGGCGCGCCGGGAACTCTGCGGACCTCCCGGGAGTCGGATGCTATGCAGACAAAACCGGCCACCGGGGGAAGGCAGGAGTCGTACGTGAAAGACGTGGAAGCCGCCACCGACCGGGCACGGGCGGGCACACCGCCCACCGGGGGCTCGTTCGTGTTCAGCAAGGCCGACGAGGAGCGCAGCCGCGGCGTCCGCCGCATGAAGACCACCGCGACCGGCCTGCTGATCCTGGTCGCGCTGGTCTACGTACTGACCACCTGGGCCGAGCACTCCGGTGCCGGCGGCTGGGCCGGCTACGTCCGGGCCGCCGCCGAGGCCGGCATGGTCGGCGCTCTCGCGGACTGGTTCGCCGTCACCGCGCTGTTCCGGCGCCCGCTCGGCCTGCCCATCCCGCACACCGCGATCATCCCGACCAAGAAGGACCAGCTCGGCATCTCCCTCGGGGAGTTCGTCGGCGAGAACTTCCTCTCCCCGGACGTGGTCCGCGCCCGCCTCCACGCCCTCCGCATCGGCAGCCGCCTCGGAGCCTGGCTGGCCGAGCCCGCGCACGCCGACCGGGTCACGGCCGAGCTGGCCACCGCGCTGCGCGGAGCCCTGACCGTACTGCGCGATTCCGATGTGCAGGCCGTCGTGGGCGAGGCCATCACCCGGCGGGCCGAGACCGCCGAGATCGCGCCGGGGATCGGCAAGACGCTCGAGAAGATCGTGGCGGACGGCGGGCACCGCCGCGTCGTCGACCTCGTCTGCGTCAAGGCCCACGACTGGCTGGTGACGCACGGGGACTCGGTGATGGGCGCCGTCCAGGGCGGCGCACCCGGCTGGACGCCGCGGTTCGTGGACCGCAAGGTCGGCGAGCGCGTGTACAAGGAACTGCTCCGTTTCCTGACGGAGATGCGGGACATGCCGGAGCACCCGGCGCGCGGGGCGGTGGACCGGTTCCTGACGGACTTCGCGGCCGACCTCCAGTCGGACACGGACACCCGGGCCAGGGTGGAGCGACTGAAGTCCGAGATCCTGCAGCGCGAGGAGGTCCAGGACGTGATCGCCTCCGCCTGGACCGCGATCCGGTCGATGATCATCTCGGCGGCGGAGGACGAGCGGAGCGAGCTGCGGCTGCGGGTCCGGTCCTCGCTGCTGTCGCTGGGGGCGCGGCTGGCGACGGACGGCCGGCTGCAGGACAAGGTGGAGGGCTGGATCGAGGGCGCGGTGGTGTACGTGGTGACCACCTACCGGGCCGAGATCACCTCGCTGATCACGGACACCGTGGCCGGGTGGGACGCCGAGCACACGTCGCGGAAGATCGAGGCCCACATCGGCCGCGACCTGCAGTTCATCCGCATCAACGGCACGGTGGTCGGCGCCCTGGCCGGGCTGCTGATCTACGCGGTGTCGCAGGCGTTCGGCGCGTAGGCCGGCCCGGCAGGCGGACCGGCCGGGCGGCGGGCCGGCCCGGCGCGGAGAGCCGCGCCAGGCCAGCGCGGAGAGCCGCGCCCGCCTCCGGGCCGGCCGGGCCGGCGGGCCGGCCGGGCGCGGGGCCGGTGCAGTACGGGGCCGGTGCGGCGCGAGGCCCGGTCCGGTACGGGGCCGGTGCGGCGCGAGGCCGGCCTGGTACGGGGCCGGTGCGGGGCGAGGCCGGCCTGGTGTGGGGCCGGTGCGGCGCGGGTCCGGCCCGGTGTGGGGCCGGTCCGGTGCGGTGCGAGGCCGGCCTGGTGTGGGGCCGGTGCGGCGCGGGTCCGGCCCGGTGCGGGGCCGGTCCGGTGCGGCGCGAGGCCGGCCTGGTCCGGGGCCGGTGCGGTGCGGGGCCGGTCCGGTACGGCCCGCGCACGCCGGTCCGGCGCGGAGCCCGACTCGGCGCCCGTACGGGGGTCCGGTTCGCAGGGCGGGGCCCGGCGCCCAGCCGGATTCGGCCCAGCCGGTTCGGCCCGGCGCGGTTCAGCCGCGGTCGGCGACGACCCAGGACGCGGTCGCCACGACGGCCGCGGCCCCGAGGACGGCCGGCCAGGCCCCGACCTTCTTGGCCAGCGGGTGCGCGCCCGCGAAGCCGGCGAGGTACAGCGCGCCGAGCCCGGCCGCCGCGGGGGTGCCGCCGCGCCGGTGCCATTCCCGCCCGGCGGCGAGCCCGGCGGCACCGAGCACGACACCGCCCAGCGGACGCTTCTTCGTCCACCGGGCGACGGCGTACCCGCCGACCAGTCCGGCGGCCGCCACTGCGGAACTCGGTACGCGCGCCATGCCCACTTGCCCACTCCTCAAGTCGTCTGATCTGACTGATCTCACTTGTACTGCTACTGCTACTGCGAGTGCGAGTGCTACGAGGCTAACGCGGGGGCTTGACCACCCGGCGGGCCCCCAGCGCCCCCAGTACGAGCACGGCCCCGCCGATCACACCGTCCGGCAAGGCGTCCTTGACGGCGCGCGGCAGCAGTGCCACCACACCCAGGACGAGAAGAAAGGCGAGTACGCACCGGCCGGTGGCCCGAAGCAGTCTGTCCACGGGCTGCTCAACGCGCCGCGGGTCCCCCCGACACGGAGTGCGGGGAGGGGATTTGTCGCACACTCGCCGGATCCGTGCGATACGTGCTCCAGGAACCGGACCGGCATAAATTGACTCTCCCATCCCAAACGGGAAAAAGAGGAGCTCGGACATCGTGATCTGCTACGGACAGGCCGTCCTCGACCTCGCGGACGAACTGGTCGACGCCTATGCCGACGTCTTCTCCGCCCCGCCGTGGAACGAAGACGAAGAAACCATTCGCCAGTTCGCGGCCCGCCTTCCGGTCGACGCCCGGCGCCGCGGTTTCCGTACGGCGCTCGCCCAGTCCGCGGCCGGCATCGACGGCTTCGCCACCGGCTGGCTCACCCCGGCGTCCTTCCCCAAGGCCCGCGGGTACGCCCAGGTCGCGGCGCAGCTCGGCCCGGAGCGGGTGCGGGAACTCCTGACAGGTGCGCTGGAGATAGACGAGCTCGCCGTACGCCCCTACGCGCGCGGCCACGGCACGGGCCGGGCCCTGCTCACCGAGATCACCGCCGACGCCCCGGACCGGCGGGCCTGGCTGCTGACCTCCCGCCTGGCCACCGACACGGTGGCCACGTACCGGCGCCTGGGCTGGCACGAGGTCACCGCCCGGCCGGGCACGCAGACGGGGGTGATCGTCTTCCTGTCCCCGGACCACCCGGGCCGCTAGGGGTGCCCCCCCCCAGGTGTCCCCGGCCCGGAGCCGGGCATACCGCCGGCATGATCACAACGCAGCAGACGCCAGACCACACCCGGCCACCGACCCACCGGCCCCCCGGCCGGACGACAACCAGCCGAAGGCCCGCGCAGTCGGCCGGGCAGACGACGAATGACCGCAGGCCCGGGAAGGCGACCGGGCAGACGGCCGCCGCCCACGCGGCCCGCCGGCAGTTCAACCTGGCCACCCGCCACCAGCTCATCAGCGCAGGGGTGCCCGACGGCACGATCACCTCGCGCACCCGCCCGGGCGGGCCCTGGCAGCGCTTGCTCCCCCGGGTCTACCTCCTGCAGACCGGCCCCCCGGACCACCGCCAACGCGCCCTCGCCGCCGTCCTGTACGCCGCCGATCCCGCCGCGGACCCGCTGTCCGGCGACACGGCCGTCCTCACCGGCGGCGCCGCCCTGGCCCTCCTCGGCATCCGCGACGTCCCGTACGCCCCGGCCGACGTCCTGGTCCGCGCCCCGCGCCGGCTCACCGGGACCCCCGAGGTCCGCCCGCTGACCACCTCGCGCTGGCCGCGCACCATCGCGGTCTCCGGTATCCCGAGCACCCGCCCGGTGCGCGCGGCGGCCGACTTCGCCGCCCGCGCCGAGGACCCCGACCGCATCCGCTCGACCCTGGCCCACGTGGTCCAGTCCGGCTGGTGCCACCCGCAGGACCTGCACGCCGAGCTCCGCGCGGCCCGCCTCCTCACCCGCCCGGCGATCCGCGCCGCCGCGTCGGAACTCGTCGCCGGGGTCCGCTCGATCGCCGAGGCCCTGGCCCGGGACACCCTCACGGCGACGGACCTCCCGACCCCGCTGTGGAACGCCCGCCTGTACACCCCGGACGGCGCGTTCCTGGCCAGCCCGGACGCGTACTGGCCCGACGAGGGCGTCGCCCTGGAGATCGACTCGGCGGAGTACCACTACACCCGCGACGCCTGGCACGCCACCCTCCTGCGCCGCCTGCGCCTGGAGTCCCACGGCATCCTGGTGGTCAGCGCAACCCCGTCGATGATCCGCGACACCCCGCCCCAGGTCATCGCCGCCCTCCGCACCCTCCTCACCCTGGGCAAGACCCGCCCCACCCCACCCACAGCCCAAGCCCGCGGCCACCAACAGCTGCACCTCTTCCCGCGTGATCCGTGAGTGGTAGCGGGTGTCGGGGGACCGCGCACACTGGATTCGGGGCCGAGGGCCGAGGGCCGACGGCCGTCGGGGCTGGTGAGGTGCTTCGCCTAGTTCGCGATGGCGGAGTATGACCAGACGTCCGCGGGGATCTCGTGGTGCAGTCGCCACTCGATCCCCATCGGATTACTGCCCTTGTGACGGAGGTACTCGGCCGTGCCGAGGAGCATCCATGCCTGCGGCCCTCCGATGTCAGTCTTCTTGTAGCGGCGCACAAAGAGAAGTACGTGCGATCCGTTCTCCGCATGTGTCTGGTACCGGACTCCGGTCGGGGAAGTCTCCGAAGTCTGGTTCTGCGACTCCCAGTGGAACTGGGACTCGCTCATCGCGTAGTCCTTGTACCGGGTCTGAGGCGAGAAGTCCTTCTCGTCCTTCTCCAGGGTGATCAGGAGAGCGTCCGTCCGCATGCTCTCGCACCACTTCACACCCTCCCGGAAATGCCCTGGCATGAAGCCGCCGATGTCGGACTGCCCGAGCGCCGGGAGGATCTCCTCCCGACTGTAGGACGCGTGGACGGTCAGCGGGAGTTCAGCATGATCACCTGCCAGCGGGACGGGCACGTGATCGGCCTGTTCCAAATCGTGGGCGAGGACTTGCCGGAGCTCGTCGCGGAAGGCGTGCTGCGGCCGAAGCGAATCAAAAGCCTCTTGGTACCCGGAGAATCCGCCCCCCAGCGGCCAGAGCGAGAAGAAGAGCATGCGGGCATAGGCTTGCCAGCGCGCGTCCAGTTCCTCGTAGGCCGGCGCGTCATCCTTGAGCAGAGCGGTGTACGCGGCGACGCGCGCAGGGTCATCCACGTGGAGGAACGCCGAGACACGCTTCAACAATGCGTCCTCGCCCTCGGGAGCCGGGGCGGTGAGCAACTTGGCTCGCCTCAGCAGGCCGGTCCACGAGTTCCCGTTGCCCCGGTACAGCTCCTTTATCTCGCGACCGCTCTCCTTCAAGTACGCGGAGAGCTTCGGTTCGGCATAGGCCGCGACCTCGCGGGCGAGGTGAGTGACGTTGACGTTGATCTGGCTCCGGATGTTCTCAATGATCAGTTCCTTGGCCTTGGTCTCAAGGATGATCTGGCAGCCGGAGGGCAGCTGGGGGAAGTCGTGCTCGATGCTGTGGAGCAACCGATTGCGTGTCAGGTTGGTCAGCGCGCGGAACGGCTCCTCGAACCGGAACTCCTTGCGGTGCTGCCCGATGAAATCGAGGACGGTCAGAACCGGCTTGTTCTCGCTCCGACGCAGGCCGCGGCCCAGCTGCTGGAGAAATACGGTGGCGCTGGACGTGGGGCGCAGGAGAAGCAGTGTGTCGACGTCGGGGACATCGAGGCCCTCGTTGAAGAGGTCGACGGAAAAGATGACATTGAGCTGTCCCGCCTTGAGCGCCTCGAGCGCCGCCTTGCGCTCCTCCTGTGGGGTTTCGCCGGACAGTGCAGCGGCGCTGAAGCCTGCGCGGTTGAAGAACTCGGCCATGAAGTGGGCATGGGCTACGGACACGCAGAAGCCGAGGGCGCGCATGCCCTCGGGGTTGCTGTGCTTCTCCTGAAGGGCGCGGATGACCAGGCGTGCCCTGGCCTCGTTGCCGGTGAGGACGTTGCTGAGGGCTGCGGAGTCGTAGGCTCCGCGCTTCCATGCAACAGCGCTCATGTCGGTGTTGTCAGTGATGCCGAAGTAGTGGAAGGGGCAGAGGAGATCGTTCTCCAGGGCTTCCCACAGGCGCATCTCGGCAGCGATTCGTCCCTTGAAGAACTCGTCCTGGATGGTCACGCCGTCCATGCGCTCAGGTGTGGCCGTCAGCCCCAGCAGCTCTATCGGTGCGAAGTGGTCCAAGATGCGGCGATAGGTGGGGGAGGTGCCGTGGTGGCATTCGTCGATGACGATGACGTCGAAGTGATCGGCCGGGAGGCGGTCCAAGGCGGGGGAGTCCAGAGACTGGACGCTTGCGAAGACGTTCTCCCAGCGGCTGGGCGTCTTGCCGCCGTAGAGCAGCTCGCCGAAGTTCGCATCGACGAGCACGTCTTGGTACGTACGCAGGGACTGCTCGAGGATTTCCTTGCGATGGGCGACGAACAGCAGACGCAGTTTGCGGCCCAGCCTCTGCTGGAGCTGCTTGAAGTCAAGAGCGGCCATAACGGTCTTGCCGGTTCCGGTGGCGGCCACCAGGAGGTTTCGGTGCAGGTTGTGCACCGTACGCTCGACCTCTAGGCGCTCCAGCATGTCCCGCTGATGCGGGTATGGGCGCACTTCCAGGCCGGACAGGCTGATGACCCGTGCGGCATTGTTACTGCCAGCGTTCCCGGCGATCTTGAGCGCGTCATCCAACCGCTGGCCATCTCGGTCGGGATCGTATGACTCGAAGGACCTCTCGCTCCAGTACGAGTCGAAGGTTGCTTCAAACTTCCGCAGCACGTCCGGGGTGGCGATCCCCGACAGCCGGACGTTCCACTCCAGCCCATCGAGGAGCGCCGCCTTCGACAGGTTGGAGCTGCCGACGTACGCGGTATCGAAGTGCGAGTGTCGGCGGAAGAGCCAGGCTTTGGCGTGGAGACGAGTGGAGCGAAGTTCGTAGTTCACCTTTACCTCGGCGTTGAACTCGCGCACGAGGCGGTCCAGCGCTGCACGCTCAGTGGCGCCGATGTAGGTGGTGGTGATGACGCGGATCGGTACACCGCGAGCGGCGGCCGCCTTCAACGGCTGCTCCAGCACGCGAAGTCCGGTCCACTTCACGAAGGCACACAGCAAGTCGATGCGGTCGGCCGTGGCCAGCTCGGCCCGCAGTTCGGATCCGAGGCTGGGATCTTCAGGGGAGTTGGTGATGAGCGCGGTTTCCGAGAGCGGAGTCGAAGGCCGTACGGCATACGCCTCTGGAGCCGTCGGGCCTGCCACGGCAAGCAACTGGCGAGGCCCCTCGGCAATAGGGCCAACCCAGTCGGCAGTGCCTCCGAAGGAGCTCAGAGAATCGAGAATCTCGTTCGCGGCATGGACCTGGTCGCTGGGCGGCAGCTTCTTCAGGACCTGCCCGACGACATGAGCGATGTGGCGGGTCAGGACATGCTGCGAGGTCTCGCCGCTGACCTGGCCGTCTATGACGACTGATCCCGCAGCGATCAGCTCCTTGAGCTGCTCTTCGAGTGCGCTCGTGATCAGTGTCTCGTGGAGTCCGGCGACTGGTTTCGGAGTACTCGAGTGTGCACCAGACGTCACGGAATCTCCTCGATGGATTGATCAGCGATGCCTTGGTTCTATCAAGGCCTGCTGACAACACCTGTCGGAATGTGGCGCGGTAGCACCGAGGAGATTCCTCGTCGGTCACATGATGGCCGGTTTTGATCAGTTCTCGGCGCCGTGGCACTCGGCGTACGGCTTGGCTGAGGTGCACCAGCAGGGGGAGGTGGGGGTGGGGGGCCAGGGGGTGGCTTTGCCGCGGGCTGCCAGGGTCGTGGCGTATTCCGGGAGGAGGGACGGGGAGGCCGGGGAGGTTTTCTCCGATGCCGCGAACGCCTCGTACGAAGGGACGCTCGCCGTCACGATGCCGAGGTTCGTCGTGCCCGAGGCCGCCAGGGCGCGCAGGGACGTCTCGATCTCCCGCAGGTGGGCCTCGTGCGAGGGGTATTCCGCCGTGAGGGTCGGGTAGCTGGTCAGGAGCTCGGCCAGTTCCCGCTGGGGCCAGTGGAGGATGGCCACCGGGAACGGGCGGGAGAGGGCGGCGCGGCGGTCGCCCAGTTCCGCGCGGAGGCGGGCGATCTCGGCGCGGAGCTCGGCCGGGTCGTCGGAGCCGAGGGCCCAGATGCGCTTCGGGTCGTGGAGCTCGTCCAGGGGGATCGGGCCGATGTGGCGGGTGTCGGCGACCATGTCCCAGTCGTCGTGCGGGAGCCCGAGGAGACGGCGGACCCGGTGACGTCCCGTCAGGAGGGCCGTGGTGGCCGGGGTCAGGGGTGCGCTCTCCGTGATCAGGAGGGTGGCCGCCTGGGTGAAGCACTCCTCCGAGGTGGTCAACTCGTCGTGGGCCTCGAGGGCTTCCGCGATGACCTCCCAGGGGGCCGGGTCCGTGGGCGCCGCCGCGCGGATGCCCTGGATGAGGGCGCGGGCCTCGGGCTCGTGGCCGTACTCCCACAGGTTCGCGGCCTGGAGCGCCTTGATCAGGTGGGGGTCGGCCGGGGAGCCGGCGAGGAGTTGGTCGTACAGCGCGCTGGCGCGGTCCCGGGCGTCACCCAGTTCGAGGTGGGCCGCGGCCTGGAGGAGCAAAGGCTCCTGGTCCTCGGGGTAACGGGTCGCCGTGCGGATGAGGCGCTCGGCTTCGGCGATGTGCTCGGCAGGCGTGTCAGGGCGCATGGTTCACACCGTACTGCGGCTGGTCTGTTGACGGGGGAGGTCTTAAGGTGCGGCCCGTGCGGGATCACATGCGTGTGGTGGTGCAGGGCGGCGGCCGGGGCGGGCGGCGGGCCGGTCTCGCCGGGGTGCTGTGGGGCGCCGCCGAACTGGCCGTCACCGTGGGTGTGGTGGTGTTGTTGCTGGTGGTGCACCAGGTGTGGTGGACCAACCGGCAGGCCCTGGCCGCCGCCCACCAGCAGGTCCGGGACTTGGAGAAGGAGTGGAACTCCTCTCCTTCGGCCTCACCCTCGCCGTCTTCTTCTTCCTCTTCCCCTTCCCCTTCCTCTGATGCTGCCGGTCCCTCCTCGGCTCCTTCTCCGGCCTCCTCCGAGAGCCCTGCCGTCCCGCCCGCCGCCAGGCCCGCGCCGGCGCCGGCGCAGGAGTCGGCGTACGGGGTGCTGCGCATCCCGCGGCTCGGTGTCGTCGCGCCCGTCGCGCAGGGGGTCGACAAGCGGGCCGTGCTGGACAAGGGGTACGTCGGGCACTACCCGGGGACCGCGCAGCCGGGGGCGGAGGGGAACTTCGCGCTCGCCGGGCACCGCAACACCCACGGCGAGCCGTTCCGGTACATCAACCGGCTGCGGGCCGGGGACGAGCTGATCGTCGACGTACGGGGCCGGCGGTACACGTACGTGGTGGGGAAGGTCCTGGCGGAGACCAGCGAGCGGGACACCGGGGTGCTCGCGCCCGTGCCGCGCAGTACGGTCCGGCCGGAGTACGGGTACGGCGAGCCCGGCGCGTACATCACGCTCACCACCTGCACGCCCGAGTACACGTCCAAATATCGGCTCGTGGTGTGGGGAACCTTGCGGCAATAGCCCGCGTTCTTGTATTCGGTGGGTACGGACGGATCTTGGGAGGGGGCTTGCATGGCTCGGCATGATCGTGGGCGGCTGGTGATGCCGCTGCTGATGTCCCTGCTCCTGTTCGCCGGGATTCTCGGGTTCTTCGGGTTGTTCGCCGGGGAGGGCGGGCTGGGCGGGCTGGGTGCCGTCGTGGTCGCCCTGGCCGCCACCGTCACCGCGGGTGCCGCAGCCCTCGCCGCCCGGCTGGTACGGCCTGTGCCGCCCCACCGCATACGCACCGCGATACGTGACCGCGAGCAGCGCACCGCGTTCCTGCCGCAGCGTGACCCCGATGCCTCGGGCAGGTCACGGCCCAGGGCGCCCGGCCGTCTCGTCCTGACGGCCACGTAGGGGCACCTGCACCTGCTCCATTCTTGCTCTGTTCGCTGTCGTGCCCCTCGTGGTCGTCGCGCCGAAATGCAGTTTTTCGACGTTGACGAGACCCCTCGGAGGGCCTGCGTGTCCGTTTTCACCTCTCTTGTTGTCGAGCTGGGCCGGTTCCTGGAGCCGGTACTGGCCGAGTCCGCGACCGCTGCCGCGATCGTGCTGTTCACCGTGCTCGTACGGCTCGCCCTGCATCCGCTGAACCGGGCCGCGTTCCGCGGTGCCACTCCGGTGGCCGGCTGTCTGCCCGTGCTGCTCCAGCTGCCGGTGTTCTTCCTCATGTACCGGGCCTTCTCCTCGCCCGGCGAGCTGCTGGACCACCAGCTGTTCGCCGCCCCGCTCGGGGCCCGGTGGAGCGATGCCCTCGGGGACGGCGGCTTCCTCGGGGCCCAGGGGCTGGTCTTCCTCGGGCTGTTCGCGGCGATTGCGGCGGTCGCCGCGTGGAGCGCCGTACGGGGGCGGCGGGCTGCCGCCTTGGCTGCTGCAGCGGCCGCTTCGGCTCCCGTGGCGGCCGTCTCCCGCGCGAAGGGCAAGTCCGGGGTCGCGGCCGAGGTGAGCGCCGAGCAGCAGGCGATGCTGCGCAAGCTGGGCGGCGTACTGCCGCTGCTGTCTTTCGGGACGCTGATCACGGCGGGACTGGTGCCGCTGGCCGCCGGGCTGTACCTGGTGACCACCACTGCGTGGTCCGTGGCGGAGCGGGCCTGGCTCCAGTACCGCAAGGAGGCGGCCGAAGGGCGCGAGCGTTCCAGTCTGTGAACAGGGTCTTGCGGATTGGGCGGCCATCTTGGAGGATCAACCAATTCTCCGATGGCCGCAACCCATCGGCAGGCCCGGGCTTGCCCATGGGCCGACCACCCACGACCACGGGAGAATGCCCATGAAGCTGCTGCGTGTCGGACCGGTCGGAGCGGAGCGTCCCGCGCTGCTCGACCAGGACGGGACCCTGCGCGACCTGTCCGGCCTGATCACGGATGTGGACGGCGCCCTGCTCGCCGACGACTCCGTGCTGTCCCGGGTACGGGACGCGGCGGCGGCCGGGGAGCTCCCCGTGCTGGCCGCGGAGGGCCTGCGGATCGGTGCGCCGGTCGGCAGGATCGGCAAGATCGTGGGCATCGGGCTGAACTACTTCGGGCACGCGGCCGAGATCGGTGCGGAGCCGCCGGCCGAGCCCATCCTGTTCCTCAAGGCCGCGGACACCGTGGTCGGCCCGGACGACACCGTGCTGATCCCGCGCGGCAGCGTGAAGACCGACTGGGAGGCCGAGCTCGGCGTCGTCATCGGCAGCACCGCCCGCTACCTGTCCTCCGCTGCGGAGGGCCTGGCGCACGTGGGCGGATACACGCTGGTCAACGACGTCTCGGAGCGCGAGTTCCAGATCGAGCGCGGCGGCACCTGGGACAAGGGGAAGAACTGCGAGACGTTCACCCCGCTGGGCCCGTGGCTGGTCACCGCCGACGAGGTCGAGGACCCGCAGGTCCTGGACGTGAAGCTGTGGGTCAACGGCGAGCTCAAGCAGGACGGCAACACCGCCGACCAGATCTTCCCGGTCGGCGAGGTCGTCCGGTACCTGAGCCAGTTCATGACCCTCTACCCGGGCGACGTCATCGTCACCGGCACCCCGGCCGGCGTGGCCATGGGCCAGCCGGAGCCGAAGCCGTACCTGCGGGCCGGTGACGTCGTGGAGCTGGAGATCGAGGGCCTCGGGCGTCAGCGCCAGGAGTTCAAGAGCGCGTAGCCGCGAGCGAGCAGGCGACCAGGCGAGCGGGCGAGCAGGCGAGCGAAGCGAAGGAGGGGGGCCGCCTTCGGCGGTCCCCCTCCTGTCCGGTCACATGCGGATGCGTGCGTGCGTAGGCCGTGCCGGTCGGTCAGCCCTTCGCGGACCCGCGGCGACGGCGGCCGGCGAAGACCAGGCCGGCGCCCGCGCCGAGCGCCGCGGCGCCGCCGCCCGCGATCAGGGCGGTCTGGGTGCCCGTGCTCGCGAGCGTGCCCGACCCGCCCGTCGCGGTCAGGTGGGTGTTGCCGCCCGAGGTCGTGCCGGTGGCCACCGTCTGCTGGACGCCGCCGTCCTTGCCCGCGTCCGGCTTGCCGGTCTGCGCGTCGGCGGCCTTGTCCTTGTCGCGTGCCGTGAACTGCCCGGTCTTCAGGAACTCGACGCGGTCCGCGGGCGTGCCGTTGATCGCGATGATCGCGGCCTTCTTCAGCTCCGGGCCGGCCTTGTTGAGCATCGCCCAGATCAGGACCATGTTGTCGTCGTCGCGCAGCTCGTACTGCGTGGTCGTCACGAACGTGCGCAGCTCCGCCGGGCTCGGGTTCCCCTTCAGGAGCGCGAGGATGCCCTCCTTCAGGCCCGGGCCGGCGCCGTCGAGCATGGTCAGCAGCGCCACCCGGTCGTCCACCGCCCGGATCTTGTGCTGCCCCGTCACGATGAACTCGCGGACCTGCTCGCGCGTCCCGCTGTCCAGCAACCGGTTGACCGCCTCGGTGATCCCGCGGCCCGCCCCGTCGAGCATCCGCGCCAGCTCGACCCTGTCGTCCTCGAAGCGGGCCGTGTGCTGCCCGTTCTCGAGGAACTCGGTCAGCGCGGCCTGGGTGTCCGTCTTCAGAGCGGCCTTGCCGGCCTTCTGCACGGCCGGACCGCCGACGCTGATGATCTGCGAGACCCGAACCCGGTCGTCGGTGAGCTGCTCCCGGGCCCACTCCACCTCGAGGAACTTCCGCATGGCCGCGGCCGATCCCTTGAGCGCCTTCTCGGCGGCCTCGCGTACGCCCGGCCCGCTCGCCGGGTCCGCGAGGATCGCCTGGATGGCGCTCCGGTCCTTCGCGGCTGCGGGGTCCTCGGCCGGGTTCTCGGCCGGCTTGTCCGCGGGCTTGTCCGCCTGCTTCTCCGCCGGCTTGTCCGCCGCCGGGTCCGCAGGCTTCCCGGCCTGATCCTGGCCCTCGGCCCCCCGGTCCTCGGCCCCCCGGTCCGGCACGCTCGGAGCAGCCGGCGTGGCCGGCGACGAGCTGTCGGCGGCGAAGGCCGGCGAGGCGAGCAGGACGGCCGGGGCTATCGCGGCGGTGGCGACGACCGATGCGATCCGGGGCAGCTTCACAGACGGATTCCATTCTTCACATGCGTGACGATCTTCAACTTGTGCAGGATAGATCGCCCGCGACCCGCAAACTGTCCATTTTCAGGACAAGGCAGTGCCCGTGCCTGTGCTCAGTTCGACGGTCACCCCGTCCCGGGACGACGTCCGCGCGGCCTCCAGCACGGCCAGGCACTGCGCCGCCTCGTGCGCGGTGACCGGCGCCGGGCCGCCCTCGCGCAGGGCCGCCGCCACCGCCGCGTAGTACGCGGGGTAGTCGCCCGGCACGGTCGGCACCGGGGCCCCGCCGCCGGTCAGCGGGGACTCGCCGGAGCCCACCCGGCCCCACAGGTGCTCGGGCTCCTCGCCCCACGGGCTCTCCCCGACGCCCGGCCGCTGCCCGTCGCGCAGGGCCGCCTCCTGCGGGTCCAGTCCGTACTTCACGTAGCCCGCGCGGGAGCCCAGCACGCGGAAGCGCGGACCCAGCTGCGCGGTGGTGGCGCTGACGTACAAGTGGGAGCGGACCCCGTTCGCATGCGTGACGGCGATGAAGGTGTCGTCGTCCGCCTCGGCGCCGGGGCGGCGTACGTCGGTCTCCGCGTACACGCGCACGGCCGGGCCGAACAGCACCAGCGCCTGGTCGACGACATGGCTGCCGAGGTCGTACAGCAGGCCGCCGATCTCCTCCGGGGCCCCGGACTCGCGCCAGCCGCCCTTGAGCTGCGGACGCCACCGCTCGAACCGGGACTCGAAGCGCTGGATCTCGCCGAGTTCGCCGTCGGCGAGGAGGCGGCGCAGGGTGAGGAAGTCGTTGTCCCAACGGCGGTTCTGGAACACGGACAGGAACGTGCCGGTCTTGTCGGCGAGGGCGGCGAGTTCGCGGGCCTCGGCGGCGGTGGCGGCGAGCGGCTTGTCCACGACGACCGGGATGCCGGCGCCCAGCGCGGCGGTGGCGAGCGGCACGTGGGTCTTGTTGGGGGAGGCGACGACGATCAGGTCCAGGGTGGGGGTGAGGTCCCAGAGCTCCTGCGCGGAGCCGGCGATCCGGACGTCGGGGTACGCCTCGCGCGCCTGGGCCTGCCGGCCGGGGTCGGAGGTGACGACCGTGTCGAGGACGAGCCCGTCCGTGGCCGAGACGAGCGGCGCGTGGAAGACGGAACCGGCGAGCCCGTAGCCGACGAGGCCGACGCGGAGGGGGGCGTTCGACCGCGTGGGGGAAGCGGAAGGGGAGGCGTTCATGCATCCACTTTGGCAACAGTGTTGCTTAAGTGCAAGGAGGGTGGACAATGGAGAGGTGGACTGGGCTAGCAGGAGCAACGGAAGCGGCGCGAACCTACCGGCGCTGCGCGGCCACAACGACGCGCTCGTACTCGCCCTGCTGCGCGAAGCGGGCTTCGAGGGCCTCGGCCGCACCGACCTCGCCGCCCTCACGCGCCTCACCCCGCAGGCCGTCAGCAAGATCACGGCGCGGCTGCGTGCGGAGGGGCTCATCGCCGAAGCCGGCCGCGGCGCGTCCACCGGGGGCAAGCCGCGGACGCTCCTCCAGCTGACCGCCGGCGCCCGGCACGCCGTCGGGGTGCACGCCGACCGCGACCAGCTGCGGGCGGTACGGGTGGACATGCTGGGCACCGTTGTCGACCGGTTCCGCGGCCCCCTGGACTTCGCGGCCGGACCGGAGGCCGTCGCGGACGAGGTCGTACGGGCCGTGAACGGGCTGTGCGGGGCGGCTGGCGCAGGGTCCCTGCTGGGCGTGGGCGTCGCCGCGCCGGGACCGCTCGACTGGCGGGCCGGCGTACTGGGCCGGGTGACGGGATATCCCGAATGGGAGGGGTTCCCGCTGCGGCAGGCGGTGGTGGACCGGCTCGGGCCCGACGCCCCGCCGGTGGTGCTGGACAAGGACACCAACGCGGGGGTCGCGGTCCCCGGCCGCCGGGCCGTCGGAACCTCCCTGTACCTGCACCTGAGCACCGGCCTGGGAGCCGGGCTCCGGCTGCGCGGCGAGGTCTTCCGCGGGGAACGGTCCGCGGCGGGGGAGTTCGGGCACCAGGTTCTGATGCTGGACGGCCCGCCGTGCCGGTGCGGAGGCCGCGGGTGCGCGGAGGTGCTGTGCCTGGCGGCGGTGGCCCGCGGGGACCTCCAGGAGGCGGCGCGGATCCTGGGCGAGGGCGCCGCGAACGTGGTCGCGCTCCTGGACGCGGACCGGGTGTGGCTGGGGGGACGGGTGGTGGACTCCGCACCGGAGGTCTTCGCGACGGGCGTCCGCCGCGTCCTGGAGGCCCGCAACCTGGGCGGCCCGGTTCCGGAGGTCGCCGCGTCCGAGGACGGTGTCGCCGAGGGCGCGGCGGAACTGGCCCTGGCCCCGCTCTTCGGCCGCGTGGGCTGAGACCGCGCCCGGGGGCACGGCCCGCAGACCGGCCGGACGGGGCGGGCCGGGGCGGGCCGGGGCGGGTCGGGTCGGGCCGGGCCGGGGCGGGTCGGGCCGGGGCGGGCCTGGGCGGGGCGGGTCGGGCCGGGGCGGGCCGGGCCGGGGCGGGCCTGGGCGGGCCTGGGCGGGGCGGGTCGGGCCGGGGCGGGACGGGAGGCGCGCGCCGGTGCGGCGGCGGGGCAGCGGGCCCGGTCCGGTGCGCCGATCAGGCGTAAAGCGCAGGACGCGGGCGCGGCACTGGCCTGGCGGTCTCGCGCGCGTGGCAGGGTGCGGGGAGGCCGGGGTGATTGTCGCCTCGTCCGACCATCCTCCCGTCCGGCGAGCAGCGAAGCGAAGGTCTTCCATGCGACTGCGCAAAGCCCTTGCCCTCTCCGCCGCCCTGGTCGCCGTCGCCCTCTCCGTGCCGAACGCCGCCGCGGACATCGGCAACGGCGGCGGCGCGCGGCCCGCGCCCGCGCTGCCGTCCCGGATCGAGGCCACCTGCGGCGACGGGAAGAGCACCGCCTTTCCCATCGGCGCGCGGATCCGCGGCGGGCCGGCCGTGTACCGGGCCGGCGGCGGGCCGCAGACCTGGTTCCTGGACCTCACGAACACGACGGACTCCGAGTGCACCGCCATCCACCCCGTCGTGGTGTTCACGGACACGGCCCGCGCCCTGCTCCCCGCCCACTTCCGCATGGAGTTCGAGACCCCCGGCGGGACCCTCCCCGTCAGCCTCGAGCGGAGTGACCGCGACGAGATCATCGCCGTCTTCGACGGGGGCGAGGCCTTCTCCGGCTTCGCCGTCCGCGGCGGAGGCTCCGTGACCGTCACGGTCCGCCTGGCGTTCGCGCCCGGCACCCCCGCCGGCGAGGTCGTGGCCGACGCCGCCCTCGTCCAGCGCCGGGCCGACGACGGCGACTGGGTCGGGGAGGCGGGCGGCTACCGGTTCTCCGTCGAGGGCCCGGAGGAGGAGACGGGCGCGGCGGGCTCCCTCGCCCACACCGGCCCCCGCGACTGGGCGTTCGCCGCGGGCGCGGCGGCCGCCTTCGCCGCGGGCGGCGGCCTCCTGCTGACGGCCCGCCGCCTGCGAACCCCCGCGTAGCCCGGCCGCCGCGGATACCCCGGGCTTGCCGGGTGTCCTGGGCCTGCCGGGTATCCCCGGCACCCTGGGCCCGCTGGTACCCCCGGCCCCGGCACCCTGGGCCCGCTGGTACCCCGGGCCCGCCGGGACCCCGGGCCCGCCGGCACCCCGGGCCCGCCGGGACCCCCGGCCCCGGCTCGCCGGGTATCACCGGCACCCGCGCCCCGCCCACCCCCCCGTATCCCGTCGCGCTGATCTGCGTACACCCCGTCCGCGTACAGTCCGAGGGTGGAAGAACAGAACCTGCATCACCGACCCGGCTCGGCCGTTCGGTCCGGGATTCCGGAGCACGGCCGCATCCCCAAGTACTACGCCGTCAAGGCCCTCATCGCCGACCTCCTCAACGACCTCGGCGAGGGCGGGCTGCTGCCCACCGAGCGGGATCTCGCCGAGCGGTACGAGGTGTCCCGCGAGACCGTGCGGCAGGCCCTGCGCGAGCTGCTCCTGGAGGGCCGGCTCCGCCGCTCCGGCCGCGGTACCGTCGTCGCCGGTCCGAAGCTCGAACAGCCCCTCTCCCTCGCGAGCTACACCGAGGGCGTACGGCGCCAGGGCCGCAGGCCCGGCCGTAACCTCATCGGGCTCGAGCAGTTCCCCTGCCCGCCCGAGCTGGCCCCCGGCATCGGCGCCGAGCCCGGCGAGCCCGTCTGGCACCTCGAGCGCGTCCTGCTCGCCGACGACGAGCGGGTGGGCCTGGAGAGCACGTACATCCGAGTGGCGCGGGCGCCCCGCCTCGACACCGAATTCCAGCCGGACTCCTCCTTCTACGGGTACCTCCTCGACCGGCTCGGGATCTCGTTCGGGGACGCCGACGAGAAGCTGGAGACCGTCCTCGCGACCCCCCGCGAGGCCCTGCTGATCGGCACCCCGCCGGCCCTCCCCATGCTGCTCATCCACCGGTTCTCCCGGGACCAGGACGGGCGTCCGCTGGAGCGGGTGCGTTCGCTCTACCGTGGTGACCGGTTCAGCTTCACGACCCACCTGCGCCCCGAGTAGCCGCCAGCGGATCACCGCCAAGGCGCCGAAAAGGGGCGTATTCAAGCCCCATGCAGATCACGAGACGGTAACGGGTCTAGTCCAAGCGTCGAGGGCTGTTCACCGTCCCGTTGCCACCGCGATCCCCCCGGTCCACGGGCCGCGACCACCGTGGAGCGCGTGAGAGTCATAGTCGTCGGAGGCGGCGTGGTCGGCACCATGCACGCCTGGCAAGCAGTCGAACGCGGCCACGAGGTCGTCCAGATCGAGCGAGAGGCGGAGGCCAGAGGCGCGTCACTGCGCAATTTCGGCCAGATCTGGGTCAGCGGACGGGCCGGGGGCGAGGAGCTCGAGACCGCCCTGCGGGCCCGCGAGCTCTGGGAGCGGATCGGCGCGGAGGTGCCCGGCCTGGGCTTCCGCGCGATCGGCTCCCTCACCCCGGTCCGCAACGCCCGCGAGTACGCGGTCGCCGAGGCGGCCGCCGCCCGCCCCGACGCCGCCGCCCGGGGCTACGAACTGGTCACCGCCGAAGAGGCGCGGGAGATCAACCCCGCCCTGCGCGGCGCCTTCGAGGCCGCCCTGTGGTGCGAGCGGGACGCGGCCGTCGAACCGCGCACCGCCCAGCTCCACCTGCGCGAGGCCCTCCGGGCGAGCGGCCGGTACACCTTCCTGCCCGGACGGGAGGTGCGCGAGGTCGTCGGCAACGGCGCCGTCCGCGACGACCACGGCGACGTCCACCAGGGCGACGCCGTCGTCCTCGCCACCGGAGCCTGGCTGTCCGGACTCGTCCGCGAGCTGGTCCCCGACCTGCCCGTGCGCCGCGTCCGGCTCCAGATGATGCAGACCGCCCCGCTCGGCGAGAAGCTCACCACCTCCATCGCGGACGCCGACAGCTTCCGCTACTACCCCGCGTACAAGAGCGACGCGCTCGACGCCCTCAACGCCGGGCAGGCGCAGGCGCCGATCGCCGCCGCGCACAAGATGCAGCTGCTGATGGTCCAGCGCCAGGACGGCGGACTGACCATCGGCGACACCCACGAGTACGAGCACCCCTTCGCGTTCGACACCCTCGAGGACCCGTACGCGTACCTCACCGAGGTCGTCGAGTCCTTCCTGGGCCGCCCGCTGCCCGAGATCCGGCGCCGCTGGGCGGGCGTGTACGCGCAGTGCACCGACACCACCCGCGTCGTCCACCGCCAGCAGGTGGCCGACGGCGTATGGCTGGTGACCGGACCCGGCGGCCGCGGGATGACCTGCTCGCCCGCCATAGCCGAGACCACCGCGAACGAACTGGGCTGGTAGAGAACATGAGCAACGCGAATCACACGTCCCACGGCCTGGTCGTCCTCGACATGGCCGGCACCACCGTCGCCGACGGCGGCCTCGTCGAGCGCGCCTTCGAGCGCGCCGCCGAACGCCTCGGCGTCGAGCCCGGCACCGCCGACCACGCGGCCAAGCTCCAGTACGTCCGCGACACCATGGGCGAGTCGAAGATCTCCGTCTTCCGCCACCTCTTCGGCACGGAGGAGATGGCCCAGCGCGCCAACTCCGCCTTCGAGGAGGCGTACGGCGAGCTCGTCGACGGCGGGCTCATCGCCCCGATCCCCGGCGCCCGCCAGGCCATCGAGAAGCTCCGGGCCGACGGCCGCACCGTCGTCCTGACCACCGGCTTCGCCCGCGTCACCCAGGACGCCATCCTCGACGCCCTCGGCTGGCAGGGCCTGGCCGACCTCACCCTCTGCCCCGCCGACGCGGGCGGCCGCGGCCGGCCCTACCCCGACATGGTGCTCGCCGCGTTCCTGCGCACCGGCGCCGCCGACGACGTACGGGAGGTCGTGGTCGCCGGCGACACCGCGTACGACATGCTCAGCGGCCGCCGCTCCGGCGCCGGGATCGTGGCCGGCGTCCTCACCGGCGCCCACGACCTCGCCGCGCTCACCGAGCACGGCGCGACCCACGTCCTCGACTCGATCGCCGAACTGCCCACGACCTTGCTGGAGTCGGCGTGAGCGGCATCCGCTTCGAGGGGGTCAGCGTCGCCTACGGCGCCGCCACCGTGCTGGACCGGCTCGACCTGACCGTCGAGCAGGGCGAGGTCATGGCGCTGCTCGGCCCCTCCGGTTCGGGCAAGACCACGGCGCTGCGCGCGGTCGCCGGTTTCGTACGGCCCGCCGCCGGCCGGGTGCTGATCGGCGGCCGGGACGTCACCGCGCTCCCGCCGCACAAGCGCGGCATCGGCATGGTCGTCCAGCAGTACGCGCTCTTCCCGCACATGCGGGTGGAGGACAACGTGGCGTTCGGCCTCAAGGCGCAGAAGGCCCCCAAGGCCGAGATCCCGGGGCGCGTCGCCGAGGCGCTGGAGATGACCGGGATGGCGGCGTACGCCAAGCGCTACCCGCGCGAGCTCTCCGGCGGACAGCAGCAGCGCGTGGCGATCGCCCGCGCGCTGGCGATCCGGCCCGGGGTGCTCCTGCTCGACGAGCCGCTGTCCGCGCTCGACGCGCAGCTGCGCTCCGGGATGCTCGCCGAACTTGCCCGGCTGCACCGCGAACTGCCCGACGTATCGATTCTGTACGTCACGCACGACCAGGTGGAGGCGCTGACCCTCGCCGACCGGATCGCGGTCATGGACAAGGCGCGGCTGCAGGACTGCGGCACTCCGCAGGAGCTGTACCGGGCGCCGCGCACCGAGTTCACCGCGTCGTTCGTCGGCAACGCCAACCTGCTGCCGGTCACCGTCGCGGACTCGGGGGCGCTCTTCGCGGGGCGGGCGCTGCAGCTGGACCGCGGACAGGCCGCGCCGGGCGCGAGCGCGACGCTGTGCGTACGGCCGCACCTGCTCGGCCTCGGGGCCGGGCCCAACGCGCTGACCGGCACGATCGCCGAGGTGCAGTGGCGGGGCTCGACGCACCGGCTGTACGTCGACGTCGACGGCCACCGCGTCAAGGCGGACCTGCCGGAGCTGCGCGAGACGCCCGCGCTGGGCGACACGGTGACGCTGCACTTCGAACCGCGGGACGCGGTGCTGCTGGCAGCTGGGGGTCCCCCCGGCGGTAGCCAGGGGGAGGGTGTCGGATGACTGAGGCCCCGCGCCTGGACGGGCGGCGAACAGCGCATCCACCGGGCACCCGGACCCCGGAGCACACCGAGGCCACGCCGGGCATCCCGCAGGGCGCTCCCGCGGCGGCGCCGCAAGCGCCCGCGCTGTCCGGCCGCCGCCCGCAGAACGGCACCACGGCCGGCCACGGCACCACCCCGTCAGGCTCCCGCACCCCGCAGGGGAACGGCGCCCCGCAGGGGAACGGCGCCCCGCTGGGGAACGGCGCCGGGCGGGGGCCGCGTGGCGTCCCGCGCTGGCTCTGGTCCGTACCGCCCGTGGCCGTGCTCGCGCTGGTCTTCCTCTACCCCCTCGCGCTGGTCGTCCAGCAGTCCCTCACCCCCGAGAACGGCGGCGGCGCCTTCGACGCCTACGCCTCCGTCTTCCGCTCCCACGCCTTCCGCGAGGCGCTCGGAACCACGGTCTGGCTGGCCGCCGGTGCCACCGTCGGCTGCCTCGTCCTCGGCTTCGCGCTCGCGTTGATCATCGCCTTCGTCCCGTTCCCCGGGGCGCGCGGCGTCGCGAAGTTCATCGACGTCTTCCTCTCCTTCCCCTCCTTCCTCATCACCCTCGCCCTGCTCTTCATCTACGGCACCGTCGGCATGGCCAACGGGCTCTGGACCGACGTGACCGGTGCCGCCGACGGTCCGTTCCACTTCCTCACCACCCCCTGGGGCGTACTGCTCGCGGAGATCACGTACTTCACGCCCTTCGTGATGCGCCCGCTGCTCGCCGCCTTCTCCCAACTCGACACGGCCCAGCTCGAAGTGGCCTCCTCGCTCGGGGCGAAGCCCGCCCGGATCATCCGGCGGGTGATCCTCCCCGAGGCCCTTCCGGCGCTCGCCGCCGGCGGCAGCCTCGTCCTGGTCATGTGCCTCAACGAGTTCGGGATCGTCCTGTTCACCGGAGCCAAGGACGTCACCACGCTGCCGATGCTCATCTACGGCAAGGCGATACTCGAATCCGACTACTCGGCCGCATGCGTGGTCGCCGTCGTCAACATCGCGATCTCCGTCGGCCTGTTCGGCCTCTACCGGGTGGTGAGCAAGCGTGCTGGTGCATAGCAGGACCGGCCGCTGGGCCGCGTGGTGCCTGTTCGGGCTCCTCTTCCTCCCCCTCTTCGCGCTGCCGCTGCTCGTCGTGGTGGCCGCGTCCTTCTCCACCCACTGGTCCGGCGCCTTCCCCTCCGGCCCGACCACCGGGAACTACGCCTCCGCCGTACAGGGCGAATCCCTCCAGGCGCTGACCACCTCGCTGGTGACCGCCCTCGTCGCCAGCCTGCTCGCGCTCACCGTCGGCACCTGGGCCGCGCTGGCCGCCGCCGGGTTGAAGCGACGCGGAAAGCGGTCCCTGGACGCCCTGTTCATGCTGCCGGTCGCCGTGCCGTCCGTGGTCGTCGGCCTTGCCGTCCTGGTCGCCTTCAGCAAGCCCCCGCTGCTGCTCAACGGCACCAGCTCAATCGTGATCCTGGCGCACACGATTCTTGTCACGGCGTTTGCCTATCAGTCGGTTTCGGCCGCCATCGTTCGTCTCGACCCCGCGTACGAACAGGCGGCGGCCTCCCTGGGCGCCCGTCCCGCGTACGTGCTGTGGCGGGTCAAACTCCCCCTCCTGCTGCCGTCCCTGACGGCGGCCGCCGGACTCTGCTTCGCCCTGTCCATGGGCGAGCTGAGCGCCACGATGATGCTCTACCCGCCGGACTGGATGCCCCTCCCGGTCCGGATCTTCACCGCCACCGACCGCGGTTCGCTCTTCGGCGGCTCCGCCGTCGCCGTGGTCCTGATGGCCGCCACCCTGTTGGTCCTCCTGGCCGTCTCCCGCATACGCACCAGAGCCACGTACCGCTGACTCCCTTTTCCCGGTAAGGAAGTTCCATGTCCAGCTACCTCAGAACCGCCAGCAACCGCCGCCGCGTCCTGCGCATCACCGCCTCCGTCACCGGCAGCCTCGCCCTCGCCGCCGGCCTCACCGCCTGCGGCGGCTCGTCCTCCGACGGGTCCAAGGGCGGCGGCGAGAAGATCGTCACCGTTTACAGCGCCGACGGTCTCAAGAGCGACAAGGGCGACGGCTGGTACGACAAGGTCTTCGCCGAGTTCACGAAGAAGACCGGCATCGAGGTCAAGTACGTCGAGGGCGGCTCGGGCGAGATGGTGCAGCGCGCCGTCCGGGAGAAGACCAACACCCAGGCCGACGTACTGGTCACCCTGCCGCCGTTCATCCAGCAGGCGGACGGCAAGGGCCTGCTCCAGGCCTACAAGCCGCAGGGGTCCGAGAAGGTCAACGGGGCGAACAAGGCCGCCGACGGCAAGTGGACCTCGGTCGTCAACAACTACTTCGGCTTCGTCTACAACAAGAAGGAGCTCGCCGAGGCGCCCAAGACCTGGGAGGAGCTGCTGGACGGCAAGTACAAGGGCAAGCTCCAGTACTCCACCCCGGGGGTCGCGGGCGACGGCACCGCCGTCCTCATCAAGGCGATGCACGACTTCGGCGGCAAGGAGCCGGCGCTGGAGTACCTGAAGAAGCTCCAGGCCAACAACGTCGGCCCGTCCTCCTCCACCAGCAAGCTCGCGCCGAAGACCGACAAGGGCGAGCTGCTCGTCGCCAACGGCGACGTCCAGATGAACTTCGCGCAGTCCAAGTCCATGCCGAACCTGGGCATCTGGTTCCCCGCCAAGGACGGCGGCAAGCCGACCACCTTCGCCCTCCCGTACGCGGCCGGCCTGGTGGACAAGGCCCCGCACACCGAGAACGGCAAGAAGCTCCTCGACTACCTGCTCAGCGAGGACGCCCAGAAGCTGGTCAGCGAGGTCGGCGGCGGCTTCCCCGCGCGCACCGACGTCAAGCCGACCGACGCCAACGCCGTCGAACTCACCAAGCTGATGAGCGGTGTCGAGGTCTTCGAGCCGGACTGGGCCGACATCGACAAGAACCTCGCGGGCTACGTGGACGCGTGGAAGTCGGCAACCGGAAGCTGACTGGTTGCCTCCTGGTCACCCACGACCAGGAAAGTGACGCTTGCATAACGGGTCTGGACCGAAGACCGCACCTTCGGTCCGGGCCCGGCGCACGTCCACGCGCACGTCCCGGCGTACGCCCTCAGGTACGCCCCCATGCAAGTCCACCTGCGCCTTCCCCACGATTACTCCCGGAGGAGTACGTGCCCACTGTCCTGTCAGGACGCGCCCTCGCCGTGACCGCCACCGCCACGGCCCTGCTCGCCACCGCCCTCGGTACGCACACCGCCACCGCCGAAACGGCCGCGGCCACGGCGGCCACCACCGACAAGGTGCTCGTCATCGGCATCGACGGCGTGGTCCTCGACCGCGCCAAGGCCGCCAACGCCCCGAACCTGAACGGCCTGATGGCCCAGGGGCTGACCGCCAAGAGCACCCTGTACGCGAACCCGATGGCCGCCACCTCCTCGGGCCCCGGCTGGTCCACCATCGCCACCGGCGTCTGGCCCGACAAGCACGGCGTGAAGGACAACTCCTTCACCGGCAAGAACTACACGGCCTACCCGGACTTCCTGACCCGCATCGAGAACGCCAAGCCGACGCTCAACACGTACGCGGCCGCCGACTGGGAGCCCATCACCTCCACCGACGCGGGCGGCCCGATCTTCTCCGCCAAGGTCGACAAGCGCCTCAGCCTCAAGGGCGACCGCGACGGCTACGGCACCGAGGACCCGAAGATCGCCGCCGCGGCCTCCGCCGAGCTGCAGGGCCAGAACCCGGACGCCTCCTTCGTCTACTTCGGCCAGGTCGACTCCGCCGGGCACTCCTACGGAGCCGCCAGCCAGCAGTACCTCGACGCGATCGGCCGCGTCGACGTGATGGTCGGCCAGCTGCTCACCGCAGTCCAGAACCGGCCCACGTACGCCCAGGAGAACTGGAAGATCCTGGTCACCACCGACCACGGGCACACCGACGCGGGCGGCCACGGCGGCTCCACCATCCAGGAGCGCGGCACCTTCGTCATCGCCAAGGGCGCAGGCATCCCGGCCGGTTCGGTCCGCACCGACGTCAAGCTCGTCGACGTGGCGGCCACCGCCCTCGCGCAGGTCGGCGTCAACCCCGGCTCCGCGATCGACGGCATCCCGCTGAACGCCCCCGACGACAACGACCCGTTCGACACCCTGCGGCCGAACCTCCAGGGCCGCGTGGACGAGACGGGCATCCCTGCGGGCGTGAAGGGCTTCACGCACACCCCGCCGGCCGGCTGGGCCGTCGACAACTCCAAGATGGGCACCGGCGGCGTCACCGAGTGGGCCGGCTGGGCCTTCGCGACCGACGAGTTCTGGAGCCAGGCCCAGCGCGACCAGTGGCGCGAGCTGAACGTCCGCTCCCGTGACGTGTTCGCCGTCGCCGACTCCGACGAGTGGGACGACAAGTCCCACACCGGCTCCTACGACTCCACCCTGATCACCCCCAAGTGGGCCGTGACCGGCGGCACGACGAAGAACCTGACCTTCCAGACGCACTACCACCACGAGGCCGGCCAGACCGCCCAGGTCCTGGTCTCCTACAACGGCGGTACGCCGACGGTCGTCAAGAGCTACACCGCCGACGCGGTCGCCAGGGCGGAGTCCCTGGCCCTCCAGGTCCCGGCCGGCGCCACCGACGTCCAGATCCGCTTCCGCTACGCCGGCACCAACAACTGGTACTGGACCGTCGACAACGTCAAGCTCGGCTGATCCGGGCCCCGCGGTCCGGGCTGTGGACGGCCTCGTCGTCCACAGCCCGGCCCCGATAGGGTGGTAGAGACCACAGGCCACAGGTCGGCGGTCACAGGTCAGAGGTACGGCCACCGAGAGCGGAGAACAGTCCAGTGGCAGAGCGCAAGCCGATCGAATCCTGGCTCACCGACATGGACGGGGTCCTCATCCACGAAGGCACCCCGATCCCGGGCGCCGATGCCTTCATCAAGCGGCTGCGCGACTCCGGCAAGCCCTTCCTGGTCCTGACCAACAACTCCATCTACACCCCGCGCGACCTCCAGGCCCGGCTGTCCCGCATGGGCCTCGACGTCCCCGTCGAGAACATCTGGACCTCGGCGCTGGCCACCGCCAAGTTCCTCGACGACCAGCGCCCGGGCGGCACCGCGTACGTCATCGGCGAAGCCGGCCTCACCACCGCCCTGCACGACATCGGCTACATCCTGACCGATCACGAGCCCGACTACGTCGTCCTGGGCGAGACCCGGACGTACAGCTTCGAGGCGATGACGAAGGCGGTCCGGCTGATCAACGCGGGCGCCCGCTTCATCTGCACCAACCCCGACGAGACCGGCCCCTCCACCGAGGGACCGCTGCCCGCCACCGGCGCCGTCGCCGCGCTGATCACCAAGGCGACCGGCAAGCAGCCGTACTTCGCCGGCAAGCCCAACCCGCTGATGATGCGGACCGGCCTGAACGCCATCGGCGCGCACTCCGAGAGCAGCGCGATGATCGGCGACCGGATGGACACCGACGTCCTGGCCGGGCTCGAGGCCGGGATGCAGACCTTCCTCGTGCTGACCGGACTGACCTCCGCCGAGGACACCGAGAAGTTCCCGTACCGCCCGACCAAGACCGTCGCTTCCATCGCCGACCTGGTCGATCTCGTCTGATCCGAACGGGTCAAGCCCGCGGCGCTCCGGATGCGGAGCGCCGCGCAGCGCGTGAACCTCCTTGTTGAGGAGGTTCACCATGCGCAGTGCTCTGATCGCTCTCCGTGCCACCGGGGTGGCCGTCGCCCTGACGGCGCTCACCGCCGTGTCCTCGCCCACCGCCCTCGCGGCGGGCGAGGAGAACCGCGGCAGCGTCTCGGTCGATCCGCACCAGGCCGAGCCGGGGGCGCAGGTCAAGCTGCGCGTCCGCGGGTGTGAGGACAAATGGGCGTCCGCCAAGTCCGCCGTCTTCGTGTCCGAAGTCCACCTGTCCTCCGGCCGCGACGGCGACAAGACGCTGACGGGCGATGCGATGGTCAGCTCCCAGGCCCAGCCCGGATGGCACGACATCCGGGTGAAGTGCGACGGAGGCGAGGACCGCGTCCGGGGCTCCATCGAGGTCGTCCGCCGCCGCGACGACCGCGAGAAGGACCGCGAGAAGGACCGTGAGAAGGACCGCGACCGGCCGAACCCCCACCAGTCTCCCGTCTGGCCGGTCCACGCGGGCGGCGGCGGCATGTCCGCCGAGCTCGCGGCGCAGGCGCAGGACCAGGCCGCGGCGGCCAAGAAGAACCACGGGGGCGACGGCCCCGGCCTCCCGCACACCGTGATCGGTGCCGTGCTCGCCGCCGCGGCCACCCTGGCCGTCGCGTTCCGGGCGCTGACGCTGCGCCGGCGCCGCAGCGGCGAGTGAGGGCCCGCCGGTGACGGGCCCGGGGGAGCCCAGGTCCTCCGGCGGCGGGCGGCTGCTGACCTTCGCCGCGTGGTCCGTGCTGGTGCTCGGCCTGTGGCTGTGGGGCCGCGAGATCACCGGCGTCCCGCCGAGCCCGTCCGCCGGACTGGCCGGCGGCTCGTCGATCCCGGCCCCGGGGCTGCCCGTCGCGCACACACCGCTGGCGGCGTCCGTACCCGCGCGGGTCGACGTGCCGGCGATGGGCATCCAGGCCCCCGTGATCTCCCGGCGCCTCGACGCCCAGGGCGCCATCGAGCCGCCGCCGTTCGACCGCCCCGGCACGGTCGGCTGGTGGGGCGGCGGCGCCAAGCCGGGCGAGGCCGGGACCGCGCTGCTGGTCGGGCACGTGGACACGGCGTCCAAGCCGGCGGTGTTCTACGGCCTGAGCTCGGCGCGCCCGGGCGGCACGGTGCGGGTGGTGCGGATGGACGGGTCGGTCGCCGAGTTCACGATCGAGGACGTACGGGTCTACGAGCGGGCCCGCTTCGACGCGCACCGGGCCTACGGCCCACGGGTCCCGGGCCGGGCCGAGCTGCGCCTGGTGACCTGCGGGGGAACGTACGACAAGGCGGCCAAGGAGTACACGGCGAACGTGGTCGTCTCGGCCTACCTGACGGGCACGACCCCGCCCGCGAAGCCGGGTACGGGTACGGGTACGCGCGCAGGTGCGGGGACCGGCGTGTGAGGGCCGGGCGACACGACGAAAAAGCCCCTCGCAGCTTTCGCTGCGAGGGGCTTTCCCTTGTCTGTGCGCCGCCAGGGACTCGAACCCCGGACCCGCTGATTAAGAGTCAGCTGCTCTAACCAACTGAGCTAGCGGCGCTTGCTGACAGGGAAAACTCTACCCCACCTCGAGTGGTGCTCGTGACCAGCCGCGCCCGCCTTGTCCGATTAACCCATGTTTGAGGGGTTTATCGTGCACGATATGTCTGGGCCGAGCCGCATCTGATGCCCCGACAGATGTGTGGCCCGCCGGACCAGCGACGAGCAGGGGAGTGGACGGAACCGCATGACGATCCAGTCGCCGACGCATGTGCAGATGCCTGCACCGATGCCGATGCCCGTTTTCGACGAGTACGAGCCCACAGGCGACTGCGCCTGCCCCGGCTGTACGCAGCGCCGTCGCGCCCTCGCCCGCGCGCGGGCCATACCGCTCCGTGACGGCGGCCACCCGGCCGCCCGCGGGACCCGCCGGGCGCTGGTGCTGGCCACCGCGGCGGGCGTGGTCCTGAGCGGTGGCGGCTCGGCCGCACTGGCGGCGGCCACCCCGGTGCCCGGCCCGGGGCCGGTCTCCCTCGACACCCCCGGCTCCCCGCAGGGCGGCCGGTCCCCGCTGCACGGGCGCCCGGCCCCGGCGAAGCCGGCGGGCACGCCCGGGGCGCCGTCGGCGGTCAAGCGCATCGACCGGACGTCGATCATCACGCGGGCGAAGCTGTGGCTGGACGCGAAGGTCCCGTACAGCATGTCCACGTACTGGTCCGACGGCTACCGGCAGGACTGCTCCGGCTTCGTCTCGATGGCCTGGAACCTTGGTACGAACGAGTGGACCGGCAGCCTCGACAAATTCGCCACCAAGATCACCAAGGAGGAGCTGCTGCCGGGCGACATGCTGCTCTTCCACAACCCGTCGGACCCGACCAACGGCTCGCACGTGGTGCTGTTCGGCGGGTGGGTCGACGAGACGCGCACGCACTACGTCGCGTACGAGCAGACCCGCCCGAACACGCGGAAGGGGGCCACCCCGTACGGCTACTGGAGCAACGCGACGAAGTACCTGCCGTACCGGTTCAACGGGGTGACGGGCGGCATCACGGAGCCGGACCCGGCGACCGACCCGAAGCCGGCGGTCCCCACGGTCTTCCCCGGCGCCACGCAGTTCGGCCCGGGCGCGAACAACGAGTACGTCGCCCAGCTGGGCCGGATGCTGATCGAGCGGGGCGGCCGTCGCTTCTACCCCAAGGGCGCGAGCACGGCGTGGAGCGACGCCGACCGGCTGGCCACCCAGGCCTTCCAGAGCGCGCAGGGCTGGACGGGCACGGACGCCGACGGGATCCCGGGCGCGCACACCTGGCAACTGCTCGTCGAACACACGGGCAACGACATCCGGCCGACGGTGGACGCCGCGCCGGGCCCCGCCGGGGTGCCGGCCTATCCGGGCCCGTCGGCCTTCCGCCCCGGGTCCTCCCACCCGTTCATCGCCGTTCTCGGCCGCCAGCTGGTGAAGAAGGGCTTCGGCAAGAACTACCCGTCCGGCCCCGGGTCCCGCTGGAGCGAGGCCGACCGCCGCAGCGTCGAGGCCTTCCAGCGCGCCCAGGGCTGGCGCGGCGCCGCGGCCGACGGCTACCCGGGCCCGGAAACCTGGCGCCGGCTGTTCGCATGACGGAGGCAACGATGTACCCCACGCACACCACCTCGACGACGGGCACCTTCCGCGTACCGTCTGCGGCAGCCGCGCCCCCGACCGCCCCGGCCCTGCGCGGCACGGGCGACCTGTACCCGACCCCGCCCCACCCCACCCGCCCCACGGACCCGGTGCCGCCCGCGGCGCAGGCCGCTCGGGTGGCCGGCGCGGCGGCGAACCCGCCCCCGTATCCGGCTGCGGCGGGGGCTCCCGCCGAGCCCCCGCCGCCCGCGTTCCCGTACGCGGCCCAGGCCGCTCCGGCGGCCGGGCTTCCGGCCGTGGCCGGGACGGTGCCGGGGTCCGAGCCTTCCGCCGAGCCTCCGCGGCCCGCCGACCCGCTCCCGTACGCGGCGCAGGCCGCTCCGGGGGCCGGGCTTCCGGCCGTGGCCGGGACGGTGCCGGGGTCCGAGCCTTCCGTCCTGCCTGCGCGGCCCGCCGACCCGCTCCCATACGCGGCGCAGGCCGGTCCGGAAGCCGGGCCTTCGGCCGAAGCCGCCGTGGCCGCGGATCCGGTCCAGCCCTACGCGGCGCAGGCCGCTCGGGTGGCCGGCGCGGCGGCGAACGTGCCCCCGTACTCGGCGGGGGCGGGCGCCGAGCCCTGCGCCGAGGCCCCGCAGCTCGCCGACCCGCTCCCGTACGCGGCCCAGGCCGCTCCGGCGGCCGGGCTTCCGGCCGTGGCCGGGACGGTGCCGGGGTCCGAGCCTTCCGCCGAGCCTCAGCGGCCCGCCGACCCGCTCCCGTACGCGGCCCAGGCCGGTCCGGCGGCCGGGCTTCCGGCCGTGGCCGGGACGGTGCCGGGGGCCGAGCCTTCCGCCGAGCCTCCGCGGCCCGCCGACCCGCTCCCGTACGCGGCCCAGGCCGGTCCGGGGGCCGGGCTTGCGGGCGTGGCCGCCGTGGTCGCGGATTCCGCCGGGCCGGACCGGTCCGGCGGCCGGGCCTGGGTCGCCGGTACTCCGGCCAGGCTGCTGGCCGTGCCCCGCGAGGTGGCCCTGCCGCACGGGCGCCCGGCGGCGGATGCCGCCCGGAGCGAGGTCCCGGCGGCCCGGATCCGGGCCGGGGCCGAGCCGGTGCCCGCACTGGCCGGGGCCGTCGACCGTGCCGAGTCCGGCGGGGGCCCGTACGGCCTCGAACCCGATCCGCTGGTCTGCGTACCGGCCCCGGCGGGGCCCGGCCCGGACGAGGCCGCGCACACGGGCGTGGCCACCCTGCGCCTGCGGGTCTTCGACGGCGGGGGCGAACCCCTGCCCCCGCACGGGCAGGTCTGGCCGCCCGCCGGTCCCGGGGCGGACGCCGGGACCGGGCCGGTGACGGACAGCCCCGCGCAGCGGTACGGCGAGGCGCGGCCGCCCGCAGGCCCCAGGGCCGAGCCCGATCCCGGGCCCGCGGCGCACGGCCGCGCGCACGCGTACGGCGTGGCCGGACCCCAGGCCGAGCCCGCGCACCCGCACGGCCAGGCCGGCCACGAGGCGGATCCCGAGTCTGCTCCGGCGTACGGCCAAGTCGCTCTCCAGACCGCCTCCGAGTCCGCGCACGGGCACGCGCACGGGCACGGGCACGGCCACGGGCACGCGCACGGCGAAGCAGGGCCCGCAGGGCCGTACGGCCCGGAGCCGGAGCCCGGGGCCGAGGCGGGCCGCGCCGGGGTACCCGGACCCGCGGTCGCGGACATCGTCGCGCAGGCCGTGGCCCGCGGGATGGGGGCGGAGCGCGAGGAGCCCGGCACGCAGGACCTGCCCCGCATCGCGCCCGTCCGCGGGGCCGCGGTCACCGAGGTGCCGGTGCACCTGCCGTTCGCCGGGGAGTCCCGGCGAGCCCAGGCCCAGGCCCAGCCCCCAGCCGCGGCCCCGGCCCCCGCCGCGGCCCCGCGGCCCCGCGCCCCCCGCCCGGCCCCCGACCGCCGGGTCCCGCGCGGCGACGACCGGCTCCGGGAGCACCGTGGCCCGGTGCTGCCCGGCTGGGTCGGCGTCGGCGTCGGCGGGCTCGCCCTCGCGGGCTGCCTGGCGGTGCTCTGGCGGGCCGGGGCGGTCCCGGGCGCCTTCGTGGCCGCGTTCGGTGCGACGCCCCGCGCCTACCAGGGGCTCCGCGCCACGCACTGGCCGCCGCTCGCCTTCCTCGGCATCGTCGCGCTGCTCGCGCTCGGCGGACTGGGCCGCGCCAAGGCCGGCCACGCCTGGGTGCTCACCCTCTTCGGCCGCTACCGCGGCACGGTCCGCCGTACCGGCCTCACCTGGGTCAGCCCCCTCCTGCTGCGCCGCCGCGTCGACGTACGGCTGCGGCACTGGCGCAGCGAGCCCATGCCGGCCGTGGACTCCGGCGGCCTGGCCCTGCGGGTCGTCGTCCAGGTCGTCTGGCAGGTCAAGGACACCGCCCGGGCCACCCTCGCCGTCGAGGACCACACCGACTACCTCGCCGAGCAGGTCGAATCGGCGATGGCCCGGGTCCTGTCCCAGCTGCCCGCCGACGCCTTCCACGAGGACGCCCCGACGCTGCGCGACGCCGAGGCCGTCGGCGACGCGCTGACCCGGATGCTGGCGACCGAGACCGAGGCGGTCGGGATCGAGGTGTACTCGGCCCAGCCGACCCGGATCGAGTACGCCCCCGACGTCGCCGAGGCCATGCGGCGTCGCCGGGTCGCGGCCATCGACGCCAAGCACCGGGACACGGTGCTGACCTCGATCGTGGACGCGGTCGACGACACCGTCCACCGGCTGACCTCGCGCGGGCTGGTCGAGCTCGACGACTACGAGCGCAAGGCCCTCGTGAAGGACCTCACCGTCGCCTTCTACACGGGACGTCCGGAGTAGGGCGGAGCAACGGAGCAAGAGACGCAGCGCGCACGGAACGGGTGGCCGGAATCGACCGGACCACCCGTTCCCCCATTGGTCTGGACATGGCCAACTCCCGTCAATAGTCTGGTACTTGGTCTAGACCTAAATCCCTACGCGTGCGCACGCTCTCGCCGAACTCCCCCCACGTTCAAGGAGCATCATGCGTCCCATCCGCATGCCCGTTCACCTGCCCAGACGAGCCGGCGCCGGTGCGCTCGGCCTCGGCGTCGTCGCCTCCCTGGCGCTCCTCACCGCCCCCACCGCGAGCAGTCACGGTTACACGGACACCCCCATCAGCCGCCAGAAGCTCTGCGCCAACAAGACGGTCTCCGACTGCGGCCCGATCCAGTGGGAGCCGCAGAGCGTCGAGGGCTACAAGGGCTTCCCGGCCGCCGGTCCGGCCGACGGCCAGATATGCGCGGGCGGACACAGCGAGTTCGCGCAGCTCGACGACCCGCGCGGCGGGGCCTGGCCCACCACCAAGGTGACCAGCGGGCAGAGCTACGGCTTCCGGTGGCAGTTCACCGCCAACCACTCCACCACCGACTTCAAGTACTACGTCACCAAGAACGGCTGGGACTCCACCAAGCCCCTCACCCGCGCCGCCCTCGAGTCCCAGCCCTTCCTCACCGTCGCCTACAACGGCGCCCGGCCCGCCATGACCACCGTCCACCAGGGCGCCATGCCGGGCGGCAAGACCGGCCGGCACATGATCCTCGCCGTCTGGACGGTCAACGACACCCCCATGGCCTTCTACGCCTGCTCCGACGTCCAGTTCTGACCTTCAATTCTGACGGCACGTCAGCTAATCTCCGGCGGCATGCGGACGACACCCGAAACCGTCGCGGAGCTCATCGCACGCCAATGGGGCGACCACCGGCCCGGGCTGCAGTACGGCGGCAGCACGCACACCGCCGTCCTCAGCCGGCACCGGACCGCCCAGGAGGCCGCCGCGCGCGCCGCGCTGCTCGTCGACCTGCTGCCGGCGGACGCCGAACCGCACATCGGGGTGCTGCTCGACAACACCCCCGAGTTCCCGTTCTGGCTCGGCGCGGCGGCCCTCGCCGGGGCCGCCGTCGCCGGGATCAATCCCACCCGGCGCGGCCCGGAGCTGGCGCGCGACGTCCTGCACACCGACTGCCGGATCCTCGTCACCGAGCGCGCCCACCTGCCGCTGCTGCGCGGGCTCGACCTGCCGGGCGTACGGATCCTGGTGACCGGCACCGAGGAGTACGCGGAGCTGCTCGCCCCGTACGCGGCCGCGAAGCCGGGCGAGGCGGTGATCGCCGCCCCCGGTCCCGGCTCCCGCTTCCTGCTCTACTTCACCTCGGGCTCCACCGGCGCCCCCAAGGCGGCCCTGTGCAGCCAGGGCCGGATCGCCGCCGCCGGCGACTCCCTGGCCCGGCAGTTCTCGGTCACCCCGGACGACGTCCACTACATCTGCATGCCGCTCTTCCACGGCAACGCGGTCATCGCCGACTGGCTGCCCGCCCTCGCCGGGGGCGCGTCCGTGGCGCTGCGCCCCCGGTTCTCCGCCTCCGCGTTCCTGGCCGATGTCCGTGCGTACGGGGCGACGTACTTCACCTACGTCGGCCGGGCCGTCCAGTACCTGCTCGCGACCGAGCCCCGCCCCGACGACCGCTCGCACAGCCTGCGCCTCGGCTTCGGCACGGAGGCCGGTGCGGTGGACGCGGCCCGCTTCGCCGAGCGGTTCGGGGTCCGGCTGGTCGAGGGGTACGGGGCCACCGAGGGCGGAGCCTCCGTACAGCGGACCCCGGACACCCCGCCGGGCGCCCTGGGGCGGGCGGGGGCCGGAGACGACCTGGCCGTGATCGATCCGGAGACCGGCGCGGAGTGCCCGCCGGCCGTCCTGGACGCGCAGGGCCGCCTCGTCAACGGCTCCGCGGCGATCGGCGAGCTGGTCAACCGCGGCCGGAGCCTGTTCGAGGGCTACTGGCGCAACCCCGAGGCGGAGGCCGCCCGGACCCGGGAGGGCTGGTACTGGACCGGCGACCTCTTCTTCCGGGATGCGGACGGGTTCCTCTACTTCGCGGGCCGCACCGACGACCGGCTGCGGGTCGACAGCGAGAACCTCGCCGCGGCGGTGATCGAGAACATCCTGGCGCGCTGGTCCCCGGCGGCCGCGGTCGCCGTGTACGCGGTGCCGGACGAGGCGGCCGGGGACCAGGTGATGGCGGCGGTCGCCCTCGAGGAGGGGCAGCGGTTCTCGCCGGAGGCCTTCTCCGCGTTCCTGGCCGCCCAGCCGGACCTGGGCACGAAGATGTCCCCGCGCTACGTCCGGATCGTGGAGTCCATGCCGACCACGGCGACGAACAAGGTCCACCGGGTCGCCCTGCGCCGCTCCGGCTTCCGCTGCCCGGACCCGGTCTGGTGGTCCCCGCCGGGCACCACCGGCTACCGCCTCCTGGGCCCGGCGGACCTCTCCGGTCTGCTGGCGGCGTACGAGGCCCACGGTCGCGGCGAGCTCCTGGACCGCTGATCCACGGGCCGCGGGTATTGGTTTTGAGCACCCCTGAGGAGCAGGTAGTATTTTCTCTGTCAGGCGCCGCTAGCTCAGTTGGTTAGAGCAGCTGACTCTTAATCAGCGGGTCCGGGGTTCGAGTCCCTGGCGGCGCACCTGTACTTCGGGCGGTTCCCGGTTCACCGGGAACCGCCCGAAGTGTTTCCGGGGCTCCTCTCCCGCTGCCCCGCCAACCTGCAAGACCCGCCCGCAAGACCCTCCGCAACGCCCGTCCGTGACGGGTGTCACAGGGTGAGCGACAGGAGCAGCGGCGCGGCCTTCCGGTTCAGTGCGTCCGCGGCGGCCCGCAGCCGGTGTGCGTGCTCGACGGGCATCGACAGGGCCAGGCAGCCCACCGAGGCCCCGGCCGTGATCGGTACCGCGGCGCAGACGGTGCCCACCGCGTACTCCTGCAGGTCCAGCACCGGAACCGTGGCCGGCTGGCTGTCCAGCTTGGAGAAGAGGATCCGCTCGTTCACGATCGTCTTCGACGTGAGCCGGGCGATCTTGTGCCGCGAGAGGTGGTCGCGCCGCCCGTTCTGGTCGAGCTGGGTCAGCAGGCACTTGCCGACCGCGCTGGCGTGAGCCGCGGAGCGGAAGTCGACCCACTCGTGCACCTTCGGGGTGCGCGGACTGTCCGCGAACTGCGTGATCTTCACTTCGCCGTCCACGTACCGGCTGATGTAGACCGCCGCGCCCACCGAGTCCCGCAGCCGGTCCAGAGTGTCCTGCAGCTTGTTCTGGAGGGCCTGCTGCCTGTCTATGCCGGATCCGAGCAGGACCAGTGAGTCCCCTATGGCATAGGCGCCGTCCGCCACCTGGAGGACGTAGCCCTCACGGCGCAGCATGAGGAGCATCGGGGCGAGATGGACCGAGGGCAGTCCGGTCTCGCGCGCGATCTGTACATCGGTCACACCGCCGGTATGGCGGGCGATCGTTTCGAGTACGCGCAGGGCGTACTGCACCGAGTGGAACGGCGCGGTCGGCTCGGGCTTCAGCGCCACGGTTTTCCCCCTAGCAGGTTGTTACCGCTTGCCCTACCACGATAGCCATCAAGAGGCCCACGTGGAGCGCCTGTTGATGAGATTGATGGCTCAATCATGTCCCCTCGCCTGTGTCTAATCCGGTGGCATATGCCAAGGTCACGCCTGCTGTCCCGGGATGCCGGGAATGGCCGCAGGCCGCCGATGGTTCGAGTTCTTCGTACGGACGGCGAACCGAGACGGGAGCGACTATGAGTGACACCGGGGACGCGGGTCGGGGTGCGGACGGGGACGGCCGCGGAGATCCGGTCCGGGGCGCGATACGCGGCCGCGCGCCGGTGCCGCTCTCGGTGCTCGACCTCGTCACGGTCGGCAGCGGCAGCACCGCCCACGACTCCCTGCGCACCAGCGTCGCGATCGCCCGGCTCGCCGAGTCCCGCGGCTACCACCGCCACTGGGTCGCCGAGCACCACTCCATGCCCGGGGTGGCCAGTTCCTCCCCGGCGGTGATCCTGGCCCACCTCGCCGCCCACACCTCCCGCATCCGGCTCGGCTCGGGCGGGGTCATGCTGCCCAACCACGCCCCGCTCGCCGTCGCCGAGCAGTTCGGCACCCTGGAGGCGCTCGCCCCCGGGCGGATCGACCTCGGGCTCGGCCGCGCACCCGGCACCGACGGCCGCACGGCCGCGGCCCTGCGCGGGACCGGGCGCCTCGACGAGGCCGCGCAGGAGTTCCCCCGGCAGCTCGTGGAGCTGACCCGCTTCCTCGACGACGACTTCCCCGACGGGCATCCGTACGCCCGCGTGCACGCGGTGCCCGGCCCCGTGCAGGGCCCCGCCGGGCGGCCGCCGCTGTGGCTGCTCGGGTCCTCCGGGTTCAGCGCCCGCCTCGCCGCCGAGCTCGGCCTGCCCTTCGCGTACGCCCACCACTTCTCGGCGGCCGGCACGCTGCCCGCGCTGGAGCTCTACCGGCAGGCCTTCCGCCCCTCGGCCGTACTGGACGCCCCGTACGCCGCGATCGGCGTCTCGGCGCTCGCCGCCGACACCGACGGGCAGGCCCGCGCCCAGGTGCTCACGGGGGCGCTGTCGATGCTGCGGCTGCGCAGTGGCCGGCCCGGGCTGATCCCGACGCCCGAGGAGGCGGCGGCGTACGACTTCTCCCCGCTGGAGCGGGAGTTCGTGGACGGCTGGCTCGCGAACGTCGTGCACGGCACCGCCGACGAGGTCCGCGCCGGGCTCGACGACCTGGCCAAGCGCACGGGCGCCGACGAGCTGATGCTGACCTCCAACGCGCACAGCGGCGCAGCCCGGTTGCGCTCCTACGAGCTCGTCGCAGATGTGTACGGGATGCCCGTGGAGGCGCCGCGAGCTGATTGATCGCGTGCGAACGGAGTTCGGCTGGTTTGTTGCCGAAACCTTGCGCGAGGGTGTCCTAAGGCACCCTTAAACCGCTCGTCACCCGGGGTGGCGGGCGGTTTCTGCTGTGCTTCCAGGCCTCTGACAAGGGGATTTGCCAGGCGAGTGGTCTAGTCCTTCTTTGGTCCAAACCATTGACGCGACCCTCGGGTGATCGCTATCACTTCTCACACCCGAACCTCTTGCTTCCCCCTCCCACCCCCCGGAGGCAGTTCATGCACATCCGTAAACCCCTCATCGCGGCCGCCGCCACGGCCGCGCTGGCAGCCGGAGCGCTGGCCGGCTTCGCGGGGCTCGGCACCGCACAGGCCGCCGGCGCGGCCACCGCTGCGGGCAGCGGCAACGTCAAGATCGCGTACTACGACCAGTGGAGCGTGTACGGGAACGCCTTCTACCCCAAGCACCTCGACACCCGCGGCATAGCGGGCAAGCTGGACGTCATCAACTACTCGTTCGGCAACATCCACCCCACGAACCTCACCTGTTTCGAGGCGAACAAGGCGGCGGGCGACGACAACAACCCCAGCGCCGGTGACGGCGCGGGAGACTCGTACGCCGACTACCAGAAGTCCTTCAGCGCGGCGGACAGCGTCAGCGGCGTCGCCGACAAGTGGGACCAGCCGATCGTCGGCGTCTTCAACCAGTTCAAGCAGCTGAAGGCCAAGTACCCGAACCTCAAGATCAACATTTCGATCGGCGGCTGGACCTACTCGAAGTACTTCAGCGACGCGGCGAAGACCGACGCCTCCCGCAAGAAGCTGGTCTCCTCCTGCATCGACCAGTACATCAAGGGCAACCTGCCGGCCGAGGGCGGCTACGGCGGCGCGGGCACGGCGGCCGGCATCTTCGATGGCATCGACATCGACTGGGAGTACCCCGGCTCCTCCGGCGGCCACCTGGGCAACCACTACGCCCCCGAGGACAAGCAGAACTTCACGCTCCTGCTCAAGGAGTTCCGCGAGCAGCTCGACGCGTACGGCGCGGCCAACGGCGGCAAGAAGTACCTGCTGACCGCGGCCCTCCCGGCCGGCCAGGACAAGATCAAGTACATCGAGACGGACAAGATCGGTTCGTACCTCGACTACGCGAACATCATGACGTACGACATGCACGGCGCCTGGGACGGCGACGGCCCGACGTACCACCAGTCCCCGCTGTACTCCGGTGCCAACGACCCGACGGACCCGATCGCCCCGGGCACCGAGAAGTACAGCATCGACAACGCCATCGACTCCTGGATCGACGGCAAGCCGGCCTACGGCATCGCCGGCGGCTTCCCGGCCGGCAAGCTGACGCTGGGCTACGAGTTCTACTACCGCGGCTGGAAGGGCGTCCCCGCCGGGGCGAACAACGGCCTCGCGCAGTCCGCGACCGGCGCCTCCGGCGCCCGGCCCACCAGCCAGCAGGCCGGCATCGCCAACTACAAGGAGCTCGGCGGGATCGTCGACAACCCGGCGACCACCTTCTGGGACGACCAGGCCAAGGCCTCGTACTTCTACAAGGACGGCGAGTTCTTCACCGGCCTGAACCAGCGGTCCGTCCAGGCCCGGGTCGACTACGGCAAGCAGCGCGGCCTGGCCGGCGCGATGATGTACTCCCTGCTCGGCCTGGACGACAACACCACGCTGCTGAACCAGATCTCGGGCGCCCTCGGCGGCACCACGCAGCCCCCGACGACTCCGCCCACCACGCCTCCGACGACTCCGCCGACCACCCCGCCCACGACGCCGCCGACCACGGGCTGCGGCTCGACCCCGGCGTACGTCGCGGGCACCGTCTACACCGGTGGCCAGGAGGTCTCCTACAACGGCCGCAAGTACAAGGCCCAGTGGTGGACGCAGAACGAGACCCCGGGCACCACGGGTGAGTGGGGTGTCTGGAAGGACCTCGGCGCCTGCTGATCTCCCCCCACCCCGCGCCGAGCGACGCCCCGCCCCGCACCCCGCATCCCGGGTGCGGGGCGGAGGTGTGTCACATGGTTACCGGATTCCGGACACCGCTCCGTGTCGGTCTCGCTACGCTCGGCCACAGGTGAATCCGACCCGCGTCTCCATGGGGGTGACCGTCCCTTGGTCCTGGCCCGCGACCTCGATCCCAGCGCCTCGCCGCTGGACTACTACGGCTACGAACTGCGCCGGCTGAGAGAGGCCGCCGGGCTGAAACAGGCGCAGTTGGGCGACATCATCTACTGCACGGGCTCGCTGATCGGCCAGGTGGAGTGCACGAAGCGGGTGCCGACCCGGGACTTCTCGGAGCGGGTGGACGCGGCGCTGGGCACGGACGGGCACTTCTCCCGCCTGGTGGGGCTGGTGCTGCGGAGCATCCTGCCGACATGGTTCCAGGCGTACGCGGAGATGGAGGCCCGGGCGACGTACATCTCCACGTTCCAGTGCCAGTTGGTTTACGGGCTCCTCCAGACGGAGGCCTACGCGCGAGCGGTGCTGGGCGTCGAGAACCCGGACACGCTGGACGCCGCCGTGGCAGCCCGCATGGATCGCCAGCGCATACTGGCCCGCGAGAATCCGCCGATTCTGTGGGTGGTCCTGGACGAGGCTGCTCTCCACCGGGAGATCGGAGGTCGCGAGGTCATGCGCAACCAACTCGCCCACCTGTTGAGCCTCCAGGGCCAGCAGTGGCTGGAGATCCAGGTGCTGCCCTTCAGCGCAGGCCAGCACACGGGAATGATGGGCTCGTTTACCCTCCTGCGCTTCGGCGACGACCCGGATATCCACTACTGCGAGAGCTACGACTCCGGCCATATGACCGCCAACCCGCAAGTGATCAAAGAGCGTTCGGTCGGCTACGCTCGGCTGCAGGCCGAGGCCCTCTCTCCCCGGGCATCGGCAGAGCTGATCGCTCGCGTAATGGAGGAACGCTATGGGAAGCATCCAGAACCTGACGGGCGCGCGGTGGCGTAAGTCGTCCTACAGCGGCTCCAGCGGTGGCGAGTGTGTCGAGTGCGCCCCCCTCGGCACCGCCGCTTGGCGCAAGGCCTCGTACAGCGGTCCTACCGGCGGCGACTGCGTCGAAGTCGCCCCCCAGCCCTGCCTCGTGGCCGTCCGGGACTCCAAGGACCCCGAAGGCCCCGCCTTCACCGTCGCCCCGGAGGCGTTCGCCACCTTCGTGAGCAGCCTCTGAGGGTCCGGGCGGAGCCCGGGGAACGGAGGAAGGGCGGGGCGGGGAGAAAGCTCCGCGCAGCGGCCCCGCACACCGCCCCGGCACGGCTACGCCCCGGGGCGGGTGCCGATCATCTCGGCGATCAGCTCCGGGGCCACCGCCCGCGAGTACAGCCAGCCCTGGCCGGTGTCGCAGCCGACGCGGCGCAGCCGGGCCGCCTGGCCGGCCGTCTCCACGCACTCCGCCGTCACGGTCAGCCCGAGCCGGTGCGCGAGCTGCACCAGGGCCTCGACGATGGTCTCGTCGGCCGGGTTCGGGTGGGTGCCCTCGTCGTAGCGGAAGCCCCGTACGAAGGAGCCGTCCAGCTTCAGAACCGACACCGGCAGCCGGCTCAGGTACGCCAGGTTCGAGTACCCGGTGCCGAAGTCGTCGATGGCGATCCGCACCCCCATGTCGCTCAGCGCCTGGAGGGCCTGCAGCGGGCGGCCCGCGGAGCCCATCACCGCCGACTCGGTCAGCTCCAGCTGGAGCAGCTGCGGGGCCAGCCCGGTCTCGGCCAGGATCCCCGCCACGTCGCCGACCAGGTCCGAGTCCCACACCTGCCGTACCGCCACGTTGACGGAGACGAAGACCGGGCAGTCGCTCGGCTGCTCGATCTGCCAGCGCCGGGCCTGCCGGCAGGCGGTCCGCAGCACCCACCGCCCCAACTGGACGATGGAGCCGTCCTCTTCCGCAATTCCGATGAACCGATTCGGCGTCAGCGTGCCGAACTGCGGGTGGTTCCAGCGCACCAGGGCCTCCACCCCGCGCACCGCACCGCTCTCCAGGTCCACGAGCGGCTGGTACTCGAGCGCGAACTCGCCCCGCTCCACGGCCGGCCGCAGCGTCGAGCTGAGCGCCTGGCGGGTCATGCGGTGTGCGTTGCGCTCCGGGTCGAACAGGGTCCAGCGGGCCTTGCCGTCCGCCTTCGCCCAGTACAGGGTCGTGTCGGCGGCCTGCATCAGCCCGGTTGCCGAGGTCCCCTCCGTGGCCCGCTCCACGACGCCGATCGACGCCGAGACCGAGAGCCGCTGCCCGGCCAGGTCGAACGGCTCCTGAACGGCGGCCAGTACGCTGCGCGCCAGGTCGGCGAGCTCCTCGGTGCCGGTGGAGTCCTCGACCAGCAGGGCGAACTCGTCGCCGCCGAGCCGCGCCACCAGGTGCCCGCCGGTGCGCCCGTACCCGGACTGGTCGGCGCACTGGGTCAGCCGGGCCGCGACGGCGGTCAGCAGCCGGTCCCCGACCCGGTGGCCCAGGGTGTCGTTGACGGCCTTGAACCCGTCGAGGTCGAGGTAGCACAGGCCGATCCGGCCGGTGCCGCCCTGCTCGTACGAGGAGGCCTCCAGGGCGGCGGAGAGCCGCTCGAAGAAGAGTGCCCGGTTGGGCAGCCGGGTCACCGGGTCGTGCATCTGGAGGTGCCGCAGCCGGGCCTGGAGGTCGCGGCGGTCGCTGATGTCGGCGACGGACAGCAGCACGTCCCGGGTGCCGGGCACGGGCCCGAGGGTGACCTCGGTCCACAGCGAGTGCCCGTCCGGATGTTTGAGCCGGCGGGTGCAGCGCAGTCTGGCCTGCCGGCCGCGCAGCACCTCCTGGTAGGCCTGCCAGGTGCGGGCCTCGGCGCCCAGGTCGACCAGGTCGGCCGCGCACTGCTCGACGAGCGCGTGCGGCTCGGTGCCGAGGAGCCCGGCCAGCGCCGCGTTGGCGGCGACGACGTAGCCGGAACGGTCGACGACGGCCATCGCCAGGTGGGCCGCGTTGAAGGCGGCCCGGTAATCGCGCAGCTCGGAGTCGGTGCGGGGCGGCGACGTCGGCACGGCCGGCACTGCTTGGTGACGCTCCGTAATGGCCGATCGGATGCTGTCGGCCGCCGAACCGGTTCCCTCTGAGGTTCCGCTCACCGTTGGCTCCCGCAGTGCTCGTGAGTGTCCGTGCAGGAAAGTGTGCCGATCATAGAGGCACCGTACGGCCCTATCCAGCGGCGTCGCCGTGCGGGGCACGGGACTTCGGCGTGCTGACGCCTCGCCGGCCGGATCCCGCGTGATCGTTTCTGCATAGCTCTGAGCAGCGGAAGGTCCCAGTTGATCTCCCGTGATCGGTCGTGACGTTCTGTAGGCATGTGGGTGAACCCCCAGGGTCACCGGCTTGCCGTAGTCCTCACTCTTGTGGGGCAGCGGAACAGGGCATTAGTAAGACAATCCCTCCAAGGTGGAACGAGATGGTACGAATCCACCACCGGAGGTCGATGTGCCGCGACAGCAGACACCCGGGGGAGTGGAACGCTCCCGCATGAGAAGCACGGCGGCTGCGCTCACTTCCCTGACGGCGCTCGCCGCCATGTCGCTCGTCGCGGGTCCCGCGGTCGCGGTTCCGGGGGCAGTGCCGTGCGCCCTGACCCGTACGTCCGCGCACCACTCCCTCGGCCTGGACACCTGGAACCGCGCCTACCCCAAGCCGGAGCGCACCCTCGACGCGGTCATGGTCTTCCTCTCCTTCCCCGACCACCGGACCACCCTGACGACCGAGCAGCTGACCGGCGACTACTTCCCCGCGACCGCCGACTTCTTCGAGCGGGCCTCGTACGGGAGGTTCCACCTGGTCCCGCACCCGCAGAAGCAGTGGATCCAGATGCCCAAGCCGTCCACGGCGTACGGGATACAGCGCGACTGGGCGGCCGAGGACCGGGCCGCGTACCTGCGGGACGCGGTCGCCGCCGCCGACCGGGAGGTGGACTTCTCCCGGTACGACGTCGTGTACTTCGTCGCCGACCCGGACGCGCCCGGAGTGGACTCGGACGCCACCAAGGTCGTCAACTTCGAACGGCCGATCAGGGCGGACGGGACGGACCTGCGGCGGATCGTGACGGTCTTCGAGCGGCACCCGCCGGACCGGAACGTACTGGCGCACGAGACCGGGCACGTCTTCGACCTGCCCGACCTCTACCACCGGCCGACGGACGGCAAGGGTGACTGGGACACGCACGTCGGGGACTGGGACGTCATGGGCAGCCAGTTCGGGATGGCCCCGGACCTGTTCGCCTGGCACAAGTGGAAGCTCGGCTGGCTGGACGTGTCCCAGGTGGACTGCGTGCAGTCGGGCTCCTCGCTGCACACCCTGCTGCCGCTCGCCCAGGCCCCGGTCGCGGGCGCCACGGGCGGGACCAGGCTCGCGGTGATCCGTACGGGCACCGGCAGTGCGATCGCCGTCGAGGCGCGGGGGTCCGCCGGCAACGACGGGGACACCTGCACGGAGGGGGTCCTGGTCTACCGGGTGCGCAACGAGGCGGCATCGGGCGGCGGGCCGATCGAGGTGCTCGACGGGCATCCGGACACGGAGGCGTGCTGGGACCGCTCGGTGTACCCGCCGCTGGCGGACGCTCCGCTGGAGGTGGGGCAGGCGTTCACGGTGCCGGGGGAGCGGATCAGGATCGAGGTGGCGGACCGCACACCGTCGGGCGCGTACACGGTCAAGATCACCACGTAGCGCAGTTCTGCCGGAACACGAAGAAGGCCCCCACTTGCGTGGGGGCCTTCTTCCGTCTGTGCGCCGCCAGGGACTCGAACCCCGGACCCGCTGATTAAGAGTCAGCTGCTCTAACCAACTGAGCTAGCGGCGCTTGCTGACGAGGAAGACATTAGCAGGGAGATGGCCGGAAGGAAAAATCGATATCCGCAGCTCGGGCGGCGCGGACGTACGCCCACAGGAGGGCCTCGGGTCCGGGGAGCCAGGGGGTGCGGGTGTCGGGGGCGACGAGCCAGCGCGACGGCCCGGGGGTGGCGGCGAGCGGCGGCACGGTGACGGCGTCGCCGCGGCCGTGGCACAGGGGCGCGGGCGCCGAGCTGCCCCACTCTTCCCAGGCGAGCAGCGCGGGGAGCCGGTGGGCGGTCCCGGTGGCGGCGAAGAGCAGCATCCGCCCGCGGTGCACGGCGACGGGGCCGGAGCCGGGGCCTTCGGCCCGGAGCAGGTCGAGCATGCGGCGTCCGAGGACGAGCGGGACGTTGACGACGTCGAAGGCGGTTCCGCAGGGCAGCGTGGCGGGGGCGGCGGCCCGGGCCTGCCACAGGGCGAGGGTGCTGTGCGGCTGTGCGGACGCGGAGGCGAGCCAGGCGGCGCCCTGGGGGGTGACGTGGGTGGCGGTGCGTGCGTCGGGGGCGGGGCGGGCGGGTGCCGTCGTCAGCGTCGTCATGCGGACCGGTCTACCGGGCGTAGCGATCTGGTTTCCAGGAGTTACGGAAAACCGGGACAGGGTGGGGGATGGTGGGCTATGTTGCGCCCCGCATATGCCAGCTGCGTCGTGCGCCGCGTACGCCGCAGCCTGCTCCGCATCCGGCGCGAGCGCGGAGCGGGACCGGCGCACCACCGGGCCTGCGGCCGGGCCCCGGCGATCGCGAGTGCGTGCGTTCCGGAACTGTTCTAGCGTCGTATGAGCGGGGGTTCGCACGCGCGGCCCGGCCCGCCGGTGAGCCCGCTCTCCGGCACCGGGGAATCCGCCCTCCGCCCTCGGGCGCCGGCCCGGCCGCCGCCCCCGCGCGGTCCGGGACACCCGGGACCGCGGTCCCGACCGAGAGCAGGTGCATTCCGATGCGTCGTCCGGCTCGTATCCCCGGTGTCCTCGCCGCCCTGGTCCTCGCCCTGGGCGGCGTCGCCGCCGCCGCTCCGGCGGCCCACGCCGACATCGACGCCTGCCAGGGCATCGTCCAGCTGCAGGGTGCCGAGGTCACGGACGCCATCCGGATCGCGTGCTACGTGGGTCTCGTGGGAGACGAGGACGGCTGCACCAAGGGGCTGACCCAGGCCGGCGTGGAGGGGATCGTCGCGACCGCGGCGTGCCGGGAGGCCCCCCAGTAGCCGAGCCCGTCCCGAGCCGCCCCGAGCCCCTCCCCGGTCCCCGGAGGCCTACGAGGCCTCCGGGCCTGCCTCGCGCTGCAGGGATTCGCCGAACTCGATCATCTTGCGCGCGTAGTCCTCGGTCCACTCCGCCTGCGCGGCGATCGCCGCCGGCGGGAGCCGGTCGAACCGGCGCGGATCGGCGAGCTGCGCGGCGGCCAGGGCCTGGAACTCCACCGCCCGGTCCTGGGCCGCCCGGAACGCGAGCGTCAGCTCGGTGGCGCGGGCCAGCAGCTCCCGCGGGTCCTCGATCGACTCCAGGTCGAAGAAGTGCTCCGGGTCCGTGGCGGCCTCCGAGGGCTCGAAGAGCAGCGGCGCGGGCCGCAGCTTCCGCTCGGTCGTCCGCTCGGGCTCTGCCATGCGTGTCCTCCTGCTGCGCGTTCGGGATCCTTCCGGGCCACCCTCCATTGTCCAACGCCGCGCAAGAGCGCCGCCCCTCAGGGCTTCCGGGCCACGCGGTGCCCGGAACGAGTGGTTCGCCTCCCATTCCTCAGGAAACAGGAGCACCATGTGATGTCGTTGTGTGTAGAGGGGGCTACACAAGGGGGGTAATGGCATGTCGTACAGGCCGTCACCGGGTACTCGTGTCCTGAAGATGCGGCGCATCAGCCGAGACTCTGAGGACAGTTCTGCTCTGGCGCGGCAGGCTGAAGCTCTGGACGGCGCAGCCGTTGGGGGCCGGTTCGATGTGGTGGGGGACGTAGAGGACTCGTTCATTTCGGGTGCCGTCCGCCCCGAGGAGCGGCCTGGCCTTGGCAGATGGATGCGTGAGCCACTCTGGTACGAGTGGGACGCAATCATGGTCACCTCCCTGGACCGGATCACTCGGAACCAGACGCACTGGGAGATGTTCGCCGACAAGTGCTACCGGGGCGGCAAGGACGTCATCTGCCTTGATGACCCGGCCCTGGACATCACTCCTGGCAATGGCCGGATGATCGCTTACATCAAGGCGACACAAGCGCAGGAGTACCGGGAAGCCATCGTGCAGAAGCGTCGGAGCCAGACGCAGTACTACCGTGACGAATGCCTTTGGGGCGGCGGCACTTGGCCCTTCGGCTATCGACCGGTCCTCACGGACTATCAGGGTCGGCAGCGCTACAAACTGCTCATCGACTGCGTGACGGGCCCGCTGGTCCGTGAGGCGTACGAGCGAATCGCGGAGCAGGCGTGGTCCATGAGCCGTGTCTGTCAGGACTGGAACGAGCGCGGTGTCCTCACGTCGCAGGACTATCAGCGGAGCGTCAACGGAGCCGAGAGGAAGGCCGGGGTCAAGACGGCCGTCAAGGGATCCAAGTGGACCACGTCCACCTTGGGAAAGATGCTGAAGAAGCCGATCCTCAAGGGGATCGCCATGCACAAAGGTGAGCCGCTTCTTCGTGACGGAGTTCCTGTTCGATGGGCTGATCCCATACTCAGCGATGAGGAATTCGACAAGTTGCAGGCGGCGGTAGCAGCGCTGGGTCGGCATCGTGCCGGAATCAAGTCCAACGCATCTCCCATGGCGGGCGTGCTCTACTGTCCGTGCGGCAGGAAGATGTACGAGAACGGCTCGATCGGGAAGCTGAACACGGGAGAGATCCGGCACCACAAGTACTTCCGCTGTTCTTCCTGGTCCAACGGCAAGGCGTGTGACTTCTCCGTTTCCTGGTCTCAGAATCAGGTGTATGCGACTGCGGAGCGCAATCGATCGCCTTGGCCGCCTCTCCGGTGGTGGTCTCCTCTCTGACCGGCGCAATGGAGCGGCATGCGGGCAACCTTGAGGAGTTGATGGCCGAACCTTTCGTTCCTGGTCGGTGGGAGGTCACCGGCACCGGCCGGACGTACGCCGAGAAGTGGTCTGCAATGACGGGATGGAAGGAGCAGGGGCCCTTCCTTCGTCAAGCGGGCTTTCGGCTCTTCATCTGCGGCAGCCCCGGGGTGAAGGGGAAAGGCATGGCTGTCTACGTCATTTCTCCGAATGACGTCGCCGAGAGGGCGAGTGGTGCTTTGGCTGGATCTGTTGAGCCGAGTGACGAAGAAGCATGGAACCTTGAAGCTTTGAAGATCTTCAAGGAGGCCCTGGAGGCGGAATCCTGAGGCCGGTGCAGAGCTACGGCCGCCACGAGACGCGATGGTTGGACCAGAAATCCCACGTGGACATCATTGCCTCCCAGCCGTCCGGGAACTTCACCGTCACCCCCAACTGGACCGGTTCCGTGGACGGATGATCGTCCAGCAGCTCCGCTATCCCCGCGCGGGCCACGACCACGCACGCGTGCCGGTGCCGCGAGGCCAGGACGCACAGGCGGCCCGTCTCCAGGTGGAACGCCGTCGCGTCCGGGCGGCCCGACAGCGGGTGCAGCACCACCGTGAGGTCGTACTCCCGCCCCTGGAGCCGGTTCGCGGTGTCCACCGTGACCCCGGCGACGCCCAGTTCCGCCAGGGCGGCGCTGACCGCCGCCGCCTGATCGCGGTGCGCCGTGCCGACCGCGATCCGGTCCGCGGTCAGCGGGGCCGGCACCTCGGACTGCTCGTCCGCCGTCACCGCCCCCCGGTCCAGCGCCCGGCGGACCACCAGGGCCACCGCCCGGACCGCCTCCGGGTCGGTGCGCGGGGTGTGCCGCGCGGGCAGCTCCAGCAGGCCCCAGCCCGACTCGGCGGCCTCGTCCAGCACCCGGTCCGGGCCCGAGCCGTCGCCCGCGACCCCGTACGACAGCCGCCGCTCGCCCGGACCCGTACCGCTGCGGAACTGCGTGTACGGGTAGAACGCCTGCGAGACCAGCGGCGCCGCCGTCGCCGGGAGCCGCCAGGACACGGGCAGCCGGTGCTGCGGCAGCTGCGGGTTGTGGGCCAGCAGGGTGGTGACCGCCGACGCCGACGGGTCGTACGACAGCCCCGCCCACTGCTCGGCGCCGACCACGCTGAACGGGTCCAGCTGCCCCGGGTCGCCGACGAACAGCGCCCGCTCGAACAGCCCGGCCACGGCCAGCAGCGCGTCCGAGCGCATCTGGTACGCCTCGTCGACGATCGCGTGCTCCCAGGGCTCCGTGTCCTTCACGTACGCCCACTTCGCCGCCGTCGAGATGGTGATCGGCAGCTCGGCCAGATCCCCCGGCTTGGCCGAGAGGGTGACCGAGGGCAGCTCGCGCAGCGCCGGGTCGTACGCATCGCCGTCGCTGCTGTGCAGCCGGCCGACCTTCAGCTCCGGGTCCTTGTCGGCGAGCCGCAGCACCAGGTCGTCGACCTGCGCGTTGGTCTGCGCGACCACCATCAGCCGGCGCCCGGCCGCGGCCAGCTCCCGGGCGGCCCGCACCACGAGCGTGGACTTGCCGGCCCCCGGCGGGGAGTCGACGACCACGCCGCGCTCGCTCCCGTGCAGTGTGTCGCGCAGGATGGCGGCGGTCGCCTCGGCGGCGGCCGCGCCCGGATCGAAAGCGCTCACAGGATGTCCTCAGCGGTTACCGGGTCGGGCGCGGCGTCGGGCAGCACGGCGGCGGTCGCGGACCCCGGCGGTCCGCCGTGCGTCCACGGGGTCTGCTCCGGCTCCGGCAGCTTCGGACCGCCGCGCGCGTCGTGCTCGAACAGCGTCCAGCAGACCCGGTCGCCCTTCTCCGGCACCGAGCCCGGCTCCGGCTCCCGGCCGCGGCCCATCTTGTCCAGCAGCCGCAGCACGAGCCGGCCGTCCTCCTCGAAGCGGACGAACTGCGCCGCCTGCGGGCGCCCCTCCAGCGAGCGGAACACCTTGCCCCCGCCGCCCTCCGCGAGCTGCGGACGGTCCTCCGTGGCCACCGTCACCAGCGGGCGCGGACTCGGCCGCTTCGACTCGGTCCATTCCATCACCACCTCGGTGACCTCGCCCGAGAACGCCTCGCCCGACAGCCGCCGGCCCGCCATCACCAGCGGATCGTCCAGCGCCTCCTGGGCGTCGAGCCGCACCTGCTCGGTCTCCCGCGTCGCCAGCTTCCGGGCCGCCGTCACCGCGTCGTCGCGGCGCGGCTGCGGGGGCTCGCCCGCCCGGACCCGGTCCCGGTGGCCGGTGTACGACCAGCGGTCACGGGTCCAGCGCTCCTCGGCCCGCTCCCCGGGCGGCAGCGCGCGCAGCAGCTCCAGCGACTGCCACACCGCCCGCCAGGTCGGCCGCATCTGCTGCGCGACGAGCTCCCGGACGGCCGCCTCGGCGCGGTCCAGGGCCGGCCCGTCGCCCGCGGTGCGCGCCGCGTCGTAGCGGGCCATCGCCGGGGCGAGCAGCTTGTTGTCGAAGGCCGGGTCGGTGGCCGGTCCGGCGGGCGGGACCAGCAGCTGCCCGTCCCGGTCGCGGCCCAGTTCGGCCCGCAGGGCGGCCTCCGCGCCCGATTCCCCCTCCGGCGGGGCCAACCACGACAGCAGCGCGCCCAGGTGCTGGTCCTCCAGGTTGCTCTGGCCGGTGGCCCAGTGCCGCCCCAGCAGCTCCGTCGCGGACAGCAGCATCGAGGCCCCCGGGACCCGGGAGCGCTCGCCGAGGTGCGTGAACCAGCGCCCCAGCAGCGGGACCCGGGTGGGCGCCGGATACGGGTTCTCCGGATCCTCCTCGGCCGTCCGCCGGAACCGCATCGACCGCCCCAGCAGCCGGACGTACTCGATGCCCGCCCGGCTCGGCACGATCACCTGGGGCGCGTCCAGGCACAGCTCGGCGGAGACCTTGCTCTTCGCGCCGGTCTCCGGATCGGTCTCGGTCCGCTCCACGTACTCGACGTCGTCCGCGTACCCGTCCACGTACGGCAGGACCACGTCCGCCAGCTCCGCGAGGAACGCCCAGCGCAGTTCCCGGTCGCGCGGCTGCGGCACCACCAGCAGCCGCGGCTCCCCGGGATCGGTGCCGATCAGCGCGCCGAGCGGGGCCCCGGCCTCGCCCGCCGTCGTCAGGGGTACGAGGACCAGCGGGCGCTCGCTCAGATGCCGGTGCCGTACGGTCGCCAGCGCCCGGGCCCGGCCCGCCCGGACGGCTTCGAGGCGCGCGAGGGTGTTCAGGAGGGACATGCGGCCGCCTCCAGGGCCTCGGCGCGCAGCCGGGCCGCCCGGTGCAGGGCGGCCGCGGTCGGATCGTCGGGGCACCCGCCGCCGGCTGCGGCCGCGAGTGCCTCCCCGACGGTGGTGAGCGCGCCGAGCTCGCCCCGTACGGAGCGGCCGAGGGCGGTCACCTCGGCGTCGGCGCGGGCCCGCTCCCGGCAGTGGAAGGCCAGTTCGCAGGCGGCCAGGCACTCGGGGGCGTAGGCGGCGGAGACGGCCGAGACCGCCTCGGTCAGCTCCTCGGCGGGCCGCGCCGGGTCGAAGCTGAGCCCCTCGGGCAGGGCCGCGGCCAGCTCCTCCACCCGTGTCAGCCGGTCCAGCTGGCGCCGGGTCACGGCGCGCTCCCGGCGGACGTCGACGGGCGCGGCGGTCGGCAGGTTGGAGAAGTCCTTCGGGCAGACGAGCAGCACGGTGTGCCCGACCACGGCGGAGGCCAGCTTCTCGGCGGTGTTCTCCAGGGCCAGGACGTACACGGCGGCCTGCCGGGCGGCGGCGCCCACCTTCGCGGGATCGGCCGCCCCGTCGATCAGCGGGAACGACTTGATCTCCACGACGGTCCAATGGCCGTCGGGGTGCACCACGACGGCGTCCGGCTCCAGATAGGCGGGGGTGCCCGCCACCTCCAGGGCCAGCATCGGGTGGTCCAGCAGGGTCCAGGCCCCGGAGGCGGCCCCGGCGGCGGTGGCCTCGCGCAGGGCGAGTGCGGTGCGCGCGGCGCGGCCCTCGGGGCCGGCTGCGGTCAGGTCGGGGACGCGGGCGCCCGGGCCGGGCGGCTCGGCTCCGGCGCCCAGGTGCCGGTGGACCAGCTCCAGCAGGGTGGCCCCGCCGTCGCCCTTGACCCTGGCCTCGAAGGAGTTCCCGCGGACGATGGCGAACTGCGACTGGCCGAAGGCGGCGGGCGAGCCGAGGGCCGCGGCCAGGGCGGTCTTGTCCACGCCGGCGCCGTCGAGCAGGGCTCGTCTGCCGCATCCGGGGTTGGCGGCGAGCGCCGCCAGCGCGCGGGCGTCGAGCGGGCGGGGCGGCACGGCGGGGCCGCGCAGGTCAGCGAGCCGCTGCCGCAGAGTCGTCTTCCGGGGCGGGCCGCTGGGCGGGTAGGAGCTCACGGGCGGAAGTGTCCCATCCGCCACTGACAATCGTGGTCTTACCGCGGAAACCGGCCCTACGGGCGGACAGCCGGCGCGAGACGGCGTACCCGGCGGCCATCACTGCGGCCCCGGCGGCCGCGTCCAGGAAGTAGTGGTTGGCCGTGCCCATGACCACGAGCGTGGTGACGGCCGGATAGGCGATGCCGAGCGCTCGCAGCAGCGGGTGGCGCCCGTGCCGCCACAGCAGGACCCCGCACCACAGGGCCCAGCCGACGTGCAGGCTCGGCATGGCCGCGTACTGGTTGGTCAGGCCCCCGAGCCCGCGCGGCGCACTGGCCTCGGCGCCCCACCAGCCGTACGCGCTGTACTGGGCCATCGTGTCGGTGAACCCGTACGCGGCGTCCAGCAGCCGGGGCGGGCAGGTGGGCATCAGGGTGAAGCCGACGAGCCCGAGGAGGGTGGAGACCACCAGCCACGTGCGGGCGCTGCGGTAGTGCTGCGGCCGGCGCAGGTACAGCCAGACCAGCACGGCCGGGGTGACGAGGTAGTGCAGGGAGGCGTAGACGAAGTCGGCGGGTATGCCGAGCAGTCCCTCGTGGGAGAACAGCCGGTTGAGCGGCCGTTCGAAGTCGATCCCGAGCAGCTCCTCCGCCCGGAGTATCGAGAGGCCGTGGCCGACGGCGAGGTGCACGTCGCCCCGGGCGAGGAGTCTGCCACCGGTGTACGCGCCGTAGACGAGCCCCAGGAGCAGCAGTTCGGCCCACCAGCGGGTGGGCTTCTGCCGATCAGTCATACGGTGTAGGACGCTTGTGCGACGGGGTGGGTTGCCTGGTGTTCACGTGATGGATGATGGACGGACGACGCAATCGCCCGAACCGCCACATAAGCACGCGAACCCTAACGCCCTTACGCCCTCACGTACCGGGAGAATCTCCTATGGCCCCCCGAATCCTCCTGGCCCGTCACGGCCAGACGGCGTGGTCCCAGCTCGGCAAGCACACCGGACGCACGGACGTGCCCATGCTCGAGGAAGGCAGGCGGGGCGCGAAGCTGCTCGGCGAGCGGCTGGCCCGCGCCCCGTGGAACGGCCTGCCCGGCGTGGAGGTCCGCACCAGCCCGCTGGTCCGCGCGAGCGAGAGCTGCGACCTGGCGGGCTTCGGCGTCCGGGCGGAGTCGTGGGACGCACTGATGGAGTGGGACTACGGCGACTACGAGGGCATGACCCCGGCCGAGATCCAGGCGGTCCGCCCGGGCTGGCTGATCTGGCGCGACGGCGTCCCGGGCGGCGAGTCCGTCGCCGACGTCGCGGCCCGCGCGGACGAGGTGGTCGCCTGGGCCCGTTCATCGGAGCGCGACGTGCTGGTCTTCGCCCACGGCCACGTCCTGCGCACCCTGGCGGCCCGCTGGCTCGGCCTCGAGGCCTCCTTCGGCGCCCGCATCCGCCTGGAGCCCACGTCCCTCTCGGTCCTGGGCTGGGCGTACGGGGCCCCCGCCCTGGAGCGCTGGAACGACACGGGCCACCTGGACGTCTGACCGCAGCCCGAAGTCCCGTACAGGGATGGGTGGTTGAGTGGTCGGCGTGGCTGCGAGGATGGGGTCATGACGATCACTTCCGTGGTGCTGCGGCGACGCGTGGCCGACCTCGACGCGGCATCGGTCTTCTACGAAGAGCTGACCGGCGAGCAGGCGAACCGGTTCGCGTTCGCGGGCCTGGAGCTGGCGGCCGTCGGGCCCTTCCTCCTCTTCAGCGGACCGGACGCGGTCGCGGAGCGGTTCGCGGGGGTGGCGGCGACCCTGGGCGTTGCGGACCTCGACGCGGTCGTCGCGCAGGGCGAGGCGGCCGGGGCCGAGGTCGTCGCGGCGCCCGCCGACACGCCGAACGGGCGGCGGGCAGCGCTGCGGCACGCCGACGGCGCGGTGTACGAGTACGTCAGCGGCTGACCGGGCCGGGCGGCCGGGCCGGGGCCGGTGAGGCTGTGGCGCGGCCGGTCAGACCGTGGCGTGTCGGGTCAGGAAGTCCGCCACGCGGGGGCTGCGCTGGTGCGGGACGAGGGTGCGGGCCGTCCCCGACAGCATGGAGCGGATCCGGGTGGACTGGACCTCGGTGAGCAGGTCCAGGACCCGCCCGCCCGCCCAGGCCGCCTCGTCCGGTGCGCCGGCCCGGGCCAGGTCGTCGGCCAGCTCGGCGGTGTAGAGGGCCACGTTGCGGGCGAAATGCGGATCCTGGAGGTCCGCCGCGCGGCGGGCGTGCCGGGCCGCGCGGGCGTGCTCCCCGAGGGCCGCCCAGCACCGCGATTCCAGGGACTCCAGCTCGGCCTCGCCGAAGAAGGACATCCACTCCGGGTCGGCGGCCGCCCCGCCGCGGGAGAACTCCGTGTGGGCCCGGGTCAGCGCCTCCTCGCAGGCCTTGCGGTCCGCCAGGCCCGCCCAGCCGCCCGCCTCGCGCAGGGCGAGCAGCGAGAGCAGCCGGGGGGAACCGAGGGAGCGGGCGGCGCGGCGGCCCGCCTGGGCCGCCCGTACCGACTCCCGCGGCCGGCCGCAGTCCCGGGCCAGGAAGGCCATGTTGCTGAACGCGTGCGCCTCCAGGCCCGCGTCCCCCGAGACCCGGGCCGTCGCCAGGGCCTCCGCGTAGTGCGAGCGGGCGTCCTCGAAGCGGCCGGAGTCGTGGGCCAGCCAGCCCACCGAGATGGCCAGTTCGCCGGCGCCCGCGTGCAACCGGTCTTCGGTGGACTGCCGCGCGGCTCCCGCATCCAGCAGCGCGTAGGCGGCGCGCAGGGGTTCGGCGGCCCTGCGGTACAGGGCGTCGGCCCCGTGCCGGTCGTCCAGCAGCCGGATCTGGCGCACGGCTTCCTCGACCGCCGCCGCCTCGGACTCGCCGGCCCGGGAGGGCGGCCGGCGGGTGTCGCCGAGCAGGGGGAGGCCGATCGTCGCGGCCGCCACGGTCGCGGAGCCGCCCGCCATGAACGCGCGACGCAGCACGTCGCTCTCCTTGTGGGTGAAGGGGCCGGTGCGCTGCGCCGACCGGCCGCGCACCGCCTCGCGCGGGGAGAAGCCCAGGTCGGCCAGGGTCCGGCCGGGGAACATGTGGAGGAAGACCCGCTCGTACGCGTAGTTGGGGCAGCGGATCTCGCCGGACTCGACCCGGCCGATGTAGCGGGCGTCGCAGGAAACCGTTTCTCCGATCTCCTTCGCGGCCCGGCGCACCATGGCCGCGAACTCGGCCGGGGAGTGCTGCCCGCGCAGCCGCCGGAACGTCTGATTGGGTGAGTGGGGGAACGCCGCCATGGACGTGGCCTCTCTGGCAAGGGACGCACCGCCGGTTCCGCGGGATGGAGCCGGGCCCGGCGCGCATGAACGTACCGCCAGCGGCGGACGGCTCACACGGTGTTTGGCTACAAAAGGGATATCTCACCCGCGATCCGCCATGAACTGCCATCCTTTGCAGCGTCTTGCCGCCGCACCCGTTGACGTTTTCGCGCGTTGAGCCCATGCGGGGTGTGGGCTGACTCCCGCCCCGCTCGTACGCGGATCGAGGAGGGGTTCCCTTGGTGGAGGGCGGCATGGAGAGCACTGGAATGAACACCGCGCCCGCGTCTTCGGGTGCGACCCCCGTCCCGGCCGTCGCGGTCGCCCCGGGCGTCGTGGCCGTCGCGGTCGCCGCCCCGGCGGAGGCGCCGGACCTGGTGACCGTGCCCACCAGGCAGGGCCTGGAGGCCGTGGACATCATCCGCCGCGCCGCCAGCCTGGCCGGCGGGGTCGGCCCGGTGCTGCACGACGGGTCCGGCGACACCCTCGGCTTCCTCGTCCCGCCCGGCACCGCCGACGCCTGGGACCTGCCGGGCAGCGCGTGCACCCAGACCAACGGGCGCGGCATGCGCTTCGACGACGTCTCCCCGACCGCCGGGGACACCGGCTGGCTGCTCCCCCCGGAGGCCGTCGGTCCGGTCACCGACCCGGAGGTGCTGCGCGCCGCGCTCGGCGAGGCGGCCCGCCTCATCGAGGCGGCGGACAACTGCCGCTGACCGGCGACAATGGGGTGGTGGCAGGCAAGGGCAGAGGCAGCAGCAGACAGCGCGGACGCGGTACCTCCGAGGCGGTCGTCGGGCAGGTGGCCGGCGGTACGGCGGAGCTGGCTCCCGACCGCGAGCGCGCGGACGCCTGGACCCTGCTCATCGACGGAGCCCCGCAGTCGCATGTGGACCTGGCCGATCCGGGGTACCTGGACTTCGCGTACCAGCGGCGGATCGGCCACCTCATCGACCTCGTCGCGCCCGCCCGGCAGCCCTTGAACGTGGTGCACCTGGGCGGCGGCGCGTTCACCCTCGCGCGCTACACGGCCGCCGCCCGCCCCCGCTCGACCCAGCAGGTCGTGGAGATCGACGCCGCGCTGGTGGCCTTCGTACGGGAACACCTGCCGCTGGACCCGCAGGCGCGGGTCCGGGTCCGGGCGGTGGACGCGCGGGCGGGCCTGGCCAAGGTCCCGGACGGCTGGGCGGACCTGGTGATCGCGGACGTGTTCAGCGGCGCGCGCACCCCGGCGCACCTGACCAGCGCCGAGTTCCTGGACGACGTACGCCGTGCCCTCGCGCCCGGCGGGTGGTACGTGGCCAACCTCGCGGACGGGCCGCCGCTCGCGCACCTGAAGGGCCAGATCGCGACGGCCGCGTCCCGCTTCGAGCACCTGGCGCTGGCCGCCGACCCGGTGGTGTGGCGGGGGAAACGGTTCGGCAATGCGGTACTGGCGGCCGCCGACCGGGAGCTGCCGGTCGCCGAGTTCACCCGCCGGGTGGCGAGCGACCCGCATCCCGGCCGGGTCGAGCACGGCCGGGCCCTCGCCGACTTCGCCGGCGGCGCGGCCCCGGTCGCCGACGCCTCGGCGGTGGCCTCGCCCGAGCCCCCGCCGTCCGTCTTCCGCTGAGGGGCCGTGACCGGCCGCGACACGCCCTCGTTCGGATGACCTTGCGCTCCGAACGCCGCGGGGGCGGGTAGGTCTTCGTCTCGAACGCCCCGTCGGGGCGAGCGGGTACGAACAGCAGGGAGACAGCGGCATGGCTCAGGGCACCGTCAAGTGGTTCAACTCGGAGAAGGGGTACGGGTTCATCTCGCCCGCGGACGGAAGCGCGGACCTCTTCGCCCACTACAGCGAGATCCAGTCGGGCGGATTCAGGGCGCTGGAGGAGAACCAGAAGGTCTCGTTCGACGTCGGCCAGGGCACGAAGGGGCCGCAGGCGACGAACATCCAAGTCGTCTCATGACCTGCTCCGACTGACGCCGACTGGGCGGCCTCCGGGAAGTCGCTAGCCCTCGTACGTCTCCACCAGCGGCGGGTGGCCGTTCCAGGTGCAGAAGACCGACATCTCCCGGCCCGCCTTGGTGAAGGTGACCCGGATCCAGTACGGCTGCTTCCACACCTGCATCTGCCAGCCTGCGTCCGGCGTCGCCGAGACCAGCTCGGCCGAGGACGTCCCCAGGTCGAAGACCACCCGGCCACCCGTGACCGGGTAGGCCTTCACCCTGCCCGGATCCCCGCCGTCGCCCTGCTGCTCCTCCGGGCGCGGGCTCGGCGGGGCCGCCTTCTGCGCGGGCTTCGCGGAGGAGGCGGCGGCGGAGGGCGACTCCGAGGGAGAGGGGGAGGGGGACGGTGAGTCCGGGGCCGGTTCGGGCGACGGCGCCACCGCGCGGTGCGTCGAGGAGGACAGCGGCTGCGTGGTCAGCGGCACCGCCAGCGGCGGATCGTAGGCCGTTCCGGACATGACCGTGTGCACGCCCCACCAGGACAGCGTCACCGCCGCCCCGGTCGCCAGCGTCCAGGCGAGAGCATGAACAAGTCCTCGGTGCATCAGGGCACATACTGCACCACTCGCCCCAGAGGTGTCCCGACACCCCGCGTGGTCCCCCGAATGGACTACGGTGCCGCCCATGGCAAGTGTGCTCGTGGTCGAGGACGACCAGTTCGTACGTTCCGCCCTGATCCGGCACCTGACCGAGGCCTCGCACACCGTGCGGAGCGTCGGCACGGCCCTCGAGGCGCTGCGCGAGGTCGCCCACCACCGGTTCGACGTGGTCATCCTCGACCTCGGGCTGCCCGACCTCGACGGGTCGGAGGCGCTCAAGATGCTGCGCGGCATCACCGACGTACCGGTGATCATCGCCACCGCGCGCGATGACGAGGCCGAGATCGTCCGGCTCCTCAACGACGGCGCCGACGACTACCTGACCAAACCCTTCTCCGTGGAGCACCTCTCCGCCCGGATGTCCGCCGTCCTGCGCCGCGCCCGCGCAGCCGCCGGGGCCGAGCCGCCCTCGCGGGTCCTGCGGGTGGGCGGGCTGGCCATCGACCCGCTGCGGCGGCAGGCCGAGCTGGACGGGGCCGTACTGGACCTGACCCGGCGGGAGTTCGACCTGCTGGCCTTCCTGGCCGGGCGGCCCGGGGTGGTCGTGGCCCGGCGAGAGCTGCTCGCCGAGGTCTGGCAGCAGTCTTACGGGGACGACCAGACCATCGACGTGCACCTGTCCTGGCTGCGCCGCAAACTGGGTGAAACAGCCGCCAGTCCCCGCTATCTGCACACCCTGCGGGGGGTCGGCGTCAAGCTGGAACCGCCCCGGTGAGCGCGGTGAACGCCGTGAACGCGGTGGGCGCGGTGGGCGCGCGATGAGATGGGCGCTGGTCAAGGTGTGCCTCGCGGTCACGGCCATGGTGGTCGTGGCCTTCGCCGTGCCGCTCGGGCTGGTCGTCCAGGAGATGGCCAGCGACCGGGCCTTCTCCAATGCCGAGCGGCAGGCGGCCACCATCGGGCCGACCCTGTCCATCACCACCGATCCGGTGCAGCTGCGCAAGGCCGTGGAGTCCACGCAGATGGGCGCGGCCCAGCGGATGGCGGTCCACGTGCCCGCGATCGGCGGCAGCGCGCCGGTGGAGATCGGCACCGGCCGGGCCGGGGCGCACGCCGTGGCGGAGACCCGGCGGATGGGCCGGGCGATGACGGCCCCGCTGGCCGGCGGCGGTTCGGCGCTGCTCCAGCCGACCGCCCTCGGGTCGGGGGACATCGCCGTCGTGGAGATCTTCGTACCGGAGAGCGAGGTCAGCAACGGCGTCGCGACGGCCTGGGTGGTCCTCGCGGGCGTCGGCCTGGCGCTGATCGTGGGTTCGGTGGCGGTCGCCGACCGGCTCGGCGCCCGGCTGGTGCGGCCGGCCGAGCGGCTCGCGGACGCCGCGCACCAGCTGGGGGAGGGGCGGCTGGGGGCGCGGGTGCCGGAAGCCGGGCCGAAGGAACTCCGCTCGGCGGCCGTCGCGTTCAACTCGATGGCGGACCAGGTGGTGGAACTCCTCGCCAACGAGCGGGAGCTGGCCGCGGACCTCTCGCACCGGCTGCGGACGCCGCTGACGGTGCTGCGGCTCAACACGGCCTCGCTCGGCGACGGGCCGGCCGCGGAGCAGACCCGGGCGGCGGTGGAACAGCTGGAACGGGAGGTCGACACGATCATCCGTACGGCCCGTGAACAGCGCGCACCCGTGGCCGCCGCGGGCGGGGCCGGGGCGGGCTGCGACGCCTCGGAGGTGATCCGCGACCGGATGGACTTCTGGTCGGCGCTGGCGGAGGACGAGGGCCGCGAGGTGCGGCTCGCGGGAGTGGACCGTACGGTACGGCTCCCGGTCGCCCGGCCGGAGCTCGCGGCCGCCCTCGACGCCCTGCTCGGCAACGTGTTCCGGCACACCCCCGAGGGCACCCCGTTCGCGGTGGACGTCCACGACGCGGGGGACGCGGTCATCGTGCTCGTCTCGGACGCAGGGCCCGGCATCGCCGATCCGGACGCGGCGCTGCGCCGCGGCAACGACGGCGGCCGGGACGGCTCGACGGGCCTCGGCCTGGACATCGTGCGCCGGGTCGCGGAATCGACGGGCGGCGACGTGCGGATCGGCCGGTCGATGCTCGGCGGGACCGAGGTCAGGGTGTGGATCGCCCTGGACGACCGGGCGCGGGGCGGTACGGGCGGTGTGCGGACGCGCCGCGGCCGCCGCAAGCGCCGCGGCGGCTGACGGGCGGTCCTCCGGTTCGCCGCTGCGCCCGGTTCGCCGGCCTTCGCCCACGGCGGGCGCGGGCGGCATACCGTACGGGGTGGTTGGTTGTCCTTCCCCCGAACGGAATGGAACTGGTCATGCGCTACGCAGTCCTCGGCACCGGGATCGTCGGCCGTACGGTGGCCGGCCGCCTCGTCTCGCTCGGACACGAGGTGGTCATCGGCACCCGGGACCCCCGGGCCACCCTCGCCCGTACTGAGTACGCCGAATGGCAGGAGGCCCACCCGCAGGCCGGCCTCGCCCCCTTCCCGGAAGCCGCCCGGCAGGGCGAGGTCCTGGTCAACGCCACCGGCGGGCAGGTCAGCGTCGACGCCCTGACGGAGGCGGACGCCGCGCACCTGGACGGCAAGGTGCTGATCGACATCGCCAACCCGCTGGACTTCTCGCAGGGGTTCCCGCCCACCCTGGACCCGGTGGACGACGACAGCCTGGGCGAGCTGCTGCAGCGGACCTTCCCGCGGCTGCGGGTGGTCAAGACGCTGAACACGATGAACTGCCAGATCATGGTCGACCCGGCGCGCGTGCCGGGCGAGCACACCGTGTTCCTCTCGGGCGAGGACGCCGACGCCAAGAAGTCCGTACGCGAGCTGCTGTACTCCTTCGGCTGGCCGGAGGCGAGCGTCCTGGACCTCGGCGGCATCGAGACGGCCCGCGGCACCGAGATGCTCCTGCCCATCTGGCTCCGCCTGATGGGGACCCTCGGCCACACCGACTTCAATTTCCACATCCAGGGCGCGCGGCAGAGTACGCAGCAGGGCGGCTGAGGGGCCGTCCCGGATGGGCGCCGAGATGTTGCCGGTCGCCAGGGGTGCGCCGAGTGTGGGCCTGACGGAAGGAGTCAGGCATGAGAGTCATGCTCCGGGCCCACTTGGACACGGCGGCCACGAACGAGGGCATCAAGAGCGGCGCCCTGCAGCAGTCCATGAAGAAGCTCACGGACGCCATCAAGCCGGAGGCCGCCTACTTCGGGCTCCACGAGGGCGTCAGGTCGTGCTGGATGGTCTTCGACCTCCAGGACAGCTCGCAGCTGCCGCCGCTGCTGGAGGACCTGTTCCTGCAGTTCAACGCCGAGATCGAGGTCGGTCCGGTGATGAACGCCGAGGACCTGGCGAAGGGTCTCGGGGCGATGAAGTCCTAGTAGGGCGGGGCGGCAGCCCCCGTACCCCGCCCCGCCCCCGGCCGGCGGCCGCCCACGCGAGCACCGCGGAGGCGGCCGCCGCCGTGCACGACACGGCGAACGCGGCCCGGTGGCCGTACGCCCCCGCCAGCGGTCCGGCGGCCGCCGCGGCCAGCGCCTGACCGACGATCAGGCCGCTGCCCACCACGGTCATGGCCTCGCCCCGCCGCTGCGCCGGGCCCGCCCGCTCGACGAGCCCGAACAGCGCGATCAGGTGCGGGGCCACGGCCAGCCCGATCCCGGCGACGGCCAGGGCGGCGCCGGGCAGCCCCGACACGGCGAGCAGCGGCAGCGTGAGCAGCGCCTGTACGCCGATGCTCCAGCGCAGCCGTACGGCCAGGTCCGCGGTCCCGGGGCGGGCGACCGTCACGAACCCGGCGATCGAGCTGGTCACGGCCATGGCCGCCCACACCAGCCCGGCCGTTCCCGGCTCGCCCAGTGACTCGGCGAGCGCGTTGACCCCGGTGTTGGCCCCGCTCCACGCGGCGCCCTGCAGCACGGCCATCGCGCACAGCAGCACGAGGTCCGGCGACCACAGTCGTACGTCGGCACGTGCATCGGCATCCGGTGCGCCGACGGGGCCGGGCGCGGTCGGGTGGACGGCGAACAGGGTCCCGAAGAGCAGGATCAGCCCGGCGGCGAGCACGAGCGCGGAGGCCGGGTGCACGGTCACGGCCAGGATCCCGGCGAGCGCGGGCCCGACCACGAACCCGACCTCGTCGAGGGTGGTGTCGAGGGACAGGGCCGTACCGACGAGGGCCTTGTCCTCGCCCGCCAGGTGCGCCCAGCGGGCCCGGGCCAGCGGGCCGACCTGCGGCACGGTGAGCCCGGCGGCCACGGCGAGGGCCAGCCGGGCGGGCAGCGGCAGCCCGCCGAGGACGGCCGCGACGAGGGCGGCCAGGACGGCGGCGTTCGCGACGCAGGCGACGAGGAGCACCGGGCGGTGGCCGTGCCGGTCGGCGAGCCGGCCGATGACCGGACCGCCGAGGGCCTGGCCGAGCCAGAGGGCGGCCGCGACGGTGCCGGCGTCGCCGATGCCGTCGCGTTCGTTGATGAGCAGGAGCGTCCCGATGGGGCACAGCGCGGCGGGCAGCCGCGCAAGGAACGCGTAGACGGGCAGGGCGCTGCCGCCGAGTGCGAACACTCCGCGGAAGCCGCCCGGGGCGGCGTCGGATCCGGACACGGACAACCTCCATCCGCACGCCGACCCTCCCGTGTCTCCGGCGCGCACCGTTGCCCGTCGGGCAGGACCGTAGCCGCGGAATGCGGGCTTCGGCAGACCCGCGCGTCCGCCCGGGGGAGGCGGGGCCCGGAGGTCAGCCGCCGGAGTTGAGGCGCTGGGCCTGGGCCCGGCCGACCTCGGCGGCGCGGTGCAGGTAGTCGGCGATGACGGCGAGTTCGGAGTCGGAGTAGCTCTCCAGGACCGCGCCGAAGGCCCGGCCGGGGGTGTCCCAGGCCTCGCCGATCCGGCGGCGGGCCTCGGGGGCGAGGGAGACGAGGGAGCGGCGGCGGTCGTGGGGGTCGGCGTGCCGCTCGACGATGCCGGCCTTGACCAGCCGGTCGACGAGGCGGGTGGCGGAGCCGGAGGTCAGGCCGGTGAGGCGGGCGATGTCGCCGGTGCTGACCGGGCCGGGCTCCATGTCGAGGAGGGCGACGCACTGCATGTCGGTGGGGTGCAGCCCGACATGGTCGGCCATGGCCTGGTTGAAGAGCGAGTAGTCGGCGTAGTGCCGCTGGCTCTCGGTGACGATGCGCGTGAGCAGCTCGGCGCGGCTCCACTCGGCGCGGGCCGCACTCGAACGAGGGGAATCGGTTGACATCGGCTTCTCCATGCCTGAAATTTATCTGTGTGACGCAGAATATTGATCGCGCAGAATCTGTGTCGCGTATCCATCCTAGCGTGAACCGCGCTCCAGAACAGGAAGCAGGAACCTGCCATGTCGATCCTCGTCACCGGTGCCCGCGGCGCCGTCGCCCGCGGCCTCGTCTCCCTCCTCGCCGCCCACGGCATCCCTCACCGCCTCGCCTCCCGCGAGCCGGACACCCCCGATGCCGTCCACTGCGACCTCACCGATCCCTCGACCTTCCCCGGCGCCCTGGCCGGCGTCCGGTCCGTCTTCCTCTACGCCGAGGCCGCCGCCATCGGCGGCTTCGTCAAGGAGGCCGTCACCGCCGGAGTCGAGCACGTCGTGCTCCTGTCCTCCTCGTCGGTGCTCGGGCCGGGCGCCGCCGACAGCCCGCTGTCCGCCTCCCATCTCGCCGTCGAGGAGGCCCTGCTGGCCTCCCCGCTGCGCACCACCCTGCTGCGCCCCGGCTCCTTCGCGAGCAACGCCCTCGGCTGGGCCTGGTCGCTGAAGTCCGGCCGCGCGGTCCAGCTGCCCTACCCGGGCGCCTACTGCGACCCGGTCCATGAGACCGACCTCGCCGAGGCCGCCTTCGCCGTCCTCACCGACCCCGCCCTCGGCGGCCGCGCGTACCACCTGACCGGCCCGCACTCCCTGACCTTCGCGACCCAACTGGCCGTGCTCGGCGGGGTACTCGGTGCCCCGGTTCCCTTCGAGTCCGTCACCGCCGAGCAGTGGAAGTCCGGGGTCGAGGGCTACATACCCGGCCCCTACGCCGATGCGCTCCTCGACTACTGGGCCGCGAGCGACGGGCTCCCGGTCGAGATCACCGATGCCGTCGAGCGCCTCACCGGCCACCCGGCCCGCTCCTTCGAAACCTGGGCCGAGGACCACGCGGACGCCTTCCGCGCCTGAACCGCCGCGATGCCCGGGGCCAACGGCGGTGCCCTGAGCTGGAGTTCACCCCGCCACGGAGGGCCTGAGCAGCCCGGCCGGCCGCGGCGGCGGGGTGGCTCAGGCGATACGGTCAGAGCCAGCCGCGCTGCGCCGCCTTGAGGCCGGCCTCGAACCGGCTGGTGGCGTGCAGGCGTTCCATCAGCCCGGCCATCTGGCGACGTACGGTGCGCAGCGAGACACCCAGGCGCTTGCCCGCGACCTCGTCCGTCAGCCCGGACGCCAGCAGCTTCAGCAGCTCCCGTTCGCCCGCGCTGATCCCGTCCTCCGTCGGCTGCTTGCGGTCCGCGCCGAGCGGTACCGCGGTCTCCCAGGTCTGCTCGAACAGCGTGATCAGCGAGGTGACGATGCCCGGCGCGGTCGTGCACAGCGCCCCGAGCCGGGAGTTGGCCGGGTCGATCGGGACGATGGCCGTCGTACGGTCGAAGACCAGCAGCCGCGGCGGCAGCACAGGGCTGGTACGCACCTGGCCGCCGCGCTCGGTGGTCCACTGGGCGTAGCCCAGCGTGGGCGGGTCGTTGCGGACGCTGTCCTGGTAGACGGCCCGCAACTGGACGCCCTGGGCCATCGCCCGTTCGTCCAGCGGGCGCGAGGCGTCGAGGCTGGCCTGCGACTGGGCGCCGCCCGGGATGATCGCGAGGCATTCCTCGGCGAGTTCGTGGGTCAGGACCTCCAGCCGGGCCTGTATGGCGTCGATCCCCACCAGCCGCTCGGTGCCGTCGGTCTCCGTGTTCGGCCGCAGGCCGGCGTACTCGGCGATGGCCTGCGCCGCCGCGGCCTTGCTCGCGGCGAGCTGCTGCTGGCGCCGCGCCAGATCTTCCTCCTGGCGGCGCAGGATCAGCTCCAGGCCCACCTCGGGGCTCACAGCGCGCAGTCCACCGGAGCTCTCGCGCGAGGAGGCCAGGAGGTTCAGGTCGACGAGCCGGTCCAGCGCGCCCCGTATACGGGCCTCCGGGAGGGCGAGGCGTGCCCCCAATTCGGCCAGCCCGCCCGACGGGTCCTCCAGCATCCCCCGGTACACGGACTCCACGTCCCCGTCGAGTCCCAACGCTTCCAGCATGCGCAGCCCCCCAGCTGTTTCGTACAGACGGGCACGTCGGTCCGTCTGTAGATGATCTTAAGCCGGGCGACCGGTATTCGGGGCGGGCGACACCAAGCTGCCAGGCAGCTCGGTGCCAGCCTGAACCCCTTCCGGGCCCCTGACCTGGGCAGCAAGATATTGATCACCGGGACGGCGGGGCACGGAAGCCCCACCCGAGGCCAGGGCCGAAAGGTCGTACCGGAGCAGCGCGCACCACCTGCACCGCAACCGCCATCGCCTTACTCGGGGGAACGTCATGTCTCGCACCACGCACTTCATCGCTGCCGCCGGCCTCACCGCTCTGTTCTCCATCGGCGCCGCCTCCGCCGCCGTCGCCGCACCCGCCGCAGGCACCGGCGTGATCGGCTGGGACTCGTACCACTCGGTCTCCGCCAACTCCTCCGTCATCGGATGGGACTCCGCGGCCGCCGACAAGCACGTGATCGGCTGGGACTGACGAAACGTGCGGGTGATCCAGGCCTCGTTGCACCGAACCCTCCCCGGACCGGCTCCCCAGGGCGCCTCCCACCTCATCCACGACCTGCTCTGGGCGCACGCCACGCAGGCAGAGGGCCTGGAGCACATCCGGCCCCGCCCCACCGAGCACGGTCTGGACCTCTTCCTCTTCGTACGGGCCCATTGCGACGCCTCGGCCCTCGAGCAGATGCGCACCCTGCTCACCCGGGCGGACACACCCATCGCCGCGCACGGCTACACCGTCGCCGCCCCCTGAGCCGACGGTCTTTCACCAGGCGTGCCGAAAACGCCACTTCGCCGCCGAGCCGCTCGGGGCTGCCCCGACGCGCCCTCGCTCGCGGCCCACCGCCTTCTTCGATTCACCAACCTCACTGGAGTTCTTCGATGTCTCGCTCCCTGCGCCGTTCGTCCGCCGCCGCTCTGCTCGCCGCGGGCCTCGCCTCCGTCGTCCTGACCACCACGGTCCCGGCGCAGGCCGCAGACGTTCCCGCGGCGCCGGCCGGTGTGCAGTCGGCTCAGGCCGACACCGGCACGATCACGCCGTTCACCCCGACGGTGCCCAACCCGACCACCGCCACCAAGGCCGAGCTGGACGCGGCCGCCGCCAAGGCGGCCAAGACCGCCAAGACCGGCCGGCTGTTCCTGGCCCCGCAGGCACAGACCGCCGCCGACTCGAGCGTGGGCGGCCAGATCAGCCGGAGCGAGGTCATAGCGCGGGCCAAGACCTGGGTGGACGCGGGTGTCCCCTACAGCATGACCAGCTATCGCACCGACGCGAACGGCCGCTACCGCACCGACTGCTCCGGCTTCGTCTCCATGGCCTGGCACCTCGCCTCCTCCTCGGCCAACAACTACGGGGAGACGACGGGCACCCTGCTGGACTTCACGTCCTCCATCAGCAAGGACTCCCTCAAGCCGGGCGACATCATGCTCAACCCGGACCCGGGTGCCAGCGGCCATGTGGTCATCTTCAACGGCTGGGCCAACGCCGAGCACACCCGGTACGACGCGTACGAGCAGGCGGGCAGCGTGGGTGCGGTCCACCGCGAGATCCCCTACCCGTACTTCTCCGGGCACGGCACCTTCAGCCCCCGCCGCTACGACAAGATCGTCGAGGACGTGCAGCTGAACAACTCCCAGACGTCCGCGGCCGATTTCAACGGTGACGGTCAGGCCGACATCGTGGCGCGGGACGGGTCGGGGAACCTGAGGATGTGGACGCACAATGCGGGCGGTTACTTCAACGCCCCGGTCCAGGTGACGGGTGGGTGGAGTTTCACGCAGACGGTGGCTGCGGACTTCGACGGTGACGGGAAGGCGGATCTGATCGCCCGTGACGGTTCGGGGAATCTGAAGCGGTGGAGCGGTCGTGGTGACGGCACGTTCGGTGCGGCGGTCCAGGTGACGGGTGGCTGGGACTTCACGCAGACCGCTGCTGCGGACTTCGACGGTGACGGGAAGGCGGATCTGATCGCCCGTGACGGTTCGGGGAATCTGAAGATCTGGGCCGGTCACGGTGACGGCACCTTCGGCTCCGGCGCGCAGCTGAGCTCCGGCTGGGACTTCACCCAGACCGCTGCGGCCGACTTCAACGGCGACCACCAGGCCGACATCATCGCCCGTGACGGCTCCGGGAACCTGAAGATGTGGACGCACAACGCCGGCGGCTACTTCAACGCCCCGGTCCAGGTGACGGGCGGCTGGGACTTCTCGCAGACGACCGCGGCCGACTTCGACGGCAACGGCAAGGCGGACCTGATCGGCCGGGACGACAACACCGGCAACCTCAACATCTGGGCCGGCCGCGGCGACGCCACCTTCGGCTCCGCCGCCAAGCTCACCGGCGGCTGGTAACTCTCCGCCCCACGCTGCCGCCCGGCGCCACGACACCCGGGCGGCAGCCCCGAAACGCCTCGCACCTGAGCAGCTCCTGAGCCAGAGCCCCTTCGCCGTGACACCGCTCACGGCCTCGAGCGAGCCGCGCTGCTCCCGTGCGCACATCAGCCCGATCCCACCGCATCTGCCCTCAAGGGGACTTCCAGCATGTCGCTCCGACCGTTCTCCTCCCGCATGGCAGTGGCATCCGCCGCCGCGCTCGCCACCTGCACCACCGTCCTCGGCCTCGTCGCCACGGCCGGCACCGCCCAGGCCGCCGCCGTCAGCACCTGGGACAAGGTCGCCCAGTGCGAGTCGGGCGGGAACTGGGCCATCAACACCGGCAACGGCTTCTACGGCGGAGTGCAGTTCACGCAGTCCACCTGGCAGGCCTTCGGGGGCACCACGTACGCTGCCCGGGCCGATCTGGCCACGAAGAAGCAGCAGATCCTCATAGCCGAGAAGGTCCTGAAGGTCCAGGGCCAGGGGGCCTGGCCGAACTGCGGGCCGGCGGCCGGTCTCGCAGCGGACCACGCCGATCCGTACCCGGAGGACAGCCTGCCCGCCCCGGTCAACTCCCAGACGTCCGCGGCCGATTTCAACGGTGACGGTCAGGCCGACATCGTGGCGCGGGACGGGTCGGGGAACCTGAGGATGTGGACGCACAATGCGGGCGGTTACTTCAACGCCCCGGTCCAGGTGACGGGTGGGTGGAGTTTCACGCAGACGGTGGCTGCGGACTTCGACGGTGACGGGAAGGCGGATCTGGTCGCCCGTGACGGTTCGGGGAATCTGAAGCGGTGGAGCGGTCGTGGTGACGGCACGTTCGGTGCGGCGGTCCAGGTGACGGGTGGCTGGGACTTCACGCAGACCGCTGCTGCGGACTTCGACGGTGACGGGAAGGCGGATCTGATCGCCCGTGACGGTTCGGGGAATCTGAAGATCTGGGCCGGTCACGGTGACGGCACCTTCGGCTCCGGCGCGCAGCTGAGCTCCGGCTGGGACTTCACCCAGACCGCTGCGGCCGACTTCAACGGCGACCACCAGGCCGACATCGTGGCGCGGGACGGGTCGGGGAACCTGAAGATGTGGACGCACAACGCCGGCGGTTACTTCAACGCCCCGGTCACCGTCACCGCAGGCTGGGACTTCACCCAGACGACCGCGGCCGACTTCGACGGCAACGGCAAGGCGGACCTGATCGGCCGCGACACCGCAACCGGCAACCTCAACATCTGGGCCGGCCGCGGCGACGCCACCTTCGGCTCCGCCGCCAAGCTCACCGGCGGCTGGTAACTCTCCGCCCCACGCTGCCGCCCGGCGCCACGACGCCCGGGCGGCAGCGCCGTCCCCGACCCGAGGAACCCTCCGATGCCCTTTCCGAGACGCACACTCCGCCGGATGCGGACCACGGCCCTGCCACTGGCTCTCTCCCTGGCTGCCGGCGGGCTGGTCACGGCCACCGCCGCCCCTGCCCAGGCCGCGACGTACAGCACGGTGCGCGAGGCGTTCAACAACACGGCGATCAGCCCGGAGGGCGAACCCGGCGCGGCCGACTTCGACGCCGCGGGGCACAGCCTGTCGGCCACCGACCTGGACAAGGCAGGCTGGCTGCGGGGCACGCGCGTCACGCTCAACGGAACGACCTACACCCGGGCGGACGTCGCCCCCGGCCGGCCGGACAACGTGCTGGCGACGGGCCAGACCCTCGCGGTACGGGGGTCCGGCAACGCCCTCGGATTTCTGGCATCGGCGACCTCAGGCGCCGTCGCCGCCCCCGTCACCGTGACCTACAGCGACGGCACTTCGGCGCAGCAGACCCTGGAGGTCGGCGACTGGAGCGCGGGAGGAACGGCGACCGCGGCACTCAGCCTGGACCACCGCAACACCGCATCCGGACAGCAGGCGGCCCCGGCCCGCCTCTACGCGGTCACCGTGCCGCTCGACCCGAAGAAGACCGTCACGTCGGTGACCCTGCCCAAGACCGGCAGCGCCGCCGCCCCGGGGGCCGCCGCCCTGCACGTGTTCGACATCGCGGTACGTAGCACACCCGCCGCGCCGGGCGGAAAGTTCTGGGCGGGCAGCTGGGGCACGGCCTTCGGCTCGGCCCAGCCGCCGGCCCCGCAGGGCTGGGCACAGCAGACCCTGCGCATGGTCGTGAACCCGCACACCAGCGGCGGCACGGCCCGGATCCGGTTCGCCAACACCTTCTCGCCGCAGCCGATCCGGCTCGGCCACGTGACCGTGGCCTCCCAGGTCCAGGCCGGCGGCGCGGCCGCAGCCCAGGCACCCGTCTCCCTGACGTTCGCAGGTGACCAGGAGACGCTCCTCCCGGCCGGCGGCGAAATCTACAGCGACCCCGTCGCCTTCCCCGTCACCGCCGGGAAGAACCTCCTGGTCAGCATCTACCTCCCCGACCCGGTCACCGTGGTCCCCACGCACGACTACGCCCTGACGACCTCCTTCGTCAGCGGCCGCCAGGCGGGCGACCACACCGCGGACACGGGCGCGACCGCGTTCCCCGGCACCCTCTCGTACGGGACCCTGGTCAGCGGTGTCGACGTCGCCGCGGCCGAGAACATCGGAACGGTCGTCGCCCTGGGCGACTCCCAGACCGACGGGGCGCACTCCACCCCGGACAGGAACCAGCGCTGGCCCGACCACTATGCGGCGGCCCTGAACAGCACCTCCCAGACGGCCGGCGTCGTCAACGCCGGCATCAGCGCGAACCGTCTGCTGGGCGACCGCGCGGACACCGCGGGACCCGGCGCACTGAGCAGGCTGGACCGCGACGTCTTCGCCCAGAGCAACGTCCGTACGCTCGTCCTCTACGAAGGCATCAACGACCTCGCCCACGACAGCGCGTCCGCGGAGTCCGTGAAGGACGCCATCCGCCGCATCTGCGCCCAGGCGAAGGCGCGCGGCATCCGGGTGGTCGTCGCCACCATCCCTGCATTCGGCGGGTACTCGGCCTACAGCGACGCCAAGGAGAACGCCCGCCAGCAGGTCAACGCCTTCATCAGGACGACGAGCGAGGCCGACGCCCGCACCGACTTCGACCTCGCCACCCGGGACCCCGACATGCCCTCCCAGCTCCTGGCGAGCATGCTCAAGCCGGGCGGCGACGACCATCTCCACTTCGGCGACGCGGGCACCAAGGTCCTTGCCGACACACTGCTCCGGGGGGCTGACGGCCCCAGCGTGAACATGTCCCAGACCGCGGCGGCGGACTTCAACGGCGACGGGGTCCGGGACCTCGTGGCGCGCCAGGACTCCACGGGCAACCTCAAGATGTGGCTCGGGCGCGGCAACGGCACCTTCGCCTCCGCCGTCGACGTGACGGGCGGCTGGCGCCCGTTCTCCCAGACCGTGGCGGCCGACTTCACCGGCGACGGCAAGGCCGACCTCATCGCCCGCGATTCCTCCGGCGACCTGAAGCTCTGGAACGGCCGTGGCGACGGCACGTTCGGCTCGGGCACCACGGTGACGGGCGGCTGGGACTTCACGCAGACCGCGGCCGCCGACTTCGACGGCGACGGCAGGACCGACCTGATCGCCCGGGATGCCTCCGGGAACCTGAAGATCTGGGCCGGCCACGGCGACGGCACCTTCGGCGCCGGTGTGGTCCTGACCGCCGGATGGAACTTCACCCAGACCGCCGCGGCCGACTTCAACGGCGACCACCAGGCCGACATCATCGCCCGTGACGGCTCCGGCAACCTCAAGATGTGGACCCACAACGCCGGCGGCTACTTCAACGCCCCGGTCACCGTCACCGGCGGCTGGAACTTCACCCAGACCGTGGCGGCCGACTTCACCGGCGACGGCAGGAGCGACCTGATCGCCCGCGACGACAGCACCGGCGAGCTCCGCAGCTGGGCCGGTCGCGGCGACGCCTCGTTCGCCGGCTCCACGACCCTGACCGGCGGCTGGTAACCGGTCAGGGCTGCCCGGAAACGCAGAGGGCCCCGGTCCGCTTTCGCGGACCGGGGCCCTCTCGCAGGGTGAGTGACGGGACTTGAACCCGCGGCCACCTGGACCACAACCAGGTGCTCTACCAGCTGAGCTACACCCACCATGTCCGGTCGGAAAACCGACCGGCCGAAGAAAAGGGTACAGGGTCCGGGAGGGTGCTCGCGCCCCCCTTTTCCCCGACCCGTCTCCGGAGGGTCCTGCCGGGTCCTATTCGGCGGACAGGGTGTGCTTGGCGGCGATGGCCCGGGCGGTGTCCGAGTCGGGCCCGGGCTGCGGCACGAAGACCGCCTCCCGGTAGTAGCGCAGCTCGGCGATGGATTCCTTGATGTCCGCGAGCGCCCGGTGGTTGCCGGTCTTCGGCGGACTGTTGAAGTAGGCCCGCGGGTACCAGCGGCGGGCCAGCTCCTTGACCGAGGACACGTCCACGATCCGGTAGTGCAGGTGGCTTTCCAGCGCGGGCATGTCACGCAGCAGGAAGCCGCGGTCGGTGCCGACCGAGTTCCCGCAGAGCGGAGCCTTGCGGGGCTCCTTCACGTGTTCCCGTACGTACGCCAGGACCTGCGCCTCGGCGTCCGCAAGGGTGATCCCGCCGGCCAGCTCCTCGAGCAGTCCGGAGGCGGTGTGCATCTCGCGCACCACGTCGGGCATGGTCTCCAGGGCCGCGTCCGGCGGGCGGATCACGAGGTCCACGCCTTCGCCGAGCACGTTGAGCTCCGAGTCGGTGACCAGTGCGGCCACCTCGATAAGTGCGTCGTCCGTCAACGAGAGCCCGGTCATCTCGCAGTCGATCCACACCATGCGATCGTTCATGCGGCCCAGCTTATGCGGATTACGCGGAAGGTCCCCCGCATCGGTGACGACCGATGAGGGGGACCTTCGTCAGGCAGTGCCCGTCGCGGGAGCTACGCGTGCTCGCGCAGGGCCCGGCTCGGGGCGTACAGCTCGGTCACCGTCGGGCCGGCCGCGGCCAGGGCCGCCGCGGCCCGCTGGGGCTGCGGAGTGCGCTGGTGCGGTACCGGGTTCCCCTGGATCTCGGCCACCTGGGACACGTCGGCCTGCGGCCGGCGCGCCCGGTAGGCCGAGCGGTAGGCGGCCGGGGAGGACCCCAGCTGCCGCCGGAAGTGCCCGCGCAGGGCGACCGGCGAGCGGAACCCGCAGCGCCCGGCGACCTCGTCGACCGAGTAGTCGGAGGTCTCCAGCAGCCGCTGTGCCTGGAGCACCCGCTGGGTGATCAGCCACTGCAGCGGCGCGCTGCCGGTCAGCGAGCGGAAGCGCCGGTCGAACGTGCGCCGGCTCATGTACGCCCGGGCGGCGAGGGTCTCCACGTCGAACTGCTCGTGGAGGTGCTCCAGCGCCCATGCGACGACCTCGGCCAGCGGGTCGGCGCCGATCTCCTCCGGCAGCGACCGGTCGAGATAGCGCTCCTGGCCGCCCGTGCGGCGCGGCGGGACGACGAGCCGGCGGGCCAGTGCCCCGGCCGCCTCGCTGCCGTGGTCCGTGCGCACGATGTGCAGGCACAGGTCGATTCCGGCCGCGGTGCCCGCGGACGTCAGCACGTCGCCGTCGTCGACGAACAGCTCGCGCGGATCGACATGGACGGACGGGTACCGCTTGGCCAGCGTCGGCGCGTACATCCAGTGCGTCGTCGCGGGCCGGCCGTCCAGCAGACCGGCGGCGGCGAGCACGAAGGCTCCCGTGCACAGTCCGACGATCCGGGCGCCCTCCTCGTGCGCCAGACGCAGTGCGTCGAGCGCTTCCGGAGGCGGCGGTGAAGTGATCGAGCGCCAGGCGGGAACGACGACCGTGCCTGCCCGGGCGATCGCCTCCAACCCGTACGGCGCGGTGAGCTCGAGTCCGCCGGTGGTCCGCAGAGGACCGTCCTCCCCGGCGCACACGAGCAGTCGATAGCGTGGAACTCCCGCGTCCTGCCGGTCGATGCCGAACACGGAAAGTGGAATGGAGCTCTCGAAGATCGGCCCGCCGCTGAACAGCAGCACCGCGACGATCTCCCTGCGGCGACGCCCCGCGAGCTTCCTGCCGGCGTCCGCGACGACGGCGGTGGAATCCTGGCTCATGGCTAAGCCCCCCTTGGGTGTCGCGACTCCTTGGTCTGGTCGCACCTGCACGTTTCCCCTCGGCCTTGCACGTGGATCCCCCGCCGTAAATACATGATCGAATCTACTGCGTCCCGTGGTGTCGGCGTGACAAGTTCAGCACGCAGCGCTATGTCGACTTGGCAACTTGGCGAAAAGCATTCGATCAGGAAGCGTTCCACTCCGCTACCGGAGTGGGAAGCTCGCCGTCCGGCCATGGCCAGTACCCGTAGGGTCTCGGAGCCCCCTTGGCGGTGTAGTCGCTGGTGGTAGGGGGGTTGATGGGGCATTCCGGCAAGAACCCCACTGTGCCGGGAAGTTGGCTGAAAACATGCGGGTGTGGGTGTGCGAATCAGTCAGTCCTCAGGGGAGATTCCACCAGAGGAGTGACAGCCGCGGCGCGCACGGCCCCCGGAGCCGGCCCCGGCGCGCGAACGCCGGCGGTGTCCGCCCGGCGGCAGCCGGTCCTCCGCGAGGACCGGGGAGGTCCGCTCCGCCTTCTCCGAGTACCGCAGCATCGCCCGGCACGCGGCCGTGACGGCGACCAGCCCGAGGGTCGCGACGGCGGCCCCGCCGAAGGAGGTCCCGTAGACGACGAGGACCACGGGGACGAGCAGGCAGCTGAAGGCGGCCCAGCGCACCACGTCACCCGCGGGGTCGTCATGGGGGCGTCTGCCGGGGCGCACGGACGGGTGAACGGCGGCGGGGGTGAAATGCGGGGTGGTGCCGGCGTGCTGCGCGGTCCGGACGGAGCGGACGGACTGGGTCGGCTGAGCGGGCTGGACGGGGTGGACCGGATGGCCGGGCACGGCGTGCTCCCTGCGGGCTCTTCCTGGACGGTCGGACGCCTGTCCAACGGTGCGCGGCTGCGCTCGGTCACTGCGCGCACGGGTGGCGCGCGCTGCCGCTCGTCACTGGCTGTAGGGGGCAGCGGCCATTGCCAAGGAGCCCTCGCTCCGGCATGCTCCCTGGGACGCTCTTCAAGGGCGGCATGCCCTGTGCAGGACAGGAGTGTCGCCGTACCCTGGTGGGTATGGGCTTGGGAAGATACTTCCCGGACAGAGCTCCGTCACCCTGAGTCGTCGATTTTTCAATCGTCGCTTCCGCCCAATGTCGCCCCGTCGCCCTGTCCCTTCCCCCGAGGACCCCTTCGCCGAGACATCCATGGCCGGTCACGAATTCCCCGAACCCGCGGACCGCAAGCGCAAACCCCTCGCCGATCACGCGTCGAGCGACCTGCGCGCGGCGGAACAGACACGTCATCCCTGCGACCCGGCCTTCCGGCACGGGGTCGTGGTGGGGTTCGACGGCTCCACGTCCAGTGAGCGCGCCCTGGCGTACGCGATCGGGATGGCGCGCAGGTCCGGATCCGGTCTGATCATCGTGCACGTGGCCAACCGGCTGCCCACCACCGTGTGGGCCGGCTGCGAGCCGCCCGTCTTCGTGGACGTACCGGACCACCGCACCGAGGTGCTGGGGCTGGAGCTCGCCTGCGCGGACTACCTGGCCGAGGTGCCCTGGATCCTGGTCGAGCGGGGCGGGGACATCTGCCACGAGCTGGAGGAGGTCGGCCGGGAGTACTCGGCGGACGCCATCGTGGTCGGCTCCACGCACGGGATCGTGGGCCGGATCTTCGGGTCGGTGGCGGGCCGGCTGGCCAAGCGCGCACAGCGACCGGTCGTTGTCATTCCGTAACCCACTGTACGTCGGTTGTGCGGTTGTGAACCCGCATGTAAAGGGTAGATAAATGCTGCTGGGACGCAGCAAACAACTGCAGATCGAAGGGAGCCCGCCGTGGACAATGGTGTCTCTGCGGGAAGCACGGCCTCGACTTCGACCCTCGGGAACATAGCCCTGGGTCTCACCCTTCTCGCATTCGGTATCGGCCACACGGGCATCGTCAGCGGCGTGTCCGCGGCCAACTCCGTGTCACTCGCGACCTACGTCGGCGGTCTCGCCCTGTTCGTCCTCGGAATCCTCGAGTTCCGCGGCGGCAACGGCTTCAACGGCACGGCGTACGCGGGCCTCGGCGCCTTCTGGTTCACCTGGGCCTCGGGGGCGGACGGAAAGGTTTCGGCACACGCCGCCGGACTGTTCCTGGTCCTCTTCGCCCTGCTCGCGCTGACCCTCACGGTCAGTGCCTCGGGCGGACTGTTCGGTCAGGGCACGTACGCCCTGCTCACCCTCTCCCTGCTGCTCCTCGCAGTCGGCTCCTTCGCCGACAGCGGCGGGCTCGCCAAGGCCGCCGGCTGGGTGGCCGCGGTCTCCGGGCTGCTGTTCTGGTACGGCGCCACCGCGGCGCTGGCCCACTGGCCCACCGCACTGGGCAAGGCCTCCGGCAGCGGCGCGGTCGCCGCGGGCTGAGCGCGGCCGGCCGGGGCGGCCGGCGTACGGGAGCGGAAGCACGGGAGCGGAAGCACGGAAGCGGAAGCACGCAGAACGGCCCCCGGGGGATCCCCCGGGGGCCGTTCCGCGTGCTCGGTGCGACTACTCGACGGTGACCGACTTCGCCAGGTTGCGCGGCTTGTCGATGTCCCGGCCCAGGGCCAGGGCCGTGTGGTACGCCAGCAGCTGGAGCGGGATGCCCATCAGGATCGGGTCCAGCTCGTCCTCGTTCTTGGGCACGAGGATGGTGTGGTCGGCCTTCTCCTGCTCGCGGTGGGCGACCGCGAGGATCCGGCCGCTGCGGGCCTTGATCTCCTCGAGCGCCGCGCGGTTCTTCTCCAGCAGGTCGTCGTCCGGGACGATCGCGACCGTCGGCATCGCCGGCTCGATGAGCGCGAGCGGACCGTGCTTGAGCTCGGAGGCCGGGTAGGCCTCGGCGTGGATGTAGGAGATCTCCTTCAGCTTGAGGGAGGCCTCCAGGGCCACCGGGTAGCCGCGGACCCGGCCGATGAACATCATCGACTTGGCCTCGGCGTACTCGGCCGCGAGCTTCTTGATGTCCTCTTCGCCCTCGAGGATCTCCTGGATCTGCGCGGGCAGCTTGCGCAGGCCCTCGATGATCCGCTTGCCGTCGGTGACCGACAGGTCCCGGATCCGGCCCAGGTGCACGGCGAGCAGCGCGAAGGCCACGACCGTGTTGGTGAAGCACTTGGTGGAGACGACGCAGACCTCGGGACCGGCGTGCACGTACACACCGCCGTCGGCCTCGCGGGCGATCGCGGAGCCCACCACGTTGACGACGCCGAGGACGCGGGCGCCCTTGCGCTTGAGCTCCTGCACGGCGGCGAGCACGTCGTACGTCTCACCGGACTGCGAGACGGCGATGTAGAGGGTGTCGGGGTCCACGACCGGGTTGCGGTAGCGGAACTCGGAGGCCGGCTCGGCGTCGGCGGGGATGCGGGCCAGGCTCTCGATGAGGCCGGCGCCGATGAGGCCCGCGTGGTACGAGGTGCCGCAGCCCAGGATCTTGACCCGGCGGATGCCGCGCGCCTCGCGCGGGTCCAGGTTCAGGCCGCCCAGGTGCACGGTGTTGAAGCGGTCGTCGATCCGGCCGCGCAGCACGCGGTCGACCGCGTCGGGCTGCTCGGAGATCTCCTTGTGCATGTACGTGTCGTGGCCGCCCATGTCGTACGAGGCGGCCTCCCACTCCACGGTCTCCGGCGTGGCCGTGGTGGTGGCACCGCTGGTGGTGTAGGTGCGGAAGTCGTCGGCCTTGAGGGTCGCCATCTCGCCGTCGTCGAGGGTGACGACCTGGCGGGTGTGGGCGACGAGCGCGGCGACGTCCGAGGCGACGAACATCTCCTTCTCGCCGATGCCGAGGACGACCGGCGAGCCGTTGCGGGCCACGACGATGCGGTCGGCGAAGTCGGCGTGCATGACGGCGATGCCGTAGGTGCCCTCGAGGGCCTTGACGGCCTCGCGGACCTTCTCCTCGAGGGTGTCGGCCTGGGAGCGGGCGACGAGGTGGACGATCACCTCGGTGTCGGTCTCCGAGACGAAGACGACGCCCTCGGACTCCAGCTTGGCGCGGAGCTCGTCGGCGTTGTCGACGATGCCGTTGTGGACGACCGCGACCTTGCTCTCGGCGTCCAGGTGCGGGTGCGAGTTGATGTCGCTCGGCGCGCCGTGGGTGGCCCAGCGGGTGTGGGCGATACCGGTGGTGCCGGTGAAGCGCTTGGGTACCCGGGACTCCAGCTCGCGGACGCGACCCTTGGCCTTGACCACCTTCAGAGCGGGGGACTTCGGGCTGTTGACGACGATGCCCGCGGAGTCGTATCCGCGGTACTCCAGTCGCTGCAGGCCTTCCAGCAGCAGCGGTGCCACGTCACGCTTGCCGATGTAACCCACGATTCCGCACATAAAGTCTTGCCCCTCCTGAAGTTCGGTTGCTCTTGCCGCTGTTGTCGCCGCGCCCTGCCGTCGGCAGGCCCTGTCGCTCAGCCGTAGACGATGCGGCGCAGCTGCCGGAGCGAGAGCTCCGGTGGCGCCACGGCGCGGTGCGGCAGCTCGGCCGCGATCCGTTCGAAGATCTCCGCGTTGACCGCACCGCCGGACTGGAGCTCCCGGTGGCGGCGGCGCACGAATTCCTCGGTCGTCTCGTCGAAGTACGCGAGGACGTCGAGCACCACCCGGGCGGCCTCGCCGCGCTGCAGCGCGGTGCTGCGCACCAGGTGGTCGACAAGATCGTCATGAGACGGGCGGCGGTCGAGCACTCGTAGATACTGACGGGCTGCGGCCGCGAACGCAAAGATCCTGCCCGAAACCGGGCAGGATCCATCTGGTCCAGACCAGCGGAATGCGTAAATCCACTCATGAAGCGGTTAGAAACGGCGCAAAATGGCCTGCTTGGCTGCGGCGAACTCCTCGGCCGTGAGGATGCCCCCCTGATGCAGATCGCCGAGCTCGCGCAGCCGGCGCAGCAGGGCGTCGTGGTCCTCGGGGGCCGTCGGCTCGGGGGCCGAGGCCGCGAGCTCCGGCACCGGCGCCGCGGACCGGACCGTGGGGGCCTCGGCCGGCGCCGAGGCACCGCGGGGATGGGGCATCCGCACCGCCACGGCCGCCGCGACCAGCGCCATCAGCGGATCCTTCTTGAAACCGAACAGCTCCACCGTGTACGGGTCGTACTTGGGCGCCGGAGCCGCCGGGGCGCCCGCCAGCGTGAACCGGATCCACCCGTTGTCCAGCCCCTTCGAGGGGGACCACTCCACCACCCGCAGGTCCGCGACCCGGAACTCGCGCGGACCGCCGGAACTCTTGGCCTCCTCCGTCGTCCAGTTCCAGTCCAGCGCCACCCGGTCCCCGTCGAAGGCCACGGTCCCGTCCCCCGCGGCCACCGTGATCGGTACGGCCGGCCCCGGCAGCAGGTACACGTCCGCCGGGCCGGGGTCCACCTGGTCCAGCAGCAGCGCATTGCGGACCTCGTCCACGAAGTACTCCGCCACCCCCGTCCGGTCCGCCTCCACGGTCAGCCGGTACGGGTCGGAGGCCTCCGGCAGCCGCCCGCCCGTCACCTGGAGCAGCGGGTCGGCGCCGTCACGCAGCTTCAGCCTCAACCGGCCCGTCTTGCGGCCCGGTTCGTAACTGACCCCGGCGAGCGCGCGCAGCGGTACGACCACTTCGCCCAGCGTCTGGCGCAGCAGCCCCACCCCCTTGTCGCGGCCGGGCACGATACGCACCGCGTCCCCGTCGAAGGTCCATGTGCCGTCCTTCTGGATGATTTCCGCCATCCACCGATTCTCGCACCGGCCACAGCAGGCCAGTTGGCCTATACCTGCCTTATGAGAGTCCTGCGACGCACGCTCGGCACCCTCCTCTTCCTCGGCGCAGCCGCCTCCTGCGCCACGTCCCCCGGCGACGACGCCAGACCCGGGGACGAGCGCCCCGCCGTCCTCGCCCCCTACGAACAGCTCCTGCCGGCGCCCGCATCCGTACGCGCCGAAGGCCCCGGGTACGGCGTCGGGGCGGGCACGGTCATCCGTACCGGCGCGAGCGGCGGCGAGGAGGTCCGCCGGGTCGGCGAGCTCCTCGCGCAGCAGCTCCGGGGCCCCAGCGGGCTCCCGCTGCCGGTGGTCGACGGGGCCGGCGGCGACGGGATCCGGCTGCGCCTGGACGAGCAGGCCGAGGGCGTCGGCGCCGAGGGGTACCGGCTGGAGTCCGGCCCGAGCGGGGTCACGCTGACCGCCCGGACCCCGGCGGGGCTCTTCCACGCGGGGCAGACGCTGCGCCAGCTGCTGCCGGTGGCCGGCCCGGGCACGGTGCCCGGCGGCGAGATCACCGACGCGCCCCGCTTCGCGTACCGGGGCGCCATGCTCGACATCGCCCGCCACCACTTCACGGCCGAGCAGGTCAAGCGGTACGTCGACCAGCTCGCCCAGTACAAGGTCAACACGCTGCACCTGCACCTGACCGACGACCAGGGCTGGCGGATCGCGATCGACTCCTGGCCGCGGCTGGCGGAGTACGGGGGCGGCAGCGAGGTCGGCGGCGGGCCCGGCGGGTACTGGACGAAGGACCAGTACCGCGACCTCGTGGCGTACGCGGCGCAGCGGTACGTGGACGTGGTCCCGGAGATCGACATGCCCGGGCACGTGAACGCGGCCCTGGCCTCGTACGCGGAACTGAACTGCGACGGGAAGGCGCGCGAGCGCTACACCGGGATCAAGGTCGGCTTCAGCTCGCTGTGCGTCGGCAAGGAGCGGACGTACGAGTTCATCGACGAGGTGCTCGGCGAGCTGGCGGAGCTGACGCCGGGCCGCTACCTGCACATCGGTGGCGACGAGGCGCTCTCGACGCCGGCGGCGGACTACGCGGCGTTCATGGACCGCGCCCAGCAGGTGGTGGGGCGGCACGGCAAGACGGTGGTGGCCTGGCACCAGCTGGCGACGGCCCGCCCGGCGCCGGGGGCGGTGCTCCAGTACTGGGGCCACGACAGGACCCCGGCCGCCGAGAAGGCGGCGGTGGCCACGGCCGCGAAGGCGGGCCACCTGCTGATCCTGTCCCCGGCGGACCGGCTGTACCTGGACATGAAGTACGACCTGACGACGAAGCCGGGACTGGCCTGGGCGGGCTTCGTCCCGGTGCGCAGGGCCTACGACTGGAACCCGGGTGCGTACCTGACGGGCGTCCCGGAGTCCGCGGTCCTGGGCGTGGAGGCCCCGCTCTGGACGGAGACCATCGCCACCCGCCCGGACCTGGAGTTCATGGCCTTCCCCCGGGTCCTGGGCCTCGCGGAACTCGGCTGGAGCCCGGGCCCGCGGAACTGGACGGAGTACCGGCAGCGCGTGGCGGCCCAGGGGCCGAGGCTGGACGCCCAGGACATCACGTACTACCGCGCCCCGGACGTGCCCTGGCCGTAGCCGGGAAGAGGGGCTGCCGGAGGGGCGGGTGCGCTGCCGAGGGACCGTATTCGGCAGCGCACCCCCCTTGATCACCGCCGCGATGCGTAAGGCGCGACGGGGTTCTTGAGGGTGCCGATCAGCTGGAGGGCGGCCGCCGGGTCGGCGAGGTCCACCATCTGCTTGTTGTTGCGCAGCTGGAGCCGGTTCAGGCAGGACAGCTGGAACTCCTCGGCGAACAGGTCGTACCGCTCGAACCGCTCCGACAGCTGGGGCATCGACTCCTGGTAGGCGTGGCCGCACTCCGCGACCGCCCGCCAGAAGGTGTCCTCCTCGCAGATGCCCTCCGTGGCCAGGATCGAGCCCAGGAAGCGGAAGAAGCAGTCGAAGACGTCGGTGAAGATCGACAGGAGCTTCATGTCCTCCGGGATGTCGGCCCTGACGCGCTCGACGGCCGGCGGGAGCACCGCGTCGGGGTCCATGACCACGATCTCCTCGGCGATGTCCTTGAAGACCGCCCGCTTCACCACGCCGTTCTCGATGACGAGGATGGTGTTCTCGCCGTGCGGCATGTACGCGAGGTCGTACTGGTAGAAGCAGTGCAGCAGCGGGAGGAGGTAGGCCTGCAGGTACGGCTTCAGCCACTGCGACGGGGTGAGGCCCGATTCCTCGATCAGCGCGCCGACGAAGGACTTGCCCTCGGAGTCGACGTGCAGCAGCGAGGCCATCGTCGCCAGGCGCTCGCCCTCCCGGAGGTGGTTGACCGGGGACTCGCGCCACAGGGCGGCCAGCATCTTGCGGTACGGCGAGTAGCGGTCCGTGGCGCGCTCGTACTGGCGGTGGTGGTAGCCGATGGCCGCGCGCTCGCGGATGATCGAGAAGTCCACCGACTGCAGGACCTCGTCGCCCTCGATCAGCTGGTGCAGCCAGTCGTTGATCGCCGGGGTGGCCTCCATGTAGGCCGCCGACAGGCCGCGCATGAAGCCCATGTTGAGGACCGAGATGGCGGTCTTCACGTAGTGCTTCGTCGGCGTCGTGGTGTTGAAGAACGTACGGATCGACTGCTGGGCCAGGTACGCGTCCTCGCCCTCGCCGAGCAGTACCAGACGGCGGTTCGCGATCTCGGCCGCGAAGGTGACCGTGGTCTTGTTCCACCACTGCCAGGGGTGGACCGGCAGGAAGTGGTAGTCCGCCGGGTCCAGGCCCAGGGCGGACAGCTTGGCCTCGAACCCCGCGACGGCGGCCCCGCCCAGCTCCTCGCGCATGAACGAGTCGTGGTCCAGGCCGGCGCCGGCCGTGAACGTCGAGACGTCCTTGCGGGCCGCCACCCACACCAGGTGGACGGGGCTCGCCGTCTCCGGGGCGTACGAGAGGTACTCGTGCACGCCGAAGCCGAGCCGGCCGTTGTTGGCGACGAAGCAGGGGTGGCCCTCGGTCATGCCCGTCTCGATGTCCTGGAAGGAGGACTTCGCCAGGACGGCGGCCGGGACCTCGGGCTTCGTGTACTTGAAGCCCCAGCCCGCCAGGGTGGAGGAGATCTCCTCCAGGTACACCGGCAGGACCTCGGCGCTGAGACCGAGGGCGTCCTTCAGCTCGATGTGGAAGTCGATCGCGTCCAGAGGCAGCTCGGCGCCGTCCCGGTGACGGGTGACGGAGGCCTCGTCGACCGCCCAGTGGTCCAGGGCGTGGAGGGCCGCGGTGAAGCGGTACTCCACGGTGCCGTCGTCGCTCAGGACCGAGTACGCCGAGCCGCCCAGGGGCTTCGGGGCCAGCAGGCGCTCGTGCGAGAACTCCGCCAGGGCCTTGCGGACCAGTGCGCGGTTCGCGCGGGCCCACAGTTCGGGGGAGAGGTGAGAGATCGCGTCGGCGAGGCTCATATGGAGGCTCCCGTCAGGCCGGTGGCCGTCTCGAACTGCGCGCGGGTGCAGAAGCTCAGCAGGGCTTCCTTCTCCGGCTTGGTGACCTGCCGCTCCGGTACGAAGCCGACGGCCTCGTTCAGGGCGTGCACGGCGGTGTTGGCGACGTCCGGCTCGACCACGACGCGCTCGGTGGCCGGGTCGGCGAAGACCGCGGCCATGACCGTGGTGATGACGGCGCGGGTGAAGCCGTGCAGCGGGGTGTCGCTCGGGGCGACGAGGAAGTGCATGCCGACGTCGCCGGGCCGGGCGTCGTACAGGCCGACGAGCTCCAGCTCGCTCGGGTCGTACGTCTCCATCAGGAAGGCCGGGCGGCCCTCGTGCAGGCCGATGAAGGCCTGGTGGTGCTCGTGGGCGGCGATCCGCATGTACTCGCGCTCGACGTCCGGGAGCGAGGCGTCCTGCATCATCCAGAACGAGGCCTTCGGGTGGGTGATCCAGCCGTGCAGCAGCTCCGCGTCGGCGAAGGGGTCCAGGGGCCTCACGGAGAAGGTCCCGAGGTCCGCGTCGACGCGGTGGTACAGGATTTCGGTGGTGCTCATGCGTGCGTGCCTTCCGGAGCGGCGAACTGCTGGAACGCGATGGACTTCTCGACCTTGTAGTACTCGCGGCCGAGGAGCTCTCCGATGATGTACGCGTTGCGGTACGCGGCCATGCCCAGGTCGGGGGCGGTGATGGAGTGGTTGTGGACCGTGCCGTTCTGCAGGAAGACCCCGCGGCCGGTCACGTCGATGCTGTAGTTGCGGGCCGCGTCGGGGCGGCCGTGGCCGTCGAAGGACAGGCGCTCGCGTACGGGGTTCAGGAACTCCGGGAGCGTGTACTTGTAGCCCGTCGCGAGGATCAGGCCCTCGGTGGCGAGGGAGAAGTCGCGCTCCTGCTCCTCCTGGCGCAGCCCCAGGGTGTACGCGCCCGTGGTGGTGTCGTACGCCGCCGAGTTCAGCGAGGTGTTGGTCAGCAGGGTGGTCGGGACCGGGCCCGGCGAGGTGACCTTCTTCTGGTAGAGCAGGTCGAAGATGGCGTTGATGAGCTCGCCGTCGATGCCCTTGAAGAGGTTCTTCTGCTGGTGCTCGAGCCGGTAGCGGGTCTCCTCGGGCAGCGCGTGGAAGTAGTCCACGTACTCCGGGGAGGTCATCTCCAGCGTCAGCTTCGTGTACTCCAGCGGGAAGAACCGCGGGGAGCGGGTCACCCAGTTGAGCTGGTAGCCGTACACGTCGATCTCGGAGAGCAGGTCGTAGTAGATCTCCGCCGCGCTCTGGCCGGAGCCGACCAGCGTGATCGACTTCTTCTGCTGGAGCTCCGCCTTGTTCTGCATGTACGCGGAGTTGTGCGTGAAGTCGCCGCCGAGTCCGGCGCAGGCCTGCGGGACGAACGGCGGGGTGCCGGTGCCCAGGACCAGGCGGCGGGCCAGGTGGGTCTCGCCGCGGTCGGTGTGGACCTCGTACAGGCCGGCCTGCTCGTCGTACGTGACCTGCGTGACGGAGGTGGAGTACCGCACGTTGTCGAGGCGGTCGGCGGCCCAGCGGCAGTAGTCGTTGTACTCGGTCCGCAGCGGGTAGAAGTTCTCCCGGATGTAGAACGAGTACAGCCGGTCCTTGTCCTTCAGGTAGTTCAGGAAGGAGAAGGGCGAGGTCGGGTCGGCCAGGGTGACCAGGTCCGACATGAACGGCGTCTGCAGGTGCGCACCGTCAAGGAACATCCCGGCGTGCCACTCGAAGTGCGGCTTCGTCTCGATGAAGAGGCCGTCGAGCTCGTCGATCGGAGCGGTCAGGCAGGCGAGTCCCAGGTTGAAGGGACCGAGGCCGATACCGATGAAATCGAACGGCTGGCGGGGCTCACGAGGCGTGGACAAGGGATTCTCCCAGGTACTGCTCGGCGTGGGACGCGAGGAGGTCGAGGACGGCAGCGATGTCGGCCGTCGTGGTCTGCGGGTTGAGGAGGGTGAACTTCAGGTACTGGTCGCCGTCCACCTTGGTGCCGGCGACGACCGCCTCGCCGGAGGCGAACAGCGCCTTGCGGGCGTGCAGGTTGGCCTCGTCGACGAAGTCCTTGCGGACGTCACCCGCGGGCACGTAGCGGAAGACCAGGGTGGAGATCTGGGGCTTGACGACGACCTCGAAGCGCGGGTCGGCGTCGATGACGTCCCAGCCGGCCGCGGCCAGGTCGATGACCTCGTCGAAGAGCGAGCCGAGACCGTCGGCGCCCATGGTGCGCAGGGTCATCCAGAGCTTGAGCGCGTCGAAGCGGCGCGTGGTCTGGATGGACTTGTCGACCTGGTTCGGGATCCTCTCCTCCGCCATGCGGCGGGGGTTGAGGTAGTCCGCGTGGTACGTGGCGTGCTTGAGGGTGTCGCGGTCGCGGACCAGCATCGCGCTGGAACTCACCGGCTGGAAGAACGACTTGTGGTAGTCGACCGTGACCGAGTCGGCCAGTTCGATGCCGTCGAGCAGGTGCCGGCGGGTGGGGGAGATCAGCAGTCCGCAGCCGTACGCGGCGTCCACGTGCATCCACGCTGAGTGCTCGGCGGCCAGGCGGGCGATCTCGGGGAGCGGGTCGATGGACCCGAAGTCGGTGGTTCCGGCAGTGGCGACGACGGCCATCGGGAACAGGCCCTCGCGGGCGCAGCTCTCCAGCTCGAGGGCGAGCACGGAGGTGTCCATGCGGCGGTTGCGGTCGACCGGGACGGCGATGACGGCCTCGTAGCCTAGCCCGAGCATGGCGGCCGACTTCTTGACGCTGAAGTGGCTGGCCTCGGAGGTGAAGATGCGCAGCTTGGGCAGGACCTCGGACTTCGGGAGCGCCCGCTCGCCGCTCTGCATGACCTTGCGGCAGGCCTCGTCGCGGGCCAGCAGCAGCGCGTGGAAGTTGGACTGGCTGCCGCCGGAGGTGAAGATGCCGTCCGCGTCCGGGCCGAGGCCGATGCGCTGCGCGGTCCAGTCGATCAGGCGGCGCTCGATGAGCGTGCCGCCGATGGACTGGTCCCAGGTGTCGAGGGAGGAGTTGACGGCCGAGAGGACGGCCTCGCCGAGGACGGCGGGGATGACGACCGGGCAGTTGAGGTGGCCCAGGTAGCGCGGGTGGTGGAAGTACACCGCGTCGCGCAGGTAGACCTCTTCCAGCTCGTCGAGGACGGCGGCCGGGTCTTCGAGGGGCCGGTCCAGGTCGATCCGGTTGATGACCGGGGCGAGTTCGTCGACGGATATGCCGGTGTGCGGCCGCTCGGTGGTCGCGAGTTTGGCAGCGACGCGCTCGACGCCTTCCGTGACGGCACGCCGGTACAGGTCCGCGGTCGTCTCATTCAGCAGATGCGAGCGCATCAACGTTCCTCCGGGCAGGGAAAAGAAGCGGGTGGGGAAGGTGATTCTTAGGTTAGCCTAACCTAACCTTCAGGCCAAATAGTGATGGGCCCCGGCCGAAAACCGGGGCCCATCGCTGAAGAGGGGTGGGGAAAGCGGGAGTTGCTACAGCTCGGACGTGGGTTCCTCGCTGGCCGCCTGGCCCGCGTACGCCTCGGCGAGGAGTTCCTCCTCGCTCGCACCGAGACGCCAGTACCCGGTGAAACGCACCGCGCGCCGGTCGATGGAACGTTCCTGCACGACATGCCGGCGGACCGCACGAATCGTGCCGGACTCGCCCGCGAGCCAGGCGTACGGAGCTTCGGCGACCGGCAGTTCGGCCGCCCGGAGCGCCTCCAGTACGCGCTCGGTGCGCTCCTTGCCCGCGCCGCTCCCCCGCACGATCCAGGTGATGTCCGCGTCGGCGAGCGTCGGCAGGACGAGCCGGTCGTCGGCGTGCGGGACCTCGAACCATGCGGCGACCCGGGTCCCGGCGGGGAGCCGGTCCAGGATCGCGGCGGCCGCGGGGAGCGCGGTCTCGTCCGCGTACATGAGCAACGCGTCGGTGCCGGCCGGCGGCTGGAACCGTACGGACTTGTTCTCCGCGACGGCCGGGCCGATCGCCGTGATCCGGCGGCCGGTCACCGCCCGGCCGGCCCAGTACGAGGCCGGGGAGGTGTCCCCGTGGAGCACGAAGTCGATGTCGACCTCGTCGGCGCCCTCGGGCGTACGGCGCTGCTCGCGCACGGTGTACGAGCGCATCACCGGCCGCTCCTCGTCCGGCATTCCGCGCCAGGCCGCGAACCAGGTGTCCTCGTCCGTGGACGGGAGAACGGTGTGCTCCTGGTGGGCGGGCGGCAGGAAGAGCGAGAGGCTCTGGTCGTAGCCGCCCGAACGGAAGCCCGAGAGGGACTCCCCGCCGAACGTGACCCGCAGGAACGAGTGCCCGAGGCGGCGCGTGCGGAGCACTTCGAGTTCGAAGAACCGGAAGTGGGCGGCGGCCGGGGCGGTGCCGGATGCGGTGGCGTCGGACACCGTGGCGTCGGACACCGTGGCGTCGGGTGCGGTGGCGGTCATGCGGAGAGTCCCCCCTCGTCAGTGGAAACGGTGCCTGGTCGGGTCGCCGAGGGTCAGCCGACCTTCTTGGCGTTCTGGATGGACTTCGCGAGGTCCTCGAGGATCTGGGCGCACTTGTCGTACGAGTAGATCGGCTCGGTCACGCGCGGGGCGACCTGGCCGGCCTTGACGGCGGGCAGCTCGGCCCAGGTCGGCTTGGCCTTCAGCTCCTCCGGCTGCAGCGTGCCGGTGCGGTTGTCGAGCAGGACCAGGTCGGCCTTGTACTTGCCGGCGTTCTCCCAGCTGAGGCTCTCGAAGAAGCCGCCCGCGTCCAGCTTGTCCTGCTCCGGGGCGACGAACTCGACGCCGAGGGTCTCGAAGTACTTCAGGTCGGCCGAGGTCTTCGGGGTGGAGACGTAGAACAGGTCGGCGGAGCCGGAGCCGACGAGCACCTTGATGCCCGGGTTGGCCTTGGTGGCCTCGCGGACCTTGGTGGCGGCCGACTCGAAGCGGGCCTTGGCGTCGGCGGTCTGCTTGGTGTTCAGGTCGGCGCCCAGGGACTTGGCGAGGTCGGCCGTGCGCTCCAGCGCCTTGTCGAGGGAGGCGTCGCCGCCCACGCCGATCGCGGCGGCCGGGGCCAGCTTCAGGATCTTGTCCTTGGAGGCCTCCGGGACGAACCAGTAGCTGCCGTCCCAGGTGTTGGTGACCAGCAGCTCGGGCTGGAGGGCCGCGTACTTCTCGACGTTGAACTCGTCGTAGACGTTGCCGAGGATCTCGACCTTGGAGACGTCCATCGAGCCGGCCATCTTGTCGGCCTTGCCGTCGGCGGTCTTGGTCGGGCCGAAGACGCCCTTGACCTGGACGCCGTAGTCGTGGAGCGCGGCGGCGGTGCCGGTGTAGGCCACGATGTTCTTCGGCTTGGCCTTGAGGCTGATGTCCTTGCCGAGGTCGTCCTTGAAGTTCCAGGCGCCCGAGGCCGAAGCGCCCTTGTCCTTGTCGCCCGCCTCGCTCTTCGCCGAGTCGGAGCCGCCGCATGCGGTGAGGGCCGCGACGAGGCCGAGGGCGCCGCCGGCGGCGATGAGACCGCGACGGGAGAGGTAGGAGGTACGGGACTTGGGCATGTCGATGTCCGCTTTCGTGCGTGCCGGGCGGCCACTGGGCCGTTCGGAGGGAAGGTTAGCCTAACCTTGGCCGAAAACGGTAAGGGGGCCCTAAGTTTCCTCAAGGCCCCCTCGTGCGTACTGCGATCTGCGGTGTCTAGCCGGCGAAGCCCAGCTCACGGGCGATGAGCATGCGCTGCACCTCGCTGGTGCCCTCGCCGATCTCGAGGATCTTGGAATCCCGCCACATGCGCGCCACGGGGTACTCGTTCATGAACCCGTAGCCGCCGTGGATCTGGGTGGCCTCGCGCGCGTTGTCGACGGCGACCGTCGAGGAGTACAGCTTCGCGATCGCCGCCTCCTTCTTGAACGGCTCCCCGGCCACGAGGCGGGAGGCCGCGTCACGCCAGCCGATCCGCGCCATGTGGGCGCGCATCTCCATGTCCGCCAGCTTGAACTGGATGGCCTGGTTGTCGCCGATGGGCCGGCCGAAGGCCTTGCGCTCCTTCGCGTACTTCACCGACTCGTCCACGCAGCCCTGCGCGAGGCCCGTGGCGAGCGCCGAGATCGCGATACGGCCCTCGTCGAGGATCCGCAGGAACTGGGCGTAGCCGCGGCCCTCCTGGCCGACCAGGTTCGCCAGCGGCACCCGCACGTCGTCGAACGCCAGCTCGCGGGTGTCCGACGAGTTCCAGCCGACCTTGGAGTAGGGGGCGGCCACCGTGAAGCCGGGGGTGCCGGACGGGACGATGATCGAGGAGATCTCCGGGCGGCCGTCTGCCTTGCGGCCCGTCACCGCGGTGACGGTGACCAGACCGGTGATGTCCGTACCGGAGTTGGTGATGAAGCACTTCGAGCCGTTGATCACCCACTCGTCGCCGTCCTTGACGGCCGTCGTGCGGGTGCCGCCGGCGTCGGAGCCGCCGTCCGGCTCCGTCAGGCCGAAGGCGCCGAGCACCTCGCCGGCGCACATCTTCGGCAGCCACTGCTGCTTCTGCTCCTCGGTGCCGAAGAGGTAGATGGGCATGGCGCCCAGCGAGACGCCCGCCTCCAGGGTGATGGCGACCGAGGAGTCGACGCGGGCCAGCTCCTCCAGGGCGATGCCGAGGGCGAGGTAGTCGCCGCCCATGCCGCCGTACTCCTCCGGGAAGGGCAGGCCGAACAGGCCCATGCGGCCCATCTCGCGGACGATCTCGTACGGGAACTCGTGCCGCTCGTACAGGTCACCGATCTTGGGGGCGATGACGTCGTGCGCGAACGCCTCGACGGTGCGGCGGAGTTCCTCGTGCTCGGGGGTGAGCCGGTGGTCGAGGGGCATGTCTTCGTTACTCCTTGTGGGAGAGGGCGCGGACGGTACGGGAGGGGCTGGGGCGTCCCAGCTGTTCGGCCATCCACACGCTCGTGGCGGTGAGGGCGGCCAGGTCGACGCCGGTCTCGATACCGAGGCCGTCGAGCATCCACACCAGGTCCTCGGTGGCGAGGTTCCCGGTGGCGCTCTTCGCGTACGGGCAGCCGCCGAGGCCGCCTGCGGAGGCGTCGACGGTGGTCACTCCGTGCTGGAGCGCGGCGAGGGTGTTGGACAGGGCCTGGCCGTAGGTGTCGTGGAAGTGCACGCCGATCCGGTCGGTCGTGACGCCCTCCTCGTTGAGCTCGCTGAGGAGGGCCTGGACGTGGCCGGGGGTGGCGACGCCGATGGTGTCGCCGAGGCTGAGCTCGTCGCAGCCGAGGTCGAGCAGGGCCCTGGCCACGCGGACCACCTGGTGGACCGGGACGGAGCCCTCCCAGGGGTCGCCGAAGCACATGGAGAGATAGCCGCGGACGTGCGCCTTGCCCTCCTTGGCGCGGGCCACGACGGGCTCGAACATGGCGAGGGACTCGGCGACGGTCCGGTTGAGGTTGCGCGAGGCGAAGGTCTCGGTCGCCGAGCCGAAGACCGCGATGCGGCCCGCGCCGAGGGCCAGGGCGCGGTCGAGCCCGCGCTCGTTGGGGACCAGGACGGGGAGGTGGACCCCGGCCAGGTCCTGGAGCTGCGGGAACAGCTCCTCGGCGTCAGCCAGTTGGGGCACCCACTTGGGGTGCACGAAGCTGGTCGCCTCGATGGTGGTCAGCCCGGCCGCGGCCAGCCGGTGGATGAACTCGGCCTTGACGTGGGTGGGTACGGCCGTCTTCTCGTTCTGCAGCCCGTCGCGGGCGCCGACCTCGTGGATGCGGACGCGGGCCGGCAGCCCGGGGGCCGGGACGGTCATGGGCAGCCCGTTCACGCGCCCTCCTCCTCCGCTTCGGGGGTGACCACGGCCAGGACCTGGTCCATGGCGACGGTGGTGCCCGGGGTGACGTCGAGTTCGGTGACGGTCCCGGCGTGCGGGGCGGAGATGACGTGCTCCATCTTCATCGCCTCGACGACGAGCAGGCTCTGGCCCGCGATGACCTGGTCCCCGACGGCCACCTTGACGACGGTGACGGTGCCGGGCATGGGGGCGGCGAGGGTGTCGGCGCCGGCGTGCCCGGCGCCGGTGAGGGCTGCTGCCACGGGGTCGTGGTTCTGGACGTGCCAGCTGTCCGCGTCGCGGCCGAGCCAAGTCCCCTCGGGGGATGCGGCATACGCGAAGCGGTGCGTGACCCCGTCGACCTCGATGGTGAGATGGCTCCGGGTGCGGCTGACGATCCGGCCGAGGGCCGGCATCCCGGGGCTCTGCCCCGGACCCCGCGCCTCAATCGCCGGCGGGGCCGGATCTTGGCCGGCGCCGCTGCCGACTGCGGGTGTGAGGAGCAGCTCCGTGTCGGATCCGTACGGGCGGGTGCGGACGGTGAGGGGGTCCTGGCCGGGGAGCCGGAAGTGGTGGACCGTCCAGGCCGGGGTACCGCCGAGGCGCCAGCCGTTGGCCGCCCCGAACGGGTCGACCCAGGCGGCGGAGCCGCCGGAACCTTCCCGGCCCGTCCGGTGATCGCGGACCGGGGCCTCGGGGCGGAGCCCCGGGTTCCGGGAAGGGGCGGGGTGGGGGACAGACAGCAGCGCCGCAGCCGCGTACACCTCCGGCGGGACGCCCTCCGGCAGCAACGAGCCCAGGTCCCGCTCCACCAACCCGGTGTCCAGGTCGCCCGAGACCACGTCCGGGTGGGCCAGCAGCCGCCGCAGGAACCCGGCGTTGGTCTGGACACCCAGGATCACGGTGTCCGCCAGCGCGCCCCGCAGCACCCGCAGGGCGGCCGCCCGGTCCGGCCCGTACGCGATCACCTTCGACAGCATCGGGTCGTACGTCGACCCCGTGTCGACCCCGGCCACCAGCCCGGAGTCCGTCCGTACGGACCCGCCCGACGGCTCGGACAGGGCCAGGACCTTGCCGCCCGAGGGCAGGAACCCGCGCGCCGGGTCCTCGGCGCAGACGCGCGCCTCGATGGCGTGCCCCGTGAGGGTGATGTCCGACTGCGTGAATGCCAGCTCGGCGCCCGCCGCGACCCGCAGCTGCTGCTCCACCAGGTCCAGGCCCGTGATCAGCTCGGTCACCGGGTGCTCGACCTGGAGACGGGTGTTCATCTCCATGAAGTAGTACGAGGACGGGTCCCCGCCCGGGACGATGAACTCCACCGTGCCCGCGCCGACGTACCCGCACGAGCGCGCCGCCTCCACCGCCGCCGCGCCCATCGAGGCCCGCAGTTCCGGCGTGAGCAGGACCGACGGGGCCTCCTCGATCACCTTCTGGTGGCGCCGCTGGAGCGAGCACTCGCGCTCGCCCAGGTGCACCACGTTCCCGTGCGCGTCCGCCAGCACCTGGATCTCGATGTGCCGCGGCCGGTCCACCCACCGCTCCACGAGCAGCGTGTCGTCGCCGAACGAGGAGCGGGCTTCGCGGCGCGCCGCCGCGATCTCCTCGCCCAGCAGGCCGGCGTCGCGGACGAGCCGCATGCCCTTGCCGCCGCCGCCCGCCGAAGGCTTCAGGAGCACCGGCATGCCGATCTTCTCGGCGGCCGCGACCAGTTCGGCGTCCGACAGGCCGCTGCCCGAGGAGCCGGGCACGACCGGGACGCCGGCCGCCTTCACGGTCTCCTTGGCGCGGATCTTGTCGCCCATCAGGGAGATCGCCGAGGCAGGCGGCCCGATGAAGGCCAGGCCCGCCTGCGCGCAGGCGGCCGCGAAGGCGGCGTTCTCCGCGAGGAAGCCGTAGCCCGGGTGGACGGCCTCGGCCCCCGTGCGCCGCGCCGCGTCGAGCAGCCGCTCCACCGACAGGTAGCTCTCGGCTGCCGCCGCCGGGCCGATCCGGACGGCCGTGTCGGCCTCCCCTACGTGCCGTGCGTCCGCGTCCGCGTCGCTGAAGACGGCCACGGACCGCACCCCGAGCTCCCGCAGCGTGCGGATGACCCGGACCGCGATCTCGCCCCGGTTCGCGACCAGAACAGTGCTGAACATCGAAGAAGTCCTCACGTCACACGTCACATTCGGAAGATGCCGAAGCCCGCGTCGCCCAGCGGGGCGTTCGCGCACGCGGTCAGGGCCAGTCCCAGCACCTGCCGGGTCTCCATCGGGTCGATGACCCCGTCGTCCCACAGCCGCGCGGTGGCGTAGTAGGCGTTGCCCTGTTCCTCGTACTGCGCGCGGACCGGGGCCTTGAAGGCCTCCTCGTCCTCGAGCGGCCACTCCTGGCCGGCGCCCTCGATCTGGTCCCGCTTGACCGTGGCGAGCACGGAGGCGGCCTGCTCGCCGCCCATCACGGAGATCTTGGCGTTGGGCCACATCCACAGGAACCGCGGGGAGTACGCCCGCCCGCACATCGAGTAGTTGCCCGCGCCGTACGAGCCGCCGACGACCACGGTCAGCTTCGGGACCCGGGTGCAGGCCACGGCCGTGACCATCTTGGCGCCGTGCTTGGCGATGCCGCCGGCCTCGTAGTCCTTGCCGACCATGAAGCCGGAGATGTTCTGGAGGAAGAGGAGCGGGATCCCGCGCTGGTCGCACAGCTCGATGAAGTGCGCGCCCTTCTGGGCGGATTCGGAGAACAGGATGCCGTTGTTGGCGACGATCCCGACCGGGTGGCCGTGGATCCGGGCGAAACCGGTGACCAGCGTCTGCCCGAACTCCGACTTGAACTCCTGGAAGCGGGACCCGTCCACGATCCGGGCGATGATCTCGCGTGCGTCGTACGGGGTGCGCGAGTCGACCGGGACCGCGCCGTACAGCCCGTACGGGTCCACCTTCGGCTCTTCCGGCGCCTCGACCGACCAGGGCAGGGCCTGGCGCTCGGGCAGGGTCGCCACGATGTTCCGTACGATCCGCAGCGCGTGCGCGTCGTCCTCCGCGAGGTGGTCGGTGACGCCCGAGATCCGGGAGTGGACCTCGCCGCCGCCGAGCTCCTCGGCCGTGACCACCTCGCCGGTGGCGGCCTTCACCAGCGGCGGGCCGCCGAGGAAGATCGTGCCCTGGCCGCGGACGATGACGGCCTCGTCGCTCATCGCCGGGACGTACGCGCCGCCCGCCGTGCAGGAGCCGAGGACGGCGGCGATCTGCGGGATGCCGGCGCCGGACATGCGCGCCTGGTTGTAGAAGATGCGGCCGAAGTGGTCCCGGTCGGGGAAGACCTCGTCCTGCATGGGGAGGAAGGCGCCGCCCGAGTCGACCAGGTAGAGGCAGGGGAGACGATTCTCCAGGGCCACCTCCTGGGCGCGCAGGTGCTTCTTCACGGTCATCGGGTAGTACGTGCCGCCCTTGACGGTGGCGTCGTTCGCGACGATCACGCACTCGCGGCCGCTGACCCGGCCGATGCCCGCGATGACCCCGGCGGCGGGGGCCGCGCCCCCGTACATGCCCTCGGCGGCCAGCGGGGCCAGCTCCAGGAAGGGGGACCCGGGGTCCAGGAGGGTGTCCACGCGGTCGCGGGGGAGCAGCTTCCCGCGGGCGGTGTGGCGGGCGCGGGCCTTCTCGCCGCCGCCGAGCCGGGCCGCGTCGAGCCGGGCCCGCAGCCCCTCGGCGAGCTCGCGGTGGGCGGCCTCGTTGGTCCGCCAGGCCTCGGACGCCGGGTCCGCGGCGCTCGTCAGCACTGGTGCCTGCTGCATCGGTCGAGCTCCCTTGCTCGGTGCACGCTGTTAATGAGCGTTAACGCATGTACCGCCTAGGTTAACGAGCGCTAACGGCTCTGTCTAGAATGGATTCCCATGAGCACCAGAGCGGCCGCCCCGACCCGTCGCGAGCAGATCCTCAGTGAGGCCGCCCGCCTCTTCGCCGCGCGCGGGTTCCACGGCGTCGGCGTGGACGAGATAGGGGCCGCGGTCGGTATCAGCGGCCCCGGCCTCTACCGGCATTTCGCGGGCAAGGACGCCATGCTCGCCGAGCTGCTGGTCGGGATCAGCGAGCGGCTGCTGACGGGTGGCCGCCACCGGGTGGCCGAGGCCGCGGGCGACCCGGACGGGGTACTGGCCTCCCTCATCGACGGCCACATCGACTTCGCCCTCGACGACCGGGCGCTGATCACCCTGCACGACCGGGAGCTGGACCGGCTGCGGGAGACCGACCGCAAGCTCGTACGGCAGCTCCAGCGCAAGTACGTGGAGCTGTGGGTGGAGGTCGTACGGGAACTGCACCCGGAGGTCGGCGAGGCGGAGGTGCGGGTGTCCGTCCATGCCGTCTTCGGCCTGCTCAACTCCACCCCGCACCTGGCGGCGCTCGGCCGGGAGGCGACGGAATCGCTGCTGCGGCGACTGGCGCACGGGGCGTTCGGGGCGCTGTCGGGGTGAAACGACGCGTCCGCTGGTCGGAATGGAACCGGCGACTGGGCCCGGGCGGCGGCAGAATGGGCCGTATGCCGAAGCCGATAGAGACGCACGCCCTGTCAGTTGAACCGCCGAGCCGCGCCGAACTCGTCGAGCACCTGGTCCGCACCCGGATCTCGGGCCAGGTCGCCACGCCCCGTGAGAACAACCTGTCGCACTACCGCAAGCTCGCCAACGGCGACCGGCACTACTGGCTGGGCCTGGAGCTGGGCGACCGCTGGGCGGACGAGCAGGACGTGCTCGCCGTGATGGCGGAGCGGTGCGGGGTCGTCGACGACGCCGCGTACCGGTTCGGTCAGGACACGATCGACCCGGAGCTGACGGTGTCCGGCCTGGACCGGATGGCGGCGCGGCTGCGCAAGGCGGCCCTGGACCGGCAGAGCGTGCTGCTGGCCACGGGGCACCCCGGAGGCCTGCTGGACGTCCACCGGGCGACGGCGGCCGCGCTGCGCGCCGCGGGCTGCGAGATCGTGGTGATCCCGCCCGGCCTGGTCGCGGACGAGGGCTCGGTGTGGCAGTTCGCGGACGTCGCCGTGCTGGAGCGCGGGGCCACGCTGTGGCACACCCACTCCCCGGAGCCGATGGCCGCGATCCTGGACGGCCTGACGGCGGCGAACCGCCCCCAGCCGGACCTGGTCGTCGCCGACCACGGCTGGGCGGGGTGCGCGGCGCAGCGCGGGCTGGACGCGGTGGGCTACGCGGACTGCAACGACCCCGCGCTGTTCATCGGCGAGGCCGAGGGCACCCTCCAGGTGGCGGTCCCGCTGGACGACCACGTCCGCGACCCGCGCTTCTACGACCCGATGGTGGCGTACCTGCTGGCTGCTGCCGGCCTGCGCTAGCCCGCCGGGCGGGGCTTCGGTTCGGCCCCGCCGGCGTTCGGGGCCGGCCTATCGCAGCCAGCCGGTCATCGCGGTCTGGACGGCCGAGCCGTCGAGGTCCGCGAGCTTCATGCCCACGAAGTCGCGGGCCCAGTCGGAAGTCTGGATCCGGAACGGCATCTTCTCGGCGGTCAGCGCCTCGATGACCGGCGCCGCCGCCTGCTCCGAGGTCTGGGCGGTGCCGCTGCCGAAGACCTCCAGGGCGTGGTTGATGTAGCCCTGGAGCGCCGGGGCGTACGGACCCGCCTGGGCGGTCAGCGTCGGGATGTCGAGCCCGACGTTGTTCACGAACTCGCTGCTGACGGCGCCCGGTTCGACGACGGCCACCTGGACGCCCGCGGACGCGGCGACCGGAGCCAGGGACTCCATGAAGCCCTCGACGGCGAACTTGGCCGCGCAGTAGGACTCGTTGAACGGCTGGCCGATCATTCCGCCGACGCTCGTCACGGTGATGACCCGGCCGCCCGAGGCGCGCAGGTGCGGGAGCGCCGCCCGGGTGAGCTCGGCCACCCCGAAGAAGTTGACCTCCATGACGTTCCGCAGCTGCTCCATGCTGTGCTGCTCGATCGTGCCCACGAAGCCGGCGCCCGCGTTGTTCACGACCGCGTCGAGGTGCCCGTGCTCGGCGACGACCTCGGCCACGCACGCGGCCACCGACTCCGCGTCGGTCACGTCGAGCCGCTTGACCTGGACGAGGTCGGCGACGCCGGCTTCGGCGGCGGCCTTGTTCAGGGCGTCGGCACGGGTGGTGTCCCGCATGGTGGCGACGGTGTGCCAGCCCGCCCGGGCGGAGGCGACCGCGGCGGCCAGGCCGATGCCGGAGGAGGTGCCGGTGATGAGGACGGTCTTGGCGGTGGTCTTGGTACTCATGGAAGGCTCCCTAGATTTGTGCGTGCACACACACATTAACGATGTGTGCGCGTGCACGCAACCCGGTATCCTGCCTTCATGGCGCACGCGAATCTCAGCTTGAACGGTCTCACCGCCCGCGACCACGCCTTCTACGGCCTGGTCTGGGCCGGAACCACCCTCACCGCCCGGGTCGACCAGGCGCTCACCCGCCGGCACGACCTGCCGCTGTCGTGGTTCGAGGTCATGCTGTGGCTGAGCGTGCAGCAAGAGCCGGTCGCCCCCTCCGAGCTGGGCACCAGGACCCTGCTCAGCCGCAGCCAGGTCTCCCGTGTCGCCGATTCGCTCCGGGCCCGCGGCCTGATCGAACGGGTCCCGTCCCCGACGGACGCCCGGTCCGTCGGCATCACCCTCACCGAGGCGGGCCGCCGCGCCTTCGCGGAGGCCGACGCCACCCGCCGCGAGGCCCTCGCCGAGGTCTTCGACGACCGCCTCGACGACGCGGACATAGCCACGCTGGAGGCGATCTGGGCCAAGCTCAAGGCCCAGCCGGCGAACGGAGAACAGCCCCGGTCCTAGCGGGCGTCCGGGGCATCGGGGCCGGGCGTCGGGTCCAGGTACACCCGGCGGATGGCAGGCCAGCGCTCCCGCAGCTGGTCCTCCGCGTCCTCGCACGCCGCCTCCACCTGCCGGGCCGACGCCAGGTCGTGGAAGTCGATCTTCGCCGCGATCAGCACCTCCGACGGCCCCTGCACCAGCGTCGTCAGCTCCAGCACGCCCTCGATGTGCGGCACGGTCAACAGCTCCTCCCGCACCTCGGCCCGCATCGCCGCAGGCAGCGACCGCCCGATCAGGTACTGGGCGTTCGAGCGGCCCAGTTCCCACGCCACCGCCACCAGCAGCAGACCGATCAGCAGCGACGCGATCCCGTCGGACACCCCCGACCCGGTGAGCTGCGCCCCCAGCAGGCCGCCCGCCGCCAGGGCGAGCCCGATCAGCGCCGCCACGTTCTCCAGCAGCACCGCCTTCACCGGTGTGTCCGGGGTGTGCTTCACGTACACGCCCAGCGGGGCCCGTATCCGGGCCGCCTCGCCCCGCATCTGCCGCCAGGCCACCAGCAGCGAGTAGCCCTCCAGTACGAAGGCCACGGCGAGGATCACGTACGAGAGCGCGGGGTCGCCCGGCTCCTCGCCCTGCACCAGCGTGTGGATCCCGTCGTACACGGAGAACACCGCGCCGCCGGCGAACGTCGCGATCGACGCGAGCAGCGCCCAGATGTACCGCTCCGGCCCGTAGCCCAGCGGGTGGGCCTCGTCCGCGGGCCGTGCGCTCCGCTTCAGCGCGGCCAGCAACAGGACCTCCGTCACGCTGTCCGCCACCGAGTGCGCGGCCTCCGACAGCATCGCGCTCGACCCGCTGACGATGCCGCCGAACGCCTTGGCCGCCGCGATCCCCAGATTGGTGACCACGGCGACGACGACCGTACCGACGCTTTCGGATTCCTCGGGCATGAGGCGACGGTAGGGCCGGTGCTCAGGCCGGGGGGTCAGCGACACCCGACGGGACCACCGTCCGGCCGCCGAGCACCTTGCGCCGCAGCGGGGCCGCGAACGGCGCCGCGAGCGCGCAGGCCGCGGCGGTCGCGGCGGCGGCCACGAAGACCGGGTTCACCCAGCCGGGGATCAGCTGCCGCCCGCCCGGATCCCCGGGGTGGTCGGCGCAGTGGACGGAGAGCGGGAAGGACGATTCCCAGACGACCGTCTTCTCGTGCTCGCCCCACTGGGCGTATCCGCACACCTCGTCGGGATGGAGGACGTACACCCCGTACGACACGCCCCAGATGTAGACCGAGCCGGCGGCGCACAGGGCGAGGAGGGCGGCCAGCAGGAAGGTGCCCGCGCCGAGCAGGTCCGGGGCGGGGCGCCGCCGGACCGTGACCACCAGGTGGACGGCGAGCCGGCCGAGGACCAGGACACCCACGAACGGGGAGACCAGGGCGAGGGTGAAGAGCAAAGCGATCATGCCTCCAGCCGACGCCCCGCCCGCCCGGTCAGTTCCGCACTGTGGCCGAGCCCACGTCGTGCCCCGAGCCCGTGGGGCGATCCGGGGTCAGGCGCGGGCGATCCGGGGTCAGGCGCGCGGGACGCGCACCACGCCCTCCTGGATGACGGTCACGGCGAGCCGCCCGTCCTGCGTCCAGATCCGGGCCTGCCCGAGGCCGCGCCCGGCGGCCGCCGACGGGGACTCCTGGTCGTACAGCAGCCACTCGTCGGCGCGGAACGGCCGGTGGAACCACATCGCGTGGTCCAGCGAGGCGCCGACCACGTCGCCGACGGCCCAGCCGCCCCGGCCGTGCGCGAGCAGCACCGAGTCGAGCAGGGTCATGTCCGAGACGTACGTGGCCAGGCAGGTGTGCAGGAGCGCGTCGTCGCTCTCCAGCTTGCCGGCCGTACGGAACCACACCTGCGAGCGCGGCTCGACCGGCTCGCCGACGCTGCCCCAGGGCGGGACGGTCGCGTACCGCAGGTCCACCGCGCCGCGCGCCTCGATCAGCCGCTCCACCGTGCCGGGGTCGCGGAAGATCTCCCGGTACGCGGGCAGGGACTCGGCGGCCGTCGGCAGGGTCTCCGGATCGGGCGCGTCCGGCATCGCGACCTGGTGGTCGAGGCCCTCCTCGTACGTCTGGAAGGACGCGGAGAGGTGGAAGATCGGCTGGCCGTGCTGGACGGCGACCACCCGGCGGGTGGTGAAGGAGCGCCCGTCGCGGATCCGGTCGACCGCGTACACGATCGGCGCGCCCGGGTCCCCGGCACGCAGGAAGTACGAGTGCAGCGAGTGCGCGGTGCGGTCCTCGGGCACGGTCCGGCCGGCCGCGACCAGGGCCTGGGCCGCGACCTGGCCGCCGAAGACGCGCGGGACCAGCGACGGACGGCTGGTACCGCGGAAGATGTTCTCCTCGATCTGCTCGAGGTCGAGCAGATCGAGGAGCGTCGTCAGTGCCTCGTTCATGAGGGGAAGGGTAAGTCCCTTGTCCCGAGGGGCCCTTACAGGCCCATCGACTTGGCGATGATGGACTTCATGACCTCGCTGGTGCCGCCGTAGATGCGGTTCACGCGGTTGTCGGCGTACAGGCGGGCGATCGGGTACTCGTTCATGTAGCCGTAGCCGCCGTGCAGCTGGAGGCACTTGTCGATGACGCGGTGCGCGACCTCGGTGCAGAACAGCTTCGCGGACGCGGCCTCGGCGGCGGTCAGCTCACCGGCGTCCAGGGCCTCCAGGGCGCGGTCGGCGACGGCCTCGGCGGCGTCCACCTCGGCCTGGCAGGAGGCCAGTTCGAACTTGGTGTTCTGGAAGTGCGCGACGGGCTTGCCGAAGACGGTGCGCTCGGTCACGTACTGCTGCGCGAACCGGACGGCGGCCTTGGCCTGCGCGTAGGCGCCGAAGGCGATGCCCCAGCGCTCGGAGGGCAGGTTCTGGCCGAGGTAGTAGAAGCCCTTGTTCTCCTCGCCGAGGAGGTCCTCGACCGGGACCTTGACGTCGACGAACGCCAGCTCGGCGGTGTCGGAGGTGCGCAGGCCGAGCTTGTCGAGCTTGCGGCCGATCGAGTAGCCCTCGGACTTGGTGTCCACGGCGAAGAGGGAGATGCCGAAGCGGCGGTCGTCCTCGCGCGGGGCGGAGGTGCGGGCGCAGACGATCACGCGGTCGGCGTGCACACCGCCGGTGATGAAGGTCTTGGAACCGTTGAGGACGTAGTGCGTGCCGTCCTCGGAGAGCTTGGCGGTGGTCTTCATGCCCGCGACGTCGGAGCCGGTGCCCGGCTCGGTCATCGCGAGGGCCCACATCTCCTCACCGGTGACGAACTTCGGCAGGTAGCGCTTCTTCTGCTCGTCGCCGGCCAGCATCTTGATGTAGGGGAGGGCGAGCAGCACGTGCACGCCGGAGCCGCCGAAGTTCACGCCCGCGCGGGAGGTCTCCTCGTAGAGGACGGCCTCGAACTTGTGGGTGTCCAGGCCGGCGCCGCCGAACTCCTCGGGGACGTTGATGCCGAAGACGCCCAGCTCGCCGAGCTTGTAGTAGAAGTCGCGCGGGGCCTGGCCGGCCGCGAACCACTCGTCGTAGACCGGGACGACCTCGGCCTCTATGAAGGCGCGGATGGTCTCGCGGAACGCCTCGTGGTCCTCGTTGAAAACGGTACGGCGCACAGCCGCCTCCTCGATCCTGTCGCCCGTCGCGCTGTCGCGCCGTGTCTAAGCGCTTGCTCAGACCATTAAGTTACCCGTGGGTTGGGCGGGCTGTCCAGAGTCGGGGAGGGGGACGGGGTGTGATGTCCGGCGGCCCCGTGGTGCGGGCCGCCGGACACCGGTGCCCGGGCCTACTTGCCGATCATGCCGCCGGTCCACTGGCCGGCGGCACCCTGCATCAGGGACTCGTTGCTCAGGACCTGGGTCCCGGGCATCGCCGCCATGCCGATGTCGCCGGTCGGCGCTGCGCCGTTGTGCGAGCCGACCGTGTTGTCGCGTCCGGCGTTGAACACGTCGTCGCCGGCCACCTGGGTCAGGTCGCCGAACACGATCGAGTACGTGTTGTCGACCGGCGCGTACACGGTGAAGGTGCCGTCGGCACAGGCGGCGGACGCACCGGCCAGGATGACGCCGCCGGCGGCGAGAGCGGTCAGGGCGAGGCGGATCGATCGCACGGGTGAGCCTTTCGAGGAGGGGGCGGGGAGCAGTGCGAACGTAGGCCGCCGCGCACCGCGAGGCACCGCACCGGCCGCCGTGCGGCCCGAGTCCATCCGTACGGCGCAGCCGTCCCGGTGGCGGTGCCCGTCAGGCCTCGGTGTCCCGGGTCAGCGCGAACCACAGCTCCATCCGGGTGTCCGGGTCGTCGAGGTCGGTGCCGAGGAGCGTGGCCGTGCGCGCGATGCGCTGGCGGACGGTGTTGCGGTGGACGCCGAGGGCGGAGGCCGTCCGGTCCCAGCTGCCGTGGTGCGCCAGCCAGGCGCGCAGGGTCTCCCGGTGGGCCGGGGGCAGTGGGGCGAGCAGGGCCTCGGCGTGGGCGCGTGCCTCGGCGGCGTCCACCAGGGCGCCGAGCCCCGCGCCGGTGTGCCGGACCAGCGGCGTGCGGGCCGCCTCGGCCCGCTCCAGCGCACGGCGGGCCTGCGTGTCGGCGGTGGCCAGGGTGTCGGGCGCGGCCGGGGCGCTCACCCCGAGCCGCCACCCGGGCTGCGCGGAGGGCTCCCGGTCGGTGAGGAGCCGTACGGCCGGCCCGGCCGGGTCCAGCAGTACGGTGCCCAGCGCGGCGGCGAGGGCCTGCGGATCGGCGCCGCCGCGGGCGTGGACGGCGTACCAGGGCCCGGGCCCGGCCAGCGCCTCCGCGGGGGAGCCGCCCAGCAGCAGCCGGGCCAGCGCGGCCGCCTCGGCCCCGGCCGGCCGGTCGGCGGTGAGCAGGGCCAGCAGGACGGCCGCGACCGAGGCGACGGTGTGGTCGCCGGGGGTCCGCGCCGGGGTGGCCGTGCCGAGCGCGGCGTGGCGGCCGAGGGCGTAGGCGGCCAGGTGCCAGCCGTCGGCCTGGTCGGTGGCGGTCGCGGGACCCTCGGCGCGGCCGACGCGGGCCAGCAGTGCATCGAGGGCCGCGGGTACGGACCCGGCCTCCGGAGGCGGCGGGCTGCCCGCGGCCCGGCCGTCCGGCCACAGCCGTACGTGCCCGCCGAGGCTCGCCGCGAGGCGGGCCAGCACCGCCGGGACCGGATCGGGGCGGGCGGCCGCGGCCGCGAGGGCCTGCTGGGCTTCGGTGACCCGGCGCAGCTCGCGGGTCCGCGCCTCGGCCATGAGGCGCCAGACGGCGCGGGCGACGGCCGTGAACCGGGTCTGCGGCGGAACTTCCAGCAGCGGCAGCCCGTGCCGGGCACTCGCCCGGACGAGCTCCGGGGGCACCTCCGCGTGCAGCGGCGCCACCCCGAACCCGAGCGCGGCCACCCCCGAGCCGACCAGTCGCCGCACGTACGCGTCGGCGGCATCGGCGGCATCGGCCGCATCGGCCGTGTCCGTCGCGTCGGCCGGGCCGGCCTCCGGCCCCGTCAGCCCCGGCCCCGTCAGCCCCGCCCCCGCCGTGAGGAGCAGCTCGCCGCCCAGGAGGTAGGGGGACGGGTCCGCCATCTCCGAGGCGTGCACCCCGTGCACCTCCGCCCGCTGCGGCCCGGAGACCAGCCGCAGGTCCAGTGCCTGGTCGGCGAGCAGCGCGCCGAGCCCGACCGCAGGTGTGGGCGGGCTGTCGGCCCAGGCGGGCTTGGGCATGGATGCTCCGTACAGTTCGAGGTCGCTCGGTGGATAAAACGTACACTTCGCGCCCCGGCACCCGCCGCTTACGCTCGAAGGACCGCACCGTAGGACATCCAGAAGGGCACACCCCGATGAGCAACGAGCGCACCGAGCAGACGCCGCGCGGACCGGTCGACTCCTCCCGCATCCCGCGCTACGCGGGCCCCGCGACCTTCGCCCGGCTGCCGCGTCTGGACGAGGTCGGCTCGGCGGACGTCGCCGTCGTCGGCGTGCCGTTCGACTCGGGTGTCTCGTACCGCCCCGGTGCCCGCTTCGGCGGCAACGCCATACGCGAGGCCTCCCGCCTGCTGCGTCCGTACAACCCGGCGCAGGACGCCTCCCCCTTCGCGCTCGCCCAGGTGGCGGACGCCGGTGACATCGCGGTGAACCCCTTCAACATCAACGAGGCAGTCGAGACGGTCGAGGCGGCCGCGGACGAGCTCCTCGGCGCAGGCTCCCGCCTGATGACCCTGGGCGGCGACCACACCATCGCCCTCCCGCTGCTCCGCTCCGTCGCCAAGAAGCACGGCCCGGTGGCGCTGCTGCACTTCGACGCGCACCTGGACACCTGGGACACGTACTTCGGCGCCGAGTACACGCACGGCACGCCGTTCCGCCGTGCCGTGGAGGAGGGCATCCTCGACACCGAGGCGCTGTCCCACGTCGGTACGCGCGGTCCGCTCTACGGCAAGCAGGACCTCGACGACGACGCCAAGATGGGCTTCGGCATCGTGACCTCGGCGGACGTCTACCGCCGCGGCGCCGACGAGGTCGCGGACCAGCTGCGCCAGCGCATCGGCGACCGCCCGCTGTACATCTCGATCGACATCGACGTGCTGGACCCGGCGCACGCGCCCGGCACCGGCACCCCGGAGGCGGGCGGCATGACCTCCCGCGAGCTGCTGGAGATCATCCGGGGCCTGTCCTCGTGCAACCTGGTCTCGGCGGACGTCGTCGAGGTCGCCCCGGCGTACGATCACGCCGAGATCACCTCGGTCGCGGCCTCGCACACCGCGTACGAGCTGACCACGATCATGAGCCGTCAGATCGCTGCCGCCAGGCAGGGCCGATAAGCACAGCGCGGCGGCGAAGGCGAACCCGAAGGGCGAGTAAGCGCACGTGACGCACGACCACGACCTGGTACTCCGTCCCACTGAGGCCCAGACGGCCGCCGCCCTGGCCCCGCCGCCGGGGCGGACGGGCGGGGACCTGGTCGTGGAGACGCTGCGCTCGCTCGGCGCCACCACCGTGTTCGGGCTGCCGGGGCAGCACGCGCTCGGCATGTTCGACGCGGTGGGGCGCTCGGACCTGCGGCTGATCGGGCTGCGGACGGAGAACAACGCCGGGTTCGCGGCGGACGCGTACGGCCGCATCACCGGCGAGGCGGTTCCCCTCCTGCTCTCCACCGGGCCGGGCGCGCTGATGGCCCTGCCGGCCCTCGCGGAGGCGGCCGCCGCATCCGCACCGGTCCTCGCCATCGCCTCGCAGGTCCCGGTGGCGGGCCTGGGCGGCGGCCGGCGCGGGCACCTGCACGAGCTGCGCGACCAGTCGGCGTCGTTCCGGGACGTGGTGAAGTCGGTCCACACGGCCCGCACCCCGTCGCAGATCCCCTCCGTGATCGCGGAGGCCTGGGAATCGGCCCTGACGGCTCCGCACGGCCCGGTCTGGGTGGAGATCCCGGAGGACGTCCTCCGCGCGGAAACGGTGATCCCCCAGGTCACGGGCGTGGACGCGACCCCGCACGAGCTCGCCCCGCGCCCCGAGCTCACCGCTCTGGCGGCGCACTGGCTGGGACGGGCCTCCCGCCCGGTGATCATCGCGGGCGGCGGGGTGATCCGCTCGGACGCTGCGGGCAAGCTGCGCCTGCTGGCGGAGCGGCTGAACGCCCCGGTGGTCACCACCTTCGGCGGCAAGGGCGCCTTCCCGTGGACGCACCCGCTGTCCCTCCAGTCCTGGCTGGAGGACCGCCACATGACGGACTTCCTCGAGGACGCGGACGTACTCCTGGTCGTCGGCTCCGGCCTCGGCGAACTGAGTTCGAACTACCACACGTTCTTCCCGACGGGCCGGGTCGTCCAGATCGAGGCGGACCTCGGCAAGCTGGAGTCCAACCACGCGGCCCTCGGCATCCACGCGGACGCCCGCCTCGCCCTCCAAGCCCTCCTGGAAACAGTCCCGGAACGCGAGGACGCCCAAGCGCCGGAGCGCGTCCGGATGGTCCTGTCGGCGATCGAAACGCGACTCGCCGGCCAGGACGTGGATCTGGAGCGCCAACTCCTCACTGCGATCCGCGCCGCGCTGCCCGCCCGCTCCCCGTCCTTCTGGGACATGACGATCCTGTCCTACTGGGCCTGGTCGGCGTTCGACGCGAAGCACCCCAACGCGATGCACTCGGCCCAGGGCGCGGGCGGCCTCGGCTACGCCTTCCCGGCGGCCCTCGGCGCCTGCATCGCGGAACCGGACACCCCGGTCCTGGCCGTCTCGGGTGACGGCGGCGCGATGTACTCGATCGCCGACCTGGCGACGGCCGTCCAGCACGACCTGGACGTGACCTGGCTGATCGTGGACGACGGCGGCTACGGCATCCTGCGCGAGTACATGACGGACTCCTTCGAGGGCCGCACGACGGGCACGGAACTCACCCGCCCGGACTTCGTGGCCCTGGCCCGGTCCTTCGGCGTCCCGGCGTCCGTCACCTCTCCGGAAACCCTCCGCGAAGACCTGGCCAAGTCCCTCGGCACCCCGGGCCCGTCGCTCCTGCTCCTCCCGGCCACGCTCAAAATGTTCGCCCCGACGCACCTCTGACCCCCGAATCGGGCGCCCATCCGATCTCCTGCCTAGGATGTCCGGAGATGTCCAGTTTCATTCAGGGGTGATCAGGGAGGATCCGCATGCCGGGTGACGGCACCGGACGGTTCCGAGCCGAGGGGCCGGCCGCCGTCGAGTTCCTCTCCGTCGGGGACGAGCCCGCACCGGCGGCCGTCTCGGCCGTGCTGGGACTCGCCGAGGGGGCGCCGGCCTGCGTCCGGCGCCGGAGGTTCCTGCTCGACGGGAAGCCCGTACTGCTCGCCACGTCCTACCTCGACGCCGTCCTCGTCGCCGGTACCCCCATCGCGGAGCCCGACAGCGGCCCCGGCGGGACCTACGCCCGGCTCGCCGAGCTGGGGTACGGGCCCGCTCGGTTCCGGGAGGAGGTCCGGTCGCGGATGCCGTCCCCGGAGGAGACCGAACGGCTCGGCCTGGCGGCCGGGACCCCGGTGGTACTGGTCTGCCGTACCGCCTTCGCCGCCGACGGGCGGGTGGTCGAGGTCAAGGAGATGGTCCTCGACGCCTCCGCGTACGTCCTGGAGTACGAGTTCGACGCCCCGTAGCCCCCGGTCGGGTGAAGCGCGGTCGCCGGGGGCCGACCCCGGTGCAATTGTTGCCGGGGGATGAAATCCGCCGGTCGCGGCGTTGGGGGAGGCGGCAGGACAAGACCAACGGGGAGGCGTCACGTGGCGGCGGCAGAGATGGCAGCGGGCGGGAAACAGGGCTGGGCCCGGCGGCTCGCCGCATACACCTGGCGGTACCGGCTCAACGTGCTGCTGGCGCTCGGGTCCTCCCTGGGCGGCATGGCGGTCATGGCGCTCGTGCCGCTGGTCACCAAGGTCATCATCGACGACGTCATCGGCGACCACAGCAAGCCCATGGGGATGTGGGCAGGGCTGCTCATAGGCGCCGCGGTCCTCGTGTACGTGATGACGTACATACGCAGGTACTACGGCGGCCGCCTCGCGCTGGACGTCCAGCACGACCTGCGCACCGACATGTACGACACCATCGCCCGCCTCGACGGGCGCCGCCAGGACGAACTGTCCACCGGCCAGGTCGTCGGGCGGGCCACCAGCGACCTCCAGCTGATCCAGGGGCTGCTCTTCATGCTGCCCATGACCATCGGGAACTTCCTGCTGTTCGGGATATCCCTCGGCGTCATGCTGTGGCTGTCCCCGCTCCTGACCCTCGTCGCGCTGCTCATGGCCCCCGCCCTCTGGTTCATCGCCAAGCGCAGCCGCAAGAAGCTCTTCCCCGCCACCTGGTGGGCCCAGGGCCAGGCCGCCGCCGTCGCCACCGTCGTCGACGGGGCCGTCACCGGCGTCCGCGTCGTCAAGGGCTTCGGCCAGGAGGAGCAGGAGACCGGCAAGCTGCGCGCCGCCGGGCGGCGGCTGTTCGCCGGGCGGATGCGGACCATCCGGCTCAACTCCCGCTACACCCCCGCCCTGCAGGCCGTGCCCGCCCTCGCCCAGGTCGCCATGCTGGCCCTCGGCGGCTGGATGGCCACCAACGGCCAGGTCACCCTCGGTACCTTCGTGGCCTTCTCCACCTACCTCGCCCAGCTCGTCGGCCCCGTCCGCATGCTCGCCATGGTCCTCACCGTCGGCCAGCAGGCCCGCGCCGGCGTCGAGCGGGTCTTCGAGCTCATCGACACCGAGCCCGTCATCGAAGAGGGCACGCACGAGCTGCCCGCCGACGCCCCCGCCACCGTCGAGTTCGACGAGGTCGTCTTCGGGTACGACCCCGAGCGGCCCGTCCTGGACGGGTTCTCGCTCACCATCACCGAGGGCGAGACCGTCGCCGTCGTCGGCGCCTCCGGTTCCGGCAAGTCCACCGTCTCCCTCCTCCTGCCCCGCTTCTACGACGCCGACCGCGGCACCGTCCGCGTCGGCGGCCACGACGTGCGCGGCCTGACGTACGACTCCCTGCGCGCCGCCATCGGGCTCGTGCCGGAGGACTCCTTCCTGTTCTCCGACACCATCCGCGCCAACATCGCCTACGGCCGCCCCGGCGCCACCGGCGCACAGATCGAGGCCGCCGCCCGCGCAGCCCAGGCCGAAGGGTTCATCAAGGCCCTGCCCGCCGGCTACGACACCAAGGTCGGCGAGCAGGGGCTCACCCTCTCCGGCGGCCAGCGCCAGCGCATCGCGCTCGCCCGCGCCATCCTCACCGACCCCCGGCTGCTGCTCCTCGACGACGCCACCTCCGCCGTGGACGCCCGCGTCGAGCACGAGATCCACGAGGCGCTGCGCGCCGTCATGGCCGGTCGCACCACCCTCCTCATCGCCCACCGCCGCTCCACGCTCGCGCTGGCCGACCGGATCGCCGTACTCGACCGCGGGCGGCTTTCCGACATCGGGACGCACGAGGAGCTGGAGCGCAGATCGCCCCTCTACCGGCGGCTGCTCACCGACCCGGACGCGCTCGGCGCCGCGTCGCCGCGCACCTCCGACGCGCCCGCGATGGCCGAGTTCGAGCGGGACATCGAGCGGGACATCGAGGGGAACCTCGAACGGGACATCGAGCTCGAGGCCGAGATCGACTCCGAGCCGGTCAACGCCAAGCGGCGGGTCGCCGACGGGGTGACCCCCGAGCTGTGGCGCCGCCAGGAGGAATCGGAGTCCGCCGCGGCCGGGACCGCCGCGGCGACCGGCGCACCCGGCGCCGTCCCGTCCATGGCCGGCGCCGTCGCCGGCATGCCGGCGACCCCCGAGCTGCTCGCGCAGGTGGCCGCGCTGCCGCCCGCCGACGACGAGCCCGCCGTGGACGAGGAGCAGGCCGCGTCCGCCGAGAAGAGCTACAACCTGCGCCGGCTGCTCAGCGGATTCTGGGCGCCCCTCGCCGTCAGCCTCGGCCTCGTCGCCGTCGACGCCGGCTCCGGGCTGCTGCTCCCGATCCTGATCCGGCACGGCATCGACAAGGGCGTCGAACAGGCCGCCCTCGGCGCCGTCTGGGTGGCCGCCGTCCTCGCCCTCGCCGTCGTCGTCGCGCAGTGGGCCGCCCAGTTCGCCGAGACCCGGATGACCGGGCGCACCGGCGAGCGCGTGCTGTACGCCCTGCGAGTCAAGATCTTCGCCCAGCTCCAGCGCCTCGGCCTCGACTACTACGAGCGCGAGCTGACCGGCAAGATCATGACCCGGATGACCACCGACGTGGACGCACTCTCGACCTTCCTGCAGACCGGGCTCGTCACCGCCGTCGTCTCCGTCTTCACCTTCTTCGGCATCCTGATCGCCCTGCTCGTCCTCGACGTCGAGCTCGCGCTGATCGTCTTCGCCACCCTCCCCGTGCTGGTCCTCGGCACGATCGTGTTCCGCCGCAAGTCGGTCGCCGCGTACGAGCTGGCCCGCGACCGGGTCAGCCTGGTCAACGCAGACCTCCAGGAGTCCGTCTCCGGGCTGCGCATCGTCCAGGCCTTCCGCCGCCAGCGGGCCGGCGCCGCCCGGTTCGCCGAGCGGAGCGACTCGTACCGCGAGGCCCGGGTGCGCGGCCAGTGGCTGATATCCGTCTACTTCCCGTTCGTGCAGCTGCTGTCCTCCGGGGCCGCGGCCGCCGTGCTGATCGTCGGCGCGGGCCGGGTCGAGGCCGGCACCCTCACCACCGGCGCGCTGGTGGCGTACCTCCTCTACATCGACCTGTTCTTCGCCCCCGTCCAGCAGCTCTCCCAGGTCTTCGACGGCTACCAGCAGGCCACCGTCTCGCTCGGCCGGATCCAGGGGCTGCTGCGCGAGCCCACCAGCACCCCCCGCCCGGCCGACCCGCGCGCGGTCGAGGAGCTGCGCGGCGAGATCGCCTTCGAGGACGTGCGGTTCGCGTACGGCACCGCCGAGGAGCGCGGCGAGAAGGACGACGCGCTGGCCGGTATCAGCCTGCGGATACCCGCCGGCCAGACCGTCGCGTTCGTCGGCGAGACCGGCGCCGGCAAGTCCACGCTGGTCAAGCTCGTGGCCCGGTTCTACGACCCGACCTCGGGCCGGGTCACCGCCGACGGCGCCGACCTGCGGGAGCTCGACCTGACGGCGTACCGCCACCGGCTCGGGGTCGTCCCCCAGGAGCCGTACCTCTTCCCCGGGACGGTCCGCGACGCCATCGCCTACGGGCGGCCCGAGGCGGGCGACGCCGAGGTGGAGGCGGCCGCCCGCGCGGTCGGCGCCCACGACATGATCGCCACCCTCGACGGCGGCTACCTGCACGCCGTCGCCGAGCGCGGGCGCAACCTCTCGGCCGGTCAGCGGCAGTTGATCGCCCTGGCCCGCGCCGAACTCGTCGACCCGGACGTGCTGCTGCTCGACGAGGCCACCGCCGCGCTCGACCTGGCCACCGAGGCACAGGTCAACCAGGCCACGGACCGGCTCGCCGGCAAGCGGACCACCCTCGTGGTGGCACACCGGCTGACCACGGCCGCGCGCGCCGACCGGGTCGTGGTCATGGACCGCGGCCGGGTCGTGGAGGACGGCACCCACGCCGAACTCGTCGCCCGCGGCGGCCGGTACGCCGACCTGTGGCGCACCTTCGTCGGCGAGGACGAGCCCGCCGCGGCATGAGTCGCCCCGTCTGAGTCGCAGTACGCGCCGTCGCTGCGCCCCGGCCCCCGGATCTTGCTGTATGCAACCTTCCGGGGGGTCCGTGCGTCGTACGTGTGTGCGTGTTACGTACGACCGATCGGGGGGCAGTGTGGAGCACGAGCGGAAGGGGCGCGGCCGGGGGGCCGCGTCGGCAGGGGCGTTCGCGGTGGGGCTCGTGCTCTGCCTCGGCGGCCTGATCGCGGCGCCGCCGGCGCACGCGGCGACCGGTGGCTGCGGGGGCGGCCTGGTCAGGACGCTGCCCCTGCCGACGGGTGAGGTGCGCATCTACAAGAGCCGTACGCAGGCCTGTGCGGTGACGGTGGCCCACGACCCGGGCCGGCGCCGGGCGATGGCGGTGAGCATCCAGCCGCGCGGCGGGGTCCCGGTCGGCGATGCGGGGCGATTCACCCGATATGCCGGCCCCGTCACTGTCGGCGCGATCAGCCGCTGCGTGTACGTAAAGGGGAGCATCGAGGCCGGATCCGTCGAATCCGGCTGGATTCTGTGCTGAACGAGCGTCCCAACTAGGTCTGGTCAGCCGTGCGTTGACCCCGCTAGGTTCACGGGCGACCGAAGTGAACTCAGGGGAGGGTGAATGCGCAAGACGCTCGGCTGGCTGCTGTCGCTCGTGGTGCTGATCGGCACCATGGGCGCAGCCGGCTTCACGGCTCAGGCGGCCACCGCCGCAGGGCCGTCCGCCGCGACGGACATCAAGGACGAGATCCTCGCCATTGCGGGGATGAGTCTGATCGAGGAGAAGGAGTACCCCGGGTACCGCTTCTTCGTACTGAACTACGAACAGCCGGTCGACCACCGGAACCCGTCGAAGGGCACCTTCAAGCAGCGCCTCACCCTGCTGCACAAGGACGTCTCCCGGCCCACGGTGTTCTTCACCTCCGGCTACAACGTCAACACCAGCCCGCGCCGCAGCGAGCCGACGACCATCGTCGACGGCAACCAGGTGTCGTTGGAGTACCGATTCTTCACGCCCTCCCGGCCCGATCCGGCCAACTGGGCGAACCTGGACATCTGGCAGGCCGCCAGCGACCAGCACCGCATCTTCACCGCCCTGAAGAAGGTCTACAAGAAGAACTGGCTCGCCACGGGCGGCAGCAAGGGCGGTATGACGGCGACGTACTACGAGCGCTACTACCCGCGTGACATGGACGGTGTCGTCGCCTACGTCGCGCCCAACGACGTCGTCAACAAGGAGGACTCGGCGTACGACCGGTTCTTCGCCAAGGTCGGCACCAAGGAGTGCCGCGACAAGCTGAACGCGGTGCAGCGCGAGGCCCTCGTCCGCCGTGAGCCGCTGGAGGCCAAGTACGCGGCCGCCGCCGCCGAGAACGGCTGGACCTTCACCACCGTCGGCAACCTCGACAAGGCCTACGAGGCCGTCGTGCTCGACTACGTGTGGGCCTTCTGGCAGTACAGCCTGCTGGCCGACTGCGCCTCCATCCCGGCCGCCGCGACCGCGAGCGACCAGGAGATCTGGGACTCGATCGACACGATCTCCGGCTTCTCGGCCTACGCCGACCAGGGCCTGGAGACGTACACGCCGTACTACTACCAGGCGGGTACGCAGCTCGGTTCGCCCGACATCAAGCAGCCGCACCTGCGGGGCCTGAGCCGCTACGGCTACCAGCCGCCGCGCAACTTCGTGCCCCGCGAGATCCCGATGACCTTCCAGCCGGGGGTCATGGCGGACGTGGACAACTGGGTGAAGCGCAACGCCGACCAGATGCTGTTCGTGTACGGGCAGAACGACCCGTGGGGTGCCGAACCGTTCCACCTCGGCTACACCGTCCGCGACAGCTACGTGATGATCGCGCCGGGCGCCAACCACGGCGCCAACGTCGCCAAGCTCCAGGAGGGCGAGAAGGCGCTGGCCACGCAGAAGATCCTGCAGTGGGCCGGGGTCGCCCCGGCCGCCGCGCTCGCCGACGCGGGCCGGGCGACGCCGCTGGCGAAGCCCGACGCCGTGCTCGACCAGAAGGACCAGGAGCGCGAGCCGCAGCTGCGGCCGTAGCTCCCGGGCAGGGCCCGAGGGGCCACGGGAGAGGTGGTACGGCTGGTACCAGACGTACTCAGTCGTACGACAGCCCGTGGCCCAGCGGGTAGCGGCCCGGCACCGGGACCGGGAGGCGGCCCGAGGGCCGTGCCGCCCCGGTGACCACCCGGGCCGCCGCCCGCATCTCCACGTCCGTCCAGGTGTACGTCGCCAGCTCCGCCGCGCACGTGGGCAGCCGGGCCGGGTCGTACGGATTGCGGATCGCCACCACGACCACCGGCACCCCGGTGGCCAGCAGCTCCGTGACCAGCGTGCGCTGCGGACCGTCCCCCTCCGGGACGTTGTACGTGCACACCAGCACCGCCGCGTTGCCGGGGGCCGCGGCCACCGCCCGGGCGGGCGGTACGGCCGTCGCACGGCAGCCCAGGGCGGTCAGCTCCCGGGCCAGTACCGCCGTAGGGGGTCCCGTCGTACCGCTGGGGGAGGCCGGGTCGGTCCCGGTGACCAGCACCCGGGGCGCGGCCGTCGCATCCAGAGGCAGCAGTTTCACGGGATTGGCCAGCAGGGTCGTCGTACCCGCCGCGATCTCGTCGGCGGCGGTCAGGTGCGCCGGGATCCCCACCATCGCGTCCATCTGCCCGGCGGCGGTGTGCGCCGCGTCGAACAGGCCCCGGCGGGCCTTCAGTTCGAGGATCCGCAGCACCGACTCCTCGATCCGGTCCTGCGTCAGCTCGCCCGCCTCGACGGCCGCGAGCACGCTGCGATGCGCCAGGCCCAGGTCCGGCGGGTTCAGCAGCTGGTCGCAGCCCGCCTTCAGGGCCAGCACCGGTACCCGGTCGTCCCCGTACTTCTGCCGGACCCCGGCCATGTCGAGGGCGTCGGTGACCACCACCCCCCGGAAGCCGAGGCGTTCGCGCAGGATGCCGGTCACGATCGGTCCGGAGAGGGTCGCCGGGTCCCCCGAAGGGTCGAGCGCGGGGAAGACGATGTGCGCCGTCATGACGGCGTCCACGCCCGCCTCCACCGCCGCCCGGAACGGCGGCTCGTCGAGCTCCTCCCACTGGGCCCGGCTGTGCCGCATCACCGGCAGACCGACGTGGCTGTCGGTCTCGGTGTCCCCGTGGCCGGGGAAGTGCTTGGCGGTGGCGGCGACCCCGGCGCCCTGGTAGCCGCGGACCTGGGCGGCGACCAGCGCCGCCACCGCCTGCGGGTCGGCGCCGAAGGACCGTACGCCGATCACCGGGTTGGCCGGGTTGACGTTCACGTCGGCCACCGGCGCGTAGTCCTGCCGGATGCCCATCGCGGCCAGCTCGGCGCCCGCGATGCGCGCGGCGCGGCGGGCCTCGGCGGTGGCCGCGGAATCGGCGCCTGCGGCCGGGCCGGTGGTGCTCGCGCCCGGGCCGGCGGTGGCTGCGGCCGGGCCGGTGCCTGCGGCCGGGCCGGCCGTGGCTGCTTCGGCGGAGGCGCCCGCCGTGCCGCCCGCGCCGTGCCGCGCCCCCAGGGCCATCGCCCCGGGCAGCAGCGTCGCGGGCTTGCCGATGCGCGCCACGGCTCCGTGCTCCTGGTCGGTGGAGAGCATGAGCGGGATGCCGGAACCGGAGCCGGCGGCCGCCCGCTGGAGGGCGGCCGACAGCTCGGCGATCTGCTGCGGGCCACGGGTGTTGTGCGCCCAGGAGAAGTAGATGATCCCGCCGAGGTGGTAGCGGGCGACCAGTTCCGCGGCCGTGCGCACCCCGAACAGCTTCAGGTTCTGCTCGGCGTCCGCCGGGTCGGGGTCGGTCGCCGAATGGCCGTACGCGCGGGACACGAAGAGCTGCCCGACCTTCTCGGCCAGACTCATCCCGGCCACCAGGCGGCGCAGCGCCGCCCGGTCGGGTGCCCGGCCGGGGGGACGGTCGCCGGGACGCGGGTCGTCGGCGTGCGGTTCGCCGTCCCCGCCGCCCGGGCCACCGCCCACGGCGTACGAGGCCACTCCGGCGGCCGTGACGGCGGCCATGGCGGCCGCGGTGAGCAGGGACCTGCGGGACGCGTGGTACGACACGCGCCGGACCCTACTGCCGGGCCGCGCCCCCGGCGCTGCGGACACTCGGGAGGTCCCCCGGAAGGGGTGCCGCGTACGCCCAGTGCTCCTGCAGGGTCCGCACGGCCTCGGTGATCGCCGGCCGGCGGGCCGCCCCCGTCCGCCACAGGGCGTACAGCCTGCGTACGGGGCCGGGCTCCAGCGGCACGGCCACCGCGCCCGGCGGCAGCGCTCCGGTGCCCAGCCGCGGTACGACGGCCACCCCGAGCCCGGCCGCGACGAGCGCGACGATGGTGTGGTTCTCCTCGGCCACGTGCGCGATGTCCGGCTCGAACCCGGCCGTGCGCAGGGTCCGCATCAGCCAGTCGTGGCAGACCCGGCCGGGCGGCTGGCAGACCCAGCGCTGGCCGCCGAGGTCGGCCCTGCGGATGACCGCCCGCGCCGTGAACGGGTGGTCGCGCGGCACCACCAGGTCGCAGGGGTCGTCCCCGATGACCGCCTGTTCGACGCCCTCCGGGGCCGGCAGCGGTGCGATGTCCCAGTCGTGGGCCACCGCCAGATCCGTGACCCCCCGGGCCACCAGGTCCACCGACAGATGGGGGTCGACCTCCGTGAGGCGCACGTCCAGCGCGGGATGCCGGCGCGCGAGATCGGCGAGCACCCCCGGCAGGAGCCCGCGCGCCGCCGAGGCGAAGGCGGCCACGGTCAGCAGGCCGCTCGGCTGCCCGCGCCGTTCCTCCAGGGTGGTTTCGGCGCGCTCCACGATCGCCAGCAACTCCTGGGCGGTCTCGGCGAGATGCCGGGCCTCTTCGGTGAGTGCGACTCCGCGCCCGCGCCGCTCCAACAGCGTGGTGCGGGTCTCCCGCTCCAGTTTGGCGATCTGCTGGGACACGGCGGAGGGGGTGTATCCGAGGGCGGCCGCCGCGCCCGCGACAGAGCCGTGGACGGAGACGGCGTGCAGGGCGCGCAGCCGGGAGAGGTCGAGCATGCGGCCCATCGTAGGCATCGCCGGGCCGCCGGACCGCTGGTCATCCGTAAGCAATGCTTCATCCATCCCGGAAGAGATCCGCGCTGGTGCTACATGGTTGCGCCGCCGATGCTCGAAGCATGCGTCCCGTCCACACTGCACTCGCCGTACTCGTCGCCGCCGTCTGGGGCTTCAACTTCGTCGTCATCGAGATCGGCCTCGGCCACTTCCCGCCGCTGCTCCTGTCCGCCCTGCGCTTCCTCGTCGCCGCGCTGCCCGCCGTGTTCTTCGTCGGCCGGCCCAAGACCGCCTGGAAGTGGATCATCGCGGTCGGGGCGGCCCTCGGCATCGCCAAGTTCGGCCTCCTGTTCACCGGCATGGCCGCGGGGATGCCGGCCGGACTGTCCTCCCTCGTGCTCCAGGTCCAGTCCGTCTTCACCGCCGTCCTCGCCTCGCTCGTACTGCGCGAGAGGCCCGGGCGGGTCCGGGTGGCCGGCATGGCGGTGGCGCTCGCCGGGATCGCCGTCGCCGCCGTGGACGGGGGCACCTCCGGGCCGGTGCTCGGCTTCACCCTGGTCGTCGCGGCCGCCGCCTGCTGGGGCGTGTCCAACGTGCTGACGCGGAAGGCGTCCCCGCCCGACGCGCTGAACTTCATGGTCTGGGTGTGCACCGTCCCGGTGCTGCCGCTGTTCGGGCTCTCGCTGCTGCTCGAGGGCCCCGAGCGGGACCTGGCCGCGCTGCGCGGGCTGGACTGGTCCGGGGTCGCGGTCATCGGGTACGTGGCCTGGGTGTCCACCGTGTTCGGATTCGGCGCCTGGAACCACCTGCTGAAGCGCTACCCGGCCTCCTCCGTCGCGCCGTTCTCGCTGCTGGTGCCGGTGTTCGGGATGTCCTCGGCCGCGCTGGTACTCGGCGAGAGCGTCTCGGGGCTGCGCTGGGTGGCGGCGCTGCTGCTGGTCGGCGGAGTGGGCATGACCTCGCTGGCCCCCGCCCGCGCCGGAATCCGTACGAAGGGCGGCGGCGCGGTGGAGGGCGGTGCCGGGGCGGTCAGCGCGGGGAGTCCTCCTGCAACGGCAGCCGCCAGTCCTGCCCCGTGAGCGTGACGCCGTACGAGCGGTGCGGGCGCTCGGCGACCAGGGTGAAGCCGGCGCGCTGGTAGAGGGAACGGGCCGAGGTCAGCACGTCGTTGGTCCACAGCACCAGCTCGCGGTAGCCGACCGAGCGGGCGAAGGCGACGACGGTGTCGACGAGGAGGGACCCGATGCCGTGCCCGCGCCCCTCCGGCTCGACGAGGAGCAGCCGCAGCCGCGCCGTGCCCGGTGAGCCGTCCTCGCGGACGCACATCACCGAGCCGACCGGGCGGCCGTTCAGCTCGGCGATCCAGACCCGCTCCAGATACGGGTCGTGGTCCTCGGCGAAGTCCGCGACGATCCGGGCCACCAGGCCCTCGAAGTCCGTGTTCCAGCCGTACTCGGCGGCGTAGAGCGCGCCGTGCCGCTGCACGATCCAGCCCAGCTCCCCGGGCTCGGGGTCCCGCAGCCGTACCGCTGCGGGGGAGTTGTCGGCAGGGGGCTCCATGGCGCCCGAGGATAGCGCGGCGGACGGCGGGGCGGCGGTCGGGCTACTTCCTGGCGCCGCCCAGGATCTGGCCCAGCAGGTCGCCGAGTCCGCCGCTCTCCGCCGGGGCGGACCCGGCGGCGGACCCGGGAGCAGGGGCTCCGGCGGCGGCGCCCTTGCCGGCGGCCGCGCGCTTCGCGAAGACCGCCAGCAGCACCGGGATCAGCAGCTCGACGACGCGGCTGACGGTGGCCTGGGGGATACCGGTCTTCTTGGCGACCGCCGCGGCGACCGGCCTGCTCGCCTTCGCGAGCACCCCGGCCATCAGCCCGCCGCCGAGCAGACCGCCGCCGAGCGTGGCCACACCCGTCAGCGGGGGCTCGGCCACCTCGGCGAAGGCCCGGCGGACCTCGTCGCCGTCCGCGTCCGCGGCGCCGGCCTTCTCCTGGAGACCGCCGGCCATGGCACCGACCGTGGTCGCGACGGTGTCGCGCGCGCCCGCCTCGTCGGTGCCGAGCAGGCCGGCGATCTCGGTCAGCCGGTCGGATCCCAGCTCGCCCATCACGTCATCCTGGAACGAGGATTCACTCATGGCCGAAACGCTACTTCTGTGGGGATTCGGCGGCACCTCGGACGTACGCCGGAGGGCGCGTAGGTAATGGAAACGTAAAGTTCCGATTCTGTGTGCAACCCAGGGGCGGGGCAGCGGGTCGTATGGTGCGTCGGCACTTCCGGGGAGGGATCTGGGGGGATCGGGAAGTCCGGCACGGGAGGGGTAACCGTGAGGGGGTCCGGCCGCGAGGCCGGACCCCCTTCTGGTTGTCCACAGGCCTGACGGGCTGTCGGCGGCGGGCGGTAGTTTCATTGCCATGGCAACCAACGGGGCGGTGCAACCGGCAGTGGTCGAGGGGGTGCTCGAGCGCATCACCTACGCCAACGAGGAGAGCGGGTACACGGTCGCCCGGGTCGACACCGGCCGAGGCAGCGGGGACCTGCTCACGGTCGTCGGCTCCCTGCTCGGGGCCCAGCCCGGCGAATCGCTGCGCATGGAGGGCCGCTGGGGCTCCCACCCCCAGTACGGCAAGCAGTTCACGGTGGAGAACTACCGCACCGTGCTCCCCGCGACCATCCAGGGCATACGCCGCTACCTCGGCTCCGGCCTGATCAAGGGCATCGGCCCGAAGATCGCCGACCGGATCGTGGAGCACTTCGGCACCGACACCCTCGACGTCATCGAGGCCGAGCCGAAGCGGCTGATCGAGGTGCCCGGGCTCGGCCCCAAGCGGACCAAGCTGATCGGCGCCGCGTGGGAGGAGCAGAAGGCGATCAAGGAGGTCATGGTCTTCCTCCAGGGCGTCGGCGTCTCCACCTCCATCGCGGTCCGCATCTACAAGAAGTACGCGGACGCCTCCATCTCGGTGGTCAGGAACCAGCCCTACCGGCTCGCCGCAGATGTGTGGGGCATCGGCTTCCTCACGGCCGACCGGATCGCCCAGGCCGTCGGCATACCGCACGACAGCCCCGAACGGGTCAAGGCCGGGCTCCAGTACGCGCTGTCCCAGTCCACGGACCAGGGGCACTGCTTCCTGCCCGAGGAGCGGCTGATCTCCGACGGGGTCAAGCTGCTCCAGGTGGACACCGGGCTGGTCATCGAATGCCTGGCCGAGCTCGCCGCCGACCCGGAGGGCGTCGTACGGGAATCCGTGCCGGATCCGCAGGGCGGTCCGGACCCGCTGACCGCCGTGTACCTGGTGCCCTTCCACCGCGCCGAGCTCTCACTGGTGGGGCAGGTGCGGCGGCTCCTGGGCGCCGAGGGCGACCGGATGCCGGGCTTCCAGGACGTGGACTGGGACAAGGCGCTGGGCTGGCTGGCCGGGCGCACCGGAGCCAAGCTGGCCCCCGAGCAGCGGGACGCCGTCAGACTGGCGCTGACCCACAGAGTGGCCGTCCTCACCGGCGGGCCGGGCTGCGGGAAGTCCTTCACCGTGCGCTCGATCGTGGAGCTGGCCCGGGCCAAGAAGGCCAAGGTCGTGCTCGCCGCGCCCACCGGCAGGGCCGCGAAACGGCTCGCGGAGCTCACCGGGGCCGAGGCCTCCACCGTGCACCGGCTGCTGGAGCTGAAGCCGGGCGGGGATGCGGCGTACGACCGGGAACGCCCGCTGGACGCGGACCTGGTGGTCGTCGACGAGGCCTCGATGCTGGACCTGCTGCTGGCGAACAAGCTGGTCAAGGCGGTGGCGCCGGGTGCGCACCTGCTGCTGGTCGGGGATGTGGACCAGCTGCCCTCGGTCGGCGCCGGGGAGGTGCTGCGGGACCTGCTGGCCGAGGGCGGGCCGGTGCCCGCGGTCCGGCTGACCCGGATCTTCCGGCAGGCCCAGCAGTCGGGCGTGGTCACCAACGCCCACCGGATCAACACGGGCCTGCCGCCGCTCACCGACGGGCTGCCGGACTTCTTCCTGTTCCCGGAGGAGGACACCGAGGAGGCCGGGCGGCTCGCCGTGGACGTGGCGGCCCGCAGGATTCCGGCCCGGTTCGGGCTGGACCCGCGCCGCGACATCCAGGTGCTCGCGCCCATGCACCGCGGCCCGGCCGGTGCCGGAAACCTCAACAGCCTGCTCCAGCAGGCCATCACGCCGGCCCGGCCGAACCTGCCCGAGAAGCGGTTCGGCGGCCGGGTCTTCCGGGTCGGCGACAAGGTCACCCAGATCCGGAACAACTACGAGAAGGGCGCCAACGGCGTCTTCAACGGCACGGTCGGCGTGGTCACCGCCCTCGACGTGGACGAACAGCGGCTGACGGTACGGACGGAGGAGGACGAGGAGGTCGGCTACGAGTTCGCCGAACTGGACGAGCTGGCCCACGCGTACGCCGTCACCATCCACCGCTCCCAGGGGAGTGAATATCCGGCCGTGGTGATCCCGGTCACCACCGGAGCTTGGATGATGCTCCAGCGCAACTTGCTCTACACGGCGGTGACCAGGGCGAAGAAACTCGTCGTACTGGTCGGGTCCCGCAAGGCCCTCGGCCAGGCTGTGCGTACGGTTTCTGCAGGCAGGAGGTACACGGCGGTCGCGCCCAGGCTGTCCGGACGCGTACCGGTGGGAAACATCACCTAAATGATCGATCATTTGGGGTTCCGGCACCGGCGCGGAGGGGGCAGGATGAGCAGGTTGAAGGCACTCAGTGCCGTCAAAAAGACCAAAGGCCGACCCCGAGTGCACTCTCCTGCGCCAAATGGGGGAAGGTAGAGGCAGTCAGGGCACCTCGAAGAAGAGGCACTACGTCGGTGAGGGATGACGTGAGCGACAACTCTGTAGTACTCCGGTACGCGGACGGTGAATACACCTACCCGGTGGTCGAAAGCACCGTCGGTGACCAGGGCTTCGACATCTCGAAGCTGAGGGCCCAGACCGGGCTCGTCACCTTGGACAGCGGATACGGCAACACCGCCGCCTACAAGTCCGCGATCACCTACCTCGACGGTGAGCAGGGCATCCTGCGTTACCGCGGTTACCCGATCGAGCAGCTGGCCGAGCGTTCGACCTTCATCGAGGTCGCGTACCTGCTGATCAACGGTGAGCTGCCGACCGTCGACCAGCTCGCGTCTTTCCGCAACGAGATCACCCAGCACACGCTGCTGCACGAGGACGTGAAGCGCTTCTACGACGGCTTCCCGCGTGACGCGCACCCGATGGCGATGCTGTCCTCCGTGGTCAGCGCGCTGTCGACGTTCTACCAGGACAGCCACAACCCGTTCGACGAGACGCAGCGCAACCTCTCGACGATCCGGCTGCTGGCCAAGCTCCCGACGATCGCCGCGTACGCGTACAAGAAGTCGGTCGGCCACCCGGTGGTCTACCCGCGCAACGACCTCGGCTACGTCGAGAACTTCCTGCGCATGACCTTCTCCGTGCCGGCCCAGGAGTACGACCTGGACCCGGTCGTGGTCGCGGCGCTCGACAAGCTGCTGATCCTGCACGCGGACCACGAGCAGAACTGCTCGACCTCCACCGTGCGCCTGGTCGGCTCCTCGCAGGCGAACATGTTCGCCTCGATCTCCGCCGGCATCTCGGCCCTGTGGGGTCCGCTGCACGGTGGCGCCAACCAGTCCGTTCTGGAGATGCTCGAGGGCATCAAGAACGACGGTGGCGACGTCGACGCCTTCATCCGCAAGGTGAAGAACAAGGAAGACGGCGTCCGCCTCATGGGCTTCGGGCACCGCGTCTACAAGAGCTTCGACCCCCGGGCGAAGATCATCAAGGCTGCGGCGCACGACGTGCTCTCCTCGCTCGGCAAGAGCGACGAGCTGCTCGACATCGCCCTGAAGCTGGAAGAGCACGCGCTGGCCGACGAGTACTTCGTCTCCCGCAACCTCTACCCGAACGTGGACTTCTACACCGGTCTGATCTACCGGGCCATGGGCTTCCCGACCGAGATGTTCACCGTGCTCTTCGCGCTCGGCCGCCTTCCCGGCTGGATCGCCCAGTGGCACGAGATGATCAAGGAGCCCGGTTCCCGCATCGGCCGTCCGCGCCAGATCTACACCGGCGAGGTCCTGCGCGACTTCGTCCCGGTCGAGGCCCGCTGACCCGAGGCTCAACCGAGGCCCTCAGCCGACGCGTTCAGTCGGGCGAAGAGGCCACCAGGCAAGCGAAAAGCGCCCCGCCGTCGATCCCCCCACGGGTCGACGGTCGGGGCGCTTTCCTTTCCCCGGAACGGATTCCCCCCACGGGACCCGAGCCGGGGTGTCGGCGAGGAGCGCACGCGCGGTGCGCTCCAGTGGGTGTCTGCCGGGACCCGTACGGGTCGGGAGGGCCGCTCAAAGCACCCCGTTGAGCACGCGTCCCGGCCGGCTGATGCCCCGGACGTCCCCCAAGACCCCCGTGAACGTCCCCCAAGACGTTCCTGGCATCGCCCCATTAGACCCACTGCAGTGCCGGATGGTTACGTTGCAATCACTGTGATCTGCGTCTCCCGTGAAGAAAATGTGCGCACAGTGGGGAGAAGATCCACTAGCGGAAGGATCGCAACCGGAGGCTGTTGCTCACCACGAAAACGGAGGAGAACGCCATCGCTGCCCCCGCAATCATCGGGTTCAGCAGGCCGGCGGCCGCGAGCGGCAAGGCCAGCACGTTGTAGCCGAACGCCCAGAACAGGTTGCCCTTGATGGTGGCCAGGGTCCGCCGGGAGAGCCGGATCGCGTCCGCCGCCACCCGCAGGTCCCCCCGTACGAGGGTCAGGTCGCCCGCCTCGATCGCGGCGTCGGTGCCGGTGCCCATGGCCAGGCCGAGGTCGGCCTGAGCCAGCGCGGCCGCGTCGTTGACCCCGTCGCCCACCATCGCGACCGTACGGCCCTCCGCCTGGAGCCGGCGTACGACCTCCACCTTGTCCTGCGGGAGCACCTCCGCGATCACCTCGTCGATGCCCACCTCGCGGGCCACCGTCTCGGCCACGGCCTTGTTGTCGCCGGTCAGCAGCACCGGGGTCAGGCCCAGCGCCCGCAGCCGGGACACCGCCTCGGCGCTGGTCTCCTTGACCGCGTCGGCCACGGTCAGGACCCCGCGCGCCGCCCCGTCCCAGGCCACCAGGACGGCGGTGCCGCCCGCGGCCTCGGCGGCCGCCTTGGCCTCGGCGAGACCGGCGGGCAGGGTGATCGACCAGTCGGTCAGCAGCCGCTCGCGGCCGACCAGAACGGCGTGTCCGTCCACGACGCCCTGGACGCCCAGCCCGGCGAGGGCCTCGAAGGACTCCGGGACCGGCAGGGCCCCGGCCCTCTCGGCGGCGCCGGTGGCGATCGCCCGCGCGATCGGGTGCTCGGAGGAGTGCTCCAGCGAGCCCGCGAGGCGCAGCAGTTCGCGCTCGTCCGTACCGGCGGCGGTGTGCACGCCGGACAGGGTCATCCGGCCGGTGGTGACCGTACCGGTCTTGTCGAGGACGACCGTGTCGACGCGGCGGGTGGACTCCAGCACCTCGGGGCCCTTGATCAGGATGCCGAGCTGCGCGCCGCGCCCGGTGCCGACCATCAGCGCGGTCGGGGTGGCCAGGCCCAGGGCGCAGGGGCAGGCGATGATCAGGACGGCCACGGCGGCGGTGAAGGCGGCGGTGGGGTTGTCGGTGATCAGCAGCCAGGTGACCCAGGTGCCGAGCGCCAGCACCAGCACGACCGGCACGAAGACCGCGGAGATCCGGTCGGCGAGGCGCTGCACCTCGGCCTTGCCGTTCTGTGCCTCTTCGACGAGCCTGGCCATCCGGGCGAGCTGGGTGTCGGCGCCGATCCGGGTGGCCTCGACGACGAGGCGGCCCGAGGTGTTGACGGTGGCGCCGGTGACGGAGTCGCCCACGGCGACCTCGACCGGGACGGACTCGCCGGTCAGCATCGAGGCGTCCACGGCGGAGGCGCCCTCGACGACCGTGCCGTCGGTGGCGATCTTCTCGCCGGGGCGGACGACGAACCGGTCACCGGCCGCGAGCTGCGCCACGGGGATGCGTACCTCGGTGCCGCCGCGCAGGACGGCGACGTCCTTGGCGCCCAGCTCGAGCAGGGCCTTGAGGGCGGCGCCCGCCTTCCGCTTGGAGCGGGCCTCCAGATAGCGGCCGAGCAGGATGAAGCTGACGACGCCAGCGGCGACCTCGAGGTAGATCGCGGAGGAGCCGTCCGTACGCGAGAGGGCGCCCCCCTGAACGGTGAAGAGGGCGAAGCCGTGACGCATCCCCGGCATTCCGGCGTGGCCGAAGAACAGGGCCCACAGCGACCAGACGAAGGCGGCGAGCGTGCCGACGGAGACCAGGGTGTCCATGGTGGCGGCGCCGTGCCGGGCGTTGGTCCAGGCGGCCTTGTGGAAGGGGAGGGCGCCCCAGACCACCACGGGGGCGGCCAGGGTCAGCGAGAGCCACTGCCAGTCGTCGAACTGGAGGGCCGGGATCATCGAGAGCAGCACGACGGGCAGGGCCAGCACGGCGGAGACCAGCAGCCGCTGGCGCAGCGCGGCCAGTTCGGGGTCGCGGGGGGCGCCTGCCCGTGCGGACTCCGGGGCCTCTGCTTCGGGTTCCGGTTCCGGCGGCGGGGGCTCCTCGGCGGTGTACCCGGTCTTGACGACGGTCGCGATCAGGTCGGCGACCTGGACTCCGCCGCCGTACGAGACGCGGGCCTTCTCGGTGGCGTAGTTCACCGTGGCGGCGACCCCGTCCATCCGGTTCAGCTTCTTCTCGATGCGGGCGGCGCAGGAGGCGCAGGTCATCCCGCCGATGGTCAGCTCGACCTCGGCGGCTCCGGCCGCCGCTATGGGCCCGTCGTGCACTGTGCTGCTGCTCATGTCCGGCTCCAGGGGGAGGGCCGGGTCGTACGGAACCAGTATGAGCTGGCCGGCACGACCCGGCGGGGTACTGCGAAGGAGAGGGTGCTCAGGCGGCCCGGCCGGCGAAGTCGTACCCGGCCTCGTCCACGGCGGCGCGGACGTCCTCGTCGGCGAGCGCGGCGGCGGAGACCACGGTGACCTCGCCGGTCGCGGCGACGGCCTTGACCGAGCTGACGCCCGGCAGGGCGGAGATCTCGGTGGTCACCGCGCCCTCGCAGTGCCCGCAGGTCATGCCGGTCACCCGGTAGACGGTGGTGGTCTGGGTGTCCGTCTCGGCGGTCATGTCGTTCTCCTCTTCAAGGGCGTGTCCGGTCGCCGGGGCGGCGGTTTCGCTCCACCGTCCTCCCGACTCCTGGAGACTATACCCCTAGGGGGTATCAATGCGAGCGTTCGCTGCCACTTCCGGCCGGTTCCGGATGTGTCCGGGGCGGCGACCGCGGCGACCGTGGCGGGCGCGGGAGTGTGAAGGCGTACGTCAGTGCCGGCGGGACGCGGTGGCCATCGGCTCCAGGTAGCGCAGCAGTACGGTCTTCAGCTCGGCGACGTACGCGGCCCGCTCGGCGCCCTCGCTCGCCAGGATCAGGTCGAGCGACGCCTTGAAGATGCCCAGGATCATCTGGGAGACGTGGGTGATCTCGTCGGGTGTGCTGTCCGGGCAGAAGCTGCGCAGGACGCTCTGGATCCGGGTCTGCAGCCCGGAGTGCAGCTCTTCGTGCTCCTGGGTGATGCCGGGGATGCCGGAGCCGTGCATGAGGGCCCAGAACGCCGGGTTCTCGCAGTTGAAGGCGATGACCGGGTCCAGGACGGCGTCGAGCAGCTCGGGCAGGGGCCTGTCCAGGTTCTCCGGGAGGAACACCTGGCCGTGCATCTCGTGGGCGCGCCGGAGCAGCTGGCCGCCCAGTTCGATGGCGATGGCCTCCTTGTTCGGGAAGAACTGGTAGAGCGTGCCCGGCGAGACCTCGGCCTCGCGGGCGATGGCGTTGGTGCTGGCCGCGGCGTAGCCGGTACGGCAGAACACGCTGGCGGCAGCCGCCAGGAGCTGGGCGATCCGGCGCTCCCCGCGGGCCTGGCGCCTGGGTGCGGCGGCCTTCTTCGGGGCCTTCGTGGGCTCCGGGGCCTTCGTCGCCTTCGTGGCCTTTGCGGCGGTTTCGGCCCGGGACCTCTCCGGCATGTCACGTCCTTTGCTTCCCGTGGGTGATTGACAAACGCGAGAGGGCGCTCGCATTCTTGGAAAACGCGAGCGACTGCTCGTATTTGCCAGTTTAATTGGCCTGGCAATCACGGTGAAGGGGACACCGAGTCATGTCCGAAGTCAAAAAACCGCCGTCGCCCGGGGAGAGCGGACGGTGGACCCGGATCGTCACGGCCCGGCCGCGGCTCTCGCTGCTGCTCGCCCTCGTGGTCACGGCACTGGCCGTCCTCGCGGGCGGCGGCGTCGCCGACCGGATGGGCAGCGGCGGCTGGGAGGACCCGGACGCCCGGTCCACCTACGCCGCCAAGGTCCTGGAGCGCGAGTTCCCCGGCTCCCAGCCCAACCTGCTCCTGCTGGTGGACTCCGGCACCGGCACCGGCACCGGGGCCGGCGCGGGGCCGGGGGCGGCCGGGGTGGACGATCCCGCCGTCGCCGCCGAGGCCGAGCGGCTGACCGCGCAACTCGCCTCCGAGCAGGGGGTGGCCGGGGTCGGCTCGTACTGGCGCACGCACCTGCCCGCGCTGCGCTCCGAGGACGGCAGGCAGGCCCTGATCGCCGCCCGGGTGCTCGGCGACGAGAAGACCCGCGCCGCGGTGCTGGAGCGGATCGCCCCGCGCTACCGGGGCGAGCACGGGCCGGTGCGCGTCTCCCTCGGGGGGCCGGTCGCCGTCCAGCGCGAGGTGACCACCACCATCCAGGAGGACCTGCTGCGCGCCGAGGTGATCGCCCTGCCGGTGACCCTCGTCCTGCTCGTCATCGTCTTCGGCAGCGCCGTCGCCGCGCTGCTGCCGCTGGGCGTGGGGATCGTCGCCATCCTCGGCACCAATGCCGTGCTGCGCGGCCTCACCGAGTTCACCGACGTCTCCGTCTTCGCCCAGAACCTGACCACCGCGCTGGGCCTCGGACTCGCCATCGACTACGCCCTGTTCATCGTGCGGAGGTTCCGCGAAGAGCTCGCCGCCGGGCGGGATCCGGTGGCGGCCGTGGGGGCCACGCTGCGGACCGCCGGGCGTACGGTGCTGTTCTCGGCGCTGACCGTGGCCGTCTCGCTCTCGGCGATGCTGTTCTTCCCGATGTACTTCCTGCGGTCCTTCGCCTACGCCGGCGTCGCGGTGGTCCTGCTCGCGGCGGCCGCCGCCCTGATCCTGCTGCCGGCGGCGCTGGTGCTGCTCGGCGAGCGGGTCAACTCGCTCGACCTGCGGCGGCTGTGGCGGCGGGGGCGCGCCGGGGCGGCCGCAGGGGCGCCGGGCGCGGATGCCGAGGCCGGCCGGGGCTGGGCGCGGGCGACCGCGCTGGTGATGCGCCGGGCCCCGGTGTTCGCCATCGCCACGACGGCCGGGCTGCTCCTCCTCGGACTGCCCTTCCTCGGGGTGAAGTTCGGCACCGTGGACGACCGGCAGCTGCCGAAGACAGCCTCGTCCCACCTGGTCCAGCAGCAGATCCGCGACGGCTTCCCGGGCAGCCCCGGCGCCGGGCTTACCGTGCTGGCCGAGGGCGCGTCCGGTCCCGCGGACCTGGCCGCCTACCGGGACCGGCTGGCCGCCCTGCCCGGGGTGCGGGTGAACGGGCCGGTGGCCTCCGAGGCCCGGCCGGGGTACGCGTACTTCTCGGTGGTCACCGAGGGCGAGGCGGTGGGGCAGCAGGCCCAGGACCTCGTCGGCGAGGTGCGAGGGGTGGACGCGCCCTTCGACACCTCGGTCACAGGGCAGGCGGCGGTACTCGTCGACGCCCAGAAGGCGATAGCGCAGAAACTGCCGGCGGCCCTGGCCCTGGTGGTCCTGGCCACGCTGCTGCTGGTCTTCCTGCTCACCGGGAGCGTGCTGATACCCGTCCAGGCGGTACTGCTCAACGCGCTGAGCCTGACGGCGATGTTCGGGGCGGTGGTGTGGGTCTTCCAGGAGGGCAACCTGTCCGGACTGCTCTCCTTCACCTCCACCGGGGACATCGAGACCACCCTGCCCGTCCTGATGTTCTGCATCGCCTTCGGACTCTCCATGGACTACGGGGTGTTCCTCATATCCCGCATCAAGGAGGAGTACGAGCGGACCGGGGACCACGAGGGAGCGGTGCGCGCCGGACTTGTCCGCACGGGCGGGCTGATCACCGCGGCGGCCGTGATCCTGGCGGTGGTGATGGTGGCCATCGGCAGCTCCCGGGTGACCAACACCAAGATGCTGGGGCTCGGCATCGCGCTGGCCGTGCTGATGGACGCGCTGGTGGTACGGAGCCTCCTGGTCCCGGCGGTCATGAAGCTGACGGGGAAGGCCACCTGGTGGGCGCCGGGCCCGCTGCGGAGACTGCACGAGCGGTTCGGGCTGAGCGAGGGGGAGTCCGCGCCGGGACCGCTGCCGCAGGTGCCGGGGGAGGCGCCGGAGCCGGACCGGATACCCGCGGGCAGCCGCTAGGGAGTGGTGGGGGAGCCGCCGCGGCTGGGGGCGGCTCCCCCTGCGGACGGGGCCCCGGGGGGTCCCGTCCGCGGCCGGAGCTGCGAGCGTGGCGGTCAGTCCTCGCGGCGGCCCCGGTTGCCGGGGCGGCGGGCCACCCAGGTGCGGATCGTGTCGGCGTACCAGTAGGGCTTGCCGCCTTCCACGTGGTCGGGAGCGGGGAGCAGCCCGTGCTTGCGGTACGAGCGCACCGTGTCCGGCTGGACCCGGATGTGGGCGGCGATCTCCTTGTACGACCACAGCTGCCGGTCGCTCATCCACGACACCTCCTTGTCCACGCCGCGGGGCCGGCCTGGAAGCCGTCGGGGGAGCCGACGCGTGGACACAGACGATCAGTCAGGTTGTGCCCGGAGAACGGCGGGGGGTGAAGGCGCGGGAGGGGCTGTTGAGTTGCTGTGACGGAAGACCCGTGTAATGCGGATATCCGTGACACGAGGTCGACGCCTGTGACAGATGCGGCACAACGGATGGGAGGCGAAAGGGGAGCAGCGAACGGGGAGCAGTGAGCGGGGCGGGAGGCCGGCTCAGCGGTACAGGGCCGGCCGTTCCACCAGCTCCACCGGGGTCCGTACGCCGCTGTGCGCGGCAGTGAGCCCTGCTGCGGAGACCGCGGCCGCCGCGTAGCCGTCCCAGGCGTCGGGCCCGGCCACCCGGCCCTGCGCGGCCGCGGCCACCCAGCGCCGCAGCTGGCGGTCGTACGCATCGGCGAAGCGCACGGTGAAATCCTGGACGATCTCCCCGTAGCTGCGGCCCGCGGACCGGACGACCATCGCCTGCCCCTCGCCGATCTGGGCGCTCCCCGCCTCGCCGACCGCCTCGCACCGGACCTCGTAGCCGAAGCCGCAGTTGACGAAGATCTCCACGTCCACGATCGCCCCGCCCGAGGTCTCCAGCAGGACCAGCCGGGGATCGCGCAGCCCCTCGGGGGCCGCCGAGGTGGGCGCCGGGGAGAGCACGGACACCGCGGTGATCTCCTGCCCGAGCAGCCAGCGCGCCGTGTCGACCTCGTGCACGACGGAGTCGGTGATCAGCATGTCGCTGGTGAAGAAGGAGGGCGAGGAGGCATTCCGGTGCCGGCAGTGCAGGAACAGCGGCCGGCCGATCCCGCCCGCGTCCAGCAGCTCCTTGAGCCGCTCGTACTCGGAGTCGAACCGCCGCATGAACCCCACCTGCACCAGGCGCCGGCCCAGCCGCTGCTCCGCCTCCATCACCCGCAGCGACCCCGCCGGATCCGGGGTCAGCGGCTTCTCGCACAGCACCGGCAACTCCCGCTCCAGGGCCTGCAGGATCGCCTCCTCGTGGGCGGGCCCCGGGGAGGCGATCAGTACGGCCTGCACCCCCGGTGCCGCCATCGCGGCCGCCGGATCCGTGTGCGCGCTCGCGCCGTCCAGCGCCGCCGCGACCGCCTTGACCCGGTCGCCGTCCGGATCGGCCACGGCCACCACCCGGGCCCCGCCCACCGTCCGCCCGATCCGGCGGACGTGGTCGGCGCCCATCTTCCCCGTCCCGATGACGGCGATGCCCAGCGTGCTCATGTCGTGTTCCCTCCAGGTGGTCAGCGGGCGCCGCAGGAGCGCAGGTAGGCGCGGGTGCGGCGGGCGATCGGCAGCGGCCGGTCGGGCGGGCACGGGTACATGTCCTGCTCCACGATCGCGAACAGGTCCACGCCGAGCCGCTGGGCGGCCGCCAGTACGGGCTCCAGCGCGGGCACCCCCGACGGCGGTTCGCACATCACCCCGCGGGCCACGGCCGGCCCGAAGGGCAGTTGCTCCGCGACGACTTCGGCGAGGATCCGCGGGTCGACCTGCTTGAGGTGGAGGTAGCCGATCCGCTCGGCGAAGGTCTCGACGGCCTGGACGCTGTCGCCGCCGCAGTAGGCGTAGTGACCTGTGTCCAGGCAGAGGGAGACCAGGTCCGGGTCGGTGGAGTCCAGGAAGCGGGCCACGTTGTCCGGGGTGTCGATGTGCGTGTCCGCATGCGGATGGACGACGATCCGCAGTCCGTACCGGTCCTGGACCTCGCGGCCCAGGCGTTCGGTCTGCGTGGTCAGTTCACGCCATTGCGCGGGCGTGAGGGTGCGGTCCTCCAGCACCTCGCCGGTCTTGTCGTCCCGCCAGAACGAGGGAATGACGACGAGGTGGCCCGCGCCCATGGCCTGCGTGAGCGCCGCGATCCGCGACACGTGCTCCCAGGTGTCCGCCCAGACGGCGGGCCCGTGATGGAGTCCCGTGAAGACGGTGCCGGCGCTGACCCGCAGGCCCCGTCCGGCGGTCTCCTCGGCGAGGCGGGCGGGGTCGGTGGGGAGATAGCCGTACGGGCCGAGCTCGATCCACTCGTACCCGGAGTCGGCGACCTCGTCGAGGAACCGGTCCCACGGGGTCTGCAGCGGATCGTCGGGGAACCAGACACCCCATGAGTCCGGAGCCGAACCGATGCGGATACGGGTCAACGCGGGCGGGGAGGACGTCATGACGGCCACCTTAGGGTGCGAGACGAGTGGGAGGACTGCCTGTGACCACCGCGGACGATGTCGCGTTCGACCTGATCACGATGGGGCGCATCGGGGTGGATCTCTACCCTCTGAGAACGGGCGTACCGCTGGCGGAGGCGGACACCTTCGGGAAGTTCCTGGGCGGCTCGCCCGCCAACGTCGCCGTCGCAGCGGCCAGGCTGGGCCGCCGGGTGGCGGTGATCACCAAGACCGGAGCGGACCCCTTCGGCGCCTACCTGCGGGCCGAGCTGCGCGGGTTCGGGGTGGACGACCGGTGGGTGGGGGAGGAGGCGCGCTATCCGACCCCGCTCACGTTCTGCGAGATCTTCCCGCCGGACGATTTCCCCCTCTACTTCTACCGGCTGCCGAAGGCCCCCGACCTGGAGATCGAGCCGGCAGAGCTGGACCTGGCGGCGGTACGGGCCGCACGGGTGTTCTGGATGACGGGGACCGGCCTGAGCGCGCAGCCGAGCCGGTCCGCCACTCTGGCCGCGCTGGAAGCCCGCGCGAAGTCCGGGATCACGGTCTTCGACCTCGACTGGAGGCCGATGCTGTGGGAGGACGAGCCGGAGGACGCGTACGCGCAGGCGCTGGGCCTCGCCACGGTGGCGGTCGGCAACGCGCAGGAGTGCACGATCGCGACGGGCGAGTCCGAACCCCGGGCCGCGGCGCGGGCGCTGCTGGCGGCCGGGGTGGAACTGGCGGTGGTGAAGCGGGGGCCGGACGGGGTACTGGCGATGCGGCGGGACGGAACGGTGGTGGAGGCGGCGCCGGTGCCGGTGGAGGTGGTGAACGGGCTGGGCGCGGGGGACGCGTTCGGCGGGGCGCTGTGCCACGGGCTGCTGGCGGGCTGGGACTTGGCGCAGGTGATCCGCTACGCCAATGCGGCGGGGGCGATCGTGGCGTCACGGCTGGCGTGCTCGGCGGCCATGCCGTACGCGAAGGAAGTGGAGGAGGTGCTGGAGCCGTGACGGTGACCGCGTCGCACGAGATGGAGTTCACCGCGCTGCGGGTGCTGGAGCTCGCGCCCGGCGAGACGTATGCGCACGCGTGCGGGGACCGGGAGTGGATCGTCCTCCCGCTGGCCGGGGCGTGCGTGGTCCGCTGCGCGCAGCCGCCTCGAACGCCGGCGGGGCCGGAGCTTCCAGCCCGTCCGGCGTCCGAGGACCGGGTCCGGACGGAGCCCGGTGAACGGGAGAAGGGCGGGGCGGGGGGAGGCTCCGCAGACACCGGGCCCCAGGTGTTCGAACTGCGGGGACGCGAGAGCGTGTTCAGCGGGCTGACCGACTTCGCGTACCTGCCCCGGGACGGGGAGGCGGAGATCGGGTCCGCCGCCGGGGGACGGTTCGCGCTGGTCGGGGCGCGGTGCGAGACCGTACTGCCCGCCCGGTACGGGCCCGCCCGGGACATCCCGTTGGAGATCCGCGGCGCAGCCCACTGCACGCGCCAGGTCAACAACTTCGCCGCCGCCGGCGTCTTCGACTGCGACCGCCTCATCGCCGTCGAGGTCCTCACCCCCGGCGGCAACTGGTCCTCGTACCCGCCCCACAAGCACGACGAGTTCCACCCCGGCCACGAGTCCCGCCTCGAGGAGATCTACTACTTCGAGATCGCCCCGCACGGGGACACCCCCGGCCTCGGCTACCAGCGTGTCACCCCCTCCCCGGCGGGGAAGACCGACATCCTCACGGAGGTGAGGACCGGCGACGCGGTGCTCATCCCGGACGGCTGGCACGGGCCGTCCATCGCCGCTCCCGGGCACGACATGTACTACCTCAACGTCATGGCCGGGCCCCCGGGCCCGCCGCGGGAGTGGCTGATCCGGGACCACCCCGACCACGGCTGGATCAAGGACACCTGGCCCGGCCAGGACACCGACCCCCGGCTGCCCTTCTACCGAGCGGAGGACGAGACCCGATGAGGCTCACCGTCGCGCAGGCCCTCGTCCGCTTCCTCGCGCGCCAGTACACGGAGCGCGACGGCCGCCGGCACCGGCTGATCGCCGCCACCTGGGGGATCTTCGGGCACGGGAACGTCGCCGGCATCGGGCAGGCCCTCCTCGAGAGCGGCCCGCGGGAGATGCCCTTCCTCCAGGGGCGCAACGAGCAGGCCATGGTGCATGCCGCCGTCGGGTACGCCCGCCAGCGCGAGCGGCTCTCGGCCCACGCCGTCACCACCTCCATCGGGCCCGGCGCCACCAACCTCGTCACCGGGGCCGCCCTCGCCACCATCAACCGGATCCCCGTCCTCCTCCTGCCCGGCGACACCTTCGCCACCCGGCCCGCCGATCCCGTGCTGCAGCAGCTCGAGGTGCCGTACGCGGGCGACCTCTCCGTCAACGACACCCTGCGGCCCGTCTCCCGCCACTTCGACCGGATCACCCGCCCCGAGGCCCTGATCCCGGCCGCCCTCCAGGCCATGCGGGTGCTGACCGACCCCGTCCAGACCGGCGCGGTGACCCTGGCGCTGCCGCAGGACGTCCAGGCCGAGGCGTACGAGTGGCCGCCCGAGTTCTTCGCCGAGCGCGTGTGGGGCGTACGCCGGCCACGGCCCGACCGGGACGAGCTCGCCCGGGCCGCCGAGGCCGTACGGGGCTCCGCGCGCCCGCTGATCGTCGCCGGCGGCGGGATCCGGCACAGCGCGGCCCAGGCCGCACTGGCGGAGTTCGCCGAGGCCACCGGGATCCCGGTCGCCTCCACACAGGCGGGCAAGGGGGTGCTCCCGTACGACCACCCCGCCGATGTCGGCGGCATCGGGCACACCGGGACGGCCGCCGCCGACGAGCTGGCCCGCGGCGCCGACCTGGTCATCGCCGCCGGGACCCGGCTCACCGACTTCACCACCGCCTCGGCGACCCTGTTCCAGAACCCCGCCGTCCGCTTCCTCGGGCTCAACCTCGACCCGTACGACGCCCACAAGCTCGCCGCCCGGCCGCTGGTCTGCGATGCGCGGGTGGGCCTGGAAGACCTCCGGGGCGCGGCTGCCGGGTACCGCGTGGACCCCGCGTACGAGACGGCGTACAAAGAGCGGAAACGCAGCTGGGAGCGGCTGGTCGACCAGGCCTACGCGGCCCCCGACGAGGACGCCGCCCCGACGCAGGCCCAGGTGCTCGGGCTGCTCGACGCACTCGTCGACGCCGACGACATCCTGATCAACGCCGCCGGCTCCCTCCCCGGGGACCTGCACAAGCTGTGGCGCTCGCGCTCGCCCGACCAGTACCACGTGGAGTACGGGTACTCCTGCATGGGCTACGAGATCCCGGCGGCGATCGGCACGGCGCTCGCCGCCCCCGGCCGCCCGGTGTGGGCGCTGGTCGGCGACGGGACGTACCTGATGAACCCGACCGAGATCGTCACGGCCGTGCAGGAGGGGATCCCGATCAAGGTGGTGATCCTCGACAACCACGGCTACGCCTCCATCGGCGGCCTCTCCGGGGCCGTGGGCGGGGAGGGCTTCGGGACCGCATACCGCTTCCGGGCGGACGACGGCTCGTACACCGGAGCGCCCCTGCCGGTGGACCTCGCGGCCAACGCAGCCTCCCTCGGGATGGCCGTGATCCGCACCCGCACCATCGGTGACCTGCGGAAAGCCCTCGCCGAAGCGCGTGAGGCGGACCGTCCCACATGTGTCTACGCACAGACCCGAACACCCGACACTGTGTCGGGCCCGCCCCCGGCACAGGCGTGGTGGGATGTTCCTGTGGCCGAGACCGCGACCCGTGCGTCCGCGAACGCGGCCCGCGAAGAGTACGACCGGCAAGCCGCGCAGCGACGTCGCCATCTGTGAAGGAGCAAGGCAATGAAGACCGTCAACCACTGGATCGGTGGCAAGACCGTCGAGGGCGCGTCGGGCAACTACGGCCCGGTCACCGACCCGGCCACCGGCGAGGTCACCACGCAGGTCGCCCTCGCGTCGGCCGATGAGGTCGACGCGGCCGTACGGGTCGCCCAGGAGGCCTTCCAGAGCTGGGGCCAGTCCTCGCTGGCCGCCCGCACCAAGGTGCTGTTCGCCTACCGCGCGCTGCTGGACGCCAACCGCGACGCCATCGCCGAGCTGATCACCGCCGAGCACGGCAAGGTGCACTCGGACGCGCTGGGCGAGGTCGCCCGCGGTCTGGAGATCGTCGAGCTGGCCTGCGGGATCACCACGCAGCTCAAGGGCGAGCTGTCCACGTCCGTCTCGAACCGCGTGGACGTCTCCTCGATCCGCCAGCCGCTCGGCGTGGTCGCGGGCATCACCCCGTTCAACTTCCCGGCGATGGTGCCGATGTGGATGTTCCCGCTGGCCGTGGCCTGCGGAAACACCTTCATCCTCAAGCCGAGCGAGAAGGACCCGTCGGCCGCCAACAAGCTGGCCGAGCTGGCGTCCGAGGCCGGTCTGCCGGCCGGTGTGCTCAACGTCGTCCACGGTGACAAGGTCGCCGTCGACGCGCTGCTCGCCCACCCGGGCATCGCGGCCGTCTCCTTCGTCGGCTCCACGCCGATCGCCCGCCACATCCACACCACCGCCTCCGCGAACGGCAAGCGGGTCCAGGCCCTGGGCGGCGCCAAGAACCACATGCTGGTGCTGCCGGACGCCGACCTGGACGCGGCCGCCGATGCGGCGGTCTCGGCCGCGTACGGCTCGGCCGGCGAGCGCTGCATGGCGATCTCGGCGGTCGTCGCGGTCGGCTCCATCGGTGACGAGCTGGTCGAGAAGATCCGCGAGCGCGCCGAGAAGATCAAGATCGGCCCGGGCAACGACCCGACCTCCGAGATGGGTCCGCTGATCACGGCCGCCCACCGCGACAAGGTCGCCTCGTACGTGAAGGGCGCGGCCGGCCAGGGCGCCGACGTGGTCCTGGACGGTACCGGCTACACGGTCGGCGGCTTCGAGAAGGGCCACTGGATCGGCCTGTCGCTGCTGGACAACGTCAGGACCGACTCCGACGCCTACCGCGACGAGATCTTCGGGCCGGTGCTGTGCGTGCTGCGCGCCGAGACCTACGAGGAGGGCGTGGCGCTCATCAACGCCTCGCCGTTCGGCAACGGCACCGCGATCTTCACCCGCGACGGCGGCGCAGCCCGCCGCTTCCAGCTGGAGATCGAGGCGGGCATGGTCGGCGTCAACGTGCCGATCCCGGTGCCGGTGGGCTACCACTCCTTCGGCGGCTGGAAGGACTCGCTCTTCGGAGACCACCACATCTACGGCAACGACGGCATCCACTTCTACACCCGCGGCAAGGTCGTCACGACCCGCTGGCCGGACCCCTCCGAGGCCCCGTCGGGCGTGGACCTGGGCTTCCCCCGCAACCACTGACCGGGACCGCGCGCCGCAAGGCTCGTAGGACCGCAGGACCCGATCGCCCCCCGCACCTCTCGCGCGGGGGGCGAGCTCCGTTTCCGATCCGGGCCCCGGCCTCCGGGCCCCGGCCTCCGGGCTGGCAGAGCCCGTCAGTGCGTTGCGGCGAAGTCCGGTGCGGGCTCGGCCTGTTCCGCAGGGGACCGGCGGCGTCGGCGGAGTACCCGGACGGTGAGCGCCGCGCCCGCCAGGACCAGCAGTGCGCCGAGGGCGGTCCACGGTACGGCGACGAACTCCGCCTCGGATGCCGAGGTGAGGTCAGGATGGGCGCTCGCCCCGGCCGAGATCCGTACGGTGACCCAGTCCGACTGCGGTGCGTCCGCCCACGGTTCGGTCAGCTCGATCCGCTGGCCCGGCAGCAGCACCAGCTTCAGCTCGCGGGCCGGCCGGTCCAGCACCGTGCGGCCGAACAACCCCTCAGCAGACACGGCCACCTTGGGCTCGACGACCACATTGCCCCGGTTGACCAGCGTGTACGAGACCGTGGCGCGGGCCTCCTTGACCCACGCCAGCAGCGGCGCGGACCGGCTGACCTTCACGTTCTCCACGCTCAGCCCCGCCGTCACCGGCCCCGGCACCCGGAAGTACAGCCGCGAGCCGACCTGCCGCTTCACCCCGACCTGGACCTTGCCCTCCTGCCGGATGCCCTCCACGGCGGTGTTGAGGGCGACGATCCCGCCGACGTGGTCGCCGGGCGTCGCGTCCTGCGGGACCTTCACCGTGAACGGGATGTCCTTGCGCCCCTTGGGCGGCACGGTCACCGTGGTCGCCGTCTCGGGCGGCAGTGCCATCCACGTGCCCACGTCCTTGGGCTTCTGGTCCACCGGGAGCAGCGCGAAGGCGCCGCCGGCCGGGGTGTTCACCGCGTCGGTGGCGAAGACCTGGAAGGTCAGTTCTTTGTCGGAGGAGTTCAGGATCGTCACGCTGTCGCTGACCGTGGTCCCGGCCGCGCCCTGGTGGAAGAAGTACGCGCGGTCGGTCATCGCGGCGCCGGCCGGAGGCGTCGGGAACACCCCCCAGGTGCCGTTGTCCGCGGCCTTCGCCGTCGCGGCGGGCAGGAGCAGGCCCGCGACCAGCAGCAACAGGGCGAGGAGCGGACCGTACGAAACAGAGACGCGGGGGCGCATGGGCGGATCTCCAGTCGGCGCGGGGAGGCGGGGGCGGGGACGGGGCGGGGACGGAAGGCGAAGGGGTGGTGGGGGGGGGGGGGGGGGGGCCCCCCCCGCCCCCCCCCCCCCCCCGGGGGCGGCGACCGAAAAGGTGGCGAACCGCTGGTGGGTTTCGGTGAAAACAAAAAGGGGGAGGTTGGTCACCCCCGCGCCG
>NZ_JBVING010000004.1:0-348226 GCF_055579465.1 Streptomyces sp. NPDC032745 | reverse complement strand
GGGGGAGGGGGGGGGGGGGGGGGGTCGGGGGGGGGGGGGGGGGGGGGGGGGGGGGGGGGGGGGGGGGGGGGGGGGGGGGGTTCCGCCCCCCCCCCCCCCCCCCCCACCACCCTGGGTGCACTGCTCCTGCCGGGTCAGGCGATCGAGAAGGTGACGACCGTCTGGTAGGTGTCGGCGAACATGAACGGCGGGAGCTGGATCATCCCGGCGCCGCCGACGGCGAACTCACCGCCGGTCAGCTCGTCCCCGCCGGCGGCCTGCGAGGCCACCTTCATCGGGGTCTCGGAGATCGCGCCGGGCGTGCCCGCGGTGCAGGTGCTCGGGCTGTCCGGGTTGGTCACGGTGCAGGACGGCTGGATGCCGATCTGCGCCTTCGCCATGGAGTGGCCGGTCGTCTGGTTCAGGAACGGCGTACGGGTCGCCGTCACGTCCCAGCCGAGCGTGCCGCCGCGGAAGTCCTGGACGGTCGCGGCGTTGAACACGCCGACCACCGACTGGGCCTTGCCGTTGATGGTGACCGAGGGGAAGGCGACGGCCGGCTGGCCGTCCTTCGGGCCGAGCGCCAGCGGGCCGGGGAGGACCTCGATGTCGACCGGGTTCTTCACGCCCGCCTGGTCCTCCAGGTACACGAAGGACTTGTACGGGGTGACCGAGCCGTCGATCTTGAGGGCGTCGGCCTTCTTGGTGACGGTGATGTTGCACGTGGCGGCGCCGGTCGCGTCCGCCGTACCGGTGCCGGTGTCACCCGTGGCCGCGCCCGCGAGGAGGGCGGAGCAGGTGACCGGCCCGGCCGCGAAGTTGGCGCCGCTGACGACGACGGCCGTGCCGGCCTTGCCGCTGTTGGGCGTCAGCTTGGTGGTGACCGGGTCCTTGGGCAGGGCCTCGACGGCGACCGAGCCGAGCGTGGCGCTCGGCCGGGGCGCCGGGGTGCAGGTCGTGGTGAACACCGAACCGCTGAGGTCGGCGTCGGTGACGGCCAGGTCGAGCTTGATGTCGACCGTGGTGCCCTCGGTGCCGTCCGGGATCTTGATCGTCCCGGAGAATGCCTTCGGGTCGAGCGGGGTGCCGGCGACGACGCTGACGGTCTCGGGCGGGCTGGTGACCACCTGGGTGGTCGCCCCCACCTTGAGGGTGATCTTGGTGGTGTTCACCGTCGTGACGGAGAAGCCGGGGATCAGCGGGCTCGCACCCGGATCGATCGTGATCGGTACGACGTCGCCGGCCTTGGCCGTGCCGGGCACCGTGACCGTGTAGTTCTGGTTGCCCGAACCGTCCGGCTGCGGAGCCGGGGCGTCGCAGTTCTCGAAGACGGGGGTGGTCACGGTCGCCGCCTGGGCGGTGCCGGTCAGGCCCACCACGCCGCCCGTCAGCGCGAGGGACAGGGCGCCCACCCCGGCCAGAACTCTTCGTCGGAACGTTGTACTCACTGGGTCGCGACTCCTTCGTCAGACGAACCCCTCCCCCCACCCGCTGTGTGGGGGAGGCCGAGCCGGTGCGGTGGCCGACATTGACGCGTCGCGGTGATGAGAAGTCAATGACTTGCTTTCGCCCGAAGCACACAGAAATTGATGTCCCATCAGGCCGGGTCTCCGGGGGTGCGGTGCGGGTGGGATGAGTGGGGTGAGGGCGGGCGCCCGAGCCGCCCGCGCGGGCCCGTCAGTCCGCGGCAGCCGGGGCGCGCAGCAGCAGGTTGACGGTGCCGGCCGGGACCCCGGTGAGGTGGTCCGGTACGGCGCCCCGCACCAGCGCGGCGGAGACCTCGGCGGGGGTCTTCGCCGTACCGCCCGCGGCGAGCCCGTCCGCGAGGATCAGCGCGGCGACGCCCGCCGCGTGCGGGGCCGCCATGGAGGTGCCGGAGGCACGGGCGAGGGCGGTCGTCGATCCCTTCCAGGCCGAGGTGACGGACACGCCCGGCGCGGCGAGGTCCACGCAGCTGCCGTAACTGGAGAACGGGGCCCACTGGTCCGCGGCGTCGGCCGCACCGACCGTGACCGCCGCGGGGACGGCGGCGGGGGAGCCGGTGCAGGCGTTGTCGGCGGAGTTGCCGGCGGCGACGGTGAAGGTGATCCCGGCGGCGACGGCCCGCGTCACCGCCGCGTCCAGGGAGTAGCTTCGGGTGCCGCCCATGCTCATGTTGGCCACGGCCGGGGTGCCGGGGGCCTTGGCGGCGTCCTTCACCATCCACTCCAGGCCGCCCAGGATGGAGGTCAGCGTCGCGGACCCCTTGCAGTTGGCGACCTTGACGCCGACGAGGGAGACCCCCTTCGCGACCCCGTACGTCGCCCCGCCCAGGGTGCCCGCGACGTGCGTGCCGTGGCCGTTGCAGTCGCCGGCGCTCTCCAGGAACACCCCGTTGTAGCCGGCCCGGGCCCGGCCCCCGAACTCCTGGTGGCCGGTGTTGATGCCGGTGTCCACGACGTACGCGGTGACGCCCTGCGCGGTGGTCGCGTACGTGTACGAGCCGTCGAGCGGGAGATCGCGCTGGTCGATCCGGTCCAGCGGCCACGGCGCCGGGCTCTGCGCGTCGCTGATGCGGAACTCGGTGTCCGGCTCCACCGAGGCCACCCGGGGGTCGGCGGCGAGGGCGGCGGCGCGGGCGGCGGTGGTGCGGACGGCGAAGCCGCTGAGGACGGTGTCGTAGACGGCCCCCACCTGGTCCCCGGCGCCCGCGGCCTCGGCGGCCAGGGCGCGGGTCGGGGCGCGGGAGGCCTTGTCCTTGAGGACCACGACGTACGGGGCGGTGGCGCTTTCGGCGCGGTCGGCGGCGGGTGCGGGGTGCGGCGGCAGGGCGGTGGCCGCCGCGAGCAGGGCGGCGGCCGGGAGCAGCGCGGTGAGTGCGGTCATGCGGCCGATGCTCGGCGAGGTGCGGGCCGGGCGCGCGGAGGGTGCGCCGAGTGGGCGCACGACACGCCGCCGGACGGATGACGCGGCATCCGGCGGATCACGGCCGGGCGCGGCCCGGCGGACGCCCCGACGGCGACGGCCCCGGTCCTCCCTTTCGGGCGCCGCCGGGCAGGCGGAACCGATACGGCCTAGTCCGCGAGGGGCCAGCCGCGCATGGCGAAGACGCCCTCGTCGCGGGAGCCGGCGGAGGCGTAGGTGGCGAGGGCGGCCTCGTTGTCGGTGTCGACCCCCACCCACATGCCGTAGCAGCCGCGGGTCTTGGCCTCGTCGGCGAGGGCCGCGGTCAGGGCGCGGCCGATGCCGCGGCGCCGGTAGCCCTCGTCGACGGAGAGCTCGTACAGGCACATCTCGGTGCCCTTGTCGGGGTGGCTCATCTCGACCCCGGAGACCATGCCGGCGGGGATGTCGTCGACGTAGGCGATGAGCATCAGGTGTCCCGGCGCGGAGAGGAACCGCTCGGACCAGTCGAGTCGGGCGGGGCCGTCGAAGAGCCCCTCCGCGGCCTGGAGTTCGGCGACGGTACGAGCGGGGCGGATGTCCATGGCGGTCACGATAACGGGCGCATGACGAGCAGCGACCTTGATTTCCACACGGCGTGGCGAACCGCTCCGGACGCGGTGCGCAGGGCGCTCGGGCTGGCGTACGAAGCGCTGGCCGCCGGGGTCTGGCGGTGGGGGCGGTCCTGACGGACGCGGCGGGCACGGTGCTCTGCGAGGGCCGCAACGAGGCGTACGAGGAGGGGCCGTCCGAGGGGCCGTCGGCCCGGGAGGCGCCTGCGGCACGGGCCCGCTCCGGGGTACTCCGCCGGCCACGCCGAGATGAACGCGCTCGGGGCCGCCCGGACGGGGTGGGACCTCGGCGGCACGACCCTGTGGAGCACGCAGGAGCCGTGCGGGATGTGCGCGGCGGCGGCGCCGGCGGCCCTCCACGACGCCTTGCCCCCGGGGCTGCCCGCGTCCCCCGCGGTCGAGACCTGGCTGGCACCGCTGTGGCCGGGGTTGCGCTCGGTCGCGGCTTCCCGTGCGAGCCGTACTTCCTGATGCCGTTTCCGCTGCGCGACCGCGCCGCGGCGCGGGGGATCCCGGTGGACGGGAGGGGCCCCCGGGCCGGGCCGGGCGGGTCAGGTGCGCAGGGCGAGGGCCGCTGCGTAGGCCGGCGGGGCCGGTAGGTCCCTCACGTGCCAGCCGGGGACGGGCGCCGGGTCGGGGCCCAAGCCGACGTACGGGTCGGCCAGACCCATGGCCAGGCCGGTGCCCGTGCCCTTGAAGTAGGCCTCCTTGCGCGACCACAGGCGGGCCAGCGCCCCCGGCTGCTCCGCCGCGGGCAGCGCGGAGAGCTCCGCCGTCTCCGCCGGATGCAGGCTGGTCAGGACGTCCGCCACCGCCGCCGCACTCGGGGTTGCCTCCACGTCGATCCCGACCGGCACTCCCGCGAACGCGAGGTACGCCAGGTCGTCACTGTGCGAGAGCGAGAACTGCACGGCGCCTCCCGCCACCGCCGGCCGCCCGTGCGGGCCGTCGCAGCACGGGCAGTCCTCCCGGACCAGGGCGACGTCCTGCGGGGCCACCCCGAGGTAGCCGCCGAGCAGCACCCGCAGCCCCACGTGGGAGGCGAGGTACCGGTGCCGGTCCTCGGTCCGCACCAGCCGCCCGGCCCGCTCCCGTTCGTTCGCGTCCAGCATCGCCGGGGCCTGGTCGATCCGGTGGCCGCCGACCACGTCGAGGGTCGTGTCCAGGGACCACACCCGCACGGCCGTCCCCGTCGGGACCTCGCCGGTCCGGAGTGGGTTCTCGCCGAGTCGGTTCACGTACGTACTCACCCGACGAGGGTAGACCAGACGTTCGAGGCGTCCTGGTTAGTCTCGTCCTCTCGTCGATCAGTTGATCAGCCGATCAAAGGAGCTCTTGATGCGAAGTGCCGTCGTCACACCGGAAGATGACCGGATCCGCTGGGTCGAGCTGCCCGGGGAGGAGCCTGCCCGGGTGTACGTGCACGGGCTGGGATCGACGTCGCCCGCCTACTTCGCCGCGAGCGCCGTGCACCCGCTCCTCGCGGGCCGCCGCTCGCTGCTGGTCGACCTGTTGGGGCACGGGCACAGCGACCGGCCCGAGGGTTTCCCGTACACCCTCGAGGCGCATGCCGACACCCTGGCCGCCGCCCTGGATGCGGCCGGGGTGACCGGCGCCGAGCTGATCGCCCACAGCATGGGCGGCGCCGTGGCCATCGTGCTCGCCCACCGGCACCCCCGCCTCGTCTCCCGGCTGGTGCTGGTCGACGCCAATCTGGACCCGGTGCCGGTCGTCCCGCGCACCGCCGGCAGCAGCGGGATCGCCTCCTACACCGAGGAGGAGTTCCTGGCGGGCGGCTGGGCCGAGGTGCGCGACCGGATCGGCGCGCACTGGTGGTCCACCATGCGCCTGGCGGACCGTACGGCCCTGCACCGCACCGCTGTACACCTCGCGGCCGGTACGACGCCGACCATGCGCGAGCTGCTGCTGGAGCTGAAGATCCCGCGCACCTACCTGATGCCCGCGGCCGACGGGCCCCTCGCAGGAGCCGAGGCGCTGGAGGCCGCCGGGGTGTCCGTGGTCCCCGTTCCGGACTGCGGGCACAACATCATGCTCGACAACCCCGAGGCCTTCGCCCGGACCACCGCGGCCGCACTGGCCCGCGACGAGGAGCGGAGCCGGAGCGAGGACTAGCCGCGGCTGCTAGCCGCGGCTGCTAGCCGCGGCTGCGTGCGTGCGCCGTCGCCGGAGCGCCGTCCTGCGTCTGCGCCCCGGGCGAAGGGGTCCCGTCGGTCCAGGCGTAGACCCGCTTGCCGCGCACCGCGACCTGGTACTGGTAGAAGTCCCGGCACTCGGGCCGCTCCTCGGCCCGGGTGCCGTGCGGCCACCACTTGGCGCTCAGCTTCCGCCCGCCCTGGTCCTTCGGCGTGCCCGCGGTGCACTGCGGGCCGTCCAGCGGGGTCGCTCCGAGCGTGAAGCGGATCAGCCTGGCCTCGCCGGCGCTGCGCACGCGTATGCGTATGTCGGTGGCGTCCTTGGGCACCCAGGACGGCAGCGCGAAGGCCTTCCCGTCGCGGGTGGGCGCGTCGGCGACGGTCGCGAAGTGCTTGCTCTTCTCCTTGAAGACCTGGTCGTTGATGGAGTCGGTCAACGGGTTGGGCGGGAGATTGGGCAGCGCGAAGGCGGCGGTGGCGACGACTCCCACGGTGGCGGCGGCGATGACGAGGGGACGGCGGTTCATGTGATCCAGTCTCGGCCGCGGCGCTCCCGCGCGCGTCCCTCCCCAGGACGAACCTGATGTCTGCCGGAAGTCTGATACCGCGTCCTACCTGAGAGCTGCCTCGGTCAGCGACGCCTCCTGTAAGGCAACCGACGGCCAGGGCAAGGCCAGGGCAAGGCCAGAACAAGGCCAGGACACGGCCGGGACACGGCCAGGGCGAAGGCCAGGACACGCCGCTGACCCCTCGTCACCCCGACACCCGGGCCCGCCGAGCGGCGTTATAGCGGCGTTAAGGGGCGGCGATAGGACGTGCCCCGAGGGTGGAACCCGACGCCGTACCGGGGGTTACCCCGGGCGGCCCCCACTCCCGTCCCGGAGGAATGCCATGCGCCGTCGTCCCGCTCCTCTCCTCGTATCGGCGGCCGCGGCCGCCGTCCTCGCCGTCGCGACCCCCGCGTCGGCGGTCCCGGCCGACAAGCCGCAGGTCCTCGGCGGTTGGACGCAGACCAGCGCCGCCAGCTACAACGCCTGGGCCGCAGCGCGCGGCAACCAGGGCAAGTGGGCCGCGTACGGGTTCGACTGGTCGACGGACTACTGCTCGACCTCGCCGGACAACCCGTTCGGGTTCCCCTTCCAGACGTCCTGCGCCCGCCACGACTTCGGCTACCGCAACTACAAGGCCGCAGGTGCATTTCCGGCCAACAAGTCCCGGGTGGACGATGCCCTGTACGCGGACCTGAAGCGGGTCTGCTCGGCGTACTCGGGTGTGAAGAAGGGCTCCTGCGACAGCACCGCGTGGACCTACTACCAGGCCGTCAAGGCCTTCGGCGTCTCCCCGCAGGACGCGCCCGCCGCCTGAGCCGTCTCGTGATCAACCCTGTCGCCCCTTGATCTCCGGCCCCGCCCCGCACCCCCGCCGGGCGGGGCCGGCCGGGTTCTGCGCTCCCGCAAGGTCCTCAGCCGGGTCTCGCTGACCATGCCCGGCGGCCGCGTGACGGCGCTGATCGGCCCCTCGGGCTGCGGCAAGTCGACGTTCCTGGGCATCCTGAACCGGATGCACGAGCTGATCCCGGGCGCCGAACCGGCCGGGGAGGTCCTCCTGGACGGCGAGGTTCACGGGAATCCGCACCGGCAGCGGAACCAAGGACGACCTGGTGGAGGAATGCCTCACGAAGGCGGGCCTGTGGAAGGAGGTCCGGGACCGCCTCCGCCAGCCGGGCGGCGCCCTCTCGGGCGGCCAGCAGCAGCGCCTGTGCATCGCCCGCTCCCTGGCGGTCCGCCCGCAGATCCTGCTGATGGACGAGCCCTGTTCGGCGCTGGACCCGACCTCCACGCGCCGCATCGAGGAGACGATCCGGGAGCTGGCCGAGGAGGTCACCATCGTGATCGTCACGCACAACATGCAGCAGGCGGCCCGCGTCTCCGACCAGTGCGCCTTCTTCCTCGCGGAACAGGGCACCCCGGGCCACATCGTCGAACACGGCCCCACGGAGGCGATGTTCTCCACCCCGACGGATCCCCGCACGTCGGACTACGTCCAGGGCCGCTTCGGCTGACCCACGCGCGCAACCCGCAGGTCGACGACGTAATGCTCCGGAACCGACCCTTCGGGGAACAGCCGGAGCAGGTGCTCCCTCTCCTCGGCCAGGAACTCGTCGGTCCCGGGCCGTCCGATCAGGAAGAGTGAATGCGTCCCCAGCTTGGCGAGGTGGACATCGACGGGGATCCGGCGGGACCAGCGCAGCAGCCGGGTGGTGAACTCCAGGCCGCTCTGCGACCGGGGATGTTCGTTGACGTACCAACCGGGGCCGAACCTCTCCTCGATCCGCGCCTGCTGGCCGGCGATCCACTCGACGCCGACGTCCGGGTCGTTCGACCAGACGGCCAGCGCCCCGCCGGGCCGCAGCACGCGCAGGGCTTCCGGGCCGGACCGGGCCGGGTCGGTCCAGTGCCAGGACTGCGCGTACGTAAGAAGATCGAGGGACCCGGACGCAAACGGCAGCCGATCCCCGTCCCCCCGTACGAGCGGAACGCGCGGGTGACGCCGCCGGAACTCCGCGGCCATCCCCACCTCCGGCTCGACCCCGACAACGCGCGCCCCCCGGGCATGCAGCAACCCGGTGGCGATCCCGGTCCCGGCGCCCACATCGCCAACCCGAGCCCCGCTGACCGCAACCCCGGAGAGCTCCTCCAGGACGTCCAGCAGCGCGTCGGGATACGACGGCCGATACTCCCCGTACCGCCCGGCCGCCACCCCGAACGACCGCGCCCGCTCCCCGTCTCCGCCCGTCACCCACCCACCCTCCCGCACCACCCCCTTCCCGCACCAGACCACCCTGTGGCCATGGCAGTTCGCGGGCCTCGGCGGTATCCGGTCGCCGACGTGCAGGATCTCGTCGTTGCGACCAAGAGGCCGTCCGCGCGGAACCGGACGCACCAAGGCGCCCCTCCCGGCCAGAGGGGAAGCTGACCAATATGTCCGCCGGTCAGGTAGGGAGAGGGAGAGTGCCCCCGCAGGACTCGAATCTGCGGCCAAGTACTTGAAGAGACCAGCCTCGTCCGCACCGGAAGCGTCCTTGACGTGCACTTTGGCCAGCGAACCCTGCTGTTGGCTGTTCGGCGTCCCACGTATTCACCGGACGCGCATGTTTCGGTGCGACTGAGGATGACGGCCCCCTTCCGTGTCGGCCCGCGGTGTCCGCTGGCTGCGATGGGAGTGCCTGCTGCCTTCGGATGCGCAAACTCATCTCCGGCCAGTGCAGCCAGACCCTTCTTGGCACACGGCACAGCCATGGGAGTTGGCTCAGCGGCCTGCCGAACTGTGCGACTCACACCAACGGCCGCAACCCCCCCTGAGCGCAAAATGTAACAATCGGACAGATCTCACAAAAGGTGCATTCATTGATTCCTTGCTGGCATCTGGGCTGGGGGGGCTAGTGTCAGATTTTCAGTGCTGCGCACAGGAGAAATCATGGAACCGATGTTGGCCGGGCTCGCCGGGCGACTTGCTGGCGGTGTGGTGCAGAAATCGTTCAAGTCGCTCACGGGAGGTGCAGCGACCAACGAGCCCTCTAAAGTTCCCTCCACTTTCCCAGAATGGGACGAGGAGGTGGACCATAGAGGTGGCCTCATCCTCAAGGACCCTGCCAGCGGTGAGACGGCAACGATTCTCGCGCAGGATCAGGTAGCTCAGATCGTCGAGTTCATGGAGTCGCCTGAATGTGTAGCCCTAACCCAATTTCTTCTGATCGGAAAATTTGGCAGCAGGGTAGAGGGGGCATTTTCGGCAGTCACTGAGGGGTTCGAAGACGCCTTCTGTTCGCTGGTCCATATTCATTGCAGTGAGCGAAACTACAACTGGTCAGATCTTGCCGATGTGCTGTGGGCGCTACTTACAGAGTCTCTTGAGCAAGTCTTTCCGCTTGATCAGTTGTCTTCCTTTGTGACGGCAGACGAGCAAAAACGTCTGTCGTCTTACGTGGGCACTACTTCGCTAATCGAGGGCCGGATGCAGCCGGCCAATGTGGCCTTCAGGGAACTGGCGGATATCGCAGGCGATCGACGGCGGTTTGAGGCCGCACGGCACAGCCTCTATGACATCCGCACAGCGTCTGCCGGCTACTACTCAGAGGTTAATCTAGCCCACACGCTTGGGCACACTCAGGAGTCTTTCCGCTTTGATAGCGGGGTTCTCTATGTTACGCGAAGCCTGCGTAGGCATAATTCCAGCGAACTGCACACGGACGAGTTCTTGGCGAGGCCGCTCAACCGACCTCGCTGCGTGGTAATTGGTAACCCAGGCGTCGGCAAGAGCACCATGGTCCAGCACTTGATTCACAAGGTGAGCTCGTCGACCTCGGCAGACGGGAGCGACTTCGCCCCCCTTCTGGTTCAATGCAGAGAATTCGCGGCAGCGGATTCAAGTAAGTACATCCTCGACGCAATTACTCGATCGCTGCGTGAAAACCTACAGCTTGAGATTGAAAATTCAACCCTTGGCGACGTTCTTACGCTGGGGCGCGCCTTGGTGGTTTTCGACGGCATCGATGAAATTATCGATATCAGCAGGCGGACGGCTTTCGTTAAAGCCATCGAACAGTTCGCGATCCGGTACCCGCTAGCCCCCATCCTGGTCACGGCTCGCCGTGTGGGCTACCAAAAGGCACCTCTGCGGACGAGTGAGTTCACTCTATATGAACTCGATGACTTCAATGACGAGCAAGTTGCCGAGTATGTGCAGAAATGGTTCGCCGCGACTGAGAGAAGTGAGGCAGAGCGGGATTCATTTCTTCGTGAATCGCAGAATATTCACGATGTATGCGCCAATCCGCTCATGCTTTCGCTTCTGTGTGCCCTTTACCGCGCCCGGGGCTACATTCCTCGAAATAGGCGAGAAGTTTACAAGTCTTGCGCCGATTTGCTATTTCAGCGCTGGGACTCCATGAGGCAGATTGAGCAGCCCATGGATCACCGACAGTACGGCACACGCCTCATGCAGGACCTTGCCTACTTCTTTTACCGAAGCCAGTCGGCTCAAGGTGGAGTCGAGGAAGGGCAGCTGCGGAAGGTAATCACCAATTTCTTCACGGACACCGGATCTGTCGAGCAAGAGGAAGGGTCTCGCCGGGCCCAGGCATTTCTCGATTTCTGTGCGGACAGGGCGTGGCTGCTGACCTCGCAAGGAACGACGGACCGTGGGGAGCGGCTCTTCGGGTTCACGCACCGCACGTTTATGGAGTATTTCTCCGCAGAAGAGATCGTGCGTAGGGCAGCTTCGATGGATCTTCTGGTCGAAGAGGTGGTGAAAGCGTACGAGCGTGATTCGAGCTCGGTGCTAGCTGACGTGATCATTCAGTGTGCGGACGACAAGCACGATAGAGGCGCTGAAGCCATCGTCGCGGGTCTTTTGGAAAAGACCCGCTCTCTCGGAAAAGCTACGGCCAGCAAATATGTCTCGCTGAGCCTGAGGATTCTCAATGCGGCACCTCTTCCTAAGCGCACGACGGATGCGATCTTTGGTGCTCTTTTTGATTTCTGGGAGCGGACGCCGATCGATGATACGGTAGCTTCCTCTGCTGAACTATTCGACCTTTACCGGGACCCGCGAAACCGTCTCTACGGTCTACTTGTGGATGGGATTGAGGTGGGCGCCTCAGAGCCGGCCCGTGCGGTCCTTGCGCGATGGGCTCGTTTTGCCGTTTCGTCAGAGAGTGGCTATTTCGACGAAGGCTGGGCCCTCCAGATGGCCGATTTGGCGTCCCGCCTCTACGCGGAAGAGCCGCCAAGGGATACCGCGGTCCAGGCTTTCCTTCTCCTAATCGGTATCGCCGATGTCGAAACATTGCACCTGCGGCACCTCCCTGGTTGGCTTACTCACCTGGTTGTGTTCGGCCAGTGCCGGCTCGGCCCGCTTTCCGTCGAGCTGCTGCAAAAAGTATGGTTGCGTGAAAATGTAGATTTTAGTGTTCTCGACTGGGCGAAGCGTCAAGATTTGAGTAAGTGGCGTATCGACAACCCTTACGGCCTTGCGGAGTCGTTTGAGGATATTTCGAAGTTTTTGAAGGAAATGTCCCCCGATCAACTGAGGGACATCGACTCGGACGGAGAGCTGCGCAGGTTGCTGCTCTGGTTGGCATGTGCTCTGTACGAGTCCAGCTCGCCGAGCCTGCACGCTTTCCATGAAGTAGTTCAGGGAGTTCACGGGCTTGAGTGGTTTGCTCGCGCTGCCGCTACCCGCGATGAAGCCCGGATGGCCGGTGTGGATCTGCGTAGCCGAAGCCGCCCTTTCACGCGGGCAGAGTTGAGTAGGACTATTGAGGAACTTCAGCTTCCGACATGGTTCGGGAAGTGGTGCCGTGGAACCGCGATCCTGACACGTGCTGTCGACTGATTGCCGCCGTGATCCCTGGCATGAGAACCACCTGTGTCAGCCCACGTCTTGAAGGCACGCTCCGAGACGTGTCCATCGAGTGTTCGACGCGTAGGCGCATGGTTGAGTGGATGCCTAGTTCTGTGAGCTCGGGCGGATCCACCCGGCGTATCTGGTACGACTGCCCAGGGCTCGCCCTGTCCTGGCTCCCGCTGGCCAGCCTCGGTGTCAAATGAGACGGCAGTTTGTCTCACTCAAATAGGTGAGCGTTCACCCCGGCGGGCTGTTTCAGCTACGGGCTGTCTCGTAATCCCCGGTGGATCGGCGCGCGGCGTCAGATGCGGTGCATCGCAAGACGGAGGAGCGTCCTCATAGTGGGCGTATCCGGGCGTTCCGGCAACACGGCGAGGTGCCGTAGCTGTCGTCGTGCGCCCGCCGGGGATTATGGGACCTTAAGCCCGGGACTTTCAGGACGTAGGTCCCAGCCTCTCGGAGTGATTCGACGCCGACACAATCAGCCACCGGGAGGCTCGGCTCGCGCCAGGCGATGACCACGCGGCGGATCGGGGAGCGGAGGATCAGCTGAGTGCAGGTGAGGGGGCGGGACTTGCGCTCGGCGCAGGGCTCCAAGGTGCTGTAGATCGTGGCCTCGGAGAGGCGCGGGTCGTCCACCGGGAGCTTGGCCAGGGCCGACTCCTCGGCGTGGACGTGAGCATCCGTCTCGCGGGAGTAGCCGTGGGCGAGTTCCTCGGCTTCGGCGGCCACGATGATGGCGCCGACCGAGGATGGGCCGGAGGGAGGTCGCGGAGGCCGAGACTCGAGCCATCTTGGTATGGGTCCGCAGGAACTCGCCCATCATGGGGGCTTGGGAGGGCCCCCACGCGGTGGAGCGTGTGCCAAACGCCCTGGACAAGCGGTTGGACGGCTCCGCGACCGCAGCGAGTTCCGTCGAGCGGACACGCCGGATTCTGAACGTGGCCATGGAGTGCGCCGTCAAGCGCGACGTGCTGAGGAGCAACCCCTTGCCGAAGGGCCGAGGGACGGCCCCGAAGGCATCGGCCGCCGTCGACAAGCGGTCCCTCGTCGGGAAGGGGCAAGCAGCCCAGTTGCCCGCGTGGGTCCGCCGGCGGCCGCGGGCCCCGGCTGCATGCCTTCTTCGCCACCATGTACTACGCGGCGCCCCGGCCGGAGGAGACCGTCGCCACGCGGGTGACGGACGGCCGGCTGCCGGAGGAAGCGGACGGCGACCAATGGGGTGAACTCCACATCCAGACGGCACGGCCCGAGGTCGGCAAGCACTGGTGATCTTCCAGGGCGAGAGCGGGGGTACCCTCGCCGGCTCGGTCATCCGCCGGGCGTGGACGACGGCGCGCAGACAGGTGCTGACGCCGGAGGAAGTGGCGTCGCCCCTCGGGAAGCGGGTGCACGACTTGCGCCATACCTGTCCGACTAATTGGCTGAACGACGGCGTGCCGCCGGCGCAGGTGGCCGACGGGCGGGTAACAGCGTCGCGGTCCTGCCGGCCGTTTATGCATGGTGCGTCAGTGGACAACTCGCCGATCTCAAGCACCGGATCGAGAGCGGGGGAGACCTCCCCGAAGTGCCGGAGGGCGGCTGAGGGCCGCGGAGAACTTCACCGCGCATTCTCCGTGGCCACCCGCAAGAACCCGGTGACAGCCGGACGGCCCCGGACTCCGGGCAGGGGGTTCCGGGGCTTGCGGCAGTGCTGTCGGCGAGACGCTGGGGTGCCTGTGACCAGCAGAAAGGCCCTCCGAGAGGAGGGCCTGAGGGTGGGACGTGGAGAGTGCCCCCGGCAGGACTCGAACCTGCGGCCAAGTGCTTAGAAGGCACCTGCTCTATCCACTGAGCTACGGGGGCCGGAAGGTGGCCGTGGTGGCCTGGAGCCCCGGGGTGGGGGTGGGACTGTCGTCCGGACCGGGTCAAGGATAGGGCTCCGGCCGCCTTGTCCCGGTTGCTTCACCCGCGTGCCACGATGTGGAGGTTCGGTGAAGCGGTCCCGATAATCGCAGGCAGGTGCGATTCTCGCACCGCTTTTGCGCCGCGGCGCCCCTGGTGTTGTGTACTCGTTATGCCTGCGCCCCACTCGTCCGCTGTGTCCAAAAGGTCCCGCTGGAGTCGCGCTCGGCGCGCAGAGGGCGTATAAGCTTCAAAAATGGTCCTAAATTGGGCATTCTTCGCATGTGGTGACCTTGGATGTTCGGCCTCAGCTGCTCGATGCCCTGTCCGCCCTGCGCGACCGGGTCGCGTCCGTGCGTCTGCCGCTGCCCCTGCCCGGCGCCCCGCGCGCCCGCCAGACCAGAGCCGAGCTGCTCGCGCAGCTCGACGACTACCTCGTACCCCGGCTGAAGGCGCCCGAGGCGCCGCTGCTCGCCGTCGTCGGCGGGTCCACCGGGGCCGGTAAGTCCACTCTCGTCAACTCCCTCGTGGGACGCCAGGTGAGTGAGGCCGGCGTACTGCGCCCCACCACCCGCATCCCCGTACTCGTCTGCCATCCGGATGACCATCACTGGTTCGCCGGGATGCGGGTGCTCCCCGACCTGATGCGGGTCTGGGCGCCGCCCGGCGAGGACGACCCGCTCCCCGCCCCCCACCGCGGCTTCCCGCGCGGATTCGGGAACACCGCCGCCACCCGCGAGCTGCGGATCGAGACCGTCGCCGGCCTCCCCCGCGGGCTCGCCATCCTCGACGCCCCCGACATCGACTCCCTCGTCGTCGAGAACCGGACACTCGCCGCCGAGCTCATCTGCGCCGCCGACGTCTGGGTCATGGTGACCACCGCCTCGCGGTACGCCGACGCCGTGCCCTGGCACCTGCTGCGCACCGCCAAGCAGTACAAGGCGACCCTGGGCATCGTCCTCGACCGGGTCCCGCACCAGGTGCTCGCCGAGGTCTCGCGGCAGTACGGGGCCCTGCTCACCCGGGCCGGGCTGGGCGACGTACCCCGGTTCACGGTGCCCGAGCTGCCCGAATCGGCCGGAGGGGGCGGGCTGCTGCCCGCCAGCGCCGTCGCACCGCTCTTCGCGTGGCTCGCCCACCACGCGCAGGACCCGGCCGCCCGGCAGTACGCCGTCGGGCGCACCGCGCTCGGCGCGCTGGACTCCCTCGGGCGCCGGATGCCGGAGCTGGCCTCCGCCGTCGCCGCCCAGTACGCCGCCTCCGTACGGCTGACCTCGGCCGTGGAGGACGCGTACAGGAGGGAGGGGAAGCGGGTCCGCAACCGGCTCGACCAGGGCGCCGTACTGGCCGGGGACGCACTGACCCGGTGGCGCGGCTATCCCCTCGACACCAGCGCCGACGAACTGCTCGACTCGCTCGCCGAGTCGCTCGCCGCACTGCTCCAGTGCGCGGTGGCCGCCGCCGACGAACGGATCGCCCAGGCATGGCGGCGCGAGCCGGCCGCCGGGGCGGTGCAGCTGCCAGGGCCCGACCGGGAGGCGGCGGAACGTATCGGCCTGGCCGTACGGCACTGGCGGCGCGTACTGGAGGAACTTGCCGAGGACGAGGTCGCCCGGCTCGACAAGCAGCCCGCGCCCGACCCCGACGGGGTCGCCGCCCTGCTGGTCGCGGCCCTCCTCGGCGGCAAACGGGCCCGGCCCGCCGGGGAGAAGCTCGCCGAGCGGATCGGCGTACAGGCCGCAGTACGGCTGCGCGACCGGGGCGGCGAACTGGTCGCGCAGCACCTGGAGCAGGTGCTGCGCGCCGAACGCGACCGTCGGCTGGCTCCGCTGGAGGCACTCGAAATGACGCCGGAACCGCAGGCCGAGCTGATCGCCGCGCTGTCCCTACTGCAGAAGGAGAGGTGACGCGGTGACCGCCTTGACCGACCGCACCGACGACCGCTGGGACGACGGATTCATCGCACGCTCGCGCCGCGTCGGCGGGATCGACGTCGACCTCGACGTCGGCCTCGACGACGACGGGGACGGGGACGGGGACGAGCGCGACGACGCGCTCATCCGTGCCGTCTCCGGCGCCGGAAGCGACGGGGGCAAGGCGCCCTCGCCGCCGCTCAGCGCCGAGGGACAGGCGCTGCGCACCCGCCTCGAGGCGCTGCGCCAGCTGGTCGGCCTCTCACGGACCCGGCTCGACGGAAAGACCCTCGCCGAGGCCGGCCGGGTGCTCGACGAGGCGGCCGCGCGGCGCGGGCTGTCGCCGCAGCACACGGTCGTCGCGATCGCCGGAGCCACCGGAAGCGGCAAGTCCACGCTCTTCAATTCACTCGCCGGAGTGCAGATTTCCGAGACGGGGCTGCGCAGGCCGACGACCGCCGCGCCGATCGCGTGCAGCTGGTCGGACGGCGCGGCGGGGCTGCTCGACCGCCTCGAGATCCCGGGCAGGCTGCGCCGCCGGCCGCGCGAGACCTCGGAGACCGGGGCGCTGCGCGGGATGGTCCTCGTGGACCTGCCGGACCTGGACTCGGCGGTCGGCGCCCACCGCGACCACGTGGACCGAGTGCTCGCCCTGGTCGACGCGGTGGTGTGGGTGGTCGACCCGGAGAAGTACGCCGACGCGGTGCTGCACGAGCGGTACCTGCGGCCGCTGGCCGGGCACGCCGAGGTGACGTTCGTCGTGCTGAACCAGGTGGACCGGCTGCCCGGCGAGTCGGCGGACCTCGTACTGGACGACCTGAGGCGGCTGTTGGACGACGACGGCATCGCCCTCGGCGAGCACGACGAGCCCGGCGCCACCGTCCTCGGGCTGTCGGCGCTGACCGGCGAGGGCGTCGGGGAACTCCGCGACCTCCTCGCACAGTTCACCCAGGAGAAGGGCGCCGCGACCCGGCGGATCTCCGCCGATGTCGACCGGGCCGCCATGCGGCTGCGCCCGCTGTACGTGGCCGACGGCCATCCGGGGCCGGAGATCGGGGAGGCGGCGCGCGCCGAGTTCGAGGACCGGCTCGCGGAGGCGGTCGGGGCGTACGCGGCCGGGCTGGCCGCCGAGCGGGCCTGGCGGCGCAATGCCGGCAAGGCGTGCGGCACCCCGTGGCTGCGGCTGTGGCGGTGGTACGAGAGCCGGCGCGCCCCGCGCACGCTGGCCGGACTGGCCGCGCTGGCGGCGATCGGCGGCCGGGGGCCCGCGACCGCGCAAACGCCGGTCGAGGAGGAGGTGACCGCGCGCCAGCGGGTGGAACAGGCCGTACGGACGGTCGCCGACGCGGCGGCCGACGGGCTGCCCGACGCCTGGGCCCAGGCGGTACGGGAGACCGCGGTGCGCGGCGCCGAACAGCTCCCGGAGTCGCTGGACGAGATCGCGGTGACGCTGGGGTCGGCGGTCACGGTGCCGAGCGCCAGGCCGCCGCGGCCGGCGTGGTGGCCGGCGGCGGTGCTGGCGCAGGCGGCGATGACGCTGCTGCAGATCTACGGCGGGCTGTGGCTGGTCGGGCAGATCGCCGGGGTCCTGGAGCCGCGCCTGATGCCGCCGGTGCTGCTGATGGTGGCGGGCATCGTCGGCGGACCGCTGGTGGAGTGGACCTGCTCGATCGCGGCCCGGGGCCCGGCGCGGCGGTACGGGCAGGACGCGGAGCGGCGGCTGCGGCAGGCTGCGGCCGGCTGCGGGCGGGCCCGGGTGCTGGAGCCGGTTGCGGCGGAGCTGCTGCGCTACCGGGAGGTGCGCGAGCAGTACGCGACGGTGGCCGCAGGGGGGACGAAGTTGTCCACAACCCGCCAGTAGTCCACAGGCCGGAGCGGGAATCGGGGGGCCGCGCCAGCATGGTTCGTACCTCGTGCGGAGGGTCCGTGCGGGTCGTGCGGATGGTCTGTGCAGGTCGTGCGGAAGGTCCGTGCGGGTCGTGCGGATGGTCCGTGCGGGTACGGATGCGGGGGAGGGCTACCGGGATGAACGACACCACGGTGACGCTGATCGGTCATGTGGCCACGCAGATCGATTACAAGGAGACGGTGAACGGGCCGTCCGCGCGGTTCAGGTTCGCCGTGACGCCGCGGTACTTCGACCGGCGCAAGGACGCCTGGGCGGACGGGACCACCAGCTTCTACACCGTGTGGGCGCGGCGCACGCTCGCGGTGAACCTGGCCGGTTCCGTCGCGGTGGGCGAGCCGCTGGTGGTGCACGGGCGGCTGCGCGTACGGGAAGATCCGCCCGACGGGGAGGGCAACCGGTGGTTCTCGGCGGAGATCGACGCGACCGCCGTCGGCCACGACCTGAACCGGGGGACGGCGGCATTCCGGCGGGTCGTCAAGGCGGATCCCCCACTGATGGCCACTCAGAAGGCGGCGGTGGTCTGAATGTTCGAGGCGGTTAGGATTCCCCGGTACTCACGGGCACCTGGGTCATCGGCCCGAAGGGGAAGACTGTGTCGATTGGCGTTCCCGCATCCTCCACTCCTGATTCCGTTCCTTCTCCGCGCTCTGCTGCTGTCGCTTCCGCGAGACCTGCGGCTGCGGCTGCGGCGATGGCCGTACGGGCTTCCGCGCGGCGGCCGTTGGCGGCTGCGCTGCTGGCCGCGGCCCTGGCCGCCGCCCCGGCCGCCCGGGCGGCCGCCGACTCCGGGACGCCTGCGCCCCGGACACCGGAGGGCGCGAGCGCCGTGCTGGACGGGCTGAAGACGTACGGGCAGGCGGTCCTGCACGCGAAGGACGGTTCGGTCCGGCAGATCCCGGCCGGGCTGTACGAGATGCGGGTCGACGGCGGCGGGATGCTCCAGACCTACGGGGTCGGCGTGGCGGGCAACGCCCAGCCGCAGGCCCGGTACACGGAGAGCGGCTGGAGCGGCACCCTGCTCGCCGGGAACGGGGAGGCGGGCCGGATCCGCTGGGTCCTCGAGCACTCCTATCCGCAGCTGAACGACCTCGCCGGCCTGGCCAAGGCGGCCGGGGCCGGAGCCCTGACCGCGGAGAGCGCGGCCGCCGGGACCCAGGTCGCGATCTGGCGGCTCGCGGACGGGGCGCAGGTGGAGGCCACCGACCCGGCGGCCGAGAAGCTGGCCGACTACCTCCAGCGGTCGGCGGGCAAGCTCCCGGAGCCGCCGGCCTCGCTGGGGCTGGACCCGGAGAACGTGTCGGGTCCCGTGGGCACCCACCTCGGGCCGGTCACCGTGCGGACCGGGGCGCAGAGCGTGACGGTCACCCCGGACGCGGCGGCCGTGGCCATGGGGGTGCGGGTGGTGGACGCCGAGGGGCGACCGCTCACCACCGCGGCCAACGGGAGCCGGCTGTACTTCGAGGTGCCGGCGGGCACACCGGACGGCGCGGCCTCGGTCACCGTCCAGGGCTCCACCAAGGTGCCGGTCGGGCGGGTCTTCACCAGCGGGGTGCCGGCCCAGGCGCAGATCGTGGCGGGCTCCAGCGAGTCCGCGGCGGCGGCCTCGGCGAACGCGGTCTGGCCGCAGCCCGTGGTGGCCGAGGCCGGCACGACCGGCGACGGTCCCGCCGTGACGCAGGCCTCGGCTGCGGCTGCGGCGGCGGCCGCGGTTTCGTCGGAATCCACCCCGGACGAGGAGCGGCTCGCCACCAGCGGCAGCTCCGCCGCCACCCCGGTCATCGCCTCCCTGGCGGTGGGTCTGGTGGTACTGGGCGGCCTGGTGGTCCTCCTGCTCCGCAAGCGCCCACTGGACGAGGAGGACCAGGCGTAGGAGCGCATCCGCATGCCCCGGGCACGGGTCCGGGGGCAGCGGCGTGCCGGCCGTGGGACGGCTCCGGCGTCCCGGCGCCGGGACGCCCGTGGCGAGGCCAGAGGCAGCGGCATGTTGCCCACGGGGTGGCTCCGGTGTCCTGGCGGCGGGACGGGCGTCGGGAGGAGTCCCCGGGAGAGCGGCATGCTGCCCGTCGGGTGGCGCGGGGCGCGCGGAGTGCGGGTGCTCGCGGAGGGCCGGTTGGCGGACGCGCTGGTTCCGGGGCGGAGGTTCCGGGTAGGCGCAGTCAATGGCCGATCACGAGCTGACCTGGCGGGGCACCGCCGCGCGGTGGGACCGGATGCTGTTCGACGGGGTGGCCCGCCGGCACTGGCCCGCGGCCGACCGGGTGCTGCCGAGACTCGGGCGGGCCGCGAACCACGGGTTGCTGTGGGGCGGGGCCGCCGCGGCGATCGCCGTCCTCGGCTCGGCCGGGGCCCGTAAGGCGGCGCTGCGCGGAGCCGCCTCGCTGGCGCTGGCCTCGGCGACCGTCAACACCGTCGGCAAATGGTCCGTACGCCGGTCCCGGCCGCTGCTGGAGGGGGTGCCCGAGGTGCGGAGGCTCGTGACGCAGCCGACGACCACCTCGTTCCCGTCCGGGCACTCGGCGTCCGCGTTCGCGTTCACCACCGGGCTCGCGCTGGAGGCGCCCGGCTGGGGCGCCGTGCTGGCCCCGGTGGCCGTGTCGGTGGCGTTCTCCCGCGTGTACACGGGGGTCCACTACCCGTCCGACGTGGTCGCGGGGGCGGCGCTGGGCGTGGCCGCGGGCCTGGCCGTACGCCGCCTCGCGCGCGGCGTCGAGGAGGCGCGGGTCGTCCCGGGCGACGAGCGGACGGCCACCGAGGCGCCCGCGCTGCCGGACGGGGCCGGGCTCACGGTGGTGGTCAACACCGGGTCGGGCACTGCCGCCGCTGCCGGGCTCGACGTCCTGCGCGCCCGGCTGCCCAAGGCCGAGGTCGTCGAGTGCGAGGGCCCGGAGCTGTCCGTGGAACTGGCGGCGGCGGCCGCCCGGGCCACCGTGCTCGGGGTGTGTGGCGGCGACGGCACGGTCAACGCGGCCGCCACCGCCGCACTGCGGGCCGGGGTGCCGCTCGCGGTGTTCCCCGGCGGCACGCTCAACCACTTCGCCCTGGACCTCGGCCTCGCCGGAGCCGAGGACACCTGCCGCGCCCTCGCCGCCGGGCAGGCGGTCCACGCCGCGGTGGGCCGCTTCACCCCGGGCCCCGACCCCGAGGACGGCCGCTCCGGCCACTTCCTGAACACCTTCAGCATCGGCGCGTACCCGGAGCTGCTGCGCCACCGTCTGCACTGGGCGCCGCGGATCGGCGGCGGGCCCGCCGCGCTCCTGGCCGCCTGGAAGGTGCTGCGTGCGGAGCGCCCCGTACGGTTCCGGCTGGCCGGGCGGCCCCGGAGCGTCTGGCTGCTCTTCGCGGGCAACGGCACCTACCACGGCACCGGCCCGGCCCCCCGTCGCCGCGACAGCCTCGGCGAGGGCCTGCTCGACGTCCGCCTCGTGCACGGCGGCGGCCGCCCCGGCCCTCGCCTGCTCGCCGCAGCTCTCGCGGGCCCGCTGAGCCGTTCCCCCGTCCACACGGCCACCCGCCTGCGCAGCCTGCGTCTTGCGGAGATCCCCGCCGGCACCCCGCTGGCGTACGACGGGGAGTACGCCCACGCCCCCGCCGCGCTGGTCCTCGACGCCCTCCCGAACGCCCTGACGGTCTACCGCCCCCGCTGAGGGAGTCCCCCGCGGCTCCGCCTCCCCGCGGCTCCGCCTCCCCGCGGCTCCGCCTCCCCGCGGCTCCGCCTCCCCGCGGCTCCGCCTCCCCGCGTCCCGGCGCCTGCGCAGCCCTTAGGCTCAGCGACGTGACGACGATCTACGTGCTCGACGGCCGCCGGATCGGGGGGCTCGAGGACTTCTGGATGCTGATGGGGGAAGCCGTCAACGGGCCCGGGGGGTATTTCGGGCGGAACCTGGACTCCCTCAACGACTGTCTCCGGGGCGGCTTCGGAACCCCTGACGACGGCGACTTCGTGATCGAGTGGCGCGACCACGAGGCGTCCCGGCGGGCACTCGGTCACCCCGAGACCGTGCGCTACCTCGAAGGAGTGCTCCTGCGCTGTCATCCCACCAACCGCGAGCGCGTCGCCGGCGAGCTGACACGGGCGCGCGCAGGCCGCGGCCCCACGCTGTTCGACTTCCTGACGGAGATCTTCGAAGGGCAGGTCCCCGGCGCCCTCCGCCTGCGCTGACCCGCCCGTCCCAGACGCGTCGACGTGGCCGCTTCGTGCCCGTCCGGGGGCCGTCCGCGGGCCGTCCGCGGGCTGTCCGCGGGCCGTCCGGGGGACGGGGGAGGGCCGTGGGAGGGCCGGCAAGGGTGACCAGTGGCCACCGACGGTGACCGTTCCGCTCCGGTGTCCCGTCGGAAACAGCCTGGTCACGGCGGCCTGACCTACCCATTCGCCCGTAGGTGTAGACGACTGGCAAGATGGGGTGTATCTGCCCACCCATCGATCTGCCGGACGGTTTCTCTTGGCTGAGTTCATCTACACCATGCGCAAGACGCGCAAGGCGCACGGCGACAAGGTGATTCTTGATGACGTCTCCTTGAACTTCCTGCCCGGCGCGAAGATCGGTGTGGTCGGCCCGAACGGTGCCGGTAAGTCCACCGTTCTGAAGATCATGGCTGGCCTCGAGCAGCCGTCCAACGGTGACGCGTTCCTGTCGCCCGGCTTCAGCGTCGGCATCCTCATGCAGGAGCCCAAGCTCGACGAGTCGAAGACGGTCCTGGAGAACGTCCAGGACGGCGCCGCCGACATCATGAAGAAGCTCAAGCGCTTCAACGAGGTCGCCGAGCTCATGGCGACCGACTACACCGACGCCCTCATGGACGAGATGGGCAAGCTCCAGGAGGACCTGGACCACGCCAACGCGTGGGACCTGGACGCCCAGCTGGAGCAGGCCATGGACGCCCTGGGCTGCCCGCCCGGCGACTGGGCGGTCACCACCCTCTCCGGTGGCGAGAAGCGCCGCGTGGCGCTCTGCAAGCTGCTGATCGAGGCCCCGGACCTGCTCCTCCTCGACGAGCCCACCAACCACCTCGACGCCGAGTCGGTGAACTGGCTGGAGCAGCACCTCTCGAAGTACGCGGGTGCGGTCGTCGCCGTCACCCACGACCGCTACTTCCTGAACAACGTCGCCGAGTGGATCCTCGAGCTCGACCGCGGCCGCGCGCACCCCTACGAGGGCAACTACTCCACCTACCTGGAGAAGAAGGCCGCCCGCCTCAAGGTCGAGGGCCGCAAGGACGAGAAGCGCCAGAAGCGCCTCAAGGAAGAGCTGGAGTGGGTCCGCTCCAACGCCAAGGGCCGCCAGACCAAGTCCAAGGCCCGTCTCGCCCGCTACGAGGAGATGGCGGCCGAGGCGGACAAGATGCGGAAGCTGGACTTCGAGGAGATCCAGATCCCGCCGGGCCCGCGTCTGGGCTCGATCGTGGTCGAGGTCAACAACCTCTCCAAGGCGTTCGGTGACAAGGTCCTCATCGACGACCTGTCGTTCACGCTGCCGCGCAACGGCATCGTCGGCATCATCGGCCCGAACGGCGCCGGCAAGACCACGCTCTTCAAGATGATCCAGGGCCTGGAGGCGCCGGACTCCGGCTCCGTCAAGGTCGGCGACACCGTCAAGATCAGCTACGTCGACCAGTCCCGCGCCAACATCGACCCCAAGAAGACCCTCTGGGCGGTCGTGTCGGACGAGCTGGACTACATCAACGTCGGCCAGGTCGAGATGCCCTCCCGCGCGTACGTCAGCGCCTTCGGCTTCAAGGGCCCGGACCAGCAGAAGCCGGCCGGCGTCCTGTCCGGTGGTGAGCGCAACCGCCTCAACCTGGCGCTGACGCTCAAGGAGGGCGGCAACCTGCTGCTCCTCGACGAGCCCACCAACGACCTCGACGTCGAGACCCTGTCCTCGCTCGAGAACGCGCTGCTGGAGTTCCCCGGCGCGGCCGTGGTCATCTCCCACGACCGCTGGTTCCTCGACCGGGTCGCCACGCACATCCTGGCGTACGAGGGCGAGTCCAAGTGGTACTGGTTCGAGGGCAACTTCGAGTCGTACGAGAAGAACAAGATCGAGCGTCTCGGCCCGGACGCGGCCCGTCCGCACCGTGCCACCTACAAGAAGCTCACGCGAGGCTGAGGCCGACAACATGGCCAGACACCACTACCGGTGCCCCCTGCGCTGGGCGGACATGGATGCCTTCGGGCACGTCAACAACGTCGTCTTCCTCCGTTACCTGGAGGAGGCGCGGATCGACTTCATGTTCCGCCTCGCGCCGGGGGAGGGCAGCGAGTCCTTCACGGGCGGCTCCGTCGTGGCCCGCCACGAGATCGACTACAAGCTGCCCCTCGTCCACCGTCACGAGCCCGTCCTCATCGAGTCCTGGGTGACCCGGATCGGCGCCGCGTCCCTGACCATCCGCTACGAGGTCAAGGACGAGGCGACCGAGGACGCACCGGAGACGGTGTACGTGCGCGCCGAGACCGTGGTCGTGCCGTACAACCTCGCCGAGGGGCGGCCCCGCCGCATCACGGCCGAGGAGAGGCACTTCCTCGAGAAGTACCTCGACGAGCCGGCCAAGCCGGCCGGCAGGGCCAAGGCCGCCGAAGGGCGCTTGGCGGCATGACCGAGCTGCTGCGCTTCGCCGACTCCGGGGAGGCGGCGGACCTCGCCGCCTTCCTGGGCCGGCTGGTGCACTACGACCGCGCCGCCGCGGTCCGCCTGCAAGCGCAGGCGGGCGGCGGCGCGCTCGCCGTCTTCGGACGGCCGGCGTCCTTCGAGGTGCTGGCCATCCGCACGGTGCGCCTCGCCGTACCCGTCTCCCGGCCGCTGGACGTGACGGTGTCCGCCGGCGAGCTGCTGGAATCCGTCGACGAGGCCACCGCGAGCACCGCCGTGCCCGGGCCGGTCACCGGCCCGCCCTGGACCGGGGTGCTCCCGCCCCGGGGCGGCTGGCGGCAGCTGCCCGGGCTGCCCGGCCCCGCGGAGATACGGGCCGCCGTGGCGGCCTCCGTCGCCGAGTTCCGGGCCCGTGACGAGGCCCTGCCCCCGCAGCACCGGACCCGGTCCGAGCGGGACCGCATCGGCCGTGAGCTCTGGTCCCGGACGCTGGGCGACACCGAGCTCCCGCTGCGCGCCGTGCACGCCGCGCAGTCCCTGGGCTTCCTGCGGCCGATCCGGTCGGCCGTGCCGAGCGGCGCCCCCGCACCCGGTGCCCCCGAGCCGGTGGCCCTGCTCGCCTCGGGCGGCTGGCTCCGGCTGCGCACCCCGTACGGTTCGATCGCGATGCGCCGCCCCGGCGGAAACGGCGGCCTGGGCGCCCTCCAGGTCCGGCCGGTCTAGCCCTCGGCGCGCCCTCCGCCCGGGGTTCCGCGTGCCGCGTACGGGCGCTCGTACGGGCTCTTTTACGGACTAGCCCGCGGTGTTGATCATCGATGCGGCGGCGTACGTCAGGTACCGCCACAGCTGCGCCTCGTGCTCAGGCGCCAGGCCCAGCTCGTCCACCGCCACGCGCATGTGCCCCAGCCACGCGTCGTGGGCGGCCGCGTCCACCTGGAACGGGGCGTGCCGCATCCGCAGGCGCGGGTGGCCGCGGTTCTCGCTGTACGTGTTCGGGCCGCCCCAGTACTGCATCAGGAACAGGGCGAACCGCTCCTCGGCGGGGCCGAGGTCCTCCTCCGGGTACATCGGGCGCAGCAGCGGGTCCTCCGCGACCCCCTGGTAGAAGCGCCGCACCAGGCGGCGGAACGTCTCCTCGCCGCCCACCTGCTCGTAAAACGTCTGCTCCTGAAGCGTGCCCCGCGGAATCTCATTCACCCGACCATCGTCTCAGACGCCCGGACGGAGGACCGGGGACTTAGGACCCCCGGCTCCCGCGGCCCCGGGCTCCCACGGCGGCCCACGCTCCCGGGGCCACCGCTCGCCTCCCGGGCCCGGCCGCAGGACAGTGGAGCCATGGGTGCACACGCCGCACACTCCGCCCGCCCCGCGCACGCCGCGCCCGTCGCCCACGCCGAGACGCGGGACCTGCGGGACGCCGCCCACGCCGCGCAGGTGCGGGAGCTGACCGCTGCCGGAGTGCTGCAGGACCCCGCCTGGCGCTCGGCCTTCGCGGCGGTGCCCCGGCACGTCTTCGTCCCGTACTTCTTCACCGGCCGCGGCGCCGGCCACGAGCGGCTGTGGGGCGAGGACCCGGACCCGGCCCACCGCGCCCGCTGGCTGCGCGGGGTCTACACGGACGGCCCGCTCGCCACCCGGCTGCGCGACGGCGAACTGGTCTCCTCCAGCAGCCAGCCGTCCCTGATGGCGAAGATGCTGCAGGCGCTGGACGTCCGCGACGGGGACGACGTGCTGGAGATCGGCGCCGGCACCGGCTACAACGCCGCGCTGCTCTGCCACCGGCTCGGCGACGAGCACGTCACCACGGTGGACCTGGACGAGGAGATCACCGAGTCCGCGCGGGCGCACCTGGCCCAGCTCGGCTACCGGCCGACCGTGGTCACCGGGGACGGGGCGCGCGGCTGTCCCTCCCGGGCCCCGTTCGACCGGATCCTGGTGACGTGCACGCTGCCGCTGATCCCGCACGCCTGGCTCGGCCAGTGCCGGCCCGGGGCGCGGATCCTGGCTCCGCTGTCGACGGGGCTGATCGCGCTCACCGTCCGGGACGCCGACCTCGCGGAGGGCCACTTCCTGCACATCCCGGCGTACTTCGTCCCGCTGCGCGGGGCCGAGGCCTCGCCGACCGCGCCCGGGCTGCCGTACGGGCTCCCGTACGAGCTGGTGGAGAACGAGCGCTTCCAGTTCATGCTCGTGCTGACGGCGGGCGCGCTGCACCCGCGCGAGGCCCTGGACCTGTGGCGCGGCGAGGGCAGGCCGGGCCGCGAGCGGTTCGGGGTGACGGTCGGCACGGAGGGCCAGTGGTGCTGGCTCGACGACCCCCAGGGCCCGTACGTATGGCCTCTGGGGGAGTAGTGCAGCAGCCCGGGATCAGCCCCGGCGGATGGTGATGGTGGTCCAGGCGCCCACGTGGACCCGGTCGCCGTCGGTGAGGGGGATCGGGACGTAGGGCTGGATCGGCTCCTCGCCGCCGTTGATGGTGGTGCCGTTGGTCGAGTTCTGGTCCACCACCGCCCAGCTGAGGTCGGGCTGCTGGACGAGCACCGCGTGCTGGTGGGAGACGCCCGGGTCCTCCGGGGGCACCGACAGGTCGATGTCCGGGGACTCGCCCGTCGAGGCGCGACGGCGGCCGATGGTGATCTGGCCGCCGGAGAGCGGAAGGTGCTGCTCCGGGGAGTACGCGGGCAGGTTGAGCCCGGCCGCCTCGGGGCCGCTGCGCTGCATCATCGCCATGAAGTACGAGCGGTCGGGGCCGATCGTCGCGCTCCAGGCGCCGGTGCTCTGCGGCGGGAACGGCTGCTGTGGCTGGGACTGTGGCTGGGACTGGTGCTGCTGGGGCTGGTGGGCCTGCTGGTACTCGTGCTGCTGGGGGTACTCCGGCTGTCGGTACTCCTGCTGCGGCGGGGGCTGCTGCCGGTACTGCTGCTGAGGCTGGGCCTGCTGCTGCTCGTGCGCCGGGGGCGGCAGCAGCCAGTCGTCCTCGCGCTGCAGCGGCTCCGCCGGCCGGTTGACCCGGGACGGCCGGGAGCCCTGGTACTCGAAGTGGTCCTGGGAGAACGGCGCCGGGGCAGGAGCCGGCGGCGCGGGAGGCGGAGGCGGCGGGGTCGCCCCGGGGCCGGTCCCGCCGACGGCTCCCGCATCCGTACCGAGCGGTGCGTACGAGGTCGCCGAGCGCGTCAGGAAGTTGTACCGGCACTCCTCGCAGAACGGGGCCATGGCCTCGCGCGGGGTCCGGCACTGCGGGCAGAGCTCCGCCTGGGCGGTCGGCTCACCGGCGGTGGGAGGGTAGCCGTAGCCGTAGGAGGGCGCCGCGGGCGCACCCGTGGCGGCAGCCATGCGGTGGCCGCAGACCTCGCACCAGTCGTCGGAGGCGGACTGGTGCCCGTTCGGGCAGGTCGGCATGGCGGCTCTTCCCCCTTCAGCCTGCGTCATCGCGTCAGGTCTTCTCAGGTCTCTCAGGTCTTCTTCACTCGGACGGTCTGGATCGAACGCGTTTCGAGGGTCATCTCGTCGGCATCCGCGACCTTCGCCTTCAGCCGCACAGTACCCGCCGCGGCATCGACGACATCCACCACCTTCGCGAGCAGTTTGGCCGTGTCTGCGTTTCCGGAGGCACTGGCCAGCTGCACGGCACGGCCGAGCTTGGCCGTGGCGCCGCCGACATCGCCCAGTTTGCGCGCTTCCAGGCCCTGTTGGATAGCCTGCGCGAGCTCCGCCTGCCCCGTGTAGTGGGCGACCTGCGGGTTGATGGCGGTGGACGCGGCCAGATCGTCCGTCCACACCGCCCGGACCAGTCCCTGCGCGAGCGTGGCCGGCGGTTCGCCCGGCGCGCCGGGGAGGAGGAGCGTGGCCCGGGCGGCCAGCATCTCCTGTCCGACGGAGGCGGCCGGGACCCGGACGCACACGTGGTACTCGCGGGACTCGTCGCCCCACGATCCGGTCGGGTAGTCGCCGGCGCGCGGGCCCGCCTCGGTGCGGCGGTCGCTGAGGTCCTGGACGGTGGGTGCGACCTGCTTGACGTACTGGATCTCCACGCCGACCGGGGTCCACAGGCGCAGCGCGACGTCCGCGACCTCCTTGCCCATGACGTTCTCCATCATGCGCGTGAAGTCCTCGGTGAGGTGCGCCGGATCGGCCACGATGTCGGCCGAGCCGAGCAGGGCGCTCGCGATGCCGGTGACCTCCTTGACCTCCCAGTCGGTCCCCACCCCGCGGGCGTCGCAGGTGAAGCGGCCCGCGCAGGCGTCGAGGGCGGCGCGGAGCACGGCCGGGTCCTCGTGCTCGTTGCGGCCGTCGGTGAGCAGGATGCCGTGCCGTATGGCGGCCGAGGACTGGCGCAGCAGGCCGTCGGCCAGGCGCAGCCAGGTGCCGATGGCGGTGCCGCCGCCCGAACTCAGGGACCGCAGGGCCTCCTTGGCCTGGGCGCGGGTGGCCGGGTCGGCGACGGCGAGGCGGCCCTGGCCGGGGTAGACCTCCTTGGCCACGTGCGTCCCGGCGATGACGGCGAACGCGGTGCCGTCGCGCAGGGTGTCGATCGCGGCGGCGGTGGCCTCGCGGGCGCCGCGCATCTTGTCCGGCGGGTACTCCATGGACCCCGAGCAGTCCACCATGATCACGACGGCGGCCGAGCCGTGGGCGGCCGCCGCCCGGGTGGCGGTGGCGCCGCCGGTGGACGTGACCGTGACGATGGCGTGGACGTCCCGCCCGCCCTCGGGGAGGAACTCGTTCTGGTACACCTCCACGCTGAAGCGCGGGGCGCTCGGCTTGGCGAAGTTCGCCATCGGCTGGACTCCTAGGAGAGGGACGGGGGACGGGCGGGTGGATCAGCCCTGAGGGCGTACTTCCGCTTCCGTTTCCGATTCCGCTTGCGGCTGTTGCGGCCCGGGCGCGGCTGCTGCAGCCGTCGCCTCCGCCGCTCCCGGCCCGGTCGGCGCGGCGAACGGGACGACGGCGACCGTGACGTTGTCGTGGCCGCCCCCGTCGAGGGCGTGCCCCACCAGGACCTGCGCACTGTGCAGGGGGCGGTCGGCGGCGTCCGCGGGCAGCACCTGGGCCATGTCCTGGGCGGACTCGGCGTAGTTCCACAGGCCGTCGGTGCAGACGACCACGACGCCCGCGTGGTCCGGCTTGAAGGTGGCGGTGTGCGGCTCCAGGTCGTACGCATCGGCCCCGAGCCAGCCGGTGATGGCGTGGGCGCGGACGTCGGCGTAGGCCTCGGCCTCGCCCATCAGCCCGGCCGCGACCATCTGGGCCGCCCAGGAGTCGTCCTCGGTGAGGCGGCGCGGCAGCGCGTCGCGGTCGTCGGGGACCCAGTACGCGCGGCTGTCGCCGACCCAGCCGATGGTCAGCAGCCCGCCGCTGACGACGGCGCCGACCAGGGTGCAGGCGGGGGCGTTCTGCGCGCCGGCGACCTCCGGGGCCAGGGCGTTCACTGCGGCGGCCGCGGCCAGGATGGCGTCGTGCATCGCCTCCTGGGGGTGGGCGCCGCGCGGGAGGGCTTCGAGCAGGGCCTCGTTGGCGGCGCCGGCCGCGGCGGCCGATGCCTCGTCGGGGCGGCTGGCGGAGGAGACGCCGTCGCAGACGATGGCCACGGTGGCGGCCGAGCCGTCGGGCAGGGCGGTGGCCGCGACCGCGAACGAGTCCTCGTTGCGGTGGTGGCGCAGCCCCCGGTCGCTGACGGCGGCGACGCTGCCGAGCTCCTCCTCGAGGTGGTCCCGCTCCCGCGGCTGGGCGTGCCCGCAGTGCTCGCAGTACCCGTCGGTGTCGACCCGCCCGGCCCGGCAGGCCACGCAGGTCTTCCCGCCGTCGGCGGCCGCGGGGCCGCTGCCCGGCGCGGTGCCGGAGGCGTACGGGTCCTCGTGTCCGGGGCCGGCGGCGCCGTACGCGGCTTCGGCCGCGGACCAGGGGGTCCCTTCGGGAGGGGTGGGGGTGCTGCCGGGCCGGTCGTGGCGGATCTCGCCGCCGGCCGCCGGTTCGGGCACGCCGCCGTACGCAGGCACGGGCGCCCCGTACGAAGGCCCCTGCTGCGGTACGGGGGCGGCCTCGGCGACGGGCACGATGACCGGCGGGGCGGCGGGTTCCGCGACCGGCCTCGCGGCGGCGGCCGCATCGGGGACCGGCCGTGCGGCCGGCTCCGCGCCGGGCCCGACGGCCGGCTCCGCCGCTGCGGACCAGCCGGCGGCGTCCCCGACCAGCGTGGGCGCCGCACCGGCCGCGACACTGCCCCACCCGGGCGCGGGCTCCGCGAGGGCGTACCCGCCGGCCGGACCCGCCGGGAGCGGCGGGATCGGGAGGGTCGGGTTGTCCCGGGACACGGGAGGGGGCGCGGCGGACACGGGGGAGCCGCAGACGCCGCAGAAACGGTCACCCTCCTCGAGGGGCTCCGCGCAGCTGGGGCAGCCAGACGGCCGATGCATCGACATCACTCACACCCACGTCCGGGGACGGAAACGGTTTGCCCGCTCCACCAGTTCGATCCTGTCCTCGCCCCGCTGCGCCAGCCGCGCGAGTACGCGGTACGAGCGCTCCAGGCCGAAGCGCAGGCCCCGCTCGTCCAGTTGACTGCCGAGCAGCGAGGTCCGACCGGGGTCGGAACCCCGGCTACCCGACAGTACCCAGTCCAGGGCCGAGCCCAGAACCTCCGTCGACAGCCGCTCGTGGCGCACCGCGTCCAGGCCGAACCGCTCCAGGGCCTCCACCTGCGCGGCAGCAGCCGCCAGATCCGGCAGCAGGGCCTCCTCGGGAGACCGGTCGCGCAGGCGTGCCCGTACCGCCGCCACCCGTGCGGCGGTGTAATGGATCGAGGCCTCGGGCACGGACTCCAGCGTGCGCACCGCACCGGACCGGTCGCCCGAGGCGAGCTGGACGCGCGCCAGCCCGAAGGCCGCGCTCACGAAACCCGGGTCGGTGATCCAGACCAGCCGGTAGTACTCGGCGGCGTTGTCCAGCTGGCCCAGGATCTCCGCGCACAGGCCCAGCGCCAGCTTCGGCGCGGGCTCGCCCGGGAAGGCGTCGTAGATGGCGTCGAAGGACAGCGCCGCTATCTCGTCCTCGCCGGTGGCCAGCGAGGCGATCCCGCGGGCCCACACCACCCGCCAGTCGTCCGGATGCCGGGCTTCCAGGTCGGTCAGGGCGCCGCCGGCCGCGGCGAGTTCGCCGAGTTCCAGGCGGGCCCGCAGCTCGCGCAGCCGCAGCTCCGCCGAGTCGGCGGGGGCCGAGCGCAGGGCGCCCAGCAGGTCGCCCGGTGCCGAGGCCAGCAGTCCGGCCAGGAAGCCGGAGTTCGGGTCGCCCGCGTCCACCAGCGGCACCGGCAGGGCCAGCGCCATGCCCCGGGCGTCCAGCGCGGCCAGTTCGCCGGGGCGCACGGCCGGTGGGGGCACCGCCACGGGGCCGGCCGCCGCCGGACCCGCCCCCGGGGCGTACCGGCCGGCCGCCGCCGGGGCCTGGCGCGGAGCCGGGACGGTACCCGTGGGCACCGCTCCGGCCGCCGGGCCGCCGGCCCGGTGGGTCGCCGTGGTCCCGAGCGGCGTCGAGAGGGCTGCCGCCCCCGGTGTCCCCGCAGGTGCCGCGGCCACTGCAGCCGCCGGAGCCGCCGGAGCCGGCGGCGGCGCCGACGGCCCCGGCCTGCGCCCGAGCCTGCGTCCGGCCGCGGGAGCCGGCAGCGTCCGAGCCCCCAGCCGGGACACCTCGGCCCCGGCCACCTCGGCGAACAGCCGGGTGTCCAGCACCCGGAGCTCCGGCCCGAAGAGCGTGGAGACCTGCGGCCGCGGGTGGCCCGTCTGCAGGGCGACGACCTCCCGCAGCACGCCCGTCAGCTGGTCCGCCATCTCCTGCGCGGACGAGAACCGCCGGCCCGGATCCGGGTCGGTCGCCCGGACCAGCAGCCGGTAGAAGGACTCGTACCGCCCGAACACCTCTATGTGCTCCGGATCCGGCAGCGAATCCACGAACACGTTCGTATAGCCCTGGAAGTCGAAGGTCAGGACGGCCAGCGTCCGCGCCACCGTGTACAGGTCGGAGGCGACCGAGGGGCCGAGCTCGGCCACCTCCGGCGCCTGGTAGCCCACCGTGCCGTAGATGGCCGACTCCAAGTCGTCCATCCGGCGCACCGCGCCCATGTCGATCAGCTTCAGCTGGTCCTGCTGCTGGATCGCGTTGTCGACCTTGAAGTCGCAGTACAGCAGGTTCCTGCTGTGCAGGTGCCCGAGCGCCTCCAGCGCCTCGATGCCGTACGCGCAGGCCTGCTCCACCGGCAGCGGATCGCGGCGGCCGTCCGGCCGCCGCCGCTCGTTCGCTATCTCCTTCAGCGACTTGCCGCCGACGTACTCCATGACGATGTACCCGTCCAGCGAACCCGTCCGCTGGTCCAGGTGCTCCACGAAGTTGTAGATCCGCACGATGTTGGAGTGCTCGATCTCCGCGAGGAAGCGCCGCTCCGAGATCGCCGCGGCCATCGCGTCCTGGTCCCCGGTGTCCAGCAGGCCCTTGAGCACCACCCACCGGTCCGACACAGCCCGGTCCACCGCCAGGTACACCCAGCCGAGACCGCCATGCGCCAGACAGCCCGCCACCTCGTACTGGCCGTGCACGACCTCCCCCGCGCGCAGCTTGGGCACGAAGGAGTACGGGTGGCCGCACTTGGTGCAGAAGCCCTCGGTCCGGCCCGGCCGGTCCCCGCGGGCCCGGCCCACCGGGGCCCCGCAGTCCGAGCGCGAGCAGAACCGCTTGCGCTCCGGCACCTCCGGGTTCTCCAGCACCGCCGCCGATGGATCGGGACGCGGCACCTCCGGAACGTTGACCAGCCCGGCGCCCAGCCGGCTGCGCCCCGAGGGCCCGGCCGCCGAACCCGAACTGCGCACCGACACCGAGCGGGTGGACCCCGCCCCGGACAGGGAGCGCGAGAGCCGGCCCGACACCGAGCGCCGCGAGGACGACGAACGCGAGGACCGCGAGGAGCGCGCCGAGGCCGACCCCGACCGGCCCGACCGGGCCGAGCCGTGAGAGCCCTGCGAGCCCTGCGAGTCGCCGTGCCGGGCCGCGCTCGTCATCCCCGTCGGCGGCGAGACCAGCTCCTCCGCACCTGCGGCGACGGCGCCGACCGGCGCCAGACCGCAGGTGTCGCAGTACAGCTCGCCGTCGCCCATGTCCTCGTACGACCCCGGGCAGCCGGGGCGAACGCACGCGGTTCCGGCCAGACTCATGCGTCCTCCTCCCCCGGCCCCGCGGGCCGGTACTGCGGCTGCGGCGGTGCCAGTGACTCGGCCGTCGCCTGTTGGTAGCGCAGCACCGCCTGCTCGGCGGCCCGCAGATCGCAGGGCGCGCTCCACAGCATCCGCCGGGCCGTGTCGTACCGCTCGATCAGCAGCGGATCCTCCGCCATCCCGTGCCGGGCCACCTTCGCCTTGTACGCGTCCAGCCGGCCGCGCAGTTCGGCCCGGACCGCCAAAGGAGCCGTCACCGCCGTCAACGATTCGCGGGCCCGGCGCAGTTCCTCCTCGGCCCGCTCCTCCAGCGATTCCAGCAGCGGCGACAGCCGGTGCCACTGGGCCTGGCGCCGGTACTCGGCCGCCGCCGCAAGCTGCTCCTGCAGCGCCGTCGGCGGACCGCTGACCACCGGGACCTCCGACGCCGCGATCTTCGCCAGCACCTCGCCGCGCGCGGTCCGCGCCTCCGCCAGCGTCCGGTCGGCCCGCGAGAGCACGTCCCGCAGGCTGATCAGCCGCTGCTCGGCGTCCTGCCGTACGGCCAGGACCGCCTCGATCTCCCGGCGTACGTCCTCCAGCGCGACCGCGGCCCGGTCGTAACGGGTGGTGTCCGGACGGCCCCCGCCGGGCGCAGAACTCCCCGCCACCGGCTGCCAGAACGCCAGCGGATCCGCGATCACCTGCGCCCGCAGCCCGGTCAGCTCGGCGGTGATGTCCTCCAGGTCGTCGCCCGAGGGGTGTTCACCGGGGCGCACCCCCACCGAGTGGGCCAGCGAGCGGGTGCGGTGCAGTTCGGCCGCGAGCAGGTCGATGCGGGCGGGCAGCGCCGACCACACGGAGTCGGCGGCCACCACCACGTCCAGCGAGCTCGCGTACAGCTCGTTCATCCGGGACACCAGCTCGGCGAGCGAGAGCCGCTCTGCCAAGGCCACGCCCTCCGCCGCGGCCCCGGCGATCAGCACTCCGGGCCCGCGCAGCCGTTCGGTCAGCTCGATCAGTTCCTCGCGGCCCGGCCAGCGGCGCCGCTCGCGGATCTCCCGGGCAGCGCCCAGCGCCCCGCTGTAGGCGTCGAAGTACGTCCACAGCCGGGTGATGGCGACGTCGGCCTCGGCCCACCGCTCCTTGGTGACGCCGGTCAGCCCGGCTCCTTCCAGCAGCCGGCGCCCGGCGTGGTCCTGGAGGGCGAGCAGCGAGGTCTCGACGGCCTCGTGTTCCGCGCCGAGCCGGGCCAGGGCGCGGTCGACGTCGTCCCGGTCCATCACTGCCGACTGCGCTTCCAAAGACCCCGCCTCCGCTTTCCTGACATCGGGCTCCGACTCTGCCACCTGCCTCAGCCGTCCCGGTACTTCGGCGCGGGCGGTCCGGCCACACCGGGCAGGACGGGCTTGAGGTGCGTCACGTAGGCCTGCATCCAGGGGCTGCTGTCACCGCCGGCGCGGTAGTTCTCCAGCACCTTGTTGACCCGGCGCACCAGGTCGGAGGCGTCCTTGTTCATGGCGACCCCGTAGAACTCCTTGGTGAAGGGGGAGCCGACGAGGCGCACCGACGGGTCCTGTGCGGCCTGGCCGGCCGCGAGCGCGTTGTCCGTGATGATGCCGTCGACCTCGCCCAGCTGGAGCCGGACCAGGCAGTCGAGCTGGTTGGGCACGCTGACCGGGACCGAGCCGTACGGCTGTGCCTTGAGCGCCGCCTCGGCCGTGGAACCGGCCGCGGTGCACATCCGGCGGCCGTTCAGGGAGGCGTCGTACCCGGTGATCGGCGAGCCCTTGGGGGCGAGGACCTGCTGCCCGGCCTCGAAGTACGCCGTCGAGAAGGCGACGTCCTCCAGCCGCTTGCAGTTGATCGTCATGGTCCGCACGACGACGTCGACACGGCCGTCCTGGAGGGCGGGGACGCGCTGACTGGTGGGGATGGCCCGGTAGATGACCGCGTTCTCGTCGCCGAGGATGTCCTTCGCGATGGCCTTGACCAGGGCGATGTCGAACCCGTCGAGACGGCCGTCGACCGGGTTGCGGTAGCCCCACTTGAAGCTGTTCTGGTCCACGCCCGCGACGAGCTTGCCCGCCTTGCGGATCCGCTCGATGGCCGGCCCGTCCACGCCGGACGGGCGCAGGCTGGCCTCCGGGTCCTGGCAGGTGTCCGTGAGCGACCAGGGCGCCGGCGCGGCCGCCATCGAGGCGGGCTCGCGGACCAGGGCCGGGGGGCCGGTGTCCGGAGCGGCATGGGCCAGCGGCAGCAGGACGGCCGCAGCCGTCACCGCGCAGGCGGCGGCCATGGCGCTCACCCCGCCCCAGCCGCGCAGCCGTCCCGCCGCCCGGCGCAGGCCGGTTCCGCCGTCGTGGCCCCGGTCGTGGCCTTCGTCGTGGGACTTCACGCGTATCCGCATCGCTGTCACCTGTACTCCGAAAGACGGCGCCCGATGCCGAGCAGCGCCGCCGCGGCGCCGACGGCCGCGAGGGCCGCCGAACCCGTCACCAAACCGCCCAGCGCGCCGAGCCCGCCCCGGGCCGCCCGGGTGAACTCCTTCTGCTCATGGGCCACTGCCTGTTCCAGGGACGCGTCCACCGTGTCGAACGAGGCCCCGCTGCTGTCCTTGTGGTCCTTGTCCCCGATGACCTGGGGCAAAGCGTCCTGGTAGTCGCCGCGCAAGTCGGTCTCCCGGGCCGCCGCGTGCCGCTGCTTCCACTGCTTGACACCGTCCGCGGCGCGGCCGACCGGCTCCCGCCCGCTGCTGTCGTCGGCGAGCTTCAGCGCCGTCGCCAGCCCGGCGTCCAGCTCCTTCATCTCGGTCGTGAAGTCGACGTCGTACTTGTCGGACTTGTTGTCCGCGGCCAGTACGGCGCCCCGCGCGATCAGCGTCAGGTTCTCACTGGCGCGCGCCTGGAGCGAGGCGATCCGCGCGTCGTTCAGCACCTTCAGCGACTCCTGCCCGTCCGATCTGGCCTCCGCCAGCTCCGACCGGGCGACCGTGTGCCCCACGGCCAGCCACATCAGCACCACCAGCGAGGCGGCCGTCGCCGCCACGAGACCGTGGTTGAAGACCCGGTTCGTCCGCCGGTAGTTGCGGCGCTGCGCCCACGCCAGCGCGGCGAGCGCGAGCAGCCCCGCACCGAGCGAGGCCAGCGGCAGCGAGCGGGCGTCGTCGTAGTCCGTGTAGAGCCGGCCCGTCTCCGCCTCGTACAGCCGCTGCGCGGCGGGCAGCAGCTGGGTGCTCATCTGCTCGTTGGCGTACCGCAGATAGGCGCCGCCCAGCGGCAGGCCCTGCTTGTTCGTGGCCCGCGCCTGCTCGATCAGGCCCGTGTAGCGGGGCAGCTGCTCGCTCAGCAGCGCGATCTGCTTGCGGGAGTCCTCGTCCGCCCCGGTGTTGGCGGCCGCGCTCACCAGCAGCTTCGAGGCGTTGGAGATGTCCTTCTCGTACCGCTGGCGGACCTCCCGCGGCTCGTCGCCGCCGGCCAGGAACCCGCTGGAGGATGCCGTGTCGGCGTCCGCGAGCGAGCGGTAGATGCTCGCCGCGTCCGCGCTCAGCGGCTGGCTGCGGCCCACCACGTCCTCCGCGGCGCCGACCCGGTCGGAGATCTCCAGGACGGTCACCGCGCCGAACAGCAGCACCAGGGCGGCCAGGACCGCGCCGATGATCCGCAGCCGGCCGGGCTCGGTCGTCGCGGCCGCACGCAGCCGCTCCACACCCTCGGCCCAGGCCGTACCGGGCCGGGGAGGCGCCTGCGGCGGACCCGCGGGCGGCACGGCGACACCGCCCTCGGGCGCGGGCGCGCGTGATGTGATGGCCACCGTGACCTCCCCCTTGGTCGTCTGCTCCGCAGCAGTATGGCCGTAGTGGCGGTCAACCACAGCACCCGGTGCCGGATCTTGGCGATCCACCCCCTGTGCGCGCCGACCCCACCCCTTCACCGTGAATACGACTCCATGGCCGCCACGGTTCCAGAACCGGGTCCTCCCGGGGCAGGTTCACCCGAAATGGGCACGGAGTTTTCCATGGGCCTCGGGCAGCGCCCCGAGCGCGTCCAGCCCCAGCAGCCCGGCGCCCAGCACCGGCGGGGCGGCGACCACCGACACCCGGGCCCGCGGGGCCCGCCGCGCCAGCCCCGCCGCGATCCGCCCGTCCAACTGCTCGTGACCGGCCGTGAGGACCCCGCCGCCGAGCAGTACCGGAGCCTCCTCGTCCAGCAGGTCCAGCCGGGCCAGCGCCACCGACGCCAGCGCCACCACCTCGTCGGCCTGCCGTTCCACGATCGCCGCGGCCACCGGATCGCCCGCCGCGGCCACCGCGAACAGCACCGGCACCAGCTCGTGGGTCCGCCGCTGCGCCAGGGTCCCCAGGTGCAGCCCCTCGATCAGCTCGGCCATCGAAGCGAGCCCGAAGTGCTGCGGCAGCGCCGCCGCCAGCTCCGTCGGCCCGCCGCGGCCGTCCTCAGCCCGCGCCGCCCACCACAGGGCCTCCGCGGCCAGGCCGCCCCCGCCGCCCCAGTCCCCGGAGATCTGCCCGAGCGCCGGGAACCGGGCCGTGCGCCCGTCGGGCAGCATCCCCACGCAGTTGATGCCGGCCCCGCACACCACCGCCACCCCGCGCGGCGGCTCGCCCCCGGAGAGCCCGGCCCGCAGGATCGCGAAGGTGTCGTTGAACACCCGGGTCGCCGCCCCCCAGCCGCGCGCCCCGATCGCCTCCGCGAGCTGCCGCTCCTCCACCGGGAGATCGGCATTGGCCAGACAGGCCGAGACCTGGTCGGCGTACTGCGGCGCACCGGGCCCCGGCCGGGGCAGCGCAGCCGCGTCGGCGGCCTCCGCGACCGCCTGCGCCAGTACGTCCACCGCCGCCTCGACACCGGTGCGCTGAGGCTGGAAGCCGCCGGAGCGCCCCGTGCCGAGGACCGTGCCGTCCGCGGCGATCAGGGCCGCGTCCGTCTTGCTGTTGCCCGCGTCGACGGCCAGGACGGCGGACCGGGCGGGACGGGCGGGAGGGGCGGGAGGGTTCACGCCCATGCCAGGTGCTCCTTGTTGTGCGCGAGGAGCCGGTCGGTCAGCCCCTCGGCGAGGTCGAACTGGCCGACCAGCGGGTGGGCCAGCAGTGCTTTGAAGACCCGTTCGCGGCCGCCCCGTACGGCCGCTTCCAGCGCCAGGTCCTCGTACGCCGTGACGTGCGCGACCAGACCGGCGTACAGCGGGTCGAGCCGCGCCGCGGCCAGCGGCACCGGGCCGGACCGGTCCACCCGGGCCTGCACCTCGATCACCGCGTCGTCCGGGAGGAACGGCAGCGTCCCGTCGTTCCGCGTGTTGACCACCTGCAGTGCCGCCGGCCCCGGGCCGCCGTCGCCCAGCAGCGCCGCCGCCAGGTCCACGGCCGCCTCCGAGTAGAAGGCCCCGCCCCGCTTGGCCAGCAGTTCCGGCTTCTCGTCCAGCGCCGGATCGGCGTACAGGGCGAGCAGCTCCTTCTCCATCGCGGCCACCTCGGCGGCCCGTGCGGGCTTCCCGCCCAGCTCGCGCACCACCGCGTCGTGCGCGTAGAAGTACCGCAGGTAGTACGAGGGGACGACGCCGAGGCGGTCCAGTACCGCGCGCGGCAGTCGCAGGTCCGCGGCGACGGCCTCCCCGTGCTCGGCGAGCAGCCGCGGCAGCAGGTCCTCGCCGTCCGGGCCGCCCTTGCGCACGCCCAGCTCCCAGGTGAGGTGGTTGAGCCCCACGTGGTCCAGGTGGATGTCGGCCGGGGCCAGGTCCAGCAGCGCCGCGAACTTCCGCTGGAAGCCGATGGCGACGTTGCACAGCCCGACCGCCTTGTGCCCGGCCTGCAGCAGGGCGCGGGTGACGATCCCGACCGGGTTCGTGAAGTCGATGATCCAGGCGTCCGGGTTGGCCCGCCGGACCCGATCGGCGATGTCCAGCACCACCGGGACCGTCCGCAGCGCCTTGGCGAGCCCGCCCGCGCCCGTGGTCTCCTGCCCGACGCAGCCGCACTCCAGCGGCCAGGTCTCGTCCTGCAGCCGGGCCGCCTGCCCGCCGATGCGCAGCTGGAGCAGCACCGCGTCGGCGCCCTCGACGCCCGCGTCGAGATCGGCGGTGGTGGTGACCCGCCCCGGATGTCCCTGCCTGGCGAAGATCCGCCGGGCCAGCGCGCCGATCAGCTCCAGCCGCTCGGTGGCGGGGTCGATGAGCACCAGCTCGCCGATCGGCAGGGTGTCGCGCAGCCGCGCGAATCCGTCGATCAGCTCGGGGGTGTAGGTGGAACCGCCGCCCACCACTGCGAGTTTCATGGTCACTAGCCTTTCACTCCCGTCAGGGTGACGCCCTCGACGAACGCCTTCTGGGCGAAGAAGAAGAGGACGATCACCGGCGCCATGACCAGCACGGTCGCGGCCATGGTCAGATTCCAGTTCGTGTGGTGCGCCCCCTTGAAGGACTCCAGTCCGTAACTGAGCGTCCAGGCGGCGGGGTTGTCCGAGGCGTAGATCTGCGGGCCGAAGTAGTCGTTCCAGGCGGAGAAGAACTGGAACAGCGCGACGGCGGCGATGCCCGGCCTGGCCATCGGCACGACGACGCGCAGCAGGGTGCGGACCTCGCCGCAGCCGTCGACCTTGGCCGCGTCCAGGTACTCGTCGGGGATGGTCAGCAGGAACTGGCGGAGCAGGAAGATGGAGAACGCGTCGCCGAAGGCCATCGGGATGATCAGCGGCCACAGCGTTCCGGACAGGTCCAGCTGCTTGGCCCAGAAGAGGTACATCGGGATGACCACCACCTGCGGCGGCAGCATCATCATGGCGATCACCAGCAGCAGCGAGAGCCGCCGCCCGCGGAAGCGGAACTTGGCGAGGGCGTACGCGACGGGCACCGAGGAGACCACGGTCAGCAGCGTGCCCAGCCCCGCGTACAGCAGGGTGTTGCGCCACCAGGTCAGGAAGCCGGGGGTGTCCCAGACCTTGGCGTAGTTGCCCCATTCCCAGGTGCCGGGCACCAGGTCGCGGGTCAGCGCCTGCTGGTCGCTCATCAGGGAGGTCAGGAAGAGGAAGACGAAGGGGAGGACGAAGAACAGGGCGGCCGCGACGCCGAGGGCGTGCACCCCGACCCAGTGCAGGAAGGCCTTGCGGCCGGCGCTGCCGCTGCCGCTGCGGCGCGGTCCGGTCGTCCTCGAGGCCGCCCCGGACGTCCTCGCGGCTCGGGGCGCCGTCGTGCCGGTCAGTCGGGCCATCTCAGTCACCTGCTCCGATCAGCCCGCCACGGCGGCGCATCAGGAGTGCGGTGAAGGCCATGGAGAGGGCGAAGAGGACCAGCGCGACGACACACGCGGTGCCGTAGTCGAAGCGCTGGAAGCCGACGTTGTAGACGACCTGGGGGAGGGTCAGCGTGGACCTGTCGGGGTAGCCCGGCTCGACCTGCTGGCCCGAGCCGCCGATGACACCCGCGGCGACCTTCCCCGCCACCAGGGGCTGCGTGTAGGACTGCATGGCCTGGATGACCCCGGTGACCACCGCGAACAGGATGATCGGCGAGATGTTCGGCAGGGTGATGTGCCGGAACCGCTGCCAGGGGCCGGCCCCGTCCAGCTCGGCGGCCTCGTACTGCTCCTTCGGTACGTCGAGCAGCGCGGCCATGAAGGTGACCATCAGGTCGCCGATCCCCCACAGGGCGAGGAGGGTCAGCGCGGGCTTGGACCAGTCGGCGTCGGTGAACCAGCCGGGGGCGGGCAGGCCGACCCCCTCCAGCAGGGTGTTCACCGGGCCGGTGCCGGGGTTGAGCAGGAAGACGAAGGCCAGCGTCGCGGCCACCGGCGGGGCCAGGTAGGGCAGGTAGAACAGGGTCCGGAAGAGCCCCGGCGCCGTCTTGATCTTCGTGATGAGCAGGCCGATGCCGAGGCCGAAGACAACCCGGCTGACGACCATCACCACGACCAGCCACAGGGTGTTGCGCATGGCCGGCCAGAACAGCGGATAGTCCGTGAGGACGTACGTCCAGTTGTCCACGCCGTTGAAGGCGGGCGGGCGGAAGCCGTCGTACTTCGTGAAGGAGAAGTACACGGTGGAGACGAGCGGGTACGCGAAGAAGACGGCGAACCCGATCAGCCAGGGCGACATGAAGGCCGCGGTCCGCAGGGCGGACCGCCGTTGCTTCGCCCGCAGTGCGGGTGCGGTGGGGAGGGTGCCTGTGTTCGGCATCGCGGCGGCCATCGGGGGCTACTTCGCCTTCGCGATGTCCGTGTCGATCTGCTGGTCGGTCTTGGCGAGGCCGGCCTGGACGTCGGCGACGTCGCCCTTCTCTACCGCGTACGCGAGGTCCTGGAAGGTCAGCTGGTAGGTGCCGCCGTCGGCCTGGGCCGGGGTGGTGTTCGACCTCGGGTGCCGGGCGATGTCGAGGAAGGTCTTGAACTCCGGGGTGACCTGCAGGTCCGGGGAGTCCAGGGCGGCCAGGGTGGAGGGCACGTTGTGGATGGCGTTGGCGAACGCCACGACCGCCTCGGTGTCGGTGGTCATGTACTTCACCAGCTCCCAGGAGGCGTTCTGCTTCCTGCTGCCCGAGGCGATGCCCATGATCGTGCCGGACAGGTAGCCCTTGCCGTAATCGGCGGCCTGGTCGTCCGGCACCGGCAGCGGGGCCGTCCCGATCTCGAACGTGACCCCGGCCTCCTTGGCCATCGCAGCCCGCCACTCGCCGTCGATCTGCATGGCGACCTGGCCCTTGTGGAAGGGGTGCTCGGCGCTCCACTCGTCGCCGAAGGTGCTGCGGAACTTCTCGAGCTTCTCGTAGCCGCCGAGCTTGGCCACCAGGTCCTTCTGCGCGTTCAGCATGCTCGCGAAGCCCGGGTCCTTGGCCAGGTTCGCCTTCCCGTCGGCGCCGAAGTACTTCGGGCTCCACTGCGCGGCCAGGCGCATGGGGGTGGTCTCGTAGCCGTGGTAGGTCGGCATGATGCCGAGCTGGTCGTACGAGTCCCTGCTGGACTTGGTTAGCTTCTGCGCGACCTCGGTGAACTGGCTCCAGGTCTTGGGCGGTTCGGTGATGCCCGCGGCCTTGAACGCGTCCTTGTTGTAGACGAGGCCGTACGCGTCGTTCAGCAGCGGCAGCGTGCACTGGTTGCCGTTGAACTGGGTGTACTCCAGCAGGGTCTTGGGGAAGACCTTCGCCTTGTCGACGCCCGACTTCTGGAGGAACGGGTTCAGGTCGGCGAAGGCGCCGGAGTTGCAGAACTTGCCGACGCTGTCGGTGGTGAAGGAGGAGACCACGTCGGGGGCCTTGTCCCCGCCTGCCCGGAGCGCCTGGTTGATCTTGTCGTCGGTCATGTTGCCCGTGACCTTGACCTTGATGTTCGGGTGCGCCTTCTCGAACCGGGCGATGTTCTCCTCGATCGCCTTGGCCTCGCTCGGCGCGGACCAGCCGTGCCAGAAGTTGAGCGTGACCTCCTTGTCCGGGTCGTCGGCGGCCGCGTTCCCGCTCTGGCCCGTACATGCGGTGGCCAGGACGGATATCGCGGCGACGGCGGTGGCCACGGCGGTCAGACGGCGGTTTCTGGGCATGGCGGTGCTCGCTCTCTGCGGGAGGAACTTCCGGAGGTGTGCCAGGGGGTGCGACGACGCGTTTCGGTGACGCGGGTGGTGCCGGGGGTGCCGGTGATGCCGAGGGGGTGGGCAGGGGCCGGAGGCGCCGGCCGGACGTAGGGGGGCCGGGCCGGGCCGGTCAGCGGCGCGAGGTGTCGAAGACCTCGTCGCGGGTGGCGGCGAGGGCGCTCTCCAGTGCGCCGCGCAGTACGGGCCGCTCGCGCACCGTGCCCGAGACGAGGCGGGGCCGGGAGGGGGCGAGATCGGCGAGCTCGGCCTCGACGAGCTCGCGCAGCACGTCCCCGCCGGCGGCGGTCACCGCGCCGGACAGGACCACGATCTCGGGATCCAGTACGGCGACCAGCGCGGCGAGACCGGTGGCCAGCGCGGTGGCGTACTGCTGCAGCAGCCGCAGGTTCGCCCCCTCGGGGTGCCCGGCGGCCTGCGCCAGCAGCGCGACCGCCGCGGCGACCGGCGTCCCCGCCCCGGCGCCGGGCGGCATCCCGATGCCCAGCGCGGCAGCCATCCCGGGCACCACCTCCACACCGGCCAGCGCCTGGTAGCCACCGGAGTTGACCCGGGTGACCTGCCGGACCAGGGGGTGGCCCGGCACGGGCAGGAAACCGACCTCGCCCGCGCCGCCGGTCCAGCCGCGGTGCAGCCGGCCGCCGAGCACCAGGGCGGCGCCGAGGCCCTCCTCGTTCCACAGCAGGACGAAGTCGCCGTGGCCGCGGGCCGCGCCGAGCCGCTGCTCGGCGACCGCGGCGAGGTTCACGTCGTTCTCGTACTCGACGGGCATCGGCAGGGCCGCCGCCAGCTCCTCGAGGAGGGTGGGGGAGTGCCAGCCGGGCAGGTGCTCGGCGTAGCGCAGCGCGCCGGTGCGCGGGTCGAAGGACCCCGGGGTGGCGATGACGACGCGGTGGATGTCGGAGCGGTCGAGCCCGGCGTCCTTGACGGCCCCGCCGAGGGCCCGGGTGACCCGGTCGACGGCCCCGGTGCCCTCGGCGTACGGGAGCTCGTGGCTGCCGATCACCTCGCCGGTGAGATCGGCGACGGCCGCGACGATGCCGCTCGGGGTGACGTCCAGTCCGGCGACGTGGGCGGCGCGCGGGTTGACCCCGTACAGCTGGGCGTTGGGTCCGGGGCGGCCGCCGGCGGTGCCGGTGGCCACGACCAGCCCGGCGGCTTCGAGGCGGGCCAGCAGCTGGGAGGCGGTGGGCTTGGAGAGCCCGGTGAGCCGGCCGATCCGGGTGCGGGACAGGGGCCCGTGCTCCAGCAGCAGGTCCAGCGCCGCGCGGTCGTTCATGACGCGCAGCAGGCTGGGTGTTCCGGGGGTGGTGCCGGTCATGAGCGCTCTCTCCGTCGTCGGCTCACGCCGTGGTCGGGAACTGTTAGGTAAGTTTCCTATCGGTGTTTGAGCCGTGTCAATGCCGCTGCCCCCGCAGAAATGAACCTGCGGGGGCAGCGGTGTGGTGCGGAGGGAGAAGGGGAGAGGGGGCTACTTGCTGATCCGGGGGGTGCCGGCGGCCGGCGCCGGGATCGGAGCGGTGGCCAGGGACTGCGGGGAGGCCGGGTTTGCGAGCGCCGACGGCGGCGCCACGGCGGCCGACGGGTCGGCCGGGGCCTCGTCCTCCTCGCCGTCGGCGGCCGGCAGACCGCCGATGATCCGGATGCCGGCCTCGTCGAAGGCCTCCTTGATGCGCCAGCGCAGCTCGCGCTCCACGGCGAACTGCTGGCCCGGCATCGTCTTCGCGGAGATCTTCACCGTCATCGAGGCCAGCAGCACCTCGTCCAGGCCCAGCACCTCCACCGGGCCCCACAGGCGCTCGTCCCACGGGGACTCCTTGGCCATGCCCTCGGCTACGTGCTTGACCACCTCGCGGACGTGGGTGAGGCTCTCCGACGGCTTGACCTGGACGGCCACGCCCGCGGTCGCCCAGCCCTGGCTGAGGTTGCCGATCCGCTTGATCTCGCCGTTGCGGACGTACCAGATCTCGCCGTTGTCCCCGCGCAGCTTGGTGACGCGCAGGCCGACCTCGACGACCTCGCCGGAGGCCACCCCCGCGTCGATCTTGTCGCCGACGCCGTACTGGTCCTCGAGGATCATGAACACGCCGGACAGGAAGTCCGTCACCAGGTTCCGCGCACCGAAACCGATCGCCACACCGGCCACACCGGCACTCGCGAGCAGCGGGCCGAGGTTGATGCCCAGGGCGCCGAGCACCATCAGCCCGGCCGTGCCGAGGATCAGGAACGAAGCCACCGAACGCAGGACCGAACCGATAGCCTCGGAGCGCTGCCGCCGGCGCTCCGCGTTGACGAGCAACCCGCCGAGCGCCATGCCCTCAACGGCCTCGGCACCCCGGTTCATCCGCGTTATCAGCTTGGTCAGCGACTTGCGGACCAGCGAGCGCAGGGCTGCCGCGATCACCAGGATCAGCAGGATCTTCAGGCCGAGGTACAGCCATCCGGCCCAGTTCTCCTCGATGAAACTGGCGGCGTTCGTGACGCTCTCGTGGGCTTCCTTGACCGAAGCGGCCGGGTCCGGGTTGTCGGCTGCCAGGGGCAGCAGGGCGGCATGCCAGGGCACGACGGGAACCTCCAGGTGTAGCGGTCTGCCCGCGGAAGGGGTGTGCGGGACAGACCAACCACACTAACGGGGCATTCGTGTGACCCCGTTGCCGTGTTCGAGGGAGAGACCAGACTCACCTGGGGATGAACCGGGTGTGGTTGAAAACACCTCGGACCCGTTACGGGCGCGTGGTGGCGCTTCGACCAGCCGTAAGGAGAGACTGGAGAGCAGATCGTCCCGGCGCGAGCCACGCGCCGCCGGCGTACAAGGAGGCAGTCCGTGCCGCACGTCCTGGTCCTCAATGCGTCGTACGAGCCGCTCGGCGTCGTACCGCTCCGCCGCGCGCTCGTCCTCGTCCTGGAGAACAAAGCTGTCTCCCTGGAGGAATCCGGCGCCTTTCTGCACAGCGCGACGAGAGTCGTCCCCGCGCCCAGCGTGGTCCGGCTCAAGCGCTTCGTGCGGGTCCCCTACCGGGGGCCCGTTCCACTCACCCGCCGCGCGCTGTTCGCCCGCGACGGCGGACGCTGCATGTACTGCGGCGGGGTCGCCACGAGCGTCGACCACGTGATCCCGCGCAGCCGGGGTGGGCAGCACGTGTGGGACAACGTGGTCGCCGCATGCCGGCGGTGCAACCACGTCAAGGCGGACCGGCACCTGCTGGAGCTGGGCTGGCGGCTGCGGCACCAGCCGGCCCCGCCGTCGGGGCTGGCCTGGCGGATCATCGGCACGGGCCACCGGGATCCGCGCTGGATGCCGTACCTCCAGCCGTACGGCGCGGAGGACGCCCTGGACCGCATCGGCGCGGCAGCCTCCTGACGTGCGGGCCCGGGGGCCCCGGCCCCCGGGCCGGGGCTACGGCGCGACCGCGTAGGCCTCCGCCGCGAAGAGGCTGCAGCCGAAGCGGGTTGCGCGCTTGTCGCAGGTGACCCGGACGAAGCGGGCCGCGGCCGGGGCGTCCAGACGGACCGTCTCCAGGCCGCCCCGGGAGGCCGGGACCGTCGCCGCCGGGTGCCAGGTGACGCCGTCCGGGGAGGTCTCCACCCGGTACGCCGACGGGTACGCCTCCTGCCAGTGCAGGACCAGCTTGCCGATCCGGGCCGCCGCCGGGAGCTCCGCCTGCCACCACGCGCCGTCCACCGGCTTGGACGACCAGCGCGTGGTCGGGGAGCCGTCCACCGCCGCCGAGGCCGGGAACGCCGGGGTCTCGTCCCCCGACGAAGAGGCCCGCGCCGAGCGGAACAGGTCCGGCCCGCCCGTACGCGGAACCGCCCGGACGGTCAGCGTCCGGGTCTGCCCCGCGAAGGTGACCGGCACCGGGTAGCTGCCCGCCGGGGTGCCCGCCGGGACCGTCACCGACACCGGGACCGTGACCTGCGTACCCCGCGGAGCAGCGGCCTCCGCAGGGAGTTTCACATCGATCCCCTGAGGCGGTGCCGCCGAGAGCGGGCCCCGGACCCCGCCGGGGCTCAGCGCCGACAGCCGGGCCGGCACCACCTGCGCGGTCCCGCCGGTCTCCACCTCCACGGTCTCCGGCAGCTCGAACGCGGCCGACGGCCCGTCCGCCAGCCACGGCACCACCTGGTGCACCGCCGGAGCGGGCCCCGCCCACGACAGCCGTACCGCGTCCGCGCCCAGGCCGCCGACGTCCGCCTGCGTCCAGCCCGACGCCGAGGCCTCCGCGACCTTGCGCCAGCCCTCGCCCGGCACGTGCGCCTCCACCGCCGCGCCCCGGACCCCCGTCGGCAGCGGGTCCGTCATCACGGTCACCACCGACACCGGCCGCACCGTGTCCAGCTTGACCGTGTACGAGTCCGGCTCCCGGGACACCGTGCCCGGCCGGCGGGCCGCTCCCGTCCACGCGTCCGCCTCCGCCACCGCCTGCGCGAGGAACGGGTCCAGTACGGTCTGGTCCAGCCGGGCGGTGCCCGGCTCGGCCAGCGCCTTGCGGGCCGCCGACAGCTCCTGCGAGGCCTTCCACGCCGCCGCCCCGTCCCCGCGGGACTGGGCCCGCAGGAGATCCACCGCCAGCTCGCCCGCCGTTCCGTACGCCGACAGCCGCGCCAGCCACGGCCCGGCCTCGGCCGACAGCCCGGGCAGCCGCGCAGGCGCCTCCCGCAGGGCCGTGAACGCCGCCCGCAGCCGGTCACCGGCCGCCGGGTCGCCCGAGCCGCGGCTGCGCCAGAACTCGTCCACCAGCGGGCGCAGGTACGCCGACTCCTGATGGCCGAGGCCCGAGGAGGCCGTGTTCCCGGCCAGCGCGGCCAGGGACCGGCGGGCGGCCTGGTCCGGCCCGGCCAGGTCGGAGACCGCCGCCGCCCAGGACTCGCCCGGCCGGTAGCCGTTCGCGTTCCACGCGAAGTCGGCGGCCGTGAACAGCGGGATCCGCGCCAGGGTGCCCTGCTGCATCGCATTGGCCAGCAGGGCCGCCGAGCCGCCCGCCACCGCCGGGTCCCGGCCCGTGTACGGGCCGAGGAAGACCCGGCCCGGGTCCCAGTCGTTGACCGGGTAGTTGTCCATGGTGACGAGCGGGTGCTGCCCGAAGGCGCTGCGCGCCCCGTCGAGTTCCTTCCCGGTGATCGAGCGCGGCACCACGCCCACGCCCGTCCAGGCGACCTCCACCCGCCCGTCGAGCCGGCTCGCCAGGGCGGTCCGGTACGCGGTCGCGCCCTTCTGGTGGTACTCCGTCGGCATCAGCGACAGCGGCGCCGCGCCCGGATGCCGCGCGGCGAGGTGCGCCGCCAGCTCGTCCGCGACCTCCGCGTGCGCCTTCGCGGCCGCCGCCGGGCCCGTCCCGTAGCGCACCCGGTCCGCCCGGCAGCCCCACTCGGTGTAGCTGACGTCCTGGAACTGCACCTGGAACGCGCGGAAGCCCAGGTCCCACATCGCGTCCAGCTTGCGCGCCAGCGCCGCCCGGTCGGCCGCAGAGGCCAGGCACATCGACTGCCCCGGGGCCACCGCCCAGGCCAGCACCACCCGGTTGGCGCGGGCCCGATCGGCCAGGGCCCGGAACTCCGCCTGCTGCGCCGCCGGGTAGTCCTCGCGCCAGCCGGTCGTACGGTACGGGTCGTCGCCGGGCGCGAGCAGCAGCCGGTTCTGCTTGGTCCGGCCCATGAAGTCCAGCTGTGCGAGCCGCTGGTCCTGCGTCCACGGCTGCCCGTAGAACCCCTCGGTGATCCCGCGTACGGGAGCGGTCGGCCAGTCCCGCACCACCACCCCGGGCACCTTCCCGCCGCCCGCTCCGACCGGGGCCAGCAGCTGGCGCAGCGTCTGCGCCGCGTGGAACAGCCCGTCCTCCCCCACGCCTGCCAGCGCGACCGTGTCCCGGCCCGCGGCCTTGCCGACGGCCAGCCGGTAGCCCCCGCTCGGCAGCTCCGCAGCCCCCGCGGCCGGGGCCGCACCCAGCGCCCGCAGGGCCTCCTGCGCGTCGGGGCCCTGCAGCCGTACGACGGTGCCCCGTTCGGGCAGCGGCGCCCCGGGAGCCGGTTCGTGCAGGGTCCGTACGCCCGCCGCGCGCAGGGCGGTGCGGACCAGCCCGACCGCGTACGGATCGGCGTCCGGCGCCGCCACCAGCACGGCCTCGGCGCCCAGCGGGACCTCGCGCGCCGCGTCGGCGGTCATCGACTGCGGCCGCGGCCACACGGCCGGTCCCTCGGCGGCCGCTCGCGGAGCGTCGGAGCCCGGGTCGAACGCAGGCCCAGGGGTCTGCCCCGTCGCGGGATCGGATGCCGGCCGGGCGGCAGGTCCGCCGGCAGGTCCGTTCGCATGTCCGGCCGCAGTCCCGGCGGCTGGTCCGGCAGCGGGGTCCGGCCCCGGGAGGGCCGGCGCGCTCGGCGCCGCGAACGCGGCGGGCGGACCGGCGAACACCCCGCCGCCCAGCAGCGTCCCGATGACCGCCACCGCCGCTGCTGTCGCCCGCTTCCTGCCCCTGAGCTGCACGGAGCCTCCCCGTCCCGAGTCGTCACCCGCCCGTACGAATGACCCCGAGCCCACCACCCGTGCGGCCGGAGTGTCAATGCGGGCGGGCGTTCTGACCTGGATACGCAGGAATTGCGGCGCTGCCCGCGGGGTATGGCTGCGATGTTCCCGGCGGTGTTCCATGACTCCTGATTCACCCTCACACCTCTTACGGACAAAGGAGCAACCGCGCGTGAACACCGCAACCGGCACACCGCACACCCCCGCCGCCCCGGGGCACACCCCGCTGCTCGCCCACCTGCCCGCGCAGGCCGGGCCCGCCGAAGGACCCCTCACCAGCGAGCCCCCGCTCGCCGGTGCCGCCCACGCGCCGCTGACCAGCGAGCCTCCGCTCACCGACGAGGCCCCGCTGACGAGCGAGCCGACCCCACCCGCCGCGGCCGCTGCCGCAGGCGATTAGACACAGGGACACAGGTATTCACATGGACGACCTCGCCCGGCTCGCGGACCTGCACGGCATCGCCACCACCTACCGGCCCGCCGAGGACGTCACCGTCCGGGTCCCGGAGGCCACCGTCAAGGCGCTCCTCGGGCTGCTGGGGGTCGTCGCCGACGACGCCGAGGACGTCCGGGTGCGCGCCGAGGACGCCGTACGGGAGGCGGCCGAGCGGCTGCTGCCGCGGACGGTGGTGCTCTGGCAGGGGGAACCCGTGCCGCCGGAGCCCGCCGGGCTGCCGCCGGGCACCCGGCTGCGGGTCGTCGCCGAGGAGACGGGCGGGGAACTCGCCTGGGGCCCCGGACTGCCGCTCGGTGTGCACCGGCTCACCGCCGAGACCCCCGACGGCCGTACCGGGGCCGCCACCCTCATCGTGGCCCCGGAGCGGGCCCCGGCCGCGCCCGAACGGGCCCACGGGCTGCTCGTCCAGCTGTACTCCCTGCTCTCCGAGCACTCCTGGGGCATGGGGGACCTCGGCGACCTGGCCGCGCTCGCCCGCTGGGCCGGCCGGACCCACGGAGTCGGGTTCATCCAGGTCAACCCGCTGCACGCGGCCGTACCCGGGACCCCGACGGACCCCTCCCCGTACCGGCCCTCCACGCGCCGCTTCCCCGACCCGGTGCACCTGCGGATCGAGGACGTCCCCGAGTACGCCGACTGCCCCGATGCGGGCGCCCTCGCCGAACTCGCCGCCCGGGGCGGGGAGCTGCGCCGCGAGGTCCTGGAGAAGGGGGCGCTGATCGACCGGGACGCCGTCTGGGCCCTCAAGCGCGCCGCCCTGGAACTGCTCTACACGGTCCCGCGCACGACCGAACGCGAGTCCGCCTACCGGGAGTTCTGCGCCGAGCAGGGCGAGGCGCTGGACCGGCACGCCGCGTGGTGCGCCGGGCACGCCGGCGACGACCCGACGAGCGGGGCCGACTTCCACCGCTGGCTGGTCTGGCTGACGGACACCCAGCTCGCCGCCGCCCAGAGCGCCGCCCGCGAGGCCGGGATGGCGGTCGGCATCGTGCACGACCTGGCCGTCGGCGTGCACCCGAACGGCTCGGACACCGCCGGCCCGCCCCTCTACGCGAGGGGCGTCTGCGTCGGTGCCCCGCCGGACGCCTTCAACGCGCGCGGCCAGGACTGGGGGCTGCCGCCATGGCGGCCCGACCGGCTGGAGGCCACCGGGTACGCGTCGTTCCGGGCCCTGCTGCGCGGGGTGTTCCGCTACGCCGGCGCCCTGCGCATCGACCACGTCATGGGCCTGTTCCGGCTCTGGTGGATCCCGGAGGGCGCCCCGCCCGCCGACGGCGCGTACGTCTCGTACGACGGCGAGGCGATGCTCGCGGTCCTGGTGCTCGAGGCCCACCGGGCCGGGGCCCTGGTCATCGGCGAGGACCTCGGGACGGTGGAGCCGCGGGTCCGCCGGGCGCTGGCCCGGCGCGGGGTGCTCGGTACCTCCGTGCTCTGGTTCGAACGGGACTGGGCGGGCGACGGGCAGCCGCTCGCCCCCGGGGCCTGGCGGGCCGACTGCCTGGCCACCGCCACCACGCACGACCTGCCGCCCACGGCCGCCAAGCTGGCCGGAGGGCACGTGGAACTGCGCGACCGGCTCGGCCTGCTGACCCGCCCGCTGGAGCAGGAGCGCGCCGAGGACGCCGCGGACACCGCCCGGTGGCTGGACGTACTGGAGCGGCTCGGCCTGGACACCAAGGGCGAGGAGGCCGCCGTACGCGCCCTGTACGGCTTCCTGCTGCGCACCCCCGCCCGGCTGGTCGGCGTATGGCTGCCGGACGCGGTCGGGGACCGGCGGCCGCAGAACCTGCCGGGTACCTGGGACCAGTACCCCAATTGGCGGCTGCCGGTCGCCGACGCGGCGGGACGGCCGCTGACCCTGGAGGCGCTGGCCGCCTCGCCCCGGGCGAACGCCCTGCTGGGCGCGGTGCGGGAGGGGGCGTGTGCCCGTACGGCACCCCCGGGCGCGCGCCTCGTTTAGGTGTTCGCTACGTTTGCACCGTGGACAAGAAGAACGCTCTGCGCGCCGGCGCCGTCACGGCCGGATCGACGCTGATGATGCTGCTGATGACGTCTCCCGCGCTCGCGGTGACCCGCGACGACGGCGACGACCCGGGCCAGGGCCTGAGCATTGCCCAGACCCTCGGCCTGTACGTGGCCACGCCGATCGTGCTGTTCCTGATCATCACGGGTCTCGTGATGGTCCTGGACAAGTCGGACAGGCCGCAGCACAGCAGCTGAGCACGCTGACCCCGCGGGGTCAGTACCCGTCAGACTTCCGGGGCGCCGGGGGTCCGCAGGCCGATGCCGTTTCGGCTCCGGTGCGGACACCCGGCGCCCCGTTGTGCGTTCCGGGCGCCCGCGGCGCCCGCTAGATGCCGGCCAGCAGTTTGCGGAGCAGGCCGGTGAGGACGGCGACCTCCTCGTCGTCGAGCCCGGTGAGTGCGGCGCGCTGCACCTCCAGGCCGGCGGCGACGGCCTCGTCGATGAGGGCGAGCCCGCGGTCGGTGATCGTCACCTGCAGTCCCCGCCGGTCGTGCGGATCGGGCTTGCGGCAGAGCAGGCCGGCCTTCTCCAGCTTGTCCAGGCGCCCGGTCATGCCGCCCGTCGTGAGCATGAGCGTGGCCGACAGCTGGCGCGGCGAGAGCGTGTACGGGGCGCCCGAGCGGCGCAGCGTGGCGACGACGTCGAACTCGCCGCGCGAGATCCCGTAGCGGCCGTAGGCCTTCTCCATCGCATCACCCATGGCCCGCGCGATCCGGTAGATGCGGCCGAAGACGGCCATGGGGGCGGTTTCCAGGTCGGGCCGTACTGCAGCCCACTGGTCGATGATCGCGTCGACGGCGTCCTTGTTGGCCTCGGTCATGCGCGCAGTATCCGGCCTTCCTCCGATCGTTCGCAAGAAAGTTGCTTGACGGAAAGTAGCTTAGGAGTAAGCTACTTTCTAGCAATCTACTTGGGGGAGGAGCCGTGGCCATGGCCAAGGAAGCAAGGGTGGCGGGGGAGCAGTCGCTGCTCGTCGGCGCCGGTGTCAGCGCGGTCGGGATCGGCATGTACGTCCCCTTCTCGCTCGTCTTCTTCCACCACGTCACCGGCCTCTCCTTCGCCCTCGTCGGCGCGGTCATGACCGCAACCGGCCTCGCCGGACTGGCGTTCATGCCGCTGGCCGGCTCGGCCGTCGACCGGTTCGGCGCCCGGCGGATCGTCCTGGCCCTCTACGCGCTGCGGGCGCTCGGCTTCGCGCTCTACCCGTTCGCCGGCTCGCTGCCCGCCTTCGCCGCCGTCGCGCTCGTCACCGCCCTGGCCGACCGCTCCTTCCCCGCCGTCCAGCAGTCCCTGATCGGGGAGGTGGCGCGCGGCGCCGACCGGGACCGGCTCCAGGCCTCCCTCCGAGCCCTGCAGAACGCCGGGATGGGCGCCGGGGCCCTCATCGTCTCCGCAGTGCTGGCGCTGTGGGGGACCGCCGCCTTCACGTACACCGCCTGGGGCAATGCGCTCGCCTTCGCGCTCGCCGGACTGCTCGTGCGCCGGGTCCGCCCGGTGCAGGGCGGGCGGGAGGCCGCCGTCGAGCGGCCGCCCGCCGGGTACCGGATGGTCCTGCGCGACCGGCCCTTCCTCGCGCTGACCGCCGCCAACTTCCTGACCGCACTGGGCTACGCGGCCCTGTCCGTGCTCTTCCCGCTCTACATCGCCACCTGGCTGCACGGGCCCGACTCCCTCACCGGAGCCGCGTTCACCGTCAACACCGCCCTGTGCGCCGGGATCGGCGTGCTCGTCGCGAGCCGGGTCCGCCGCTCGGGGGCCCGCCGCACCCGCTCGGCCGCCCTCGGCGCACTGCTCTTCGCCGCCGCCTTCGTCGGGCAGATCGTGCTCGGCACCCTGCGCCCCGGGCGGACCGCGACCCTGGTCGCCCTGCTGGCCATCGTCGTCGTCTACACGCTCGGCGAGCTCGTGCACAGCCCGTCCGGCGGGGCCCTGTCCGTCTCCGCCGCGCCGGACGCCGTACGCGGCCGCTACCTGGCCACCTACCAGCTGTCCTACTCGCTGGCCACCGCGCTGGCCCCGTCCCTCTTCACCGCCCTGCTCTCCGTCGACGGCCGCCTGCCCTGGGCCGTCCTCGCCGCCGCCGCGGGCGGCGCCGCCCTGGCGCTGGTCCGGCTGGAGCGGCGGCTGCCGATCGAGGCCGTGTACGCGGAGCCGCCGGTCGTGGTGACCGCCGCCGGGGCGCGGACCCCGGCCGTCCGGACGCAGGCCCCGGCTGCCTGAGCCGCCTGCCGGTGGACCGGCTCCGCTCCCTTCCGAGTTCCTCACCCGCCCGAGGAGTCCCCTGTCATGAACCGTCTCGCCACCGTTGCCCTGACCGCCCTCGCTCCGATCTCCTGGGGCTCGACGTACGCCGTGACCACCGAACTGCTCCCGCCCGACAGGCCCCTGTTCACCGCGGTGATGCGGGCCCTGCCCGCCGGACTGCTGCTCACGGCCCTGTCCCGCAGACTCCCGAGCGGGCAGTGGTGGTGGAAGTCCGCCGTCCTGGGCACGCTCAACATCGGCGCCTTCTTCCCGCTGCTGTTCCTCTCCGCGTACCGGCTGCCCGGCGGGGTGGCGGCCGTGCTCGGCTCCGCCGGCCCGCTGTTCGTCGTCGGACTCGCCGCCCTCGTCCTGGGGGAGCGGGCGCGGCTGCGGACCGTCCTCGCCGCCGTCGCGGGGGCGTTCGGCGTGAGCATGGTCGTCCTGACCGCCGAGGCGCGGCTGGACCTCGTCGGCATCGTCGCCGGTGTCGTCTCCTCCGCCTCCATGGCCGCGGGCACGGTGATGACCAAGCGCTGGGGGCGCCCGGACGGGGTCGGCCCGCTGGCCGTGGCCGGCTGGCAGCTCACCGCGGGCGGGCTGGTCATCATCCCCGTCGCGGCCCTCGTCGAGGGGGCGCCGCCCGCGCTCGACGGCAACGCCCTCCTCGGCTACGGCTACATGATGCTGATCAACACCGGTATCGCGTACTGGCTCTGGTTCCGCGGCATCGGCCGGCTCACCGCCACCTCGGTCACCCTGCTCGGCCCGCTCTCCCCGCTCAGCGCTGCCGTCATCGGCTGGGCGGCCCTCGGGCAGGCGCTGTCGCCCGTCCAACTGGTGGGCATGGGGATCGCCTTCGGCGCCACCGTCGCGGGCCAGCTGTTCGCCGCTGCCTCCGCCCCCGCCTCGGGTGAATCGTTCAGTTCTGCTGAAGAGAATGATCGAAACATTTCGATGGACCTGACGGATGGCCCGGTGCGACGGTAGACCCGCGTCGGACGGACAGACCGTCGGACCAGCACCCGAGGGGGAGATACACCGTGGCCGTGATGGACCGGGTCCGTACCGTTGCGCAGCACAAGCCGGGCATCCAGGTGAAGAAGGGGTCCGCCGGACTCGGCGTACTCCTCGCCCTGGTCGCCACGGTCGTCTGGTCCGGCAGCTTCGTCGCAACCCGGGGGATGGCCGACGCCGTCCCGCCCGTCCAGGCCGTGTTCTGGCGCTGGATCATCGCCACCCTCGCCGTCGCCCCCTTCGCGGCCCGGCAGGCCTGGCAGCAGCGGGAGCTGATCCGCAAGCACCTCGGCTTCATCGCCCTCGCCTCGCTGTTCGGCGTCGCCCTGTACAACACGCTCGTGCACCAGGCCGGACTGACGACCTCCGCGTCCAACATGGGCATGATCATGGCCGCCTCGCCGGTCGTCATGGCGCTGTACGCCCGCCTCGGCGGCGAACGGCTCGGCGCCCGGCGCACCTTCGGGCTGCTGCTCGCCGCGTTCGGTGTGCTGCTGCTCGTCGGGGACGGCTCGCTCGGCTTCGACTTCGGGGCCGGTGACCTGTGGATGTTCGCCGCCGCCCTGTCGTTCGCCACGTACAGCGCGTTGCTCAAGCGCAAGCCCGCCGAACTCGGCGGACCGGCCTTCCTGATCACCACCTTCGTGCTCGGCGCGCTGATGCTGGCCCCCGCGTACGCCGTGTCCGTCACCGTCCAGGGCGGCTTCGAGGTCACCGCGGGCACCGGCGGCATGCTGCTCTACGTCGGCGTCATGTCCTCCGCGGTCGCCTTCTTCGCCTGGAACAAGGCCGTCTCGCTCATCGGCGCGGCCCGGGCGGGAGTCGTCTACTACCTCCAGCCGGTGTGCGTCGCCGGCCTCGGCCTCCTGCTGCTGGACGAGCGGACGGGCCCGGCGCAGCTGCTCTGCATGGCGCTGATCCTGGGCGGCGTGGGCCTGGGCGCGCGGCGGTAGGTTCGGTCCCATGACCGAGTGGGACATCAAGAAGCTGCGGATCCTGCGGACCCTCGCCGACCGGGGGACCGTGACCGCGACGGCCGAGGCGCTGCACATGACGCCCTCGGCCGTTTCGCAGCAGCTGACCAATCTCGCACGGCAGTTGGGGGTTCCGCTGCTGGAGGCGCAGGGGCGCCGGGTCCGGCTCACGGATGCCGCCCACCTCGTACTGCGGCATGCGGAGGCGGTGTTCGCGCAGCTGGAGCGGGCGGACGCCGAGCTGGCCGGGTACCTGGCGGGGGATGCGGGGGAGGTCCGGATCGGGGCGTTCTCCACGGCCGTGCCGGTGCTGGTGGTCCCGGCGGTGGCGGCGCTGCGGCGGAGCCACCCGGGGGTGGAGGTACGGGTACGGGAGACCGAGGCGGCGGAGTCGTACGAGCTGCTGTCGGCCGGGGCGGTCGACCTGGCCCTCTCGCTGGCGGCGCACGCCCCGACCGCCCGGGACCCGCGGTTCACCCGGCTGACGCTGATGGAGGACCCGCTCGACGTGGCGCTCCCGCCCGGGCATCCGCTGGCGTCGGTGCCGGTCCTGCGGCTGGCGGACCTGTCCGGCGATCCGTGGATCTACGGGGGCAGCGGGCCGTGGCAGGAGATCGCCCGCAACGCCTGCGAGGCGGCCGGCTTCGTCCCGGAGCAGGCGCACTCGGCATCCGGCTGGACCGCGATCCTGGCGATGGTGGCGGCCGGGATGGGCGTGGCGCTGGTCCCGCGCATGGTGTCGAGCCGGGCCTCGGGGGTGACGGTGCGGGTCCTGACCCACGACCGCCCGACCCGGCACGTCATCGCGGCCACCCGCCGGGGCTCGGAATCCGCGCCGGCGGTGGCGCATGCACTGGCCGCCCTCCGCGAAGCCGCCGCGGCCCGCTAGGGCCCGGTCCCGGCCCGGTCCCGGCCCGGTCCCGGCCCGGTCCCGGCCCGGTCCCGGCCCGGTCCCGGCCCGGTCCCGGCCCGGTCCCGGCCCGGCCGAACGTGCTCGGCCGGGCCCTTCAGGGGGTGCGGTCAGGCAGAGGCCGCGTCTGCGGACTGGGCCTTCAGGGCGCGTTCCACGCCCGAGCGGGACTCCGAGACCAGGCGGCGCAGGGCCGCGTTCGGCTCCGCCGAGGCCAGCCAGGCGTCCGTCGCCGCCAGGGTCTCCGGGGAGACCTGCAGCGACGGGTACAGGCCCACCGCGATCTGCTGGGCGATCTCGTGGCTGCGGTTCTCCCAGATCCCCTTGATCACCGCGAAGTACTTCTCGGTGTACGGGGCCAGCAGCTCACGCTGGTCGGTCTGGACGAAGCCGCCGATCACGGCCTCCTGCACCGCGTTCGGCAGGTCCGCCGAGTCCACGACCGAGGCCCACGCCTCGGCCTTGGCCTCCGCCGTCGGACGCGCGGCCCGCGCGGTGGCCGCATGGCGCTCGCCCGCCGCCGTGCGGTCGCGCTCCAGCTCCGCCGCGATGGCCGGCTCGTCCAGGACACCCGTGGCGACCAGGCGCTCCAGGAACGCCCACCGCAGCTCGGTGTCGACGACCAGGCCCTCGACCTCCGCCGCACCGTCCAGCAGCGCGGACAGGTAGGTCAGCTGCCCCTCGGTGCGGGCCGTGGCCGCGAACGCGCGGGCCCACGCCAGCTGGTGGTCGCTGCCCGGCTCGGCGCCGCGCAGGTGCTCCAGGGTCGCCTCGGTCCAGGTCGCCAGGCCCTGCTCCCGCCACGCCGGGTCGGCGTACAGGTCGACGGCCAGCTTCACCTGCCGGTGCAGCGACTGGACGACGCCGATGTCCGACTCCTTGCCGATGCCCGACAGGACGAGGGCGAGGTAGTCGCGCGTGGCCAGTTCGCCGTCGCGGGTCATGTCCCACGCCGAGGCCCAGCACAGCGCCCGCGGCAGCGACTCGGTGAAGTCGCCCAGGTGCGCGGTGACGTTGGCGAGGGAGACCTCGTCCAGGCGGACCTTGGCGTACGACAGGTCGTCGTCGTTCAGCAGGACGACCGCCGGACGGGCCCGGCCGACCAGCTCCGGCACCTCCGTCAGCTCGCCGTCGATGTCCAGCTCGATCCGGTCCGTACGGACGAGCTTGCCGCCGTCCAGGTCGTACAGGCCGATCGCGATCCGGTGCGGCCGGAGCGTCGGCTCGCCCTTCGCGCCCGCGGGCAGCGCCGGGGCCTCCTGGCGCACGGCGAACGCGGTGATGTTCCCGGCCGCGTCCGTCTCGATCGCGGGGCGCAGGATGTTGATGCCGGCCGTCTCCAGCCATGCCTTCGACCAGGTGGTCAGGTCGCGGCCCGAGGTCTCCTCGAGGGCGCCCAGCAGGTCCGACAGGCGCGTGTTCCCGAACGCGTGCGCCTTGAAGTACGCCTGCACGCCCTTGAAGAAGGCCTCCGTGCCCACGTAGGCGACGAGCTGCTTGAGCACCGAGGCGCCCTTGGCGTACGTGATGCCGTCGAAGTTGACCAGGACGTCGTCCAGGTCACGGATGTCGGCCATGATCGGGTGCGTGGACGGCAGCTGGTCCTGCCGGTACGCCCAGGTCTTCATCGAGTTGGCGAAGCTGGTCCACGCGTGCGGCCACTTCGTGCCCTCGGCGTACGCCTGGCAGGCGATCGAGGTGTACGTCGCGAACGACTCGTTCAGCCACAGGTCGTTCCACCACTCCATGGTGACCAGGTCGCCGAACCACATGTGCGCGAGCTCGTGGAGGATCGTCTCGGCGCGGGCCTCGTACGCCGCGTCCGTCACCTTCGAGCGGAAGACGTACTGGTCGCGAATGGTGACCGCGCCCGCGTTCTCCATCGCACCCGCGTTGAACTCGGGAACGAAGAGCTGGTCGTACTTGGCGAACGGGTAGTCGTACGCGAACTTCTCCTGGAACCAGTCGAAGCCCTGACGCGTGACTGCGAAGATCGCGTCGGCGTCCAGGAACTCGGCGAGCGACGGCCGGCAGTAGATGCCGAGCGGCACCGACTGGCCGTTCGGGCCCTCGTACGAGCTGTGCACCGCGTGGTACGGGCCGACGATCAGCGCCGTGATGTACGTGGAGATGCGCGGCGTCGGCTCGAAGCGCCAGACGTTGTCCTTGACGTCCGCAGCCTCGGCCCCCTCAGGAATGTCCCGCGGGGAGTTCGAGATGACCGTCCAGCCCTCGGGGGCCGTCACGGTGAACTGGAACGTCGCCTTCAGGTCGGGCTGCTCGAAGCTGGCGAACACGCGACGCGCGTCCGGCACCTCGAACTGGGTGTACAGGTAGGCCTGCTGGTCGACCGGGTCGACGAAGCGGTGCAGGCCCTCGCCCGTGTTGGTGTACGCGCAGTCCGCGACGACCTTCAGCTCGTTGGCCCCGGCCGCGAGGCGCTTCAGCGCGATGCGCGAGTCCCGGAAGACCTCGGCCACGTCCAGCGGCTCGCCGTTCAGGACGACCTCGTGCACGGCCGGAGCGACCAGGTCGATGAAGGTCTCCGCGCCCGCCTCGGCGGACTGGAAGCGCACGGTGGTCACGGAGGGGTACGTGCCGCCCTCCTGCGCCCCGCTCAGGTCGAGGTCGATCTCGTACGAGTCGACGCTGAGCAGCTTCGCCCGCTGCTGAGCCTCTTCACGGGTCAGATTCGTGCCAGGCACGCGTTCATCTCCTTCGATGGTGACGTTGCCCCGCCATCCTTCCACGTGGCGCAGACCAGGCGCCCTGGAGTAATCCACGGGCGAAACGCGGCGTCCGATTTCCGCCAGCTTCGCCGGGTCCGGGCGTGCACCCTGGACCGCATGACCACGCAACCGGCGCCCCGACCGGCGCTCCACGCCGTACGCCCCCTCGCCCCCGCCGCCCTCGCCGGCCTGCGCGTCCGTGACGACGCCGGCCGGCCCTGCCTGCCCTACGAGGACCCCGAGGGCGGAGCCCCGCTGCGCTGCTGCCTGCGCCGCAGCCACCCCGGGGAGCGGATCGCCCTCGTCTCGTACGCACCGCTGCGCCGCTGGGCCGCCGAGACAGGCGCCGACCCGGGCGCGTACGACGAGCAGGGCCCGGTTTTCATCCACGCCGCCGACTGCGGCGGCCCTGCCGACGCCCCCGGATACCCCTTCGCCCACCCCGGCGCCCTGCGCACGGCGCGCCGCTACGACGCCGGGGGCCGCATCCTCGGCGGCCGCGCCCTGTCCCTCGGCGAGGACCCCGACGCGGTGCTGGAGGAGGCGCTGGCCGAGGCCTTCGCCGACCCGGAGGTCGCCCTCGTGCACGTCCGCGCCGCCGAGTTCGGCTGCTTCCTCTTCGAGGTCCGCAGGCCCTGACGGCCGGCGGGAACGCGTGAGGGGCGGCACCGGCCGGTGCCGCCCCTCACGCGTGGCCGAAGGCTCAGCCGCGCAGTTCCTCGGCGACGAGCTCGGCGATCTGGACCGCGTTCAGGGCCGCGCCCTTGCGCAGGTTGTCGTTCGAGAGGAACAGCGCGAGGCCGTTCTCGACCGTCTCGTCGACGCGGATGCGGCCGACGTACGAGGCGTCCTTGCCCGCCGCCTGCAGGGGGGTCGGGATCTCGGAGAGCTCGACGCCCGGGGCGTCCGCCAGCAGCTCGTACGCGCGCTCCACGCTGATCGGGCTCGCGAAGCGGGCGTTGACCTGCAGGGAGTGGCCCGAGAAGACCGGCACGCGCACGCAGGTGCCGGAGACCTTGAGCTCGGGGATCTCCAGGATCTTGCGGGACTCGTTGCGGAGCTTCTGCTCCTCGTCGGTCTCGAAGGAGCCGTCGTCGACCAGGTTGCCCGCGAGCGGGACCACGTTGTACGCGATGGGGCGCTTGTAGACGGCCGGCTCCGGGAAGTCCACGGCGCCACCGTCGAAGGTCAGCTGGTCGGCGGCCTCGGAGACGGCGCAGGCCTGGCCCTTGAGCTCGGCGACACCGGCCAGGCCCGAGCCGGAGACGGCCTGGTAGGTGGTGGCGACCATGGCGGTCAGCCCGGCCTCCTCGTGCAGCGGGCGCAGCACCGGCATCGCGGCCATGGTGGTGCAGTTCGGGTTCGCGATGATGCCCTTGGGGCGGTTCTTGATCGCGTGCGGGTTCACCTCGGAGACGACGAGGGGGACGTCGGGGTCGCGGCGCCACGCGGAGGAGTTGTCGATCACGACCGCACCCTGGGAGGCGACCTTCTCGGCGAGGGCCTTGGACGTCGAGCCGCCCGCGGAGAAGAGCACGATGTCCAGGCCGGAGTAGTCGGCCGTGGAGGCGTCCTCGATGGTGATCTCCTTGCCCTCCCACTCGAGGGTCGAGCCCGCGGAACGGGCCGAGGCGAACAGCCGCAGCTCGTCCACCGGGAACTTGCGCTCGGCGAGGATGCCGCGCATGACTCCGCCGACCTGTCCGGTGGCTCCGACGATTCCGACCCTCACGGTGACTCCTTCTGCTACGTACGACGCGGGCGCGTGGAGCCATCATGCGTTCGACCCCACGAGGCTTGTCCAATCCATTGTCCGAGGAACGGACGGTGTCCCGGATGTGAACCCGCGTGACACGTTCGTGGCGGCTGTGTTGCACCCCCGCTGAGCGCCCGTTTTGCCAGGTCACGGCCGGTTACGGTCGGGTCGGTCGCGTCCGGTATCCGGACGGGCCGTCCGCACACCGAACTCGGGGAGAACCGCCGTGCGCGCCATCCGCCACCGCCACCGCCACCACCGCCGGTCCATACCGGCGCTCGCCGCCCTCGCGGCCGCCGCCGTGGCCGCACCCGTCCTGCTGACCGCCGCCCCGGCGGCCGCCCACCCGCACGAGGGCAGGCTGGCCAGGGAACTGGTGGCGGAGGTCACCGCCCGCGGTGCCTACCGCCACCTGGCGAAGTTCCAGCAGATCGCCGAGGCCAACGGCGGCAACCGCGCCGCCGGCACGCCCGGCCACGCCGCCTCGGCCGCCTATGTCCACGACACCCTCGCGAAGGCCGGGTACCAGGTCGCGTACCAGGACTTCGAGATCCACGAGGCGCACACGAAGACGGAGAAGACCACCGTCCTCGGCGCCGACCCGCGGGAGCTGGCCACCGCCGCCTTCACCTTCACGAAGCCGACCCCGGCCGGCGGACTGACCGCCCCGATCGCCCTCGCCCGGGTCGACGAGACCCCGGGCTGCGACGCCGCGGACTATCCGGGAGGGGCCTTCGCCGGGAAGATCGCCCTGGTCAAGCGGGGTGCCTGCACCTTCGTCGAGAAGCAGAAGGCCGCCGCCGCGGCCGGCGCGCTCGGCGTGATCGTCTACAACCACAGCGGCACCACCCCGGTCCGGGGCGGGTTCTCCTCACCCGCCGAGGGGATCATCCCGAGCGCCGGAATCACCCTCGCCGACGGCGAGGCACTGTCCGCGGCCGCGGCCGCGGGAGAGGTGACCGTACGCCTGGACCTGGACCAGGAGCACGTGAAGAAGACCACCCGCAACGTGATCGCCGAGACCAGGGGCGGCCGCTCCGACCGTGTCGTCACGGTCGGCGGCCACCTGGACTCGGTCCCCGAGGGCCCGGGCATCAACGACAACGGCTCCGGCTCGGCCGGCCTGCTGGAGGTGGCGCTGAAGCTCGCGGAAGAGGGCGCCAACAAGAAGGGGAAGGGGCCCGCCAACAAGGTCCGCTTCGCCTGGTGGTCGGCGGAGGAGCTCGGCCTGCTGGGATCCGAGCACTACGTGGCGCAGCTGTCGCAGAAGCAGAAGAAGGACATCGCGCTCTACCTGAACTTCGACATGATCGCCTCGCCGAACCCGGTCCAGTTCGTCTACGACGGCGACGACTCGGACAAGACCGGTGAAGGCGCCGGCCCGGCCGGCTCGGCGCAGATCGAGGCGCTCGTCAACGGCTTCCTCGACCGCAAGGGCAAGCCGCACGAGGGCAGTGACTTCGACGGCCGTTCCGACTACGGCCCGTTCATCGCGAACGGCATCCCGGCCGGCGGCACCTTCACCGGCGCCGAGGGCATCAAGACCGCCGAGCAGGCCCTGCGTTACGGCGGCACGGCCGGGGCCCCGTACGACCCGAACTACCACGGGGCGGGCGACACCCTGAAGAACCTGGACCTGAAGGCCTTCGACACCAACCTGGACGTCATCGCCCACGCGGTCGGCACCTATGCCCAGGACCTGAGCTCGCTGGGCAGGTAGCCCGCGGCCCGCAGGAGCGGAAAGCCCGAAGGGGCGGTGCTCGTCAGAGCACCGCCCCTTCAGTGTGGATCCGTGGATCAGTGGATCCGTGGATCCGGTGGTACTACGGGGTGACCTTCTCGATCTGGACGCTGCCGGTGCCGGCGGCGGTGCCGCGGGCGTTGAGCAGCTTGACCTCGCCGAAGAACTGGCGGCCCTCGGGGGCCGGAGCGGCGGCGAGGACGTTCGCCGTGACGGACGCCGAGGCGCCGTTGGCGAGGTTCACCGCGGCGCCCTCGTCGACCTGGACGGAGCCCAGGGCGGACGAGAAGTACACGTCGCGGTAGTTGAACGTGGTGGACCCGGACGGAACGGCGTAGCCGTCCACCTGGATGGTGTAGGTACCGGCGGCCGGGTTGAGCAGGGTCACGGCCTCCTCGGAGTCGCCGTCGGCGGAGGAACCGACCTTCACACCGTCCTTGAGGACGGTGAGGTCGAGGTCGGCACCGGTGTCGGAGACACCGCCGATGGCCACGTCCAGGCGGGAGACGCCCTCACCGATGGTGACGGTGCTCGTCTGGGTCTCGCCGTTCGCGATGGTCGGCTTGGCGACCTTCGCGGAGCCGAGCGGGCCGCCCTGGAGCTTGCCGCCCGAGATGGCGGCGGCGTCGTTCTTGATCGTCCACTGGACCGGGGCCGGGGTGCCCTGCTTCACCTCGGGCAGGACCTTGACCGCCGGGTCGAAGGCCGCGCCGAGGACGCTGACGTCCAGCTTGAACGGGTTGTCGAGCAGCGGCGACGTACGGCGCGACTCGACCTCGATCTCCCAGACGCCCGGCTGCGGGTTCTCGTACGAGCGCAGGTCGGGGCGGCACTTGTTGGCCGGGTTGTCGTAGTTCGGGTAGCACATGGTGGTCGCGCTGTCCTCGACGCCCACACCGTACGGGTGGATCGAGATGAAGCGCGTCTGGCTGCCCGCCGCGAGACCGCCGAGGGCGACCTCGAGGGACTTCGCACCCTGCGGGACGGTGACGAAGTACGACTTGTGGCTGTTGCGCTGCACGGAGGAGGCGTCCGACAGCGTGAACGACGGCTTCGCCAGCGGGGTGGAGGCGACGACCGTGGTCAGGATCTGCTTGTCGATGCCCTCGGTGGTCTCGTCGTCCAGCTGCAGGATGCCGCTGTGGACGCCGGCCGTGGTGGGCTTGGCCTCGACCTTGATGGTGACCGGCTTGTTCAGCGGCAGCGTGACGTAGTCGTAGCCGCCGACGACCTTGAACGTGCCGTCGTTGTTGCGCCAGCTCAGGTTGTGCCGGGTGCCGTACTTGACGCCCGTGGTGCGGGTGACGACGACGTCGTAGACCTTCTTCTGGCCGACCTTGAGGCCGCCCTCGCGGTCGTAGAGGCCGGTGCCGAAGCCCGGGGTCTTCAGGAACTGGTCGATCGCGGTGTCGACCGGCGCCTTGACGGCGAACTCGTTCGCCTTGGCACCGCGCTGGATGGACTCCCACGCACCGTTGATGTCGATCAGACCCGCGCCCTGGGCGTGCGCCGGGACGTCGTCGATCTTCTTCGCGGTGCTGGTGAGCGCGACGCGCAGGCCCGCCGGGGTGAGCGCGATGTGCTGCTGCTTCGCGGCCGAGATCAGCAGGGCGCTGGCGCCCGCCGCCTGCGGCGAGGACATCGAGGTGCCCTGCAGCATCGAGTAACCGGCCGGCAGGTTGTAGCCGGCCTCCTTCACCGGTCCGCCGGGCAGCCAGGTCTGCGTGGTGTTGATGGCGGCGCCGGGGGCGGTGATGGTCGGCGTGAAGCCGCCGTCCTCACGCGGACCGCGCGAGGAGAACGGGAACATGTTGTACTTCTTGGTCACGCCGGAGCCGTAGTTGGCGGCCCAGGTCTCCTTGGAGACCGCGGCACCCACGGAGATGACCTTGTCCGCGAGACCGGGGTCGCCGATGGTGTTGACACCGGGGCCCTCGTTGCCCGCCGAGATGACGAGCTGGACACCGTAGGTGTCGATGAGGTTCTTGTAGAGCTCGGCGCGGGCGTTGTTGCCGTCGTTCAGGGCCGGCAGGCCGCCGATGGACATGTTGACGATGTCCACACCGCGGTTGACGACGAGGTCGATCATGCCCTCGGTCAGCGCGACGTTGGTGCAGCCGCCGGACCAGGAGCAGGCGCGCGAGGAGACGATCTTCGCGCCGGGCGCCTCGCCGTTCATCTTGCCGCCGAAGAGGCTGTTGGCGGCGGTGATGCCGGCGACGTGCGTGCCGTGCTCGGACTCGATGATGCCGATGTTGACGAAGTCGGCCTTCTTGCCGACCCAGTCCCCGCCGAGCGGGTCCATCGGGACGTCCTTGCGGATCTGGATCACGAACGGGATGCGCTCGGCGACGTCGGTCGACGGGTTGTCCGTGCCGAAGTAGCCGATCTGGTAGCCGTCCTTGTACGGCTTCATCGGCTCGTTGTTCGTGAAGTCGCCGTCCTGGTCGGTGTCGACGCGGACGGTGCCGGCGGCGGCGTCGTAGAGCATGCCGAACCGGTCGGTGGTGTCCCCGTCCCGGTTGACGTCGCCCTTCATGTCACCGGTGGCGGTGATCGACTCGCTGAACCGGCTCCACTGGTACGAGCCCTCCGGAGCCTTCCAGCTCTGGCCGCCCGCGCTGAAGGTGCCGCCCGCGGCGGTGACCGGGGTGATCTGCGCGCGCCAGGTGGCGTCGTTGTCGGTGATCGGGTCGGTCGCGGTGACCCAGTCGACGATCTTGCGCTCGCCCGTGGTGGTCTTCTGGAGCGCCGGGTGGCCGAGGTCGACGCCCGAGTCCAGGATGCCGATGGTCACGCCGCGGCCGTCGGCCTGCGGGTTCTTGGCGACGAAGTCCACCGCACCGGTCTCGAAGGACGGGTTGTACGGGTTCTTCGCGGGGGTGTTCTTGTCCGGCCCCGGGTAGGTCTCGGAGGCGGTCTTCTTCGCCGAGCTCGATTCCTTGCCGCCGTCGGGGCGCGGGTCCGACAGCTGGATCTCGTGCTTGAGGTCCATGGCGTGCACCGAGGACAGCTTGGCGGCCGCCTTCAGCGCGGCCTCGGCCTTGCCGGTGGGCAGCGTGGCCCGCACGTAGCCGAGCTTGTCGTCGGTCTTGCCGACCGAGGCGCCCTGGACCGCGGTGAGCTGGTCGGCGACCTGCTTGGTCTGGCCGGGGGCGGTGGCCACCATGACGGTGACGGTCGCTTCACCCTTGGCCTTGGCCTCCTGAAGCAGCTCGGCGTCCGCCGAACCGAGCTTCTGGTCGGCCGACTTGACGGCCGGGCCGGTGCCCGGGGTGCCGGCCGCGGGGCCGGTGGCCGCGAACACGGGCATCGCGCCCGCGGTCGCGAGCGCGGCGACCAGACCGGCCGCGGCCGCGACGCGTGCAACGCGTCTGGCCCCGGATATGGAGCTGGGGGATTCGAGGGTCATCAGCATCCCTGGATAAGTGAAAGATACGGTCCGGATTTCGGTGCCGGATGACCGGTCAGCTTTGCGCAAGTGACAGCTCTTTGGGGAGCGTTGTCTTGACCGAGACCTGACATGGCGGACTCCCGCCAGCTCAGGGGATGTGCCATCGAGGCCGTACCGGGGCGTACTCGTACGAATCGCAGGGGTTGGAGAGTTGCTTTGTCGACTTCCCGACCTCTTGGCGGAGGTGCGGCGGTGCCCGGTCTCAGACCGGGTGTGACAACTTCCGGCTTCTCAGCGCTCGCGCGTGCGCGCGTAGTGCTCGCGGATCCGCTCGGGCGCCGAGACCAGCAGCTCCAGGTAGTCGCGGGCGGCCGTCCAGGCCGGACCCCAGGTCGGGTCGTCGAACTCGGCCCGCTCGCCCGGCCCCTCGGCGGTCAGGGTGACCCGGATCCGTCCGTGCTCCAGGACGGCGTCGATCAGGGCGCGGGCACTCGCGTCGGCCGGGTCCGCGACGGCGCGGGCCAGCGCCTCGCGGGCGGTCAGCAGGTGGACGAGGGTCGCGGCGTCGGCGCGGAAGCGGTCGGCCAGCCCGGTGGTGCGCAGCCAGATCGCGAGCCCCTCGACCCGGGTCAGCCCGAAGGCCCCGGCGAAGAGGTCGGCGGGCACGCCGTCCTGGTTCCAGCGCGTGTTCAGCAGGTCCAGGGCGATCGGTCCGCCCGTCAGCGGGCGGGGGTCCGCCGCCTGTGTCGCCATCCCACCGCTCCTCCGTGCACGCCTGTCAGCGCTCGAAGCGTACGTGACCGGCCGGCGCCGGCCGCCCTTCACCGGGGGAGTACGACCAGGTAGGCGGCGGGCTCGCGGTCGGAGGACGCCGTCAGGGCGGTCCGGACGACCGCGGCCTGCTGCTCGGGCCAGTCGCGGAGCTTGCGCGGGGTGATGTGCAGGACGGTCACCCCGAGCCGCTCCAGGGCCTCCCGCTTGCGGACGGCCTCCGAGAACTGCTCGTCCTCGCCCTGCCGGGGTGCGCGGGTGTCGATCTCCACGGCGACGGCCTGCTCGGGCCAGAAGGCGTCGACCCCGCCCAGGTGCGGGCCGCCGGGCAGGCGCAGGTCCACGTTCCAGACCGGCTCGGGGAGCTCGTGGCCCCGTACGAGCTGGTACAGCCGGTCCTCGGCGATGGCCCGGCCCTCGGCGAGCAGGGACTCGACGGCGTCCACCACGTGGGGACGGTTCAGCAGCCGGGCCACCGTCAGCTCCCGTACGACGGCGGCGGGTTCGCAGTGCCCGCCGCGGACGGCCTCGCTCAGCAGGCGGCGTACCGTGCCCGCGTCGGAGAGCTGGGTGACGGCGTCGGCCACGGCCCGGGCCACGGGCGCGACGGGCAGTCCGGTCACCTGCTGCGCGCGGGGCGGGGTGTGCGACCGCACGATCCGTACGGTGCCGACGGAGCGGAGCCGGCGGGTGTGGGGCACCAGCACGTCGATCTGCACGAGGGCCGTCAGCGCGGGGGCGGAGCCGAACCGGTACAGCGCGAGGGCCGCCAGTCCGGTGATCATGGCCTCGCCGCCGCGGCGGCCCGCGTACAGCAGGGCGGCGTGCAGGCGCTCCTCGCTGGTCGCGGCGCCCGGGTGGAGCAGGAACACCCCCGGCAGGATCTCCTGCCAGGGCCGTGCGGCGGCGTCGGAGGCGCTCACGCCGTGCTCGCGGAGCTGGGCGAGGCTCAGCACGCGGGGGCGGCTACCGCTGAGGTGGGCGAGGGGGAGGGGTGCGTTGTGGTTCATGCGGCGGAGATTCCCGCTCGCCGGGGCCCTGCTAACCCCTGTTACCTTCCCGTCGACAAATCCGGACAAGACCGCACTAAAGTACGGCCGTTCGAAAGCCGATACCGCCGTTCGCTTCCGTCGGCGGGGCCGGAGGTCCGGCCCCGCCGACGGGAGGGCTAGACCGCGGCGGCCGCCGCGTCGCAGGCCTGCGCGCGCAGGGCGCGGGCCAGGTCGTCACGGGCCTCCAGCACCAGGCGGCGCAGCGCGGGCGGAGCCGACTCGTGGGCCGACAGCCAGGCGTCCGTCGCGGCCAGCGTGGCCGGCGAGTCCTCCAGCGACGGGTACAGCCCCTTCACCACGTGCATGCCGATCTGGATCGAACGCTCCGCCCAGATCCGCTCGATCACCTCGAAGTAGCGCTCCGCGTAAGGCGCCAGCAGCGCCCGCTGCGAAGGCTGCTGCATACCGGCGATCGTCGCCTCCACCAGCGCGTTCGACAGCGCGTCGGATTCGACCACCGCCGCCCACGCCTGGTCCTTGACCGCCTCGGACGGCCGCGCCGCCAGGCACCGCACCTGGTGCCGCTTGCCCGAAGCCGTGTCGTCCCGCGCCAGTTCCGCCGTCAGCACCGCCTCGTCCACGGCGCCGTGCGCGGCCAGCGGCAGCAGGAAGTCCCACCGCAGCTCCTGGTCCACGTCCAGCCCGTCGATCCGCGCCGACCCGTCCAGCAGGCCCAGCAGCAGCTGGAAGTCGCCCTCCGTCGCCGAGCTCGCCGCGAAGAAGCGGGCCCAGGTCAGCTGGTGCTCCGACCCCGGCTCCGCCAGCCGCAACTCCTGCAGCGCGACCGCCGACAGCACCCGGCCGCCCTGCTCGCGCCAGCCGGCCGCCGCGTAGTGCGTGACCGCGGTCAGCGCCTGCGCGTGCACCATCTGCAGCACGCCGACGTCCGTCTCACGGCCCGCGTGGGCCAGTACCAGCGAGACGAAGTCGCGCGCCGGCATCAGCCCGTCCCGCGTCAGGTTCCACAGCGCCGACCAGCACAGCGCCCGCGCCAGCGGATCCGCCACGTCCCCCAGCCGCACCCGCAGGGTCTCCAGCGAGCCCTCGTCGAAGCGCATCTTGCAGTAGGTGAGGTCCTCGTCGTTGACGAGCACCAGGTCGGGCCGCTCCTGCCCGGCCAGCTCCGCAACGACCGTCCGGACCCCCGCCACGTCCGCCTCGGCCTGCGCGTAGCGCACCAGCGAGCCGTCCTCCAGCCGGTACAGGCCGACCGCGACCCGGTGCGGGCGAAGCTCCTCGCCCTCCTGGACCACCGCCAGCTCGGTCACCCGGCCGCCCGCGTCGTACGTCACCACCGGCGTCAGCACGTTCACGCCGGCCGTCTGCAGCCACGCCCGCGACCACTCGGCCATGTCCCGGCCGGAGACCTCCCCGAGGACCGCCAGCAGGTCGTCCAGCGTGGTGTTCCCGTACGCGTTGGCCTTGAAGTAGCGCCGCGCGCCCTCGAGGAACGCGTCCCGCCCCACGTACGCCACCAGCTGCTTGAGCACCGCCGCGCCCTTGGCGTACGTGATGCCGTCGAAGTTGAGCTTCGCGTCCTCCAGGTCACGGATGTCGGCCGTGATCGGGTGCGTGGAGGGCAGCTGGTCGGCCCGGTACGCCCACGCCTTGCGGCTGTTGGCGAAGGTCACCCACGCCTGGTCGAACCGGGTCGCGTCCACCTGCGAGAAGGAGCCCATGAAGTCCGCGAAGGACTCCTTCAGCCACAGGTCGTCCCACCACTTCATGGTGACGAGGTCGCCGAACCACATGTGGGCCATCTCGTGCAGGATCGTGTTGCAGCGGCGCTCGTACGCGGCCCGCGTCACCTTCCCGCGGAAGATGTACTCCTCGCGGAAGGTCACCATCCCCGGGTTCTCCATCGCGCCCAGGTTGTACTCGGGCACGAAGGCCTGGTCGTACTTCCCGAAGGGGTACGGGTAGTCGAAGTGCTCGTGGAAGAAGTCGAAGCCCTGCTTGGTGACCAGGAAGACGTCGTCCGCGTCGAAGTGCTTCGCCAGCCCCTTGCGGCACATCGCGCCCAGCGGGATCGTCAGGTCCCCGCGCGTGTAGGTGTCCGTCACGTAGTGGTACGGGCCCGCCACCACGCACGTGATGTACGTGGAGATCGGCGCGGTCTCGGCGAACCGCCGCGTCTGTCCCTCGCGGGACTCCTCCGCGCCGTTGCTCCAGACCTGCCAGCCCTCCGGCGCGGTCACCTCGAAGCGGTAGGGCGCCTTCAGGTCGGGCTGCTCGAAGTTGGCGTACACCCGCCGGGCATCGGCCGGCTCGTACTGCGTGTAGAGGTAGACCTCGCCGTCCTCCGGGTCCACGAAGCGGTGCATGCCCTCGCCCGTCCGGCTGTACGCGCAGTTCGCGTCCACCACGAGGACGTTCTCGGAGGCCAGCCCGGTCAGGGCGATCCGCGCCCCGTCGAAGACGGCGGCCGGGTCCAACGCGCGCCCGTTGAGTGTGACGGAGTTCACCGACGGGGCGACGAGGTCCGCGAAGGTGGCCGAGCCGGGTGCCGCGGCCCGGAAGCGGATCGTGGTCACCGACCGGAAGGTCCGGGGGCCTTCGGCCGGTTCGGCCTCGTCCACGGCGGACCTCAGGTCGAGGACCACCTCGTACCCGTCGACGGACAGCAGCTCGGCCCGCTCACGGGCCTCGTCACGGGACAGATTCTCTCCGGGCACGTGCACTCCTTCGTGCGTGATCGCGATACCTGATCGAATCCTCCCACGGGGGAATGCGGACGGTCCTGGCCTGGTTGGCGAGGGGGAACAGGACGCGTGGTACCCAAGCGATACGAGGAGAGACATGGCCGACACCCAGGTGCGAGAGAAGACCCCGGTCGACTTCTGGTTCGACCCGCTCTGCCCCTGGGCCTGGATGACGTCCCGCTGGATGCTGGAGGTCGAGAAGGTCCGCGACGTCGAGGTGCGCTGGCACGTGATGAGCCTCGCCGTCCTCAACGAGAACAAGCTCGACGAACTGCCCGAGCACTACCGCGAAATCCTCGGCCCCAAGGGCTGGGCCCCGGTCCGCGTGGTCATCGCGGCCCAGCAGAAGCACGGTGACGAGATCACCGGCAAGCTCTACACCGCGCTCGGCACCCGGATCCACAACGAGGACAAGGGCGCGACCCGCGAGGTCATCGCCGAGGCGCTGGAGGAGGTCGGCCTGCCGGCCGAGCTGCTCGCCTACGCCGACTCCGACGAGTACGACCAGGTGCTGCGCGACTCCCACAACAACGGCATCGAGCGCGTCGGCCAGGAGGTCGGCACCCCGGTGATCTCCGTGCCCGGCGCCGAGGGCGACGAGGTGGCCTTCTTCGGGCCGGTCGTCACCCCGACCCCGCGCGGCGAGGCCGCGGCCCGGCTGTGGGACGGCACCCTGCTGGTCGCCTCCACCCCCGGCTTCTACGAGATCAAGCGCACCCGTACCAAGGGCCCGTCGTTCGAGTAGACCGCCCGGCGGACGCAGAAGGTACGGAAGACCCCCGCAAGTCACGTCCTTGCGGGGGTCTTCCGTTGGACACGCCCGCACGCGAAGGCTGAGAAGACGATCACGAGGCGGGCGGGCTCGGTGGGGCCGTGATCAGCCCTTGGCGGGGATCAGCAGCGGGGTGTTCGCCTTGGCGTCGGCGTAGCGCTTGGCCACGTCCTGCCAGTTGACGACGTTCCACATGGCCTCGATGAAGTCCACCTTCTGGTTCTTGTACTGCAGGTAGAAGGCGTGCTCCCAGGCGTCGAAGACCAGGATCGGCACCGAGGCCTGGCCGACGTTGCCCTGGTGGTCGTAGATCTGCTCGACGAGCAGGCGGCCGCTGACCGGCTCGTACGCGAGCACGCCCCAGCCGGAGCCCTGCGTGGCGGAGGACGCGAACGTCAGCTGCTTCCTGAACTTCGCGAAGGAGCCGAAGGACTCGGTGATGGCGTCCGCGAGCTCGCCGATGCCGTCCGCGGCGGTGGGCTCGCCGCCGCCCTCACCGGTCTTCGGGCTGGCCATGTTGTGCCAGTAGATGCTGTGCAGGATGTGGCCGGAGAGGTGGAAGGCCAGGTTCTTCTCCAGGCCGTTCAGCGCGCCCCAGTTCTCCTTGTCGCGCGCCTCCTCCAGCTGCTCCAGCGTGGTGTTGGCGCCGGCGACGTAGGCCGCGTGGTGCTTGTCGTGGTGCAGCTCGATGATCTGCGGGTTGATCACCGGCTCGAGCGCCGCGTAGTCGTACGGAAGCTCAGGAAGCGTGTAGATGGCCATGCGTGTTATCCGGTCCCCTCAGCGTGCCAACTGCTTATTGCAATCAATGCGCAACTGCACGCTAGCAGTATCTATTCCGCTGATCACGTAAGGGTCACCTGACCTCGTCGGGTGTGCCCCGGGTACGACGAAGGCGCTCCCCGTGCCCGGTGGCAAGGGGAGCGCCTTCGTCGTACGAGGGCCGGTCAGGCCCGGGCCGCAGCCCGGCGCTGCATCACGTAGCCGGTCGCCGCGAGGGCAAGGGTGAGGCCGCCGGTGAACACCACCTGGACCCGGGTGTCCTCGCCCAGGACCATCAGGACCAGGACCCCGGCCACCCCGGCCAGCGCCACCCAGGTCAGGTACGGGAAGCCCCACATCTTCACGACCAGCTTCTCGGGGGCCTCCCGCTCCAGCCGGCGCCGCAGCACGAACTGCGAGACGGCGATGAAGCCCCAGACGACGAGGATGACCCCGCCGACCATGTTCAGCAGCCACGCGAACAGGGTGTCCGGGTACCAGTACGACAGCAGCACGGTGACGAAGCCGAACCCGCAGGAGGCGAGCACCGCGCGGCGCGGCACCCGGCCGCTGACCTTGCCCAGCGCCTTGGGGCCCTGGCCGCGGGAGACGAGCGAGTGCGCCATCCGCGAGGAGCCGTAGATGTTGGCGTTCATCGCCGACAGCAGGGCGATCAGGATGACCACGTTCATGATCTCGCCGGCGGCCGGGATGCCCAGGTGGTCCAGGGTGGCGGCGTACGGGCCCTCCCCGGTCACCGCCGGGTCGTTCCACGGCAGCAGCGTGACGATGACCAGCATGGAGCCGACGTAGACGATCGCGATCCGCCACATGGTGGTCTTCACGGCCCGGGCCACGCCCTTGACGGGGTTGTCGGACTCGGCGGCCGCGATGGTCACCGTCTCCAGCCCGCCGTACGCGACGACCGAGGCCAGCAGTCCGACCAGCAGGCCGTCCATGCCGTTGGGCAGGAACCCGCCGTCGTGAAGCAGGTTGGCGGCGCCGGGGGAGGAGGTGCCGGGCATCAGGCCCAGGACGGCCAGCACGCCCAGGCCCAGGAACAGCGCGATCGCACCGATCTTGAGGGCGGCGAACCAGAACTCGAACTCGCCGAAATGGGAGACGGCGGCCAGGTTGGTGCCGCAGAACAGGGCCATGAAGGCCAGCACCCACATCCAGGACGGAGTGCCGGGGAACCAGCCGGTCATGATGTGCGCCGCGCCGATCGCCTCGATGGCCACGCCCACGCACAGCAGCGTCCAGAACATCCAGCCGGCCGTGAACCCGGCCCAGGGGCCGATCGCCCGGTCCGCGTGCACGGAGAACGAGCCGGAGGCGGGGTTCGCGGCGGACATCTCGCCGAGCATCCGCATCACGAACATCACGAGCAGCCCGGATGCGGCGTACGCGATCACGATCGAGGGACCCGCGGCGGCGATGCCGGCGCCGGAGCCGACGAAGAGGCCGGCGCCGATGACCCCGCCGAGGGCGATCATCGAGAGGTGTCGCTGCTTGAGGCCGTTGCCGAGGGGGGATCCGCCGTCGGCCGGCGCTGCCGTGCCGTGCTGCTGCTCGGGGGGTGTGATGGTGCTCTGACTCATGGGGACATACTGCCCACCGTCCGGTTATCGAACATTGGGTGTCCAATATCCGGACGGCGGGCAGGGCGGGCCCGAAGGCGTCAGGCCCGGCGCGCCCGGATCTCCCGCACCCACGCCACCACCAGGACGGCCGCGGCCGCACCGGTGGACCACAGCAGCTGCGGTCGCGCCGAGTCGTCGAACAGCATCAGCACCAGCACCGCCGCCATGCCGAGCAGCGCCGCCCACGTCAGGTACGGGAAGCACCACATCCGCAGCGTGAGGCGCTCCGGCATGTCCCGCTCCAGCGTGCGGCGCAGCTTCAGCTGCGAGACCGCGATCAGCGCCCACACGAACAGCAGCACCGCGCCGACCGCGTTGAGCATGTAGAGGAAGACCGTGTCCGGCCACAGCAGGTTCAGCACCACCGACACGAAGCCGAAGGACACCGAGGCGAACACGGCCCGGCGCGGCACTCCGCCGCCGGACACCTTCAGCAGCGCCTCGGGCGCCTCGCCGCGCTCGGCCAGCGAGAACACCATGCGGGAGGAGCCGTACAGGTTGGCGTTGAGCGCGGAGAGCAGCGCCACGAACACCACGATGTTCATGATCTGGCCGGCCGCCGGGATCCCGATGGAGTCCAGCACTGCGACATACGGGCTCTCGCCCGGCTTCAGCGAGTCCCACGGCAGCAGGGTGACGATGACCACCATCGAGCCGACGTAGAAGAAGAGGATGCGCCACACGGCGCTGCGCACCGCGCGGGCCACGGACTTGGCCGGGTCGTCGGACTCGGCGGCCGCGATGGTGACGACCTCCAGGCCGCCGAAGGCGAAGATGACGGCGAGCATGCCGGCCACCACCCCGCCGAAGCCCTCGGGGAAGAAGCCTCCCCGGCCGGTGAGGTTGGCCGTGCCGACCGGGTCCGTGTCCGGGAGCAGCCCGAAGACCGCGAGGGTGCCGAGGATGAGGAACAGCACGATCGCGCCGACCTTGAGGGCCGCGAACCAGAACTCGAACTCGCCGAAGTTCTTCACGGCGGCCAGGTTGCTCACGGTGAAGACCACCATGAAGACCAGCACCCAGACCCACTGGTCGACCGAGGGCAGCCAGCCGTTCGCGATCTTCGCCGCGCCGGTGGCCTCCACGGCCAGCACCACGACCAGAAGGAACCAGTAGAGCCAGCCCGCCGAGAAACCGGCCCAGCGGCCGAGCGCCCGCTCCGCGTACACGGAGAACGAGCCGGAGGCGGGCATCGCCGCCGACATCTCGCCGAGCGCGCGCATCACCAGCATGGCGAGGGCGCCCGCCAGCAGGTACGAGCAGATGATCGCCGGGCCGGCGATGCCGATGCCGGCGCCGGAGCCGACGAACAGCCCGGCGCCGATCACGCCGCCCAGACCCAGCATGGTCAGGTGGCGCTGCTTGAGACTGTGACTGAGGGGTTCCGCCGGCATCTCGGTCCCCGGAGTCGGGGTGGGCCCGGTGGGCGGTGCGGTGGGCAAGCGGTCGCGCATGAGTGGGTGCTCGTACTCTCGTGCTCGGCAGCGGCGGTGGGGGCTCCGCAGAGGATTGGCGGGACCCTACAGTCTCGCCGGACGGCGCCCCTCCGTGCAAAACGGACGTGTTGTCTGAATCTGGCTCGTGACGCGGATCACTGCAATGCAGGTGTGAACCGGCCTCTTTGTGCACTCCCCACCAAACCGGTGAGTAGGGCTTTGTCCCGGCCGGAGGTGGGGAGGGGCCCTGCCGCGCATTAGCGTCGGTGATCGTCCCGTCACCCTCACTCCGCGGAGCCTCCGATGAGCACTGCTTCCGTCTCCTTCCGCCCCGGCGCCGTCCTCGCCGACCTGCTGCCCGCGAGCCGCGTCCGCGACATCGCGCTCGTCGTCGGCGGAGCCGCGCTCACCGGCCTGGCCGCGCAGCTCTCGGTGCCCGTCCCCGGCTCCCCGGTCCCGGTCACCGGCCAGACCTTCGCGGCCCTGCTGGTGGGTACCGCCTTCGGTGCCCGCCGCGGCTTCCTCTCGCTCGCCCTCTACGCGCTCGCCGGTATGGCGGGCGTGCCGTGGTTCGCGGGCGGCACCTCCGGCGCGGGCGGCGCCTCCTTCGGCTACGTGCTCGGCATGCTGCTCGCCGCCACCGTCGTGGGCGCCCTGGCCCGCCGCGGCGCCGACCGCTCGGTGCTCCGCACGGCCGCCACGATGGCGCTGGGCTCCGCCCTGATCTACGCGGTGGGCGTGCCGTACCTGGCGCTGTCCACCGGGATGTCCTTCGGCGCGGCCGTTGCGGCGGGTCTGACCCCGTTCCTGATCGGCGATGCGCTCAAGGCGGCCCTGGCCATGGGTCTGCTGCCCGCCACCTGGAAGCTGGCCGGCCGCAAGTAGCCTCCGTACGGCAAGCGCTGCAAGCACGGCAGCCCCGGACCACGCGAAGTGGTCCGGGGCTGCCGTGCTTGTCCGCATGCCCGCCTAGACGCGCTCGGCAGCCTTGCGGCGCATGTCGCGCACCACGCCGATGACCAGCACGACGGCGGCGACCAGCAGCGACAGCATGACCGTCTCGCGGTTGTCCTTGTCGTAGACCATGTAGGCCAGGACGAAGGTGATCATCGCGGCGGTGGCCCACGTCAGGTACGGGAAGAGCCACATCTTGACCGTCAGCTTGTCCGGCGCCTCGCGCACCAGGATCTTGCGCATCCGCAGCTGGGTCAGGCAGATGACCAGCCACACGAAGAGCGCGATCGCACCCGAGGAGTTCAGCAGGAAGCTGAAGACCGTGTCCGGAGAGGAGTAGTTGAAGTAGACGGCGGCGAAGCCGAAGACCACCGAGCCCAGGATCGCGGCCGTGGGCACGCCCCTCTTGTTGACCTTGGCGAAGACCTTGGGTGCGTCACCGCGCTCGCCCAGCGAGAAGGCCATGCGGGAGGCCGTGTACATGCCCGAGTTCAGGCAGGACAGCACGGCGGTCAGGACGATCACGTTCATGATCTGGCCGGCGTGCGCGATGCCGATGGAGTCCAGGGCGGCGACGTACGAGCCCTTGTCGACGATCGACTTGTCGTTCCACGGCAGCAGGGTGAGCACGATGAAGATCGAGCCCAGGTAGAAGACGCCGATGCGCCAGATCACCGAGTTGGTGGCCTTGGTGACCGCGCGGCGCGGGTCCTCGGACTCACCGGCGGCCAGCGTGACGATCTCGCTGCCCATGAAGGAGAAGACGACCATCAGCACACCGGTGAGGATGGAGCCCCAGCCGTTGGGCATGAAGCCGCCGGCGTCGGTGAGGTGGGCGAAGCCCGCGCCCGGGTTGTCCGAACCCGGCAGCACGCCGAAGACGGCGAGCATGCCGACGACCACGAAGGCGCCGATGGCGACGACCTTGATGCCGGCGAACCAGAACTCGAACTCGCCGTAGGAGGAGACGGAGCCGAGGTTGGTGATCGTCAGGACCACCATCACGATCAGGGCCCAGCCCCACTGCGGGACGGCCGGGACCCAGCCCTCGAGGATCTTCGCACCGGCGGTCGCCTCCACGGCGAGCACGACGACCCAGAAGAACCAGTACAGCCAGCCGATGGAGAAGCCGGCCCAGCGGCCGAGCGCGCGGTCGGCGTATGCGGAGAAGGAGCCCGAGTTCGGGCTGGCGGCGGCCATCTCGCCGAGCATCCGCATCACGAAGACGACCATCGCGCCGACGAGGAGGTACGAGATCAGGATGGCGGGGCCGGCCTTGGCGATACCGCCGCCGGAGCCGACGAACAGGCCGGCGCCAATGACACCGCCAATGGCGATCATGGACAGGTGGCGGTTCTTGAGACCGGCCTTCAGACCGTCGGAGGGCTGACCGTCACCGTTGTTTCCGGTGGGGTTGCCTTCCTTCTGAAGGGTCGTCGTGGAGCTCATGGACGGATCCTTAGGTTCTCGGGTTGCGAGCCCCGGCATTCAAACCTGAGATGAACGCAGGGCGGAAGACCCCAATCCGGATCGTTGCGTAGGGACGAACGTCCAGGACCTTGGTCCCCCCTGTCCCATCTGCGTTCTTTGGGTTTACTTGAGCTTTAGAAGTGACTTACGCGACACCCTCTGCGGGCCTTCCGGCACGCTCGTGCCACACTCGTCCCATGCGCGTGTACCTCGGATCCGACCATGCCGGCTTTGAGCTCAAGAACCACCTGGTGGACTGGCTCAAGAACAACGGCCACGAGCCCGTCGACTGCGGGCCCCACATCTACGACGCGGTGGACGACTACCCGCCGTTCTGCCTGCGCGCCGCGGAGAAGACCGCCGCGGACGCCGACGCCCTCGGCATCGTGATCGGCGGCTCCGGCAACGGCGAGCAGATCGCCGCGAACAAGGTCAAGGGCGTCCGCGCCATCCTTGCCTGGAGCGTCGAGACCGCGAAGCTCGGCCGTGAGCACAACAACGCCAACGTGATCTCCGTCGGCGGCCGCATGCACACCCAGGACGAGGCCGTCAGCTTCATCGAGGCCTTCCTGGCGACCCCGTACTCCGACGAGGAGCGCCACACCCGCCGCATCGAGATGCTCTCCGCGTACGAGACCACCGGCGAGCTCCCCCCGATCCCGGCCCACCACCCGCAGGGCTGATCTTCCGCTTCGCCGTGCCGCCGGAGCCCCCGGCGGCACGGCCGTTTCCAGACGTAGGAGCAGCGCCGTGCCCGAGGGGCATACGATCCACCGCCTCGCCCAGGACCACGCCGAGCGCTTCGCCGGGCGGCCGGTCCGGGTGAGCAGCCCGCAGGGCCGCTTCGCCGAGAGCGCGGCGCTGCTCGACGGGCGGGACCTGGAGGGCGCCGAGGCACACGGCAAGCACCTGTTCCTGGAACTCGGCGATGCCTGGATCCACATCCACCTCGGCCTGTTCGGCAAGCTCGGCTTCGGTCCCGCCCCGGCGCCCCCGGCCACCGACACGGTCCGGCTGCGGCTGCTCAACGCGGAGCACTGGGCCGATCTGCGCGGCCCCACGGCCTGCGCACTGATCGGCGACGCCGAGAAGAAGGCGATACACGAGCGGCTCGGCCCCGACCCGCTGCGCCCGGCCGACGACCCGGACCGCGCCTGGACGCGGATCTCCCGCTCCCGCACCACCGTCGCCGCCCTGCTCATGGACCAGAAGGTGATCGCGGGCGTCGGCAACGTCTACCGCGCCGAGGTCCTCTTCCGGCACGGCATCGACCCGTACCGGCTGGGCAGGGACCTCACGCGCGGTGAGTGGGACGCCATGTGGGCGGACCTGGCGGTGCTGATGCGCGAGGGCGTACGGAACAACCGGATCGACACCGTCCGCGACGAGCACCTGCCCGAGGCCATGGGCCGCCCGCCGCGCGTGGACGACCACGGCGGCGAGGTGTACGTCTACCGCAGGGCGAACATGCCCTGCCACATCTGCGGGGCCGAGGTCCGCACCGCCGGCCTGGCGGCGCGGAACCTCTTCTGGTGCCCGGGGTGCCAGACCCGCTAGCGCGGAGCCGGGCGGACGGGGCGGGCCCACGGGCCGGCCCGCCGGCGCACGGACACACCCGCGCCGCCCGAGGCCCGGTTCCGCCGCCCGGGCACAGCGCCGGAGGTACCCGCGCCCCGGGTCAGAACCCGTGCGGGAGCCAGGGCGCCACGTCGCCCGCGAAGGCCCGCGAGGCCTCCGCCACCGCGCCCGGGCGCAGTTCGCGGACGCGGCCGGCCGCCGCCAGGGCGGTCAGCGCGACCCCGCCCAGGTACGCCGAGCCCAGCTCGCGCACCGACAGCTCCAGCTCCGCCGGCTCGTCCGAGCGGGTGCAAGTGACCGGGCCCCCGGCCTCGGCCGTCAGGCGCCACCGGCCCTCGTTCCACGGGCAGAACGCGTCCTCGACCTGCATGACCACGTCCAGCCCGGTCCCGTACGCCCGCGCCCGCAGCGCCGCGGGCAGGTCCACCAGCCGTACGTGCAGGGCATCGCGCTGCCGGGCCTGGACCCGCCGGATGTCACTGACCAGGTGCAGCACCGGATCGTCCACGGGCCGCCCGTACGCCTGCACCCGCCAGGTCAGGTCGATGCCGAAGAAGAACCGCCACAGCGCCGCGTACGCAGCCGGCTCCAACGCCTCCACCTGCAGGACGCTGACCTTGCCGTCCGAACCGCTCTGGTCCCAGTCGGGCTTGACCCGGTAGCGCGCGTACCCGACGACCTCGCCGTCCGCCCCCTCCGCGACCACGCACTTCAGCGGCGACGCGCCGTCCCGCACGGCCGCCGGGTCCAGCAGGCCCTGCCGCTCCCAGCCCGGCTGCCGGGCCGGCATCCCGGGCCGCCCCGCGACGAGCCCCGCGTACACCCGCTCGCAGTCGGCCAGCGCCTTCTCCGGATCGACGAGCCGCAGCCGTACGTCGTCCGTCCCCGGCGGCACGGACAGCCGTACCCGCGTCGTGTCGATGTCCACGGCCATCGCGTACGTCGCGGTGCCGTAGCCGAAACGCCCGTAGATCGCCGGATCCGAGGCCGTCAGCACGGCGATCGGTTCTCCACCCGCCCGGATGTCGTCCAATTGCCGGCGCATCATCGAGGTCAGCACCCCGCGCCGGCGGTGGGTGGGGGAGACGCCCACCGTCGTGACCCCGGCGGCCGGAACCAGCGCACCGCCCGGCACCGAGAGGCGGAAGGTGAAGGCCCCGGCCGAGCCCACACAGGTCTCGCCGTCCCACACCCCGAGTGAACGTTCCGTCTCGGTCAGCGACTTGTAGAGTTTCCGCTCCGCGGGGGAATCGGGCACTCCACCGAACGCCAGTTCCAGGTGGTCGTACCAGACATCCCACTCATCAGCCTGCAATACGCGCATCTCAAGAGCCATACGGCCATCCTTACCAGGGCATTCCGTCACAGTCGAAGGGTTTTCGACCGGCCGGAGCCCCCGGGTCCGGGGGTCCCCCTGCGCATGCACAGCCAGGATGGATAGGGTCCCGAAGCAATGGCCCGAGCACGCATGGAGACGCTCATGGCCCGGATGCGCATGCTGTCGCACCGGGCTCGCACCGCCCTGCGCAAATCCGCCGTCGACTACTTCCGCGGGGACGCCTCCGACTGGCTCGCCTTCGCCGGGCTGCTCCTGACCGTCCCCGCCATCGCCTGCGGCACGATCATGCTGCCGGTCTGGTTCTCGCCCTCCGCCCTCGTCCTGCCGATCGTCGCGGGCGGCCTGCTGCTGCGCCCCGCGAGCCTGCTCGCGCTGTACGCGGCGTCCGCGGCGGCCCTCATCGTCGAGGCCCTGGTCCTCGGGCCGTACACCCTCGGCCCCGCCCGGGTCACCCCCGGCACGGTCCTGGTCGTGGCCGCCTGCGGATTCTTCGGACTGGTCATCGCCCAGTTCCGCAGCCGCGTCGGCGTGCCCTGGCGGCGCGGCGGCACCATGCTCTTCGACCTGCGCGAACGCATCCGGGTCCAGAGCAAGCTGCCCGCCCTGCCGCGCGGCTGGCACCGCGAGATGGCCCTGCGCCCGGCCGGCGGCCAGTCCTTCTCCGGCGACTTCGTCGTCGCCGCCCGCACGAACGGCGGCCGGACCCTCGAGGTCGTCCTGACCGACGTCTCCGGCAAGGGCATGGAGGCCGGCTCCCGTGCCCTGCTCCTGTCCGGCGCGTTCGGCGGCCTGCTCGGCGCCCTGCCCCCGCACGGCTTCCTGCCCGCCGCCAACGGCTACCTGCTCCGCCAGGACTGGGACGAGGGCTTCGCCACCTCCATCCACCTCGTCCTGGACCTGGAGACCGGCGACTACGAGCTCCTCTCCGCCGGCCACCTGCCCGCCCTCCAGCTCTCCGCGGGCACCGGCCGCTGGCAGGAGAAGTCCGGCGAGGGCCCGCTGCTCGGCGTCTACGACGGCGCCGAGTTCGAACCCGCCCGCGGCAACCTGCGCCGCGGCGACGTCCTCATGCTCTTCACGGACGGCCTGGTCGAGACCGCCGACCGGGACATCAGCGAGGGCATCGACCGCCTCACCGGCGAAGCCGACCGCTACGTCGCCGCCGGCTGGGACGGCGCTGCCTGGCACCTGATCGAAAAGGTCGCCAAGGACGTCAACGACGACCGCGCGCTGCTCCTGATCCGCCGCTCGCCCTGAGCGCGGGTCCGCCGGGGCGGGTCCGCCGGGGTGGGGTTTTCCCCACCGGCGATCCGCCTGGCTGCGCCATGTCCGCCCCGGCACCTCCGTCCGTAACGTCGAGACCACGATCATCGGCGGACACGGAGGGCGGCACACCATGGGGCTCCGGCGCAGCAGGCGACAGCGCGAGACGGCGCACAGCGGCACGGGTCACGGCACAGGTCACGGCACGGGACACGAGACGCGGTACGAGTCGCCGTACGACAGCACCGCCGCCGTCGAGCTGCGCGGCGTACGCCGCGAGTACGGGCGGGGGGCCGCCACCGTGCACGCGCTGCGGGGGATCGACCTCAGCCTGCCGCGCGGCAGCTTCACCGCGGTGATGGGCCCCTCCGGCTCCGGCAAGTCCACCTTCCTGCAGTGCGCGGCCGGACTCGACCTGCCCACCGCGGGCTCCGTCCGCCTCGGCGGCACCGAGATCACCGGCATGAACGAGAACGAGCTCACCGAGCTGCGCCGCAGCCGCCTCGGCTTCGTCTTCCAGGCCTTCAACCTGCTGCCCTCCCTCACCGTGGAGCAGAACGTGCTGCTCCCGATGCGGCTCGCCGGCGGCCGCCAGGACCGGGCCCGGGCCGCCGACCTGCTCGCCCGCGTCGGCCTCGAGGGCAAGGGCCGGCGCCGCCCCGCCGAGCTCTCCGGCGGCCAGCAGCAGCGCGTCGCCATCGCGCGGGCCCTGGTCACCCGGCCCGACGTCGTCTTCGCCGACGAACCCACCGGCGCCCTCGACACCGCCACCGCAGCCGAGGTCCTCGGACTGCTCCGGGCCGCCGTGGACTCCATGGGCGCCACCATCGTCATGGTCACCCACGACCCGGCCGCCGCCGCCCACGCCGACCAGGTGCTCTTCCTCGCCGACGGACTGATCGCGGACCGGCTGCCGCACAGCTCCGCCGCGACCATCGCCGACCGGATGACCGCCCTCACCGCCCCGGCGTACGCGGGAGCGGCCGCCTGATGCTGCTCCGCCCCAACGGCCTGGCCCGGGCGGCGGTCCGCTTCCGCCCCGCCGCCTTCGCCGGCACCTTCATCGCCCTGCTCATGACCGTCGCCATCGTCTCCGCCTGCGGCATCCTGCTGGAGAGCGGAGTCCGGGCGAGCGTCCCGCCCACCCGCTACGCCCAGGCCCCCGTCGTCGTGGCCGCCGACCAGCAGATCCGCCTGCGGGTGGGCAGCGGCGAAGGCTCGTACGAGGAATCCGTGCAGGTGCCGGAGCGGGCCCGGGTCGATGCCGCCCTGCTCGAGCGGCTGGCTCCGCTCGGGCGGGCCGTCCCCGACGTGGTCTTCCCCGTACGCGGGGACGCGGGCCCTGCCGTGGAGGCTTCGGGCTGGGGGGCGTCGGCCTTCACGGGTGCGCGGCTCGGCCAGGGCCGGGCCCCGGCGGCTCCGGGCGAGGTCGTGCTGGGCAAGGGCACGGGCACGGGCACGGGTACGGGGTTCGCAGGTGACCGGGTGTCGCTCGACACCCCGGTCGGGAAGAGGGAGTTCCGCGTCGTGGGACACGCCGAAGGCACCGGCGCCTGGTTCTCCGACGCCGAGGCCCGGACCCTCTCCGGGCACCCCGGCACCCTCGACGCCGTCGTCCTGCTCGACGCCGACCCGGCCCGGGTCCGCGCCGCCGTCGACGGCCGCGCCCAGGTGCTGACCGGCACCGCCCGCGCCGTGGACCCGCAGCTCGCGGGTGCCAAGGCGATGCTGACCGGCCTCGGCGGCTCCTTCGGCGGGACCGCCACCCTGGTCGCCGTCTTCACCGCCGCCGCGACGGTCGCGCTCTCCGTCGGGCAGCGCTCCCGCGAGTTCGCCCTGCTGCGAGCGGTCGGAGCCACCCCGCGGCAGATCCGCCGCACCGTCGCCACCGAAGCCCTGCTCGTCGCACCCGTCGCGGGCGCGCTGGGCTGCGTACCCGGAATCGGCCTCGCCGCCTGGTGGTTCGGGCAGCTCAAGGCGAAGGGCGCGATCCCCGCCGGGGTCGGCCTCGCCGTCTCCTGGATCCCCCTGGCCTCGGCCGTCGGCATCGGCCTCGTCGCCGCGCTGCTCGCCGGCTGGGCCGCCGCCCGCCGGCCCGCCCGGATCCGCCCCGGCCAGGCGCTGGCCGAGGCCGCCGTGGAACGCCTCCGCCCGGGGTGGATCCGTACGCCGCTCGGCCTCGCTGCCGTGGCCGGCGGGACCGTGTGCGCCGGTCTGGCCGCCACCGGCTCCGGCGAGGACGCAGCCAACGCCGCGCTCGGCGTCGTCATGCTCTTCATGCTGGCGGTGGCCCTGCTCGGCCCGCTGATCGCCCGCGCCTGCGCCGCCGTACTCGGCCTCCCGCTGCGCGCCGGCGGGGCGTCCGGCTCGCTGGCCGCCGCCAACTCCCGGGCCCACGCCCGCCGGCTCGCCTCCGCGATCACCCCGATCGTGCTCGCCATGGCCTTCTCCTCGACCCTGGTCTTCCTGCACACCAGCCAGGAACGGGCCGTCCGGCAGCAGCAGGAGGCCGGACTGCTCGCCGACCACGTGATCACCGACCCGCCCTCCGACGCCCGCGCCGGCGTCGCGATCACCCGTACCCCGGTCCTCGTGATGGCCGGCAGCGGCGGCGAACGCCGACTGCAGTCCGCATCGGCCCAAGGCGTCGCGGGCGACGTCACCACCGTCGAGGACCTGGGCGTCCGCGAGGGCAGCCTCGCCGCGCTCCGACCCGGCACGGTCGCCGTGGACCGCAGCATCGCCGACTCCTCACACGCGGCCGTCGGCGACCGCATCGAACTCCGCCTCCCGGACGGGGTTCCGGTGACTCCCGAGATCGTGGCGGTCTACACCCGCGGCCTGGGCCTCGGCCAGATCACCCTCCCCGCGGCCGACCTGACCGGCCACACCACGGCCGGGCAGGCCACCGAACTCCTGATCCGCGGCCCGGTGCCGGCGGGTCTCGGCCCGGCGGTGTCCGCCTCGGCGGTGCCCGTCTCGGAGTGGACCACCGCCCAGGACCTCGACCGCGAGCTCAACGCCTGGGCCAACACCACGATGGCGGCCGTCCTCGGCGGCTTCGCTGCCGTCACCGCCGCCAACACCTTGGTGATGACCGTCCTCGACCGCCGCCGGGAGCTCCGGATGCTGCGCCTCGTCGGCTCCACCCGGCGCCAGGTGTTCCGCATGCTGCGCTGGGAGGCCCTCCTGATCGGCGGCGCGGGCGTCACCCTCGGCAGCGCGATCGCCCTGGCCACGCTGTTCCCGCTGACCGAGGCCCTGACCGGGGCGCCCCCGCACATCCCGCCGATGCTCTACGCCTCCTTCGCGGCGGCGGCCCTGACCCTGGGCCTGACCGCCACCACCCTCCCGGCCCGCTGGGTCCTCCGCCCGGGAAGGTAGGCCTTCGCGCTGCGGGATCGCGCCGGGCCCGCGACGCTCCCCCACATCAGGAGCGAGGCGAGCGCGACGGCCCCTGGGCAGGAGACGGTCCGTCCGTACCCGGTCGTACGCGGTCAGGCCTAAGGGCTGTCCGGCCCTGATCCGCCGGACACCCCTTGGTCGAACCGGATGTGCCGGACACCGACCAGTGCGCGCCGCAGCCTTCGGCGGAGCACGCCGTCGGTGTCCGGGGCCGCCCACAGCCCCGACACGGCCGCGACCCGGCCCGCCACCTGGGACACCGTCAGATGGTCGGTGACCAGGTGGTCGGCGAACTCCGGTCCGCGCAGCGACTCCAGACATCCGTCGAGCCGGGCCACTGCGAAGCTCGCCCTCTTCAGCCCGCGCCCGAGCCCGCGCTCGCCGAGGCGGCGCAGTACGGTCTCCCGCTCGGCCAGCAGCGCGAAGTGGCGTACGTCGTGGCCCGCTTCGCGCAGCCGCCCGACCGTTTCGGCGAAGTACCGCGGCTCCGTCACGGTCATCGGTACGAGCAAGGGCCCCGGATGCCGCTGCGCCGCCAGGTCCAGCACCTCGAACACGCCCTGCCGCCACGCCGGCAGGTCCTGGAAGTCCCCGCGCAGCGGCGCGGGCAGCATGCGGTGCAACCCGAACCCGACGTGCTCCGGATCGCACACGACGCTGCCGGGCAGCCGCCGTTGCAGCTCGTACGCGGTCTGCGTCTTCCCGCCCCCGAAGGGCCCGTTGAGCCAGATGATCACCGGGCCGGTGCCTTCCAGGGGCCGATCCCGAGCTTCCCGGTGTTCCCGAGGTCGACGGAGTGGTCGAGCTCCAGCTCCACCCGGGGCGCACCGGCCCGCGGGGTCACGTCCAGCACCCACCCCTCGGCGGCGGGCACGGTCGCATCGGTGACCAGGTTCCGCCACACCATCATGACCGTGGCCGCCTGGCCGGGCCGGAGCTCCACCCTCTCAGGGGCGCCCTCCACGCCGGTCGGTGCGGACGTGATCCCCTCGGCCCCGTGCACGACCGCGACTTCCACCGGGACCCGCTTCTTGTCCAGCAGCCGGATCTCCGGATAGCCCTCGAGTACGTACGGCTGCGTGCCGCAGTTGAACAGCTGGATGCCGGTCACCCGAAGTCCCATCGCGGCATTCCCTTCCCCTTCGAGCAACCGCACCCCGCCCTCGGGGCAGTCTTTCTGCGCCCCTGCCTCCGACGGGGCGGCACGGACGGACGGTGCGGCCCCCGCCCACGTGGGCCCCGGCGCAGCCTCGGGTGCCGGCGGCGTATCGCACCCCACGACCACCCCCGCCAAGACGGCACCCCCGACAACCCCCGCCACCCACCGCAAGCTCACCATCCCCCGACCCTACGACCCCCACCCGCCCCGCCCGCGCCACCGGGGCGACATCGCCCAACTCCGCCTGGTTTCCCTCCCCCTGACGGCCGGCCGGCTCCCGCCTGCCTGCTCCCGCCGCCCCGCCCGCACCGGTCGACTCCAGGCCGTGCAGCGGCAGATCCAGCCCCGCCGGCGTGTGAGGCGCGGGTCCGGGGCGGAGCTCCGTCCGGGGCGGAGCTCCGGAGAGCCAGGGCGCCGGCGCAGCCCGGGGCCGCTCGCACAGCGCCGCCGCACGACACGCGGGGGCCGGGGACGGGCCCCCGGAGACGCGGGACGGGCCTCGGAGACGCGGGCCGGGCCAATCACCCCCGATTGGCCGGTCCGCCGCGCCCGGCGGATCCCTACCGTGCCCCCATGGACCGCACGCTCGCCGCCGACCTCGCCCGCCTCCCCGACCTCCTGGAGGCCACCCGCCGTACCGCCGCCGACGCCCTCGGAGCCCTGGACGCCCGTCCCGTCGTACCGCCCGCCGGGCCTCCGCGGGACCCCGAGCCCCTGCCGGAGCACGCCGCCGGGGCGGACGCCGCCCTCGCCGCGTTCCGGGACGGGTGGGAGCCCCGCCTCTCCGCCTCCGCCGGCCCCCGCTACCTCGGCTTCGTCACCGGCGGCGCCACCCCCGCCGCCCTCGCCGGCGACTGGCTGACCGCCGTCCACGACCAGAACTCCAACTCGGCCCTGGACGGCGCCGGCCAGGACCTCGAACGCGAAACGGTCACCTGGCTCCGCGAGCTCTTCGGCCTCACCGGCGCCCACACCGGCACCTTCGTCAGCGGCGCCACCATGTCCAACACCACTGGCCTCGCCATCGCCCGCGAGTGGCTCGGCGAACGCCTCGGCGTCTCCCCCTCCGAAGACGGCGCGGCAGCCCTCGGCCCCGTCCGCGTCCTGTCCGGAGCCCCGCACTCCTCCATCGCCAAGGCACTCTCCGTCCTCGGCCTCGGCCGCAGCTCCCTCATCTCCGTACCCACCCTGCCCGGCCGCGAGGCCGTCGACCCCGCCGCCCTCGACCGCGCCCTCGCCGACACCCCCGGCCCGGCCGTCGTCGTCGCCAACGCCGGCACCGTCAACACCGTGGACTTCGACGACCTCCGCGCCATCGCCGCCCTCCGCGAGCGCCACGCGTTCTGGCTCCACACCGACGCCGCCTTCGGTGCCTTCGCCGCCCTCTCCCCGGAGCACTCCCACCTCGTCGACGGCCTCGACGCCTCCGACTCCCTCTGCATCGACCTGCACAAGTGGCTGAACGTTCCCTACGACAGCGCCGTCCAGTTCACCCGACGCCAAGACCTCCAGGCCCGCGTCTTCCAGAACGCTGCCGCCTACCTCGGCCCCCTGGGCGAGCGCCCCGACCTGGTCCACCTCACCCCCGAGAACTCGCACCGGCTGCGCGCCCTCGCCGCGTGGTTCACCCTGCGCGCGTACGGTCGCGAAGGCCACCGCGAGATCGTCGAGCGGGACATCGCCTGCGCCCGAGCCTTCGGCACCGCACTCGAGCAGGACCCGGCCTTCCGCCTGCTCGCCCCGGTCCGCCTGAACGTCGTCTGCTTCACCCTCGCCGAGGACCCCACCCCGGCCCGCCTGACGGCCCTCCGGGAGGCGGCCCAGGAGGAGGTCTTCGTCACCCCCACCGTCTACGCGGGAACCCCCGCCCTGCGCGCAGCGTTCTCCAACTGGCGCACCACGCAGGCCGATGTACGCCGGGCCGCGCAGGCTCTCCGTACAGCGGCAGCGGCACACACGGCAGCGAAAGCGAAGGGGACCGCATGACGCAGCAGCAACCGCTGACCCTGCTCGAGGTCGAGGCCCTGGCGCGCTCCGCGCACGAGGGCCAGACCGACAAGGCCGGCCGGCCGTACGCCGAGCACCTCGCGGCCGTCGCGGAGGGAGTCCGTGCCCGCGGCGGCAGCGCGGAGCAGCAGGCGGCGGCCTGGCTGCACGACGCCGTCGAGGACGACGCGCTCAGCCGGGAATGGCTGGATTCCGCCGCTCTGCCCCAGCCGGTGAAGGACATGGTCCTGGCGGTCACCAAGCGCCCCGGCGAACCGGTGGAGGAGTACGCGGCCCGGATCCTCGCCACCCCGGGCGCCCTCCTGGTCAAGGAGGCCGACCTGGCGCACAACGCGGACCCCGTACGGCTCTCCGTACTGGACGGCCCCACCCGGGAACGACTGTCCGCGAAGTATGCATATGTCCGCTCCCTCCTCGGCCTCACCGCACCGTGACCCCGGCCCCGCGCCCGAAATATGCCCGGTGCACGGGCGGTTGGCGGGAAAGCGCCGACGCCGATTCGCCACGGGGCGGATAGCCGGGGCCCGTTGGTGGGAGGATGGTCCATGTGGGGGCGCGCGCGGCCGTGCGCCCCGGGCCGACCAGGGGACGACCGAAGGTGTGATCAGTAGTGGCCATTTCGCTGTCAGTGGTGGTTCTGTTGGCGGTCATCCTGGTGGTGCTCGTCCGCGGGAACCACATCAAGGCCGGCCCCGCGATCGTCGCGGTCCTCTTCGGCTTCTTCCTCGCGTCCAGCTCCATCGCCCCGGACGTCAACCGCTTCCTCAACTCCCTCGCCGACACGATCGCGGGAATCAAGCTCTAGAACGGCAGTCGACGCCGGTCCCGTCCGCCCGGGGACCGGCTCTCTCGCGTACCCGCCGGCCTACTCCGCCGCCCGCCGGGCCCCCGGAACGCCGAGCCGGTACTCCAGGTCGGAACTCACCTGGCCGCCCAGGGTCATGACGTTGAGGGTGGCCGAATTCTCGTTGGCGATCGCCTTTTCCACCCGGGAGACGAGTGTCGTGAACGCATCGGCCCCGGACAGCCCGGCGTACGGACCGACCCCGGTCTCGAAGTAGATCCGCTCGTGCCCCAGCAGCTGCTCGGTCGAGCGGTAGTTCTTCCACTGCTCGCGGTACCTGTACACGCTCTCGAGCGACACGGAGACGACCACGAGCAGGCTCAGCACGGTGGCGGTGATCCGGGAGAACGGCATGTCGAGGTTGACCAGCACGGGCACGAGCGCCCCGCCGACGACCGACAGGGTCCGCATCCGTAAATGCACGGCCTTGCTCCGCACGGCCTTGCGGTCGTACCACTCCTGGTACTGACACAGCCGCGTCTCGACGTACTCCCGCGCCGCGGCACCCCGGCTCCCGCCCTCCCCTGGCATGCAGGGGAGTACACAACCTCCCCTCACCCCCGTCAAGGGCGAGGAACAGCCGCGGGCAGCCCGCGAGATGCCATGCGGCAAACCGGACGATAGGATGAAAAAGGCCATCGACCTCACGCGTCCATGCGGGTCGATATGAGCACGGCGTAACGGAGCAAGACTCTCCCCTCGGCGTCCCGTGCGACCACTGCCGCGGGTATTCGGAGCCGTCACGCCCCACCAGCCGCACCGTTCCGCGTCCAAGGCAGGTTGAATGATGAACCGGACACGTCGTCTTGCAGTACTCGCGCTCTTGGCGGCCCCCGCTCTCGCGCTGGGACCCGCCGTCGCCGCACACGCCTCGACCACCGCCGCCACGTGCAAAGTCGAAACGGATTCGGCCGGCAAGTACCACCTGTGGGGTCAGGGATTCCCCGGCGGCACGACGGTGACCTACTCCGGATCCACCTCGGGTTCCGTCCCCATCGACAAGTCGGGAAGGTTCGACCTCGGCGGTCTCAGCGGAAGCAAGTACGTCGTCAAGACGGCCGATGGCACCACCGTCAACTGCACCGTGCTCCAACACTGAGCCCATGCCGCCTGCGCTGCGGCCGCAGTCAACTGACTGACCTGCCAAGAAACCACGGAGCGGCCCCGGACCCAGTCAGGGGCCGGTTCGCGGCCGGGACCCGGATCGGTCTTTCTCCCGGCTGAATTCGTGCGTGCACCCCCCGGAAGTCACGTCCCGGGTGAAGCAGGCGACGAAGGAATCCGGGGAGCCGTAGAAGGCCAGTTTCATGTGCTCGCAGTCCACGCCGTCGAAGGTGACCTCGCCGTACGCTCCGGGGGAGGGAGACCAGGTTCCATGCTGCCGGTCGGCGAACCCGGAGCACCCCCAGCCGACGACGTCCTCCTTGTCCAAGCCCTTGGCTGTGAACGTGCCGTCGTCCTTGAACTCAACTGTCGCCCCGCTCCAGTCCGACCACGCGCCCGTCAGCCGGTCAGCGGTGTTGACCTCGACCGGGTAGTAGGCGGAACAGGAGGCGACGCCTCAAGGAAGCGGCGGACATCATCTTGAACGTGTTCAAGTCCTGGTGTCAATGCGTTTGCGGCGCGCTTCGCGTGACCTGGGTCGGGCACCACATCCGACCGGCAGTCGCAGAACTGGCCCCCTCGATCCCGGAGCCTGAGCGCCCCCGCCGGAGGCGGCTCTGGCAGGAGGCCCCACGAGGAACCGGGAAGCCCGCGGCCTCGACATGGAGCCGGACACCGTATTCGTCCTCGCCTCATGGCAGTACACCGGCCACGGGCCAGCCCGGGGGAGTCGGTTCTCGCCGCCACCATCGCCCGCGACATCCAGCTCAACCGGGAGACCGCCCGCGAAGCCCTGAAGAGGGAGCGGCATGCATGAGCGATACCGGTCCGTCGTCCAGGTCGCCGCGCTGCTCGGGGCCACCGTGCGGTTTCCTCGACGGCTGATCGAGAAGTGGTGGATCGCCTACGTGAAGGTCGGGCGGCAGGTTCGGATCCCCGAGAGCGCCGTGCGCGCGTTCATCGCCGCCAACACCGTCGAGCCCCGTCGGCGTGGGCTGGTGGCAGCCTGATGGCTGGAAAGCGACGTCCGTTCGGGCGAGTGCGGAAGCTTCCCTCCGGTGGATACCAGGCGCGGTACGTGAGGCCCGGCGGGCAGCCGCCACTCGTACGGCGTCGGCGGGCCGGCAAGCTGGCTCCGCCGCGCCGTCGCCGAGCTCGGGAACGGGCAGCGGGAGATCAAGGCGCCCAAGAGTGCGGCTGGGGAGCGGACCGGCTCCATTCCCGGGTGATCGTTCCGGAGATCCGGCAGCACCTGAGGCATCAAGGGGCTGCATCTTCATGATCTGCGGCACACGGGGAACGCCCTGGCCGCGTCAACCGGCGCGAGCACGCGGGAGTTGATGGCGCGGATGGGTCACAGCACCGCCCGTGCCGTGTTGATCTCCCCGGGAACGACGAAGGGCCAGGCGGAGGAACATCCTCTGACCTGGCCCTTCGTGCTTCAGAGCGGGCGACGGGAATCGAACCCGCGTAGCTAGTTTGGAAGATCGCGTACGCACCTTCCCTGCCACCAGCCAAGCCCCTGACCTGCACCCGAGCCGAGCACCCACCACAGATGACCGTGGTTCCCCACCACTCGCCGTCTGATCGGGCACACGAAGGGCACGCGTGCAGACACAGATGTCAGCGGAACATCTCCGGCATCGGGCACGCTTCCAACGCCTCGTCCGGCCGGTCGGCCCAGTGCCACCAGACATGCCGAGCGGGGCACTTCCACAGCGACCGGCAGACCCGTTCGCCGTCGTCCTCCCGGCGACAGAGCACGAATCCGCCGAAGTTCATGACTTGGCTGCACTCCGGGCAGGCAGGCGCGTTGCTGGTCATGCCGAGGACCCTAACGGCGTTGCGGCGCCTTGCCGCGATCCAGCAGGATTCCGGCGGAGGAGGGCTGACCATGGAACGTCATGAGCTGATGCGGCTGCTCGCCGGCGACGACGCGGCAACCAAGGCTGCTCTGGCGGCCCTCACCGCCGGTGCCGATTACGACGTATGGGATGCCGGGGCGAGGCTTTCGGACGGCCATGCAGGCACCTTCGCGATCCGGCATCGGTGCATGCAGCGGAAGGGCGCCGAGACCCTGGGATGGGAACGAGCGGTAGAACTGCTCCGTGAGCGCGCTCAGCCCATCCGCATCGGGCAGATCAAAGCCTGCGACAGGTCATGGATTTACACGTTCTTCCTCACGGAGGACGGTGGCGACCTGATCGCCTGTGCTGGCGTACGAAGGCCGGACGGGGCCCCACCCGAGTAAGGAGTGGACCGGAGGGGTCAGACGTCGCCCTGAGACCGCTCAAGGGCTTCCATGAACGCGTTGTGGAAGGCGAGCTCGGTGGCCCGGCAGGGCGCGGTGAGAAACATCTCCTGAGCCTCGCCGAGACTGCATCCGACCACCTGTCTGGTCACCATGACCGCGTCCACGCCGTCACAGCCGAGCACCTCCAAGAACTCCTGCAGAGCCTCGCCGTCGTGCTTCTCCGCACACACGGGCCGCGCTCTCGCGGCTACCTCCGCTATGCGAGCCTCTCGCTCCGCGTCCAAGGCGATCCCCTCCGTTCTCCGCCAGCCGCTCTAGCGGCCGACAGGGATCTCGTAGACGACCTCGCACAGCGCGGCGGGGATGACGATGTCCGCCGTTTCCACGGGACGCCCCTGGTCGCTGTAGTACGTCCGCCGGATGTGCGTGACCAGAGCGGCCTTCTGGATCCCGAGGAGGGACGCTTCCTCGGCAGTCGCCTGCCGCGGCTCCGGCTGCTCTACGGCGTGGCTGACCGTGATCCCGATCTCGGCCATCCGATTCACGACGCCGACCCCCGCATGCGGCCCGCCCTCCGGCAACACGACGAGCGTGCCGCCGGTCAGCTCGTACGGCTCCCAACTCGTCGACAACTGCACCGGCCGGCCATCAGCAAGGAACTCGTAGACCGTACGCACGCACAGGTCACCCTCGGCGATACCAAGCCGCGCCGCGATCTCCGCCGGGGCCGGCACCTTCGCCTCGGTCCGGCTCTCCCAGTTCCCCTGCTTGCCCAGCGCCCGCATGTCCGCCCGGAACGGTGAGCCGTCCGGCTGCTCCCTGGCCGAGGAACGAACCACGCGCACACGCTGCCGCGGCTCGGCCACGTACGTCCCGGACCCCGCACGCCCCTCCAGCACACCCTGGGAGATCAGGAGCTCCTGCGCTCGACGGACCACGTTCTCGCCGACCCCGCACTCCTCGGCGATCTGGGCACGGGACGGCAACCGATCTCCGGCCATCCACACGTGCTCCGCGATCCGCTGCCGCAGGACGTCGGCGATGCGGAGATAAGGCGGCTGCTCAGGCATGTGGAAAATCTAGTCCACTAGCTCTAATCTAGTTAACTAGCTTCACTCAACGTGATCAATCGGCGACGGAGGCCTGTGTGCCCGCTTCAGAAGCAAGGGCCAAGGATCTCGCCTCCCAGTTGTCGGCCCTCGGGCTGGCCACGCGCGTGGAGCTGCACGCCACGTACACGTCGATCGGAGCGGAGGTGCCGGAGGCGCTGCCTGCCGAATCGTGGCGACAGGTCTTGGAAGTGGTGGCGGAGGCCGACCGATTCGGACTCGTCGCCAGCAGCTTGACCGGCCGCACCCTCTGGGCCGCCGTAAACAAAGCGGTCCCCGCGACGGGCGATGTCCGGGGACCTGGCCGTCAGCGATAGGAGCTGATCAGCGTGCACAACCGTACGGGTCCCACCAACGCCCACACCAGTGGGCCGCACCTCCCCGCACTCTCCTATGCCACACACGCGAGGCTTACCTACCGGTCGACCTCGTGCGCGATCGGCACCCACTCCGAATGCGCCCAGTCGTCCCCGGCCACGGCGCCCGTCGGCGTCCCCGTGATCTACGAGGCGTGCGCCTGCTCCTGCCACACCCCGAACGAACCGTCGGAACCACGGCAGGCGAACCGGTGAGGGCCCCCACCGGCGCGCTCGCCACGCCCGTCGAGATCACCTCGGACAGCGTCCAGCGAGGCGACGTCATCCAGATCGGCGGCCAACCGTGCCGCGTGACCGACCTCATCCAACTCCGCGCCGGCGCCAAGCGGCTGCTCTTTGAGACGGGCGAGGCACTCACGATGCACGCAAGGAGCCGACTCATCGCCCTCCGAGTGATGAGAAAGTGGTGACCCGGCAGATGCCTTCCCGCCGCCATGCCATCGCCGAAGACCTCCGCCACCAGATCTCAACGGGCCACTTCAAGGCCGGCGAGCGCCTCCCCTCCGAGGCCCAACTCGCCACCCGCTACACGGTCAGCACGCCAACCCTCCGCAGCGCCCTCGCGCTCCTCCAAGGCGAGGGCCTGGTGGAAAAGATCCACGGCAGCGGCAACTTCGTCCGCCGCCCCCTCCGCAAGATCACGTACGTCGGCGGCGTCGGCACGTCACCAATCCCACCCCTACGAGCAACCGTCCGCACCACGAACCTCGAAGCGCACGGCGACCTGCCCGCCCTCCTGAATGTCCCACCTCTCAGCCCGCTGACCGAGCTCCTCTACATGACCCACGACGAGAAGGCGCCTCACAGCCTGGCCCGCATCTACGTCCCCCGAGACCTGGCGCCAACCGACTGTCCCTCGCCCGAGCAGATGCGAGCGCGCTTGGCAGACCTCCGCCCACCGCTGTCCGAAATCCAAGAGCGACTCGGCGCCCGCCTCCCCACCCAAGAGGAGTCAACGGCCCTCCGGATCAGCACGTCCCTGCCGGTCCTCTCACTTACCCGCGTGGCGACCGACACCGCCGGCCGCGTGGTCGAGGCAGCTCTCATAGTCCTCCCCGGCGACAGAGCGGACGCCCTCTTCACCACCTGCCTCATGATCGACGAGGGGACCCCGCCGGAATGACGCCGAGCAATGGCCTGCGCCTCCTCCCCTGGACGGGCCCCGACGACAAGCCCTGCTACCTGAGCACCGACGACACTGCTGGCTACCTATCCCTCCTGGCCGACCACACCGAAGAGACCCAACTCGGCCTGGGAGCCGAGCTCCTGGCCCACGCCGCCGAAGTCCTCACCGACACGGCCTCGGACCCGGAGGAACTCCGCCTCCTTGCAACAGACCTTTCCAGCGCCCTCCGCGACACGCTCCGAGTAGCCATCAGCCGAGGCCACCGCCTCACGTCCCCAGCCCATCCCGCTCACGAAGGACTGCCACCGCACTTCGGTTAGCAAGCGCTCGTACGAGACGACGAAGCGGCCCCAGACTCGGTCAGGGGCCGCTCTTGCTTGGCGCACACGGCTCCGGAGGCCCCGTGCGTCTCGCGCGTTTCCGCAGATCAGAGCGCTCCCCCCAATCTTGCTCAGGGTCTGGCCGTCCCGCAGATAGACCGCGAGTGTCGGCGGCATCGCGCTTGGCCGGCACCGCCACACGTACGTGTCCACGCGCAGGCGATCCAACGGCTGGGGTTTGGCGGCGGCCCACGCAGGCAGCACCGGAAGCGAACGAATGAAGAACATGTGTTGCGCTGCGTGGCTCCAACGACGCCCGGTCCATGGAGGCCGATCGGGCCTGGGCCCAGCGTGCATGAAGCTCAGGAACGGGCCTCGTCACCCAGGGTGTTGAACGCGGTTGTTGCATCGCCGAGTCCATCTCCTCGGCTCGCGGTGGGACTTGGGGCGCGAGCCTGCCGCGGTCGCACTAGCGGCTACTTGAGGGCGGCGCCTTGGCTCTGCCCTGATAAGGGAGGTGGAGGTCAGGAGAATCGCACCCTCGTAGCGTCGACACCGATTACTCTCGTCCGCATGGTAGAGGAGCAGCCGAGCGTGGACCCTAAGACTCTCTACAGGATGGAGGCCCGGCCGCTTGGACGAGGCGGGTACGCGGAGGTTATGGCTGCCACTCGGCGCGAAGACGGCGCACAGGTAGCGCTTAAACGGGCGAAGATCGATCAAAATGCCCGAGACCGGATTCGTCGGGAAATTAAGGCTCAGCATGAACTGGCCCACCCGAATATCATGCCCATCTTGGAATTCGATCCTGGGTATCTCTGGTACACCATGCCGCGCGCCAGCGGGAACTTGACTGAGATGCGGGCTGATCTTGACGAGGAATCGTTGGCCTCGATACTTCTAAATATCTCAGACGCGCTTGGCGTGGCACATGATAGCGAGCTATTGCATCGCGACATATCACCGAACAACATTCTTGCGCTGACCGCTACCGAGTCTCGAAGCATACGCTGGGTCGTGGCAGATTGGGGCTTGGTCAGGAGGCCGTTGACCAGTACCTCGCCTCCCTTGACTCGAGTGGGTGAAGGGCTGGGTACTCCAGGATTCAGCGCCCCGGAACTTCTCACTAATGCTATGAATGCCACGCCGGCCGCAGACGTCTACAGCATGGGAAGAGTCGCGGAGTGGTTCTTCGATGGTAGATGGCCAACCCCCGGTGTTCGGAACCTCCCGGAGGGGCGCTATCAGCATTGGCGTATGTTCATTAAGGCGTGCACCGAGCCTACTCCTAGCGATCGGCCCGGCTCCATGATGGAGCTCCGAGATCTACTCCAGCAAGTTTTCGATGGAAGAGACCAACCTGCCAACCTGAGAGCGGCGAAGCTGCTATCTGAGTTGATGCTGGGCCGCTATCAGGACATGCAGGCTCTTGCGAATCTCGCAAGCGCTTTTCCTGATGATTCGGGAGTGTTTCTCGATCACCTGGCAATGGTCACTACGAGATGGCTCCGACCTTGGGTGGCTGCAGTTCCGGGGCAGGCTGCGGAGTTGGCCGAGCGCATGGCAGCACATTCAATGAACAGCTGGGGTGATCGGGATCCGGGATATGTCGAGGCGCCGCTAGGCTTCGTACTCACGGTCCTGTCCACACTCGTCGGAGCTGATGAACTGGGTTACGCCGAAGATGTGGCCCTCCCTTACTTCCTCGCGGATCAGCACGCTGGCCATGCCGGTCAGCATGCTCGGACTATTGAGTGGCTGACTGACCTTGAGGGGCCTGCAGCTACGGTCATGAACCGGGTCCTTGCGCCTAGGCCTGAACTCTGTAACTACTACAAACAGTCGGGGTCTTGGCGCCCCCGGAGTGCGCTACTCGCGGCCGTCCTGAGCAGGTAGGCAGCAGAGTTGAAGCCATCACCGCGGCGGTGACGCCCGCCTCCATGGTGCAATGGACCGTGACCACGCCGAAGACCCGTAGCCATGACACGTCCCCGATCGCCAAGTACTCGTCAGGAGCCGTCACTTTGTCCGAACCTGGGTCAGGCAGGGGCCGCAGTCACGGAACCAGCGTACGAGCACCCTTCGATCGGTGGTTCCGGTACCCTGCGGGCTTTGCATCTGACTACGCGACCCTCCTGCTACGAGAGCTCGACCTGGCGCCCGGATCGCTAATTGTGGACCCCTTTGCGGGATCGGGTGTAACCGGCACTAGCTGCAGAAACGCAGGTCTGACGTTCTTCGGAATCGAAGCACATCCGTTGATCGCTGAACTAGCGGACCTCAAGTTGAGGCCCACACCACAGGGTCTTAGCGGCCTCACTGCACTCGCCGATGAGCTCACCACCAAGACACGTGCTGCTTGCGCTTCCGGTTCGGGTTTCATTGAGGAATTGGTAGCGAGCGAGACGGACCTGGTTCAGAGGTCATTCGAGGGTCCGGTACTAGCAGCCCTTGTTACCTTGAGGGACTTGATCAAAGGAATCTCTTCGGAATCGTTTGAGCTTTATTTGAAATGGGCTTTGTTGGCGACGTTGAGAGACGTGGCATCCGTCAAGGTCGGCTGGCCTTATCAGAGGCCCTCGGAACAGAGGAAGCCCAAGTTTGCCGACCCTTTGGTCAGATTCACCCAGCGTGTGGCGTGGATCGCCGAGGACTTGGCACAATATGCAGACTCTGTTTCGCATAGCTCCCGCGCCGTCAGCGGTGATTCTCGAAATCCCGAGTCCTGGCGCGTGGGAGCGGGTAATGCCCAAGGTTGCGTATCTTCACCGCCCTACCTGAATAACTTCGACTATGCTGATGCGACACGCCTAGAGATCTACTTCTGGGGGTACGCTTCAAGCTGGTCGGAGATGTGCGGGTCGGTCAGGAAAGACATGATTACCGCTACGACGCAGCAGAGTAGCGTTGGTTCCGCGGAGCAGGCTGAAAGCTACCTTCGGAAATTCGGCGATGTGTCCGATTCGATTTCAAATCTGACGAACAGTCTGACGGAGGAGCGGATCGGCAGGAGTCGCGGTAAGGAATACGACCGGGTAATCCCTGCCTATTTTTCCGCAATAGCGCAGGTTCTTGAAAACCTCTCTTCAGCGCTGGAGGAAGGTGCGCCTTGCATTTGGCTTGTGGGGGACAGTGCTCCCTATGGGATCTATGTAGATACGCCCCACATTATTGGTCAGCTGGCAGAACAGCTTGGCTTCTCCCTGGAGAAGGACGTGACACTTCGACGCCGTGGCCAGCGTTGGTCGGGCAATAGCATGCGTCACAATATCGAACTGTCTGAACGCTCACTGCTATTCCGCCGTCGTTAAGAATTGGACCTCGACCTATCCTTCTGATGTCTTCCGAAGGAAGACATAACCATCTCCACGAGTTGAGATGTATCAGCCGGACGTTCGTGGACTAGCGATTGACTAGCGAGATCATTAGCTACAGACCTATAGGCGCTAACCAAGTCGTCCAAACCCGATCTCAGAGTTGAGTCCGAAAGGCTGGGGCGGCGCGAGAGATCGCTACCTAGAAAATCTACTACCTCGTTCACAAATTCTTCTGGGATGTAAACTAGGCTTTCGGACGTGGAGGCGCCTTCCTTCACCACCAAGCGGTGCGCAAGGCGCCTTCGTGCTTCGCTGATGATGTACCCGCCGCGTAGCTTTTGCTCGCCTGGCGATTTCTTCCTGCCTGAGGTAATTCTTTCCGCGAACCGAATAGCTCCCAGATGGACAGCCGAGTTAGTGACCTCTCCCTCTCGACTGTCACCGCGGTCGACGATCGCTCGCTCCGGCGCCGTTGATCGATTCACGAGAATGGCGATTACTAGCCCGACGGACGTTGCTTGCAGTACTTCCTTGCCAGCTCCGGTGCGTAGCTGCACCACTTGAACCAGTCGACCTGTGCACCATTCTCGGTAGATCTCAAGGGCCCTAGAGTGGATTCTAGAGACTTCATCTGAGCGGATCACGGTGTGGTCATCGATGACCTCGTTAATCCTGAGAGCCTCGAGCAGCAGGCGACCCTCCACCCCAACCAGCAACCTTTGGTCGCCGGCATCGGTGATGAGAGGGTCGCCGATTCTGCGCAGCCGTGAGGTCAGGCGTTGAGGAGTTTTGGGAAGTTGGGCGAGGCGATCTCTGAGCGTATATCCACGGACCAACGGGTCGAAGAATTTGCGGCAATCATGCAGATCGCTTTCGACGCTGCCGGGAGGCGCCCCATAGGTCAGCTCCCATAGCTCACTAAGGTCAGCGATCAGTTCCTTCAGTTCGGACCCCGTCAGAACTGTCGGTACACCGAAAACGCTCCGACTCATTGCGTCACCTTTTCCAGGAACCAATTTATGGGCGAAGAGGCTCTGCGAAGTAGCCACTGCCTCGCAGGCTTTCTCTGTGCCTTTGGGCAGACTGACTTGTAGCAGAGTGAAGGAATTCTTCCCGCAGTGGCAGGATCACGACTACTTGGTCGTGCGGCCTTTTTTCCCGTCGCTGGTCCAGGAAAGATGCCAGGTGAGACATCTTCTCGCTGTCAATGACCGAGCCGAACTCATCCAGAGCGATCAACCTGTTGGCGGCGCCGTGCGTTTCTCTGTCGAGCTGCGCCACACGTGCACGAGTAAAGGCGAAAGCCTGTTGACCACTGGAGAATGCTGTCAAGGGGCGCGTAAAGGCCGCATCGTCAGTATCCGTCCACGAGACAGTCATGGCCAGCGGATCCAGCTTTACATCCTTTCCGCCGCCGAAAAGGGCCTGCCTTACTTGATCATTATCAAACCAGCGCCGGACTTCTTCGCTGAGCCAGGCGCGAACGGGGTCATTCCATGTACCTGTCACGGCGTCACCTGATTTGAGAAGGTTAACGACATTTCCTAGTGCCCCTGAGATGCCCTGCACGGCCCGCACAGTGCTGGTAAGGCGATTCCGCGCCGCTTCGACGGCCTGAAGTACTTCGGTCAAAACTTGCGCCTGATCCAGCAAGCTTTTGCCCGGGAGCTCTCTAAGTGCCGGAACGGTTTTGTGTAGCCACGAGAAGTTGGCCTGCGTCGAGAGGTCAGCTACGACTTGGGTGAGCTGAGCGGTCCGCTCATCTGCAACACGGCGAGCCCTAGCGGCTTGCTGGCTGGCCAGGTTGTGACGTCGTGTTAGGTCCTCAAGTTCGAGTGCCTCCTCCTTTAGCCGGCCATGCACGCGCGATGCTTCTACACCGATTGCGGCTGACAGCTGGACGAGTTCTGCGGCGAGGGCGTCTTCGGTCTGACCGCCACCAAGCAGCTCGCGAGCTTGATGCAATCGTGTGTGCTGGAGCTGAGTAGAAGTCGCCTCTTCGTCTAGTCGGTTGCGCTCCGTGAGTAGCTCGTTGAGCGTCTTTGCTGTGGTTGGAGGCAGACCAGCGGCAGCTGCCCGCAGTCGCTGCTTGGCTCGCTCACGATTCCTCTCGGCCTCTTCGTATTTACTCAGCAGAGTTTCGATTTCGGAGATTGAACTCAGCCTCAGACGAGCTATTTCGATGTTCGAGGCTAGCTGTTCTGCTTCCTCATCGGGACTCTGGCTCTCTAGTTCAGACAAGCGGAGACTCAGGGCCTCTTTGAGTTCACTCACGGTGTAGCCTGCGCGGTTGAGGTCGCCGCTTACTAGAGATTTATCGCCGAGTTCATCTACCTCAGCTCGCTCCAGCGGGCGGATAAGCTCACCGAGAAGCTCGACGAGTAGAGGGGTGGCGTGTACCTGTGGTTGTAGTGCAACTAGTTCGCTAAGTTTCTTTCCGGTGGAACGCCGCGCTTGCTCGACTGCTTCTCGGTCGGATCCGATGAATGCTCTTGCGCATTCTTCCTCCAGCTTGCTCTGGGCTTCCTGGAAATTACCTTCCTGTCGGAGGAACTGCTTCTGGGCCAGACTGAATTCCTTTTCAGCCTGGGTGTCGAGCTGCTGCCTCTCGCTTGCTTGGGTGATTTTTATGTCAAGTTCACCCTTGAGGGTTGCTAGGTTCTCGATCTGTTCTTTGAGTTTCTCTAGCTTGGCATCCATTTCGGAGCCACGCCCACGGACTTGCTCGATTTTTTCCAGAACTTGCACCGCTGATTCAAGAAGCTCGACGCGGGTTCGCGCTTTCCGTGCATTTTCGCGGGCTGCTTGCGCGATTTCGTGTGAATCGGCTGCTGCTTGAACGTCAACGGGTAGTTGAGAGGGCGAGCAAGCGAGGATCGCATCCTGGATCGACTTCAGCTCTTGATCAACACATTCACTTCGGGTAGTCCCGTGAGAGGAGAGCCAGCCATTGATGGTGTTCCGGGACGACTCGGAGTATTGGATCAGCATGTCCTCGAGCGTCTCATCCGCCCGCACGTGGTGTACTTCCAGGATATCTCGGAGGTCCTTGATCTTGGCCGGACGCCCTCCGATTCTAACCGTCGCGAAATCAGCTCCGGGCAATTCGGGAGTTGTGGGCCATTTATTTGTACTCAACTCCCATTCGATATCATCGGTGTCGTGCAAATTGGAAACGCGCACGCGTGCGCTGATTAGCTGCTCGCGGAATGTTCGCCACGCAGAATCGTGGCCTTCGAATGGCTGCTCTCCGCAGCAGAGCTGCAATAGTTTGATAGCGCTGGTCTTGCCAATCCCGTTATATCCCTCGATGCGACAGAGGGGGATGTCTGGGATTTCACTGATGATTCGCAAGCCTCTGCGAAGCTGAGCCTCAATCGAGATCTGCATCGACCATCAGTCCTTCCAAGGTGATTTCTCGATCGAAGGTGTCGGCGGTGAGCAATCGCAGGACAGTCAGATCGAGGCGAAGTGGGCTTTCTCCCTGCTCGTCTCTCTCGGAAGCTGCCTGGATATCTTCCATCACGTTCAGAAATCTGTTAGTGCGTACGTTCACCCTTGGTCCCCCCGCGGGTTGAAGGTCGTGCCACATGATGATCGAACGTAGCCTACTGATAGTTGCGTCCCAAGGTGCGTGAATGATGCCAACTTCCCGTCCTTCGAGGGAGGATGCCGCCGCACGTCGAGAGTCGGTGCAGCGGCTTTGTCCGGTGCCATGGCCGACAGCTTGGCAAGGCTTTTGAGACGACACGCTCATCAGCCACAACGAGACCGGTACCGACGCGGAGCGACCACACCGGCCTACGCCACATCGCGGCAGCAGCTGCTCCCCGCCCACCCACGCCCGGTGGTGCGTTCGCCTCACGCACCCGTCATTCGTGACGGCGGGGGTACGGCGCCCAGCCCGACTCAGGCCCGGCAGTCGGCCGGCCTTGCGCAAGAGACCACCCCTCCCCGCCGCTGGCCGTCTTTTAGTACCTCGTCTCGGCCGCAGTCGGCAGTGCTCCCGGCCACGCATGCCATGTGACGGTTGCCGCGTCTGAACGCCCGCTTGAACCGTGTCGGGCCGGAATGGACAGCCTCTGGCCCTCTCGACCTGGGCGCCATACCCCATCAACCCGAGCCGTAGGCGTGCGGCTGGCGGCCGGGCTGGAGCGGGGCGGAGACAGGAGCGCAGGCCCGGGCGACGGGCCGCACGCGCCGCGCCATGCGCGGCGGGTGCCTTGATGAAGTAGGGAAACTCTTACCGCGCTGGCCTGAGATCAGAGCGCGATGGGCTTGTACGCCATGGCGCGGTCTACGACCTTCTCAGCACTCAGTGCGGGGTCGAAGTCCCAGTAGATGTAGTCGCTGATGTGAGGGCAGGCCAAGTCGCGTTGGAGAGCAGCGATGATCGCGCCTGTCTCTGGCTCGGCGCCGTCGCCGGTCAGGAGTTGCTGGACCAAGAGGATGGCCTCGTCGCGGGTCATGCTTCGCTGAGGGGTCATGACTGGGCCGTCAGCGAGCGGCAACGAGGTGCTTGCCGTCGTGGCTGCGGACGTGGGGGCCTGTGTCGTCCAAGGCGTCCAGGAGGCGAATCGCGTAGACCTCAGACATGCGGTCCGCTACCTCTTCTGGGGTGAGCCATGCGACTGCGGTCGACTCGTTGGAGGTGCGTTCCGTGCCGCCGGAGGGCTTGCAGCGGAAGACCAGGGCGACGATGCCTCTGGTGGTGTTCTTGTAGACGCCGGTGAGGTCGTTGACTTCGACGTCGATGCCTGTTTCCTCTAGGACCTCGCGGCGGACGCCGGCCTCTGGGGACTCGGTCAGTTCGAGGACTCCGCCCGGGAGCTCCCAAGTGCCGTTGTCCGCTCGGCGGATCGCTAGGAGTCGGCCGTCCTCGCGCAGCACGGCCCCGGCCACGGACACGGAATGCAGTGGCGTTGACTTGTGCTGCGGGGAACCCGTACTCATGTATAGGAGCATAGGAGGAAGAGAAGGACTATGGGAACCGCAGTGGGAGGCGGCAAGGCCGCCCCGAGGTACGTCCAGATCGCCGACGAGATCGTTCAGCAGATCCGGGCCGGGGTGCTGGGCGCCGGCGACATGGTGCCGAGTGAGTCTGAGCTCGTGGATCGGTATGGCGTCTCCGGCGGGACCATTCGTAAGGCCATGGTCGAGGTGCGGGCGAGTGGGCTCGTGGAGACCAGGCACGGCAAGGGGTCGATTGTTAAGGCCCGGCCGCCAGTACGGCACCGGTCGTCTGATCGGTTTCGGCGTACTCATCGGCAGGAGGGGCGAGCGGCCTACCTTGCCGAGTCCGCGCAGTCCGGCGCCGAGGCCAAGGTGAGCGTGCTGTTCATCGGGCCCATGGAGGCCCCGGAGGAGATTGCCGGACGGCTTGGGGTTGAGACCGGCACTCAGGTGCTCGCCCGACGGCGGCTGTACTTCCGGAACGGGACGCCGGTGGAGACCGCGACCTCGTACCTGCCGTGGGACGTCGTGAAGGACATCCCTGAGCTGTTCGCCGAGAATCCTGGTGGCGGTGGGATTTACGCGCGGCTGGAGGAACACGGGTACGTCTTCGCAGAGTTCGTGGAGACCTTGCAGGCTCGGCCGGCCTCTAAGGCTGAGACGTCCGAGCTGGCGCTGAGCCCTGGCGCGCCTGTCGTGCACCTGGTGCGAGATGCGGTGACGGAGGCGGGTCGCGTGGTGGAGGTCTGCGACACCCTCATGGCCGCTGACCAGTTCGTTTTCGAGTACCGGATCCCGGCGCGCGACTGACGGTTCCTCAACTCCCCACAGCCCGCTGCGAGTTTTCTTCCGCAGCGGGTTGACTCATGTATAGGAGTCGGGCACTCTTCTTCATGTCACTCATGTACATGAGTGAAGGAGTCCTGCCCCTATAGAGGAGTGATCTTCTGTGCGTCAGATCCCCGTCGACACCTCCGCCGCCATGGTGATGGTGGCCCAGCCGCCGGCCGCCAAGGTCAAGGACCGCCGTACCGGTGAGATCGCCACCGACCCCGAGACCGGCGTCCGCATGATGACCGTGGACGTGCTCTTCGCCGCCTATGGTGATGCCGAGGTCCTCTCCGTCACGGTCCCCGAGACCGGCATCACCGGAGAGCTCGTGATGGGCACGCCGGTAGGGCTGACCGGGCTCGTCGCCCGCCCTTGGGAGAACGAGTTCAACGGCCAGAAGCGGCACGGCATCAGCTTCCGCGCCGTCGCCGTGACCTCGCTCGTCCAGGCCACCTCCACGCCGAAGGCCGCCTGATCATGGACGTCTTATGGGTCGTCCTGCCGCTGCTGATCGTCGCCGTCGCGCTCGTCCTGCGGCGGTACCGTCCGGGCTGGTACTGGGTGACCTTCGGGGTCACCTGCGCCGCGGTCCGCGTCTTGGCCCGCTACCGGTCAGTGATGGATGCCTGCGGGCTGACTGTCCCGCCCTCGCGCTGGCGCCTGGCGTTGGCCAGGCTGACTGACCGTCCCGCGCCGGAATCCCGGTCGCCCCGGATCCTGTGGATCCGCCCCACCCGCACCGGCCTGGTGCTCCGCCTCAAGATTCGGTCCGGTCAGGACGCGTTCGACTTCTCGGCCGCCTCGGATCGCCTCCGGCACTCCTTCGTCCTCCACGCCGTCACTGCGCAGGAGATCCGCTCCGGAGTCGTCGAGCTGCGGATGACCGGCTACGACGTCCTGCGGGAGGTTCGGATGCCTGCTTCTGATCCGGCTTCTGGAGTACTTCGGGTTCCTGTTGCTCTGCGGGAGGACGGGGCTGTGCACCATCGCGACTATCGGTCGGTCCCGCACGCGCTGAACGTAGGTGCTACCAAGTCCGGGAAGTCTGTGTACCAGCGCAACTTGGTCGCCGGTCTTGCGCCGTGTGACGTCGCTCTGGTTGGGATCGACTGCAAGAACGGCGTCGAACTTGCGCCCCTTGCGAGGCGGTTCACGGCTTTGGCCGACAACGCCGATACGGCTGCTGACCTGCTCGCCGCACTCGTCCAGTACATGGACCGCGTCTACCAGGTCATACGTGCAGAACAGCGGGTCAGCGCCGATCTGCCGGACGCGGACATCACCGCCGACATCTGGGACCTGCCCGAACACCTGCGCCCGACCCCTGTCGTGCTGCTCGTGGATGAGGTCGCTGAGCTGGCCCTCGCCGCGAACAAGAAGGAGGAGGTCCGGAGGGACCAGATCGTCACTCACCTCGTACGGCTTTCCCAGCTCGGTCGCGCCGCCGGCATCCACCTGGAGATCTGCGGCCAGCGTTTCGGCTCCGAACTCGGCAAGGGCATCACCATGCTTCGCGCCCAGCTCACCGGCCGCACCGCCCACCGCGTCAATGACGAAACCTCGGCCAACATGGCCTTCGGCGACATCTCCTCCGAGGCCGTGCTCGCCGCCATCCAGATCGACAAGGACCGGCCCGGCACCGCCGTTGTCGGCGACTCCTCCGGCGGCTGGACGCGCATCCGTACGCCGCACACCACGCTCCGTCAGGCCGTGGACGTCTGCAACGCCCACGCGTACCGCACGCCGCAGATCTCGGAGCTGGATCCCTTCCGCCCGGTGCTGCCTGCCCGCGTCCTCAGCGGCATCGTCCTGCCGTAGGCGATCACCCCACTCGGTCGGCGTGGCCTCTCACGCCAAGTCCTTACCCGACCCATGCCTGAAAGGAGGTGGAGCACATGGCCCGCCTCGTCCGCCCGGACGCCGTCCTCGTCCAAGCCGTCATCGCGGGGGCCTTGTCCTTCGCTCACCTGCATGACCTCGCCGAAGCGGCCGGCCAGGACGGATGGAAAGCCTGGGCCTACCCGGTCAGCGTGGATTTGCTCCTCGTCGCCGCCTGGCGTCGGCTGCGCAGCCTCCGAGACGCGGGGGAGTCGACCGGGCCCGCGTGGACCTGGTTCACCGTCGCCCTGGCCGCGTCGCTGGGTGCGAACGTCGCCACCGCCGGACTCCTCGACCTGGCCCACGTCCCGGACTGGCTCCGGATCCTCGTCGCCGGATGGCCGGCGCTGGCCTTCCTTGGCGGGACCTTGCTCGTCCACCCGCATGCAGCCCAGTCCGCCGCGCCTGAACCGGCTTTCGCGCCTGGTCCCGTGCTTGAGCGGGAACCGCCCGTCGAGTCCGAACCTGCTCCGGTACTGCCCGCGCCGGATCAGGAGGCGCCTGCCGTCACCGCTCCGCCGGCCCTCGTCGCTCACGCCCAGAAGCTTGCCGCCGATCACCGCACCCGCACCGGCTCGGAGATCGACACCGAGACCCTGCGCGCCCGGCTCGGCGTCCCGCTCCCGATGGCCGAGGCCATCGCCGTCCAGCTCGTCTGAGGGGAGACCTCGATGCCCGTACGGAACTCGTTCCACTCGCTCATGAAGATCGGCCCGGTCCAGATCGGCACCTACCGCGACAACCGCGGCCGCACCAAGCACGCCGCCGTGTGCACCGCCGATGGCTGCGGCTGGTCCGCCGACTACGCCAGCACCGCCGCCGCCCAGCTCGCCGCCCGCTCTCACCGCTGCCGCATCAACTGACCTGAAGGACACACCGCCGTGGATGTTCCGCTCTGGCTCGCCCTGATCGTCGTCGGTGTTCTCGGCTACAAGCTCATCCGCCCGCCGCTGTGGCTCGTCGCCGTGATCCTCCTCGGCGGCTTCCTCCTCGCGGACAGCTTCCTCGCCCCGGCCATCGACACCGCGATCAACAAGTAACCCGCCCCGGAAGGAGAACCACATGATCCGGCCCAAGATCCCGGTCAACCCGCTCCCGACCGGCCTCGTCATCCCGCTCGACCAGCCGACCACCGCCGTTGAACCCCACACGGGTACGGCTCCTGCCTGCGACTGCCACCACGCCCCGGTTCAGCCGACGTCTCGTGTGCAGCTGCCCGCCGTCCGCCTCACTCCGGCTGGCCTCGTTGCCGCAGTCGCCGGGGGAGCGGGCCTTGTCCTCGTCGTCGGCGCGGTCCTGGTCTCGATGCTCCTGGCTGTCGCCATCACCGGCGCCTCGGTCGCCGTCTGCGCCGTCGTCCTGCGTTCGCTGCTCAACGGCCAGCACCACCGCTGACCGGCCCCGGGACGGCCTCAACCGCCAAGTCTCCGCCGTCCCGGCGCCGTGCTCCTGCCCGAACCAAAAGATCCGGAAGGAAGCTCCATCATGTCCCGGCCCCACCCCGCCCCGGGCCTCCTCGGCGAAATGCTGAAGGTGGCCGCGGCACCCGACTACGCCCGCTGGGAGGACCAGATCCGCCGTACGGGGGGCTGCTCCGACCCGATCCACATCACCGGCTGGACCGTCTCCAAGGACAAGACCTCCGGCGAGACCCTGCACCGGTACTCCACTCAGAACGAGCCCGGCGGCCGACTGCGGATCGCCTGCGGCAACCGCCGCGCCTCCCGCTGCCCGGCCTGCGCCTGGACCTACGCCGGAGACACGTACCACCTGATCCGGGCCGGGCTCGCGGGGGACGACCGCCGGGACATCCCCGCCACCGTCCGCGAACACCCCCGGGTCTTCGCCACCCTCACCGCGCCTTCCTTCGGCCCGGTCCACAACCGCCCCGCCGGCCGTTCCTGCCGCTGCGGCAAGCTCCACCAGGAGGACGACGCCGAGCTCGGTACCGCGCTCGATCCGGACACGTACGACTACGCGGGCGCCGTCCTCTTCAACAACCACGCCGGTCAGCTCTGGCAGCGCTTCACCACCCGACTGCGACGCGCGATCGCCGCCTACGCCGGGCTGACCCAACGGGAGCTCAAGGAGGTGGCCCGGCTCTCCTACGGGAAGGTCGCCGAGTTCCAGAAGCGCGGGGCGATCCACTTCCACGCCGTCGTGCGGATCGACGGTCCCGGCGGGCCGGACAGCCCGCCGCCTGCTTGGGCTACGACGGAACTGCTGACTGCCTCGATCCGTGCCGCTGTCGCTCACTCGTACACCTCTGTCAGCGTGCCGGCGGCCGGAGAACAGCCCGCCCGGACCTTCCGTTGGGGTACGCAGCTCGACGTCCGGCCGATCAAGGCGTTCGGGAACGGCTCCGACATCACCGAGCAGGCTGTGGCCTCGTACGTCGCCAAGTACGCGACCAAGGCGGCCGAGAACACCGGGACGCTCGATAGGCGCGTCGGGAATCGCGAAGCCCTGGTGCTCCTCGACGTGCCGGACCACACTGCCCGGCTGATCTCGGCTTGCCTCGACCTCGACCCGCTCTACCCGGACCGGCGCCTCGCCGCCTGGTCGCACATGCTCGGCTTCCGCGGCCACTTCTCCACGAAGTCGCGCTCCTACTCGACCACCCTCGGGGCCTTACGCCAGACCCGCGCCGACTACCGCGCCGCCCAGGAACGAGAGGCGCGCGGCCTGGACGACTTCGAGCCGGACACGGTGCTCGTCCTCACCTCATGGCAGTACGCCGGCCACGGGCACAGCCCGGGGGAGTCGGTCCTCGCCGCCACCATCGCCCGCGACATCCAGCTCAACCGGGAGACCGCCCGCGAAGCCCTGAAGGGGGAGCAGCATGAATGAGCGGTACCTGTCCGTCGTCCAGGTCGCCGAGCTCCTCGGGACCACCGCGAGGTTCCCTCGGAGACTGGTCGAGGAGCGGCGGATCACCTACGTGAAGGTCGGGCGGCACGTTCGGATCCCTGAGAGCGCCGTCCAGGCATTCATCACCGCGAACACCGTCGAGCCGCGTCGTCGCCGTCTGGGGGTGGCTGCCTGATGGCCGGGAAGCGCCGCCAGTTCGGCCGGGTCCGCAAGCTGCCTTCCGGCCGGTACCAGGCCCGGTACCTCGGCCCGGACGGACAGCTCCGTCCCGCGCCCGAGACGTTCCGTACGAAGAGGGACGCTGACGACTGGCTCGCCGACAAGCAGACCGAGATGCGCCGGGGCGACTGGCAGGATCCGGACGCCGGGAAGGTCGCCTTCGGACCGTACGCCGTCGCGTGGATCAAGGAGCGCGAGCTGACCAGTACCACGCGGCAGCTCTACGGCTCGCTCCTCAAGCACCACCTGGAGCCGGTCCTCGGCGCCGTCAACCTGGCGGAGATCTCGCCGCCCCTCGTACGGAGCTGGCGTGCCGACAAGCTTGCCGCCGGCACCGGCCCCACCACCGTGGCCAAGGCCTACGCCCTCCTCCGGGCCATCCTGGGGACTGCCGTGTCCGACGAGCTGATCCGGCGGAACCCCTGTCAGGTCAAGGGAGCCAGCAGCGTTCACACCCCTGAGCGGCCGACTGCGACGGTGAAGGAGGTCTACGACCTGGCCGATGCGGTTCAGCCGCGCTTTCGGGCCCTCGTGCTCATGGCGGGATTCCTCGGACTGCGCTGGGGCGAGTTGATCGGGCTGCATCGGCGGGACATCGATGTGGAGCACGGCACCGTCCGCGTGCGGCGGGCTGTCGCCGAGCTGGGCAACGGGCAGCGGGAGATCAAGGCACCGAAGAGCGCCGCCGGCAAGAGGACGGTTTCCATCCCCGGCGTGATCCTCCCGGACATCAACGAGCACCTGAAGCGGTACGCCGAGGCCGGCGCCGACGGGCGCGTCTTCATCGGGGCCAAAGGGGCGACGCCGCGCCGCAACCACTTCAATCGGCTGTGGCAGAAGGCTTGCCGTGAGGCGGGGATCAAGGGGCTGCATTTCCATGATCTTCGGCACACGGGCAACACGCTCGCCGCGTCAACAGGGGCCAGCACGCGGGAGTTGATGACGCGCATGGGCCACAGCACCGCCCGCGCCGCGCTGATCTATCAGCACGCCAGTGCCGACCGGGACCGGCTGATCGCCGACGCGCTGAGCGGGCTCGTGAAGAAAGGGCGTAAGGCCGCCAAGGACACGAAGGAAGATCCACAGCGCAAGGGGCACGCAGGGGGCACGCCGAGCTGATCGGGGGCCCCGGAACGACGAAGGGCCAGGCGGAGGAAACGTCCTCTGACCTGGCCCTTCGTGCTTCAGAGCGGGCGACGGGAATCGAACCCGCGTAGCTAGTTTGGAAGACTAGGGCTCTACCATTGAGCTACGCCCGCAACACGTGCGCCGCAGGTCCGGGGGACCGCGGCACGGACAGCATCCTAGCGGGTCGGGCCGGGGGAGTGCACACCGCATTACGCGCCCGCGGTGCGGCGTCCGGAAACGTTCGCTTTAAACCCCGCGCATCAGAGGGTCTCCGGGCATGTACCCTACGTGTCGCACCGACGGGGTGTGGCGCAGCTTGGTAGCGCGTCCGCTTTGGGAGCGGAAGGTCGTCGGTTCGAATCCGGCCACCCCGACCACCAGCATCGCCATCACAAGATCGCGTTGTGGGCTGATTGCCGCTTGCGGTTACTATGCAAGCTGCGTGCCCGTGTGTCTGATGTACCGGGCCGAATCCGCCGAACCGCTGAATCGCAGCGCGGACGCAGAACCCCAAGCAGTCAGCCACAAGGAGACCGAACCGTGAAGAGCGCCGTGGAGACCCTGAACCCGACTCGGGTTCGGCTCACTGTTGAGGTGCCCTTCGAGGAGCTCAAGGACAGCCTCGACGCGGCGTACAAGAAGATCAACCAGCAGGTCACGGTGAAGGGCTTCCGCAAGGGCAAGATCCCCGCCCGGGTCATCGACCAGCGCTTCGGTCGCGGTGCGGTGCTGGAGGAGGCCGTCAACGACGCCCTCCCGAAGTTCTACACCGAGGCCGTCAACGAGGCCGACCTGAACCCGCTGGGCCAGCCTGAGGTCGACATCACGGAGCTGAAGGACGGCGAGCTGCTGGCCTTCACCGCCGAGGTCGACGTCCGCCCCGAGATCGAGATCCCGGACTACTCCGGCATCGAGGTCGAGGTCGACGCGGTCGAGGTCTCCGACGAGGACATCGAGAAGTCGGTCGAGCAGCTGCGCGGCCGCTTCGCGTCCACCAAGGACGTCGAGCGCGCGGCCGAGGACGGCGACGTCGTCACCATCGACCTCGAGGCCAAGGTCGACGGCGAGGTGCTGCCGGACGGCGTCGCCTCCGACGTCTCCTACACCATCGGCTCGGGCGAGCTCCTCGACGGCATCGACGACGCCGTCAAGGGCCTGGAGGCCGGTGGCGAGGCCACCTTCACCTCCCAGCTGAAGGGCGGCTCCGCCGAGGGCAAGGACGCCGAGGTCACCGTCAAGGTCACCAAGGTCTCGGCCAAGGAGCTCCCGGAGCTGGACGACGAGTTCGCGCAGATGGCGAGCGAGTTCGACACGCTCGAGGACCTCAAGGCGGACAGTCGCAAGCGCCTCGAGAACATGAAGCAGTACGACCAGGCCACGCAGGCCCAGGAGCGCGTCCTGGAGAAGCTGCTGGAGCTCGTCGAGGTGCCGATCCCCGAGAAGCTGCTCGAGGACGAGGTCAACACCCGCAAGCACAACCTGGAGCACCACCAGCTCGGCCAGATGGGCCTGACCATCGAGAAGTACCTGGAGTTCCAGGGCAAGACGGTCGAGGAGTTCGACGCCGAGACCAAGGACCAGGCGATCAAGGGCATCAAGACCCAGTTCGTCCTGGACGCGCTCGTCAACAAGGAGAAGCTGGGCGTCGACCAGGAGGAGCTCACCGAGCACCTCATGCGCCGTGCGGCTTCCTCCGGCATGTCCCCCGACCAGTTCGCCCAGGCCGTCGTCGAGGGTGGCCAGGTGCCGATGCTCGTCGGCGAGGTCGCCCGCGGCAAGGCCCTCGCGGTCGTCGTCGAGGCCGCCAAGGTCGTCGACACCAACGGTGAGGTCGTCGACCTCTCCGACGAGGAGGACGAGGTCGAGGCTGCCGCCGAGACCGTCGAGGCCGTCGTCGACGGTGACGCCGACGCCGCCGAGGCGCAGGCCGACGAGGCCAAGTAACACCCTGGGCGCCGCCCCGCGCGGCGCCCGCTGAGCAGCACCCCGAAGGGCCCGTACGCAGCCGTGTACGGGCCCTTCGCACACTCCGTGCACCGCGCTGTCCACAGGGCCTCCGCCCGGCCCCCGAAGGGCCCACGGACCTTGCGCTCCGAGCGAACAGTTCGGGAAGCGGGATGGCGTTGTCCGACCTGCGCGTTAGGGTCCATGAATACGAGGGCACGGGAGTACCCGGAAGCGGCGGCCACCGCCGCCCCGACCGGTCCGCGCCCCAGAACGAGACGCTGAGACGGCATGTGGCCGTCGGAGACGAGCAGGTGGATACGTGACGAATCTGAAGCCTTACGCCGCGGGTGAGCCGTCCATCGGTGGCGGCCTCGGCGACCATGTCTACAACCGGCTGCTCGGCGAGCGCATCATCTTCCTCGGCCAGCAGGTCGACGACGACATCGCCAACAAGATCACGGCGCAGCTCCTCCTCCTGGCCGCCGAGCCGGAGAAGGACATCTACCTGTACATCAACAGCCCGGGCGGCTCGGTGACGGCAGGCATGGCGGTCTACGACACCATGCAGTACATCCCGAACGACGTCGTCACCATCGGCATGGGCATGGCGGCCTCCATGGGCCAGTTCCTGCTCACCGGCGGCGCCCAGGGCAAGCGCTTCGCGCTCCCGAACACCGACATCCTGATGCACCAGGGTTCCGCCGGCATCGGTGGCACCGCCTCGGACATCAAGATCCAGGCCCAGTACCTGCTGCGCACCAAGCAGCGCATGGCCGAGATCACCGCCCACCACTCCGGCCAGACCGTGGAGGCGATCATCCGCGACGGCGACCGCGACCGCTGGTTCACCGCGGAGGAGGCCAAGGAGTACGGCCTCATCGACGAGATCATCTCCGCCGCGTCGCTGGTCCCGGGCGGCGGCGGCACCGGGGCCTGATCCCGGCCCCGGCGCGCGGGACCTCGTACGAGGCCCCGTACGCCCGCCCGCACCCGGCAAGCCCCAGCCCGCAGAACGCCACCAGGATGGTGAACACCCAGATGCACATGAACAACCTCTCTCCCGCGAGCGGCCTCTACACCGGCGCGCCGGTGGACAACCGCTACGTCGTCCCGCGCTTCGTGGAGCGCACCTCGCAGGGCGTGCGCGAGTACGACCCGTACGCGAAGCTCTTCGAGGAGCGCGTGATCTTCCTCGGCGTGCAGATCGACGACGCCTCCGCCAACGACGTCATGGCGCAGCTGCTGTGCCTGGAGTCGATGGACCCGGACCGCGACATCTCGATCTACATCAACAGCCCCGGCGGCTCCTTCACCGCGCTGACGGCCATCTACGACACGATGCAGTTCGTGAAGCCGGACATCCAGACGGTCTGCATGGGCCAGGCGGCCTCTGCCGCCGCGGTCCTGCTGGCCGCCGGCACCCCCGGCAAGCGCATGGCGCTGCCGAACGCCCGCGTGCTGATCCACCAGCCGTCCGGCGGCACCGGCCGCGAGCAGCTCTCCGACCTGGAGATCGCGGCCAACGAGATCCTGCGCATGCGCGATCAGCTGGAAACCATGCTGGCCAAGCACTCGACCACGCCGATCGAGAAGATCCGCGAGGACATCGAGCGCGACAAGATCCTGACGGCCGAGGACGCGCTCGCGTACGGCCTGATCGACCAGATCGTCTCGACCCGCAAGAACTCCCACTGATCCTTGCCGCCAGTTGGCGTGGGCACGTCGTCACATTCGGCGATGTGAACCACGTCAAGGGGGCCCCGTACGGGGCCCCCGGCAAGGTACCGTCGGATATGAGGCACCAGGAGCGCTGAACCAAGCGTCTCCCAGGCGAAGGGGAAGCACCTCGTGGCACGCATCGGTGACGGCGGCGACCTGCTCAAGTGCTCGTTCTGCGGAAAGAGCCAGAAGCAGGTGAAGAAGCTCATCGCAGGACCCGGTGTGTACATCTGCGACGAGTGCATCGACCTCTGCAACGAGATCATCGAGGAGGAGCTCGCCGAGACCTCCGAGGTCCGGTGGGAGGAACTCCCCAAGCCTCGTGAGATCTACGAGTTCCTGGAGAGCTACGTCGTCGGCCAGGAGCCGGCGAAGAAGGCCCTCTCGGTGGCGGTGTACAACCACTACAAGCGGGTCCAGGCCGGCGAGAACGGCGGTGCGCAGGGCCGGGACGACGCGATCGAGCTCGCGAAGTCCAACATCCTGCTGCTGGGCCCGACGGGCTCGGGCAAGACGCTCCTCGCCCAGACGCTCGCGCGCATGCTGAACGTCCCGTTCGCCATTGCCGACGCGACCGCGCTGACGGAGGCCGGGTACGTCGGCGAGGACGTCGAGAACATCCTGCTCAAGCTGATCCAGGCGGCCGACTACGACGTCAAGAAGGCCGAGACCGGGATCATCTACATCGACGAGATCGACAAGGTCGCCCGCAAGAGCGAGAACCCGTCGATCACGCGCGACGTGAGCGGCGAGGGCGTGCAGCAGGCGCTCCTGAAGATCCTCGAGGGCACGACGGCCTCGGTCCCGCCGCAGGGCGGCCGCAAGCACCCGCACCAGGAGTTCATCCAGATCGACACGACGAACGTGCTCTTCATCGTGGGCGGCGCCTTCGCCGGCCTCGAGAAGATCATCGAGTCGCGTGCGGGCGCCAAGGGCATCGGCTTCGGGGCGACGATCCGCTCGAAGCGCGAGATCGAGGCGAGCGACCAGTTCCAGGAGGTCATGCCGGAGGACCTGGTGAAGTTCGGGATGATCCCGGAGTTCATCGGCCGTCTGCCCGTGATCACCTCGGTCCACAACCTGGACCGCGAGGCGCTGCTGCAGATCCTGGTGGAGCCGCGGAACGCGCTGGTCAAGCAGTACCAGCGGCTGTTCGAACTCGACGGCGTCGAGCTGGACTTCGAGCGCGAGGCGCTGGAGGCCATCGCGGACCAGGCGATCCTCCGCCAGACGGGCGCGCGCGGCCTGCGCGCCATCATGGAAGAGGTCCTGATGTCGGTGATGTACGAGGTCCCGTCCCGCAAGGACGTGGCCCGCGTGGTCATCACCGCGGACGTGGTCCGCTCGAACGTCAACCCGACGCTGGTCCCCCGCATCGTCCCGAAGGACCAGGGCCCGCAGGAGAAGTCGGCGTAACCGTTACACGTACGCGAAGGGGCGCCCCGGTCACCCGGGGCGCCCCTTCGCATATTCGGACTACCTTTGCCGATAATCGGACAAGTGGGCCGTGCTGCCTGGTGCGGCGGATGACTTCTTGATCATCTTTGTCTCGACCAGCCTTAGTCGAGGGGAACGAGACATGAAGATGAAGAAGCGCGCAGTCGGCGTCCTGGCCGCGACGTTTGCCGCAGCTGCCCTCCCGATCATGGCGGCTACGCCTGCCTCGGCGGATCAGGGCGACTGCCAGTACTACCTGCACGAGCAGGGCTACAACGTCGGCCCGAACGTGGAGGCCGCCTGTAAGGCCGGGTCCGAGTTTTCGCCCATCGCCTATGGCAGCTGTCTGGGGCAGCTGATGAACATCGGGGTGCGGGTCTATCACGCGCAGGAGGCGTGTGGCCTGGCGGGCTGAGAGTTGTACAGGTCGGCCCGGTGCGGGACGAGTGCCCGCACCGGCCACCGGCGCGATCAGACCTTGGTTCGCGAGCTGTTGTAGAGCTTCGCCGCCAGCTTGGAGACGTCCTCCAGGGTGCCCTGGGTGCCACCGGTCAGGATCGTCGTCTGGTCCATGTGGTTCACCGCGACCAAGGTGGAGTGGTCGCTCCAGGCGCAGGTGGGGACCACGAGGGAGCTGGGCTCTCCCGGCTTGGTGGTCTTCGTGGTGGACATCTTGACGTCGACGCACTGCATGACGGCGCCCTTGAACCCGTCCGGCGTGAACGCCTTGGGGGCGCCGACCTTTTCGTACTTCAGGCCGAGCTTGTCGGTCTCCGGGTTGGGGGCGCCGATCGTGGCGAAGTAGGCGTCCAGGGCCCGCTCAGGGTCGTCGATCTGGCCCCAGAAGCCGCTCGCGGTCATCTGCTTGGCCTTGCCCTTCGTGCCGTTCAGGTACTGCTGGGTCGCCTGGTGCGGGTCCTTGATGCCGATGGCCTCGGCCTTGGTCTTCTGCTCGCCCGTCAGGGGCGTGTCGCTCTTCGCGGTACCAGCCGCCTGATCGTTCTTCGCGTAGCTGTCGACCGAGGCCGGGAAGGCCAGCTTGTAACCCTTGGTGTCCGCCGCGATGGCGCCGCCCGCGCCGCCGCCCTTCGTGAAGTACCAGCCGGCGCCCGCGATGACCGCTACCGCGACGACCACGGCGATGATGACGCCCGCCTTCGACTTCTTCGGCTGCTGCGGCATTCCTCCGTACGGGGGCTGCGGGGGCATCCCCGGCTGCTGGTAGCCGTAGGCCGGCTGGGGCTGCTGGGGGTAGCCCTGCGGGGGGACGCCCGGCGGCGGGGGCTGCTGCGGGTATCCGTAGCCGGGCTGCGGGGCGGGCTGGCCGTACGGTCCCGGCTGCGGGCCCCCGTACGGTCCCGGCTGCTGCGGCGGCTGGGCCCCGTACGGTCCCGGCTGGTTGTAACTCATGCCCGCGTCCCCCTTCAGGAATCCTTTATGCGTTTCAGACATCCTGGCGGAAGCCGGAGTCGCGCAGGGCGCCGGGCCCCCTCATTACCGGTTTCATGACTTGACTGTTACGCCACTAAACTGTGCCTCGTGACCGAGAACACGCAGACACCCAGCAGCCCCAACTCCGAACTGCCGACCGCGTACGCTCCGGCCGAGGTAGAGGGGAAGCTCTACGAGCGCTGGGTGGAGCGTGGGTACTTCACGGCCGATCCCGCGAGCGAGAAGCCCGCGTACACCATCGTCATCCCCCCGCCGAACGTCACCGGCTCCCTGCACCTGGGGCACGCCTTCCAGCACACGCTCATGGACGCCCTGACCCGCCGCAAGCGCATGCAGGGGTACGAGTCCCTCTGGCTGCCCGGCATGGACCACGCCGGTATCGCCACCCAGAACAAGGTCGAGCAGCAGCTCGCCGAGGAGGGCAAGTCCCGCCACGACCTGGGCCGCGAGGAGTTCGTCGAGCGCGTCTGGCAGTGGAAGGAAGAGTACGGCGGCAAGATCCTCGGCCAGATGCGCCGGCTCGGCGACGGCGTCGACTGGTCGCGCGAGCGGTTCACCATGGACGAGGGCCTCTCCAAGGCCGTCCAGACGATCTTCAAGAAGCTCTACGACGACGAGCTGATCTACCGCGCCGAGCGCATCATCAACTGGTGCCCCCGGTGTCTCACGGCCATCTCCGACATCGAGGTGGAGTACCAGGAGGACGCGGGCGAGCTCGTCTCGATCAAGTACGGCGAGGGTGAGGACACCCTCGTCGTCGCGACCACGCGCGCCGAGACGATGCTCGGTGACACGGCCATCGCCGTGCACCCGGACGACGAGCGCTACAAGCACCTCGTCGGCAAGCTCATCAAGCTGCCGCTCACCGACCGCTCCATCCCGGTGGTCGCGGACACGCACGTCGACCCCGAGTTCGGCACCGGCTGCGTCAAGGTGACGCCCGCCCACGACCCGAACGACTTCGCCATCGGGCAGCGCCACGGCCTGCCGAACATGACGATCATGGACGAGCACGGCATCATCACCGTTCACGGCCCCTTCCTCGGCCTGGACCGCTTCGAGGCCCGCTCCGCGGTCGTCGGGGCGCTGCGCGAGCAGGGCCGCATCGTCGCCGAGAAGCGCCCGTACCTGCACTCCGTCGGGCACTGCTCCCGCTGCTCCACCACCGTCGAGCCGCGCCTGTCGCTGCAGTGGTGGGTCAAGGTCGAGACCCTCGCCAAGGCTGCCGGTGACGCGGTCCGCGACGACCGGGTCACGATCCACCCGAAGGAGATGGAGAAGCGCTACTTCGACTGGGTCGACAACCTCAACGACTGGTGCATCTCGCGCCAGCTGTGGTGGGGCCACCGCATCCCGGTCTGGTACGGCCCGGACGGCGAGATCGTCTGCGTCGGCCCCGACGACGCGGCGCCCACCGGCGAGGGCTGGCACCAGGACACCGACGTCCTCGACACCTGGTTCTCCTCCGGCCTGTGGCCGTTCTCCACGCTCGGCTGGCCGGAGAAGACCCCGGACCTGGCGAAGTTCTACTCCACCGACGTCCTGGTCACCGGCCACGACATCATCTTCTTCTGGGTCGCCCGGATGATGATGTTCGGCCTGTACGCCATGGACGGCGAGGCGCCGTTCAAGACCATCGCGCTGACCGGCCTGGTCCGCGACGAGCGCGGCAAGAAGATGTCGAAGTCCTTCGGCAACGTCGTCGACCCGCTGGACTGGATGGACAAGTACGGCTCCGACGCCGTCCGCTTCACCCTGGCCAAGGGCGCCAACCCGGGCACCGACGTGCCGATCGGCGAGGACTGGGTCCAGGCGTCCAGCAAGTTCGCCAACAAGATCTGGAACGCCACGCGCTTCGCGCTGATGAACGGCGCCACCATCGAGGGCGAGCTGCCGCCGGTCGAGCAGCTGTCGGCCACCGACCGCTGGATCCTGTCCCGCCTGAACAAGACGGTCGCGCAGGTCGACGCGTATTACGAGGACTTCCAGTTCTCGAAGCTCAGCGAGGCGCTCTACCACTTCGCGTGGGACGAGGTCTTCGACTGGTACGTGGAGCTGTCGAAGACGACGTTCTTCGCGGGCGGCGAGCAGGCCAAGGTCTCCGGCCGTGTGCTCGGCGAGGTCATCGACGTCATGCTGCGGCTGCTGCACCCGGTCGTCCCCTTCGTCACCGAGACGCTGTGGACCACGCTGACCGGCCGCGAGTCGCTCGTCATCGCCGAGTGGCCCAAGGCTGTGTCCGTTCCCGGGGCTGACGCCCCGGGCGGCTTCCGCGACGATGCCGCCGAGGCGGAGATCGAGCGAGTCCAGGCCGTCGTCACCGAGGTCCGCCGCTTCCGCAAGGAGCAGGGTCTCCAGGACGGCCAGAAGGTCCCCGCCCGTCTGGACCTGACCGGTACGCCGCTGGCCGCGCACGAGGCGGCCATGCGCCAGCTGCTGCGCCTGCAGCCGGAGGGCGAGGCCTTCACAGCCACCGCCACCCTGCCGGTCGCCGGCGCCAGCGTCGCGCTCGACCTGTCGGGCACGATCGACGTGGCCGCCGAGCGGGCGCGCCTCTCCAAGGACCTCGCGGCCGCGGAGAAGGAGAAGCAGCAGGCCGAGGCGAAGCTCGGGAACGAGGCCTTCCTGGCCAAGGCCCCCGACAACGTCGTGGACAAGATCAAGGGCCGGCTGGCCAAGGCCGAGGCGGACATCGCCCGGATCCAGGCCCAGCTGGAGACGCTGCCCGCGGCGTAACAGGCACAAACGGTGAACCACACGTACATACGGTGAACGTTCGGCCCCCGAGTGCATCGCTCGGGGGCCGACGCGTAGGGTGACAGCGGTCCCGGGGGTTCCGAGTCATCGGCAGGGGCCATCGTCGGCCGGCTGTCGACCGAGGGGGGTCTCGGAGTGTGGGGTCGTGACGTGTCGGGCCGCCCGGTCTTAGGCCGCGAGCTGAAGCGCCGCAATCTCCTCCTGGGGGCGGCGGCCACCGCGACCACGGGCGGCGCCCTGGCCGGAGTGGCGGCCTTCAGCACCTCGCGCGCCCCCGCCACCGGCCTGCAGCAGGACCTGGTGTCACGGGATCCCAAGGCTTCGAAGTCGGCCCGGGCCGTGTACCGGTTACTGGCCGGGCTGGAGGCGGACGCCCGGGCCGGACGGCGCCGCGGCACCCTCATAGGCCAGCACGCCGAGGTGCACAACGAGCGGTACAACCCGGAGTACGGCGACCACAGCGGTCCCAAACCGCCCGGCTACTACTACCGCAAACCCCAGGACATCACCGGGAAACTGCCGGCCTTCCTCGAACTGGACCTGGGCCCCGGCTACCAGCAGGACAGCTGGGGCGTGGGCGAGGCGCGGGACTACTCGCGAGCCGCCTGGCCCGCCCGCCGCGAGTTCTGGACCTACACGAACGACGTCGTGGACCTCGCCATGGGCGTCTGGCACGGACTGCCCCGCAAGGACGACGGCTCGTACAACCCGACCGGCACCGAACGCCTCTGGAACGGCACGAAGACCGTGCTGCCGACCAACGGGGGAGCGCCCGCGGGCCTGGTCGGGATGTCGTTCCACCAGCCGTGGCCGGGCAGCCCCGTCAAGAGCTACGACCAGACGCTGCGCCGCAACGCCCCCTCGGCGAAGGACCCGGGCTGGATCGACCGGGTGCTCACCCCCGGCACCCCCGAACACGCGGCGCTCCTGCTCGACCTGTCGTTCCTCGCGGACCACCTCGGCTACCTGGCCGCGTACGACGTACCCGTACTGCTGCGCCCGTACCACGAGATGAACTCGCTCGGCGGGGAGCAGAGCTTCTGGTGGGCGGGGCTGAAGCCGCAGCAGTACACGGCCCTGTGGGAGCTGCTCCACCACTACCTGGTCGGCTCCCGGGGCCTGCACAACCTGATCTTCGTATGGGCCCCCACGGCCTGGGACGGCATCCACGGCAGCGAACCCTGGGACTTCTACCCGGGCGGCGAGTACGTCGACGTGGTCGGGGTCGACGACTACAGCGGAACGCCGGACCAGCCCTTCGACCCGGCCGCCTGGACATCGACGTGGCACCGCGGCCTCGAGGACTACGGCAAGCCGCGGATCCTCGCGGAGTCCTTCCACGTGCCGCTGGGCGCGGCGCAGCGCACGACGCTCGACAAGGCGCCCTGGGTGCTGTGGACCGTGTGGGGCGACGGGCTCACCGCGAAGAACCCCCAGGCGGACGTGCAGCAGACCTACAACGACCCCAAGACGATCACCGGGGGCCGTGAACCGGGCCCCTCCGGAGTGCAATGGCTCGCCCTGCACGACGGATCATCCGAGAAGGAGTGAAGTTGAGCGCGCTAACGCCACGCGCCCACCGCGTGGCCGCCTTCGTGGCCATGGGATGGGCGGGGGTCCTGCTCCTGTGGGCCCTTTACAACTGCTTCTGGCAGGTCGGCGTCGTCGACTTCCTGCAGGGCATCGTCTACTACGGCATCGGCGACGGCTCCGGAGCCGCCGAGACGTTCAACCTCAACTGGGGTGTCGTCTACGTGGCGGGCGGCCTTCTCGTCCTGCGCGGGAACACCCTCGGCCGGGGCATCATCATCGGCGGCGCGGCCATCGAGGGCTACAACCGGATGCGCAGCCTGACGGGCGCGCTGTTCGACGAGAAGCAGACCGACTACTTCACCTCGACCCTCCAGGGCGGGCTGAAGCTGGCGACCTTCGCCGTCGGCGTCCTCGTGACCGGCGCCCTGATCGTGCTGCTGCTGCGGGACTTCGCGGCCTACGAGCCCTGGCAGCCGCCGGTGAACCCGTGGACCCAGCAGGCGCACGAGGCCCGGCAGGCCCATGAGCAGGCCCAGCGTGCGGCCTTGGCCCAGCAGGCGCAGCAGCAACCGACGCAGTTCCCGCAGCAGCACGTGCCGCAGGCGCCGCAACCGCCGCAGCCCGCGCACGGGTTCGGGCCTCCGCCGTCCTACCCGGCGCAGCCCGGGCCCCAGGTGCCGCAGACGGGCTACGCCCAGCCGCAGCCCCAGCAGCCCCAGCAGCCGCAGCCCGGTTACGGGCCCGGCCCCTACGGGGGGCAGCCTTCCTGGCCCCAGCAGCCCCAGCAGCCCCAACAGTCGCCGCCGCAACAGCAGTAGGAACCCCGAAGGACCCTTCCCATGACCCTCGCCCCCGTACAAGAGGTCGTGACGACGTCCCGTCGCGATGCGAAACTGGTGCAGCGCCATGCCGACTGGAAGCCCAGCGTGCTGGCCTTCCTGCTGCCCTTCCTGGTCCTCGTCAGCTTCGGCCTGTGGGTGTTCGAGCCGAACCCGACCCCGCTCGGCTGGACGCTGTCGGTCATCTGGTCGCTGCCCGCCATCGGCGTCATGGTCGGCTTCCAGGGTGTCCTGCTGATCCGCCGCCGACTGCGCAAGGCGCACGAGATGGTTCCGCCGGCGCCGGTCGAGGAGGACTTCCTCATCGTGCTCGTGCCGACCATCGGCCGCCACGACACCTATCCGGCGCTGGAGCGTTCGGTCCTCAGCTACGTGGAGCACCTGCCCCCGTACTTCCCCCGGATGCGGGTCGACGTCCTCACGGAGGAGGGCTGCGAGGCGGCCGAGCGGATAGACGACCTGGCCGCGATGAACGACCTGATCCGCGTGGTCACCGTGCCCAAGGTGTACGAGACGGCGAACGGAACCCGGTTCAAGGCCCGCGCGAACCACTACGCGCACGAGCTGCGGATCGACGAGGGCGAGGCCCTCGACGACGTCTGGGTGCTGCACATGGACGACGACACCGGGGTCGGCCCCGACACCGCCGCGTCCATGGCCCAGTTCGTGAACCGCCAGCGCAGGGAGGGCGACGCGGGCAAGCACATGGCGCAGGGCATCCTCGCCTACCCGCGCGAGAACGCCGTGAACCGGTTCACCTGGCTGGCCGACGCGGTCCGCCCCGCCGACGACATAGCCCGTTTCCGGGCCTTCACCGGTCTCGGCACCCCGGTCGCCGGGGTGCACGGCGAACTGCTGCTGCTCCGCGCCTCCATCGAGGCGACGATCGGCTGGGACTTCGGGCCCAAGGCCATCGTGGAGGACGCCCAGCTCGCGCTGACGTTCTGCCGCAAGTACCCGGGCCGCAGCGACTGGTTCAACGGCCGCTGCTACGGCGCCTCCCCGGCCACCACCAGGGACTTCATCAAGCAGCGCGAGCGCTGGGCGTGGGGGCTGGTCGCGCTCTGCTTCAACCGCACGGTGCCGTTCCGTTACCGCTGGTTCCTGATGCTCTGCATGGTCAGCTGGGTCCTCGGCCCGCTCCAGCACGTCGCGACCGTGCTCCTGGTGGCTTGGTTCATCGGCGATTTCAACACCTCGCCCGTGACGCAGTCCGTCGTGATCATGTGGTCGCTCAGCTTCGCGTACGTCATCTGGACGTACTGGGAAGGCCTGCGGCTCAACGCCCTGGTCTCGGCGAACGGCAAGCGCCGCTGGTGGGAGCCGTTCGCCGTGCTCGGCCTCATCCCGCTGTTCTCCGTGCTGGAAGGACTCGGCGGCCTGCGCGGGCTGATCAAGTTCATCAAGCGCGAGGAGAACAAGTTCGTCGTCATCGCCAAGCCCGCATGAGCACCCGTATGAGAAACCGAGAGCCCCTCGTGAAGAACGAGAAGTACGAGAAGAACGAGAAGACGAAGCGTTCCAAGGTCCCCCTGCTCGCGATCCTCCCGGTGACCGTGACCTCCCTGGTCCTCGGACTGCCCTTCGTGATCGGCGACCACCCCCTGCGCTGGAGGTCGGGCTCCCCCAAGCCGATCCTGGTCCTGCACGACTCCGCCCCCGCCAAGGGCGGCGACGACACCGTCCTCGCCGGCGGGGGCGGCGGCGCGGCCGAGGCGGCCAAGCCCGCCGGGCCCGCACCGAAGGCGGAAAAGCCCTGGAAGGCCGGCATGCCCGAATGGGGCGTCCAGGTCTTCTGGGAGGACAAGAAGGAACACAGCGACGCGTACGTCGAGAAGAAGGCGCGCGAGCAGGCCGACTACCTCGTCGGACTGAAGGCCAACGCCGTGGCCGTCTCCTTCCCCTTCTACACCGAGGGCCGCACCTCGACGAAGCTCGCGGCCGGCAAGAGCACCCCGACGCCCGGGCACCTCGACACGGTCCTGCGCGTCTTCCACGAAGCGGGACTGCGCACCACCGTCCGCCCGACCCTGGACGAGGCCGCGCTCGTGCCGCCGGAGGGCTGGCGCGGCAACATCAAGCCGACCGACAAGGAGGCCTGGTTCGAGTCGTACGAGGCCCTGCTCGGCCCGTACCTCGACGCGGCCCAGCGGCAGCAGGCGGCGACGTTCGTGATCGGCACGGAGCTGAACTCCATGGAGGGCCACCCGGGCTGGAAGTCCCTGATCGCGGCGGCCGAGAAGCGGTTCAAGGGCGAGGTGTCCTACGACGCGAACTGGGACAACTACGTGAGCGGCCACATCGCGGTGCCCGTCAACCGGCTCGGCGTCGACGCCTACTTCCCCGTCAAGGTCGCCGACGACGCACCCGTCGACCAGCTCGTCGACGGCTGGAACGGCTGGCTCGACAAGAAGAGCAAGGGCGCGCTGCCGCGGATCGTGCTGGCCGAGGCGGGCATCAGCGCCATGGACGGGGCGTACCACGCACCCGGCGACTTCTACGCGAAGCGCACGCTGAACCCCGCGGTGCAGGCCAACTGGTACAAGGCGGTCTGCCAGGTCGTCCGGGAGCGCAAGATGGCCGGCGTCTACTGGTGGTCGGTCTACTTCGACTCCGACCCCAGGGCCGCCCCCAAGGAGGCGGAGTCCCGGCTCAACTTCGCGGGCCGCCCGGACACCGAGCGGGAGATCCGGTCCTGCTTCGGCTCCGACTACGCGGGCCCCGGCACCGATCCCGCACCCTGAGGAATTGTGTCCCGAGTTGTCCGGAGTGTCGGACATCACGTTTTCGGCCCGGTTGGCTGATCCGATCCCGCTCGGCGAGCACGGATGATGGATGGCATGCACGTCCCGCCCGTCGCCCCGGTGCTCCGCCGGGCCGCGGCCACCGGCCGCCGGCTCGCCGAGAGCTGGACCGGGTCTCCCCGGGCGCTTGACGTGCTCACCGCACTCAGCTGCCTCGGCATGATGGCGTTGGACCTGCCCGGCCTGGCCGCCGCGGACAACTCGCTCAGCGGCCCCATGGCGGCCGTCGTGCTCGCCGCCGGGTGCTCGAGCCTGGTGGTGCGCCGCCGGGCGCCCTGGATCTCGTACCTCACCGCGCTGCTCTTCATCGGCTGGCTGCACGAGCTGACGCTGATCCAGTTCGCGCTCTACTCGGTCGGCCGCTACCGGGGGCGCCGGCCCGCGGTCCTCGCCACCGTCGGGTACATCGCGTTCGCGCTGATCGTCTTCAGCGTCCCGGGCTGGCCCGAACCGCGGGCCCAGACCCTCAGCTCGTTCCTGAGTCTGGTCGTGCCCATCGGGGTGCTCGCCTCGGCCGTCGGCATCGCGGCCTACCGGCACGACCTGGTGCGCGAGCTGGCCGCCCGGCGGGCCGAATCGGCGGTGCTGCAGGCGGTCCAGCAGGAGCGCACCTCGGTCGCCCGCGACGTCCACGACTTCGTCGGCCGGGAGCTGACGCTGCTGACGGTGCGCTCCGAGGTGCTGTCGATGCGGGCGCGCAAGTCGGCGCACGCCAAGGACTTCGAGGAGCTGGCCGACACCGCGCGCCGGGCCCATCTGGTGCTCAACGAGATCATCGTGCAGCGCGGGGAGCGGGCCGCGACCCCGGGGGTGGACGGGCTGCCGGCCCTCGCGGAGGAGAGCGGGCGGGCCGGTTCCCCCGTACGACTGGCCCTGGATCCGCAGGTGCACGGGCTGTCGCCGCTCCGGCAGGCCGCGGTCTACCGGGTGGTGCAGGAGTGCCTGACCAACGCGGCCAAGCACGCCTGCGGGGAGACCATCGACGTGTCGATCGCGGCGGACGGCCCGCAGCTGCGGATCGCGGTCAGTAACGGCCTGCCCGCCCGTACGCCGACGCGCGCCCCCGTCTCGGCCGGCTCGGGCACGGCGAGCATGTCCGAGCGCGTGCGCAGCCTGGGCGGAACCCTGACGGCGACGCGCACGGAGGACTCGTACACGGTCGTGGCCACCCTCCCGCGCGGATAGCCGGGGTCAGGCCTTCGCCGGGACCAGCAGGCCGTTCAGGGTGTCCAGGTCCTCCACGCACCGGCCGGAGCCCAGGGCCACGCAGTCGAGCGGGGCGTCGGCGACGAAGACCGGGATCCCCGTTGCGGAGGCCATTCGCAGGTCCAGGCCCGGCAGCAGTGCGCCGCCGCCGGTCAGGACGATGCCGTGCTCCATCACGTCGCCGGACAGCTCGGGCGGGCACTCCTCCAGGGTGGCGCGCACCGCGGCGATGATGGCCTCGACCGGCTCGTCGAGCGCGGCCCGAACGTCCGTGGCGCCCAGCGAGAGCGTCTTCGGCATGCCGCCGACCCGCTCCCTGCCGCGCACCGTAAAGGCACGGGTCTCCAGCTCCGGCCGGTCCGGCACCGGCCAGGCCGATCCGATGCCGACCTTGAGGTCCTCGGCGCTGCGCTCGCCGATGAGCAGTCCGTGCTCCTTGCGTACGTAGTCCATGATCGCGGCGTCCAGCCGGTCCCCGCCGACCCGCAGCGACCGGGACGTGACGATCCCGCCGAGCGAGATGACGGCGACCTCGGTGGTACCGCCGCCGATGTCCACCACCATCGAGCCGCGCGGCTCGGCCACCGGCAGGCCCGCGCCGATCGCCGCCGCCATCGGCTCCTCGATCAGGTGGACGGCCCTGGCCCCGGCCCGGGTCGAGGCGTGGACGATGGCCCGCCGCTCGACCGGGGTGACCCCGGAGGGCACGCAGATCACCATCCGGGTGCGCGGCCGCCGCCCGGGCACGGCCTTGCGGACGAAGTGCCGGATCATCTCCTCGGCGGCCTCGTAGTCGCAGATCACCCCGTCCTTCAGGGGCCGGATCGCGGTGATGGAGCCGGGAGTGCGGCCGATGGTCTCCTTGGCCTCGGTCCCGACGGCCAGCGCGGTGGTGGTGCCCGCCTTCACGGCCACCACGGACGGCTCATTGAGGACGATTCCGTGCCCCCGGGCGTAGACCAGGGTGTTCGCGGTCCCCAGATCGATCCCTATGTCGCGGCTGGAAGCGGACGTGTTACTGCTGGCCTGCGGCATTTGTTCCCCTATCTCCTGCCCGCAAGGCTTGCATAACGATCCGGTCGCAACGGGCGCCGAACGTCCTGAAACGGCCGGGTCGAAAGTCCCCGGGCCCCCCGTCCGTAGACTGGCCCCGTGAGTGAGCAGCAGCCCGAGAGCAACGGACCCGACGACCGCGACGAGACCCTCGAGGTCTTCGACCGGATCGTGGCCGAAGAGTCCGACCGCGACCCCGACCTGGCGGTGATCGAGGCCGGCAGCCGCACCCTGCGCGCCCAGGCCGGACCGCCCCAGGGCGACCCGGTGCCCGCGCACCCCCTCGACCCGGAGGTGATGAGGGCGCTGCAGGAGGTGGAGCAGGAGCTCGCCACCCGCTGGGGCGAGACCAAGCTGGAGCCGTCCGTCACCCGGATCGCCGCACTGATGGACGTCCTCGGCGAACCGCAGCGCGCGTACCCGTCCATCCACGTCACCGGCACCAACGGCAAGACCAGCACCGCCCGCATGATCGAGGCCCTGCTGAACGCCTTCGAGCTGCGCACCGGCCGCTACACCAGCCCGCACGTGCAGTCGGTCACCGAGCGGATCAGCCTGGACGGGGCGCCGATCAGCGCCGAGCGCTTCATCGAGACGTACTACGACATCAAGCCGTACGTGGAGATGGTCGACGCCGCCGAGGAGTTCCGGCTGTCCTTCTTCGAGGTGCTCACCGGTATGGCGTACGCGGCCTTCGCGGACGCCCCGGTCGACGCGGCCGTGGTCGAGGTCGGCATGGGCGGCACCTGGGACGCGACCAACGTGATCGACGGCTCGGTCGCGGTGATCACCCCCATCAGCCTGGACCACACCGACCGCCTCGGCGCGACGCCCGGCGAGATCGCCCAGGAGAAGGGCGGCATCATCAAGCAGGACGCCACCGTGATCCTGGCGCAGCAGCCGGTGGACGCGGCGCAGGTGCTGCTGAAGAAGGCCGTCGAGGTCGACGCGACGGTGGCCCGCGAGGGCATGGAGTTCGGCGTCGTCGCGCGCGAGGTGGCGGTCGGCGGGCAGATGCTGACGCTGCGCGGCGTGGGCGGCGAGTACGACGGCATCTTCCTGCCGCTGTACGGGGCCCACATGGCGCACAACGCGGCGGTGGCGCTGGCGGCGGTCGAGGCCTTCTTCGGCGTCGGCGCGCAGCAGTCGCGGGAGCTGGACCTGGAGACCGTACGCAGGGCCTTCGCCTCGGTGACCTCGCCGGGCCGCATGGAGGTCGTGCGGCGCAGCCCGACGGTGGTCCTGGACGCGGCGCACAACCCGGCCGGCGCTCAGGTCACGGCGGAAGCGGTGACCGAGGCCTTCGGCTTCAGCCGGCTGATCGGGGTCATGGCCGCGAGCGAGGGCAAGGACGTCAAGGGGGTCCTGGAGGCCTTCGAGCCGATCTTCGCGGAGATCGTGGTCACGGAGAACTCCAGCCACCGCGCGATGTCCGCGGACGAGCTGGCGGCGGTCGCGGTCGAGGTCTTCGGGCCGGACCGGGTGCAGGTGGAGCCGCGGCTGGACGACGCCCTGGAGGCGGCGATCACCCTCGCGGAGGAAGAGGCCGAGTACGGAGGGGCCGGGGTCCTGGTGACCGGGTCCGTGATCACGGTGGGCGAGGCCCGCCTGCTGCTGAAGAGGGGCTGAGGGATGCGCACGCTGTGTGCTTCGACGCTGATCGGCGAGTTCTTCGTGATCGGTTTCGCGGGGCTGGTCGCCATGAAGAACCCGGATCTGACCCAGGCCACGGTCTGGACGGTCTGCGGGCTCGCCATGCTGCTGTCGGTGCTGCTGTGCGGGATGCTGTCGCGTCCCGGCGCGGTACAGATCGGCTGGGCCCTGCAGATCGGCCTGATCCTGAGCGGGTTCTTCGTGCCGATGATGTTCTTCCTGGGTGCGGTGTTCGCGGGGCTGTGGTGGTGCTCGGTGCACTACGGCGGCAAGATCGACGCGATCAAGGCCCGGTGGGCCGCGCAGAGCGAGGCGCAGGCCTGACGGGCCCGTGCGCCGGCCGGGTCCGGCCCCTGTAGCCTCGGGTAACCGCACCCGTTTGCCGCAAGGAGTTACAACATGACCCAGCGCACGCTCGTCCTGCTCAAGCCGGACGCGGTCAGGCGTGGCCTGGTGGGCGAGATCATCGGCCGCATCGAGCGCAAGGCCGGCTGGAGCATCCCGGCGCTGGAGCTGCGTACGCTCGACCGGAGCATCCTGGAGCAGCACTACGCCGAGCACGTGGGTCGCCCGTTCTACGAGCCCCTCATGGGCTTCATGGCGAGCGGCCCGATCGTGGCCCTCGTGGTGGAAGGGGAACGCGTGATCGAGGGTGTCCGCCAGCTGGCCGGACCGACCGACCCGATCGCCGCGGCGCCCGGCTCCATCCGGGGGGACTTCGGCACCATCACCCGGGAGAACCTCATCCACGCCTCGGACTCCGAGGAGTCCGCCGAGCGCGAGCTGAAGCTGTTCTTCCCCACCCTCGGATGAGTCCTTCCTGACGTAACATCAGCCGAATAGCGCTCATGACCTGGGGCGACCGAAGTAATTTCGGTCGCCCTTCGGTATTGGCGGGCACTTGCGGGAACGCATGGGCAGGACACGTCGTCACCACTAAGGGGGCGGGTTTCCGTTCCGGCGGGATTGCCGGAGTCCCGTCGCGCGGTGTTCATACTTGCGGCACTACGATGGGGCCTCCACCCACACACCCACCTCGCCGACCTGACAGCAGCCGCTATCAAGTGGAAGGCCAGACGCTCCTCATGGGGAACAAGGGGAACAACATGTCGTTCATCGGCCGTGACATGGCGATCGACCTCGGGACCGCCAACACGCTGGTGTACGTGAGGGGCCGGGGGATCGTCCTGAACGAGCCGTCCGTGGTCGCCATCAACACGAACACCGGCGGCATCCTGGCGGTCGGCTCCGAGGCGAAGAAGATGATCGGCCGGACGCCCGGCAACATCGTCGCCGTCAGGCCCCTCAAGGACGGCGTCATCGCCGACTTCGAGATCACCGAGCGTATGCTCCGGTACTTCATCCTCAAGATCCACAAGCGCCGCTACCTGGCCCGTCCGCGCGTCGTGGTCTGCGTACCCTCCGGCATCACGGGAGTGGAGCGGCGCGCCGTCATCGAGGCGTCCACGCAGGCCGGCGCCCGCCAGGTGCACATCATCGAAGAGCCCATGGCCGCCGCCATCGGCTCGGGCCTGCCCGTCCACGAGGCCACCGGCAACATGGTCGTGGACATCGGCGGCGGCACCACCGAGGTCGCCGTCATCTCCCTCGGCGGAATCGTCACGGCGCAGTCCATCCGGGTGGCCGGTGACGAGCTCGACAACGCGATCATCCAGCACATCAAGAAGGAGTACTCGCTCCTCCTCGGTGAGCGGACGGCCGAGCAGATCAAGATCACCATCGGTTCGGCCTACGACCTCGACAAGGACGAGCACACCGAGATCCGCGGCCGCGACCTGGTCTCGGGCCTGCCCAAGACCGTCGTGATCTCCGCAGCCGAGGTCCGCAAGGCCATCGAGGAGCCGGTCAACGCCATTGTCGACGCGGTCAAGACGACCCTCGACAAGTGCCCGCCGGAGCTCTCCGGCGACATCATGGACCGCGGCATCGTCCTGACCGGCGGCGGCGCCCTGCTGCGCGGGCTCGACGAGCGGCTGCGCCGCGAGACGGGCATGCCGATCCACATCGCCGAGGACCCGCTCGACTCCGTGGCGCTCGGCTCCGGCAAGTGCGTCGAGGAGTTCGAGGCGCTCCAGCAGGTCCTGGACGCCCAGCCCCGGCGCTGATACAGACCCCCGTCCGGGGGCCATGCGGAACACAAGGATCCGCCGTACGGGTGCTGCCGCGCCCGTGCGGCGGATCGTTGATATACAGACGAAGAAGAATCCGAAAAGGAAGGCACGGCCGCCGCACGTGAGGGACACACGAGAAAGCCGGCTGCTCCTGGTGCTCCTGATCGCCATCGCGTTCGCATTGATCACGGTGGACATCAGGGCAGGCGAGGAGTCTCCGGTCGACGGCGCCCGGCAGGCCGCCGCAGCGGTCTTCGGCCCGGTCGAGAAGGGCGTCGCGACCGCGGTCGACCCGGTCGCCAACGCGATAGGGGCAGTACGCGACTCCGGCGAGCGCCACAACCGCATCGCCACGCTGGAGCGCGAGAACGCCGCCCTGAAGGCCAAGCTGGGCAGCGACGACCAGACCCGCAGCCGCATCCGCGAGCTCGACGAGATGCTCAAGCGGGCCGGCGCCGGACAGTACGGCATCAAGGGCGCCGAAGTCATCGCCATAGGAGCGGCCCAGGGCTTCTCCTGGACCGTCACCATCGACGCCGGCAGCAAGGACGGCATCGAACGCGACATGACCGTCCTCAACGGGGACGGGCTCGTCGGCCGGGTCGCCACCGTCGGCCCCGACACCGCCACGGTCGTCCTCGCCAACGACCCCGACTTCACGGTGGGCACCCGCCTGGAGAAGACCGGCGAGCTCGGCTTCGCCACCGGCCAGGGCGACCGCTCCCTGTCCGTGCAGATGCTCAACGGCAAGGCCAAGGTCAGCCCCGGCGACCGGCTCGTCACGTTCGGATCCCGCGGCAACAAGCCGTTCGTGCCCGGCGTCCCGATCGGCGAGGTGGTCAAGGTCGACCCCTCGCGCGGCGACCTGACCCGCACCATCTGGGTCCGCCCGTTCGTCGGCTTCTCGCGCCTGGACATCGTCGGCGTCGTCGTCATGCCGCCGCGCGAGGACCCGCGCGACGCCGTCCTGCCCCCCAAGCCCGAGGTGAAGCCCACCCCGACGGTCACCGTCACGGTCACCCCGTCACCGTCCCCGTCCGCCAGCGTGCCCGGCAAGCCGGCCGACGAGTAGGAGCTGACCCTCATGCGCTTCAACCGGATCCTGCTCTCGGCCACGCTCGTCGTGGTCGCCCTCGTCGTCCAGGTCTCCGTCCTGGGCCGGCTGCAACTGCCCGGCGCCGTACCCGACCTGGTCCTGCTCACCGTCGTCGCCCTCGCCCTCGTGTACGGGCACCTCAGCGGCGCGCTCATCGGCTTCGCCGCCGGACTCCTCGCAGACCTGGCCCCGCCCGCCGACCACGCCGCCGGGCGGTACGCGCTCGTACTCTGCGTCATCGGGTACGCCGCCGGCCTGGTCCGCCCCGACTCCGGGCGGTTCCGCTCCGCCTGGGGCCCGATGCTGACCGTCGTCGCCGCCGCGATCGGCTCCACCCTGCTCTACGCCGGGGTGGGCGCCCTCGTCGGCGACACCGCCGCCCGTCACGTCGGCCTCACCGGGCTGCTGTTCACCGCGACCCTCTACGACCTGCTGCTCGCACCGTTCACCGTGCCGTTCATCATGGCGCTGGCCAGGCGCGCCGAGAACGACCCGATGGCCGTCGAGGCGAACGGCGGACAGGCCAAGGCCGCCGACGTGTCCTCCGGCTGGCTCTCCGGCGGCACCGGCCTGCGCATCGGCAGCCAGCGCGGCGGCCTGCGGCTGAAGACGGCCCGCAGCCGGGCCAACAAGGCCGGCCGGATAAAAGGCGTCAAGGGAATCAAGGGTGTGAAGAGCGTCAAGAAGCTGTGAGGGAGGAGCAGACGTGACCAATGTTCCGGAGACCGGTCGCACCCCCCGGGTGCAGATCCGGCTGATGATGATCCAGGTCCTCGTCTTCTCGACGCTGTTCACCCTCGGCGGCCGGCTCTGGTTCCTCCAGATCCGCGACGGCGCGGAGTACTACCACGAGGCGAAGAGCAACCACGTCCAGCGGGTCGTCCAGCCGGCCGTGCGCGGTTCGATCCTCGACGCCCGCGGGGTCCCGCTCGCCGACAACGAGACCCGCCTGGTCGTCTCCGCCAGCCGCACCAAGCTCATGAAGATGAAGGACAGGGGCAAGGACGTCATGACCCGCCTCGCCGACGTCCTGGACATGAGCCCCAAGGAGGTCATGGAGAAGGTCCGGCTCTGCGACTCCCAGACCCCCGCGCCCTGCTGGAACGGTTCCCCGTACCAGCCGATTCCGGTCACCCTCGAAGCCACCACGCAGCAGGCGCTGCAGCTGCGCGAACGCCCCGAGGAGTTCCCCGGCATCACCGCGGAGCCCACCGCCGTCCGCCGCTACCCGGCCCCCGGCGGGGCCCGCACCGCGCAGGTGCTCGGCTACCTCTCACCGGTCACCGACGGCGAGATCCAGAAGGCCAAGGACACCGACTCGCCGCATCTGCGCTCCGATCAGGTCGGCCGCTCCGGGATCGAACGCACCTATGACAAGCAGTTGCGCGGCAAGGCGGAAGTCACCTCGTACGAAGTCGACAACCTCGGCCGGGTCATGGGCCAGACCAAGTCCGACCCGGGCGTGGCCGGGGCCACCCTCCTCACCAGCATCGACGCGCGGGTCCAGGCCGTCGCCGAGTACGAGCTCCAGCAGGCGATGAAGACCGTCCGCAACGAGACCGACAACATCACCGGCCGCAAGTACGAGGCCGACTCGGGCGCCGTCGTCGTCATGGAGGCCAAGACCGGCCGGGTCGTCGCGATGGCCTCCCAGCCCGACTACGACCCCAACGCCTGGGTCGGCGGCATTTCCGGCAAGGACTACGCCAGGCTCACCAGCAAGAACTCCAACTACCCGCTGCTGAACCGGGCCATCCAGGGCCAGGCCCCCGCCGGCTCCATCTTCAAGGTGGTGTCGGCGAGCGCGGCCGTGCGGGCCGGCTACGACTTCGACGGCAAGTACAACTGCAGCGCTTCCTACAACATGGGCGGCCGGAGCTTCGCGAACTTCGAGTCCAAGGGGCACGGCCCCATCACCCTGGGCGAAGCTCTCAAGTTCTCCTGCAACACCGTCTTCTACGCCCTCGGGCACAAGGAGTGGCAGCGCGACGGCGGCCTCAAGCCGAAGAAGGACGCCCACGACTGGTTCTACCGGACCGCCCGGGAGTTCGGACTCGGCGCCGAGACCCACATCGACCTGCCGAACGAGGTCACCGGCCGTATCCCCGACCGCAGGTGGAAGCAGAGCTTCTGGAAGGCCAACAAGGACTCCTGGTGCAAGCAGGGCAAGAAGGGCGGCACCTACGTCGAGCAGATCGCCTACGAGAGCTGCCTCGAAGGCAATCAGCTGAAGGCCTACGACAGCATCAACTTCGCCATCGGGCAGGGCGACGTACTCGTCACCCCCATCCAGATGGCCACCGTCTACTCCGCGATCAGCAACGGGGGCACCCTTTACGACCCCACGGTCGGCAAGGCCCTGATCAGTCCTGACGGCAAGCGCATCGAGATGATCAAGCCGCAGTCCCACGGCAGGCTGCCGGTCGACGCCAAGACCATCGGCAACCTCGACAAGGGCCTGCGCTCGGTCGCCGAGCCGGGCGGCACCGCCGCCTGGCGGTTCATCGGCTGGCCGATGGACAAGATCCCGATGCACGCCAAGACCGGCACCGCCCAGGTGTACGGCAAGCAGACCACGTCCTGGCTGGCGACCTACACCAAGGACTTCACGATCGTCATGACGATCTCCCAGGGCGGCACCGGCTCCGGAGCCTCCGGCCCCGCGGTCCGCAACCTCTACAACGCCATCTACGGTCTCGACATGGAGGGCAAGCAGGACCTGAAGAAGGCCCTGCTGCTGGGACCGGAGACCAAACTGCCCAAGATCGACCCCGACGGCTCCATCGAATCCCCCGAGATCCGGCCGTACGTGCCACCGTCGCCGGAGGAGCCGGCCCCCGTGCTCGCCGGGCCGCCCGCCGCGTCCCCCGTGCGGCCCGACTGAGGACCGAAAACCGACATGCAGACCGCGAACAAGTTCTCCGTATCCCGGTACGCGCCCGAGCGCGGCGCGATGGCCAAGCTGACCTCGCGCGACTCGGTGTTGCGCCGGCTCGACTGGCCGATACTCCTCTCGGCGCTCGCCCTGTCCTTCATCGGCGCCCTGCTGGTGTGGTCGGCGACCCGCAACCGCACCCAGCTCAATCAGGGCGACCCGTACTACTTCCTGGTCCGGCACGCCCTGAACACCGGCATCGGGCTCGTCCTGATGATCGGCACCGTCTGGCTCGGCCACCGCACCCTGCGCGGCGCCGTGCCGGTCCTGTACGGGCTCTCCCTGGTGCTCATCCTCGCCGTGCTCACCCCGCTCGGCGCCACCATCAACGGCGCCCACGCGTGGATCGTGATCGGCGGCGGCTTCTCGCTCCAGCCCTCCGAGTTCGTGAAGATCACGATCATCCTGGTCATGGCCATGCTGCTGGCCACCCGGGTGGACGCGGGCGACCTGGCCCACCCCGACCACCGCACCGTGGTCAAGGCGCTGTGCCTGGCCGCCGCCCCGATGGGCATCGTCATGCTGATGCCCGACCTCGGCTCCGTCATGGTCATGGTCATCATCGTGCTCGGCGTCCTGCTCGCCTCCGGCGCCTCCAACCGCTGGGTGCTGGGGCTGATGGGCTCCGGCGCGGCCGGGGCCATCCTGATCTGGCAGCTCGGCGTACTCGACGAGTACCAGATCAACCGCTTCGCGGCCTTCGCCAACCCCGAACTCGATCCCGCCGGCGTCGGCTACAACACCAACCAGGCGCGGATCGCGATCGGCTCCGGCGGGCTGACCGGCTCCGGGCTCTTCAAGGGCTCGCAGACCACCGGCCAGTTCGTGCCCGAGCAGCAGACCGACTTCGTCTTCACGGTGGCGGGGGAGGAGCTGGGCTTCCTCGGCGCCGGGCTGATCCTGGTCCTGCTCGGCATCATCCTCTGGCGGGCCTGCATGATCGCCCGCGAGACCACCGAGCTGTACGGGACGATCGTGTGCGCCGGGATCATCGCCTGGTTCGCGTTCCAGGCCTTCGAGAACATCGGGATGACCCTCGGGATCATGCCGGTGGCGGGGCTCCCGCTGCCGTTCGTCTCCTACGGAGGCTCGTCGATGTTCGCTGTGTGGGTGGCGGTCGGACTGCTGCAGTCGATCAGGGTGCAACGGCCGATGTCGGCCTAGCGGCGCCGATCTTCGGCCGCTTTGCGCGGTCGATTCCCCGTTCACCCTGCCGTCGTGATCCGTTCAGGACTAAGTTCGTTCCATGGCGGACACGAAACGCGAGATCGAGCGCAAATTCGAGTTCACGACGAGCAAGGCTGCGCGCCGCGGAGTCCCGGACCTGACCGGCACGGCCGCGATCGCGGCCGTCGCCGACCGGGGCACCGTCGACCTCGACGCGGTCTACTACGACACCCCCGACCAGCGGCTCGCCACCGACGGCCTCACCCTCAGACGCCGCACCGGCGGCGCCGACGCCGGCTGGCACCTCAAACTGCCCGTCTCCCCGGGCGTCCGCGACGAGGTCACCGCCCCCCTCAGCGACACCGTCCCGCGCGCCCTCGCCGCCCTCGTCCGCTCACGCGTCCGCGACACCCCCCTCGAACCCCAGGTCCGGCTGCTCTCCTCCCGCCGCGTCACCCACCTCCTCGACGCCGACGGGACCCTCCTCGCCGAACTCTCCACCGACGACGTCCGCGCCGAGCGCGACGAGGCCGCCGCAGCCTGGACCGAGGTCGAGGTCGAACTCGCCGACGGCGTCGACCCCGCCCTCCTCGACGCCGTCGAGAAGAGGTTCCGCAAAGCCGGACTCCACGTCTCCGACGCCCCCTCCAAACTCGCCCGCGCCCTCACCGAGACCGGCACCGCACCGCCTCCCCGCCCCGGGCCCGCCCTCGCCGAGGGCACCGCGGGCGCGCACGTCCTCGCGTACCTGCGCGAACAGCGCGATGCCCTCGTCGCCCAGGACCCGGCCGTCCGCCGCAACCTGCCCGACTCCGTCCACCAGATGCGGGTCGCCTGCCGCCGTATGCGCAGCGCCTTCAAGACCCACCGCAAGGTCCTCGACCGCACCGCCACCGACCCCCTCGGCGAGGAGCTGCGCTGGCTTGCCGCCGAGCTCGGTCTCGACCGCGACCAGGAAGTCCTGTCCGAGCGCATCCAGACCCGCATCGCCGAGCTCCCCCGCACCCTCCTGCACGGACCCGTCCGCGGCCGCCTGCGGGTGTGGAACAACGCCCGCCGCTCGGGAACCCGGCGCCGCGCCCTCGCCGCCCTCGACGCCAAGCGGTACGCCGCCCTGCTCGACTCCCTCGACACCCTGCTGGCCGACCCGCCCCTGCTCCCCGGCGCGGCCAAGCCCGCCGCCCGGGCCCTGCCCAAGGCGGTCCTGCGCGACTACGGGCGGCTCGCCACCCGCGTCGCGGGCGCCCTCGACCTGGAACCGGGCCACGAGCGCGACCTGGCCCTCCACGAAGCCCGCAAGGCCGCCAAACGTGCCCGCTATGCGGCGGAGGCCGCCGAACCCGCCCTCGGCAAACCGGCAAAACAGCTGGCCAAGGCCATGAAGTCGGTCCAGACCCTGCTCGGCGACCACCAGGACAGCGTCGTCGCCCGCGAGGCCCTGCACGGCCTCGGCGCACAAGCGGCCGGAGCGGGAGAGTCAGCTTTCAGCTGGGGCGTGCTCTACGCCCGCGAGGAAGCCCTGGCCGAGCAGCGCGAACGGGAGCTTCCGGACGTATGGGCGCAGGCCGGCGACCCCGCGCTCCGGGCGGACCTCGCCACCTAGGCGGTGATCTCGGCGGCAGGAGGCGGCTGCGCCTCGGGTTACGCTTGAGAGTCGCCCCCTGCCCGCTTCACGAAAGTCGCGTGATGTCCGAGTCGGTCTTCCCACAGCTCGAAGCTCTGCTCCCGCATGTGCAGAAGCCCATCCAGTACGTCGGCGGTGAGCTCAACTCCACCGTCAAGCCGTGGGATTCGTGTGACGTCCGCTGGGCGCTCATGTACCCGGACGCGTACGAGGTCGGGCTGCCCAACCAGGGCGTCATGATCCTGTACGAGGTGCTGAACGAGCGCGAGGGCGTGCTGGCGGAGCGCACGTACAGCGTGTGGCCCGACCTCGAAGAACTGATGCGCGAGCACAAGGTGCCGCAGTTCACCGTGGACAGCCACCGCCCCGTGGGTGCCTTCGACGTGTTCGGCCTGTCCTTCTCCACGGAGCTGGGCTACACGAACATGCTCACGGCCCTGGACCTGGCGGGCATCCCGCTGGAAGCCAGGAACCGTACGGTCGACCACCCCATCGTCCTCGCGGGCGGCCACGCGGCCTTCAACCCCGAGCCGATCGCGGAATTCATCGACTGCGCGGTCATCGGCGACGGCGAGCAGGCCGTCCTCGACATGACCGAGATCATCCGCACGTGGAAGGCCGAGGGCCGTCCGGGCGGGCGCGAAGAGGTCCTCTTCCGCCTGGCCAAGACCGGCCAGGTCTACGTGCCGGGCTTCTACGACGTCGACTACCTGCCCGACGGCCGCATCGCGCGCGTCGCCCCGAACAAGTCGGGCGTCCCGTACCGCGTGTCCAAGCACACGGTCATGGACCTCGACGAGTGGCCGTACCCCAAGCAGCCGCTGGTCCCGCTCGCCGAGACCGTCCACGAGCGGATGTCCGTCGAGATCTTCCGCGGCTGCACCCGCGGCTGCCGTTTCTGCCAGGCCGGCATGATCACGCGCCCCGTGCGGGAGCGAAGCATCACCGGCATCGGCGAGATGGTCGAGAAGGGTCTGAAGGCCACGGGCTTCGAGGAGGTCGGCCTCCTGTCGCTGTCCTCGGCGGACCACACCGAGATCGCCGAGATCGCCAAGGGCCTCGCGGACCGCTACACGGACGACAAGGTGGGCCTGTCCCTGCCGTCGACCCGCGTGGACGCGTTCAACGTGGACCTGGCGAACGAGCTGACCCGCAACGGGCGCCGCTCCGGTCTGACCTTCGCCCCCGAGGGCGGCTCCGAGCGCATGCGCAAGGTCATCAACAAGATGGTCTCGGAAGAGGACCTGATCCGGACGGTGGCCACCGCGTACGGCAACGGCTGGCGCCAGGTGAAGCTGTACTTCATGTGCGGCCTGCCGACCGAGACCGACGAGGACGTGCTCCAGATCGGCGACATGGCGGTCAACGTCATCGCCAAGGGGCGAGAGGTCTCCGGCCAGAACGACATCCGCTGCACGGTGTCGATCGGCGGATTCGTGCCGAAGCCGCACACCCCGTTCCAGTGGGCGCCGCAGCTGTCGGCCGAGGAGACGGACGCCCGCCTGGGCAAGCTCCGCGACAAGATCCGCGCCGACAAGAAGTACGGCCGCTCGATCGGCTTCCGCTACCACGACGGCAAGCCGGGCATCGTCGAGGGCCTCCTCTCGCGCGGCGACCGCCGCATCGGCGACGTGATCCGCGCCGTGTACGAGTCGGGCGGCCGCTTCGACGGCTGGCGCGAGCACTTCTCGTACGACCGCTGGATGGAGGCCGCGGAGAAGACGCTGCCGGCGTACGGCGTGGACGTGGCCTGGTACACGACGCGTGAGCGCACGTACGAGGAGGTCCTCCCCTGGGACCACCTGGACTCCGGTCTCGACAAGGACTGGCTCTGGGAGGACTGGCAGGACGCCCTCGACGAAACAGAGGTCGAGGACTGCCGCTGGACCCCGTGCTTCGACTGCGGCGTGTGCCCGCAGATGGACACGCACATCCAGATCGGCCCCACGGGCAAGAAGCTCCTCCCCCTGACGGTGGTGAAGTAGTCACCGGCCGACACCGCGCCTCGAGTATGCCCCTCACCCGGAACGGTGGGGGGCATATTCATTCGACTGCCGGTTGAAGGTTTCTGCAATTGGCTCTCACGGATATCCTGGATTGAGCGTGGAGCAATACTTTGTCCCAGCTGCCAGGAGGTGGCCGGCATGGCCAAGACCGTGATCGACATCAACGAAGAGGCACTCGCCCTGGCGGCGGAGGCACTCGGCACCACCACCAAGAAGGACACGGTCAACGCCGCGCTCGAAGAAATAGGAGCACGGCTGCGTCGGCAGCGGGCGCTGGAAGCACTCGTCAAGCTCGATGAGGAAGGCGCTTTCGACAAGGGGCGGGAACCCGGATTCAAGGAGGAGGTGCGGGGGCCGTGGGGGAGCTGACCGAGGGCACGTTCCTCATCGACACCTCCGCCGCTCACCGCATCACGCTGCCGGGGCCGTTCTCCACCTGGCGGCCGGCACTCGCCGCCGGACGCATCGGCATGTGCGCGGCGACGCAGGCCGAGGCGCTGTACTCCGCGCGGTCGGCCGCCCAATACGCCGCGATGCGGCAGGCATTCACGGACCTGTACGTGTGGCACGGGATCCCGGACGACGTGTGGGTCCGGGTCGGTGCCGTGCAGGAGGCCCTGGCCCAGGCCGGCTGCGTGCGCTCCGCGGGAGTGGTCGACCTCGTGGTCGCGGTCACCGCGGCGAGGCATCGCCTGACCGTCCTCCACTATGACCGCGACTTCGAGACGCTGGCCAAGCACATCGACCTCCGCACCCGGTGGCTGGCCGAGCCGGGGTCCATCGACTGAGCCGGCCCCCGCCGCAACGGTCGGGGGGTTCTGGGTGTCCTTACGGTTATGGAACTTGAGAAGCCGCGGGACGGGGGGAGTGGCGAGGGCTGCCTCGTGGGGGTCGTGCGGGTACCCGTCAAGATCGTGGCGCTGATCGTCGTACTGCCCGTACGGGTGGTTTGGGATCTGCTCGTCGCGTTCGGGCGGGCCGTCCAGCGGCACGTGCTGGGGCCCTTCTCCGGGTACGTCCTCCAGCCGGTGCTGCGCGGGACCGGCTGGGTGCTGACGGTGCTGCTCAAGCTGGTGTTCGTCTGGCCCTGGGTCGGGTTGTGGCGGTATGTGCTCCAGCCCGTGTACGCGTACCTCGTCGCTCCCGTCGGGCGGTTCCTGTACGTACACCTCCTGCGTCCGCTCGGTGAGGCGCTGGCCTGGGTCGGGCGCGGGGGGATGCGGTATCTGCTCGCACCGCTCGCCAAGGGCGTGATGTGGACCCTGTGGGCACTCTGCATGAGCCTGTTCGTCTGGCCCTGGGTGGGGTTGTGGCGGTACGTGCTCGCGCCCGTCGGGCGGGGGCTGCTGTGGGTGGGGGCTGTTTTCTACCGGTACGTGATGACCCCGGTCGGGCATGGACTGGCCGTGATCGGGTCCGTGGTCTACCGGTATCTGCTGCGGCCCGTGGGGGTCGGGGTGTACCGGTACGTGCTCGTGCCCCTGTGGCAGGTGCTCGTCTGGGCCTGGTACGTCGCCGGGCGGATCGTGCGGGCCGTGTGGCGGGGAGTCCGGCTGGTCGGGTGGGTGCTCGTGGGCCGGCCCGTGTCGCAGGTGTACCGGCACGTGCTGACGCCGGTCGGACATGTCGTACGGGAGGTGTGGCGCACCGTCCGCGCCACCGTCCGCGAGGTCCGGGCCGACGTGCGAAAGGTGCTGTTCGGGGGCCCCGGCCGGGAACCGGCGAGGTCACGGGCGCGTACTCTGGGTAGTACGACAGCCGCAGGCAAAAACGCGCCCGCCCCCGAGATCTCCCTGCACGAACAGAAGCAGGGGTGAGCCGGAGGGCACGGTGTGGCCGGCAGGCTCACCAGACCTCAGGGCGACGCGCGAGCCGCGGAGCCCCGCACAAGGAGAAGAACCACTGGGCAAGCGACAGCCCGAAGGCCCACCCCCCGCACCGGTGGTGCAGCGCATCCGACTGCGCTACACCAAACGCGGCCGCCTCCGGTTCACCAGCCACCGTGACTTCCAGCGCGCGTTCGAGCGGGCCCTGCGCCGCGCCGAGGTGCCCATGGCGTACTCGGCGGGCTTCACCCCGCACCCCCGCGTCTCGTACGCGAACGCCGCGCCGACCGGCACCGGCAGCGAGGCCGAGTACCTCGAGATCGCCCTCGCCGAGCCCCGCGACCCCGAGAAGCTCCGCGAGCTGCTCGACGAGTCGATGCCGCTCGGGCTCGACATCATCGAGGCCGTCGAGGCCCGTACCTCCGGGCTCGCCGACCGGCTGACGGCCTCCGTGTGGGAGCTGCGGCTGGAGGGCGTGGAGGTCGCCGACGCCGAGCGCGCCGTCGAGGCCTTCCTCGCCGCCGAGGCGGTCGAGGTGCAGCGCCGCACCAAGAACGGCATGCGCAGCTTCGACACCCGGGGCGCCGTAGTGAGCCTCGAGGCGGTTCCCACCCCGGCTGATAGGCCGCTGGACAATGCCTGTGCGATACTGCGGCTGGTTGTTCGGCATCTGACACCTGCCGTGCGACCCGACGACGTCCTGTCCGGTCTCCGAGCTGTGGCCGACCTGGCGCCGCCGGTCCCCGCAGCGGTGACCAGGCTGGCGCAGGGGCTCTTCGACGAGGAGTCCGGCACGGTGACCGACCCGCTCGCGCCCGACCGCGAGGCTGTCACGGCCGCCCCACCCACGGCCGCCGTAGCCGCCGACGCGAAGGCGCCGGAAGGTCCCGCCGCGTAGGGATCGTCGTCGTCGCGCAGCCCTGGCACTCGGGAGCCACCTGGGTCGGGCCGCGCACTGACCTGAAGACTTCCGCCAGGCCGTACGGACAAGACGTACGGAACCGGCGGCCATGGACTACAGCTCCCGTGTGGCGAACGCGCCCCGGAGGCCGGTTCCGCGCTGATCGCGCGGGGCCGTGCCGGACCGGAAGTCAGCCGCGGCGCCCGGGAGCGTGACGGGAGAACCGCCCGCATGCTCAACAACGAAACCAACAACACCACCGGTGGCGCCGACAGCGGCAGCCCGAGCGACAACCTGCCTCCGCGCAGGCGTCGCCGTGCCGCGTCGCGGCCCGCCGGCCCGCCCGGTGCGACCGCGACCCCGGCCGCCGAGGTGACCGAGGCCGCTCCGGCCGCCCCCGCCGCCGTCGAGGAGGCCGCTCCGGCCGCCGCCCCGGCCCGTACCCGCCGCCGCGCGACCCGCGCCGTGGCCGCCACCGAGACTCCCGCCGCCGAGGTCGTCGAGGCCGTCGCCCCGGCCGCCGAGGAGGTTGCGGCTCCCGCGCCGCGTGCCCGTCGTCGTGCGACCCGTGCCGTGGCCGCTCCCGAGGCTCCGGCCGCTGCCGAGGCCGTCGTGGAGGCTGCTGCTCCGGCTGCTCCGGTTGCCGAGGAGGTTGCGGCTCCCGCGCCGCGTGTCCGTCGCCGTGCGACCCGTGCCGTGGCCGCTCCCGAGGCTCCGGCCGCTGCCGAGGCCGTCGTAGAGGCTGCTGCTCCGGTTGCCGAGGAGGTTGCGGCTCCCGCGCCGCGTGTCCGTCGCCGTGCCACCCGTGCCGTGGCCGCCCCCGAGGCGCCTGCCGCCGAGGTTGTCGTCGAGGCTGCCGCTCCGGCTGCTCCGGCTGCTCCGGTTGCCGAGGAGGCTGCGGCTCCCGCGCCGCGTGCCCGTCGTCGTGCCACCCGAGCCGTCGCCGCCCCCGAGGCGCCCGCCGCCGAGGCCGTCGTGGAGGAGGCCGCTCCCAAGGCCACCGTCACCGTCGCCGACGCCGTGGACTCCCCGAAGCGCGGCGGCCGCCGCCGCGCCACCCGTTCCGCAGCCTCCGCAGCTCCGGCCGCCCAGGCCGCTGCGGTGGAGCCCGCCGCCGAGGAGGAGCCCGTCGCCCCGGCTCGTGGCCGCCGCGCCGCGCGCCCCGCCGTGGCCGTGTTCCAGGCCCCGGTCTTCACCGAGCCGATGTTCCAGACCCCGGAGACCGCCGCCATGGCCGCCATGGCCGCCGCCGCAGCCGCCCCGGCGGAAGAGGTCGAGGAGGAGGAGGACGAGCTCGAGGCCGAGGCCGTCCAGGCCCCCGCCCCGCAGCCGGCGGGCCGTCGCCGCCGCCGCGGCCGCGGTGCGGGCGAGGCCGCCCCGGCCGCCGAGTCCGCGCCGGTGTCCCTGGCCGACGTGGAACGTGTCGAGGAGGAGGCCGAGGCCGCCGAGCTCGACGAAGAGGCCGCCGAGTTCGAAGAGGGCGACGAGACGGGCGAGCGCCCGTCCCGCCGCCGCCGCCGTGGCGGCCGCCGCCGCCGCCGGGGCGAGACCGCCGACCTGGACGAGTCCGCCGAGGACGAGGCCGAGGCGGAGGCCGCCGAGCAGGAGGCGGGAGAGGAAGAGGACTCCGCTGACGAGGACGACGAGGAGACCGGCGCCCTGGGCTCCAGCTCCAGCCGTCGCCGTCGCCGCCGTCGCCGTCGCAGCGGTGAGCCCGCCGACGTCACGGCCGAGGGCGAAGCGGGCGAGGAGGACGGCGTACGCACCGTCGTCAAGGTCCGCGAGCCGCGCCCGGCGCGCGAGAAGGCCGAGCCGTCCGACGAGGTGCAGTCCATCAAGGGCTCGACCCGTCTGGAGGCGAAGAAGCAGCGCCGCCGCGAGGGCCGCGAGCAGGGCCGCCGCCGCGTCCCGATCATCACCGAGGCCGAGTTCCTGGCCCGCCGTGAGGCCGTCGAGCGCGTGATGGTCGTCCGCCAGTCCGGCGAACGCACCCAGATCGGCGTCCTCGAGGACAACGTGCTCGTCGAGCACTACGTCAACAAGGAAGAAGCCACCTCGTACGTCGGCAACGTCTACCTGGGCAAGGTCCAGAACGTGCTGCCGTCGATGGAGGCCGCCTTCATCGACATCGGCAAGGGCCGCAACGCCGTCCTGTACGCCGGCGAGGTCAACTTCGAGGCGCTCGGCATGGCCAACGGGCCGCGCCGCATCGAGTCCGCCCTCAAGTCCGGCCAGTCCGTCCTGGTGCAGGTCACCAAGGACCCGATCGGCCACAAGGGCGCCCGCCTGACCAGCCAGGTCTCGCTGCCGGGCCGCTACCTCGTCTACGTGCCCGAGGGCTCGATGACCGGTATCAGCCGCAAGCTGCCCGACACCGAGCGCGCGCGTCTGAAGACCATCCTCAAGAAGATCGTCCCCGAGGACGCGGGCGTCATCGTGCGCACCGCCGCCGAGGGTGCGAGCGAGGACGAGCTGCGCCGCGACGTCGAGCGTCTGCAGGCCCAGTGGGAGGACATCCAGAAGAAGTCGAAGCAGATCTCGACCTCCTCGCCGAGCCTCCTGTACGGCGAGCCGGACATGACGGTCCGCGTCGTGCGCGACATCTTCAACGAGGACTTCTCGAAGGTCATCGTCAGCGGTGACAGCGCTTGGGAGACCATCCACGGCTACGTCTCGCACGTGGCCCCGGACCTGGCCGACCGGCTGTCGCGCTGGACCTCCGAGGTCGACGTCTTCGCGACGTACCGGATCGACGAGCAGCTCGCCAAGGCGCTCGACCGCAAGGTGTGGCTGCCCTCGGGCGGTTCCCTCGTGATCGACAAGACCGAGGCGATGATCGTCATCGACGTCAACACCGGCAAGTTCACCGGTCAGGGCGGCAACCTCGAGGAGACCGTCACCAGGAACAACCTGGAGGCGGCCGAGGAGATCGTGCGCCAGCTGCGGCTGCGCGACCTCGGCGGCATCGTCGTCATCGACTTCATCGACATGGTCCTGGAGTCGAACCGCGACCTGGTCCTGCGGCGCATGCTGGAGTGCCTGGGCCGCGACCGTACGAAGCACCAGGTCGCCGAGGTGACCTCGCTGGGCCTGGTCCAGATGACCCGCAAGCGGGTGGGCCAGGGCCTGCTGGAGTCCTTCTCCGAGACCTGCGTGCACTGCAACGGGCGCGGTGTGATCGTGCACATGGAGACGCCGACCGCGGTCGGCGGCGGTGGCAACGGCAAGCGCGCGAAGCGTCGCGGCCGTGGCCACGAGCACGACCACGAGATCGAGGGCGCTGCGACCGTCGAGCACGAGGCGCTCGAAGCCGAGACCGAGGCCGAGGTGGCCGCCGAGCTCGCGGCGCCGGTGGCGCTTCCCGAGCCGGCGTTCGTCGCGGACGAGGAGCTCTACGGCAGCCCGGCGGAGGCGGAGGCCGCGGCCGGCCTGAGCGGCCGTCGCAACCGTCGCCGTGCCACCCGCAAGGCGACCGCTCCGGCGGGTGCCCCGCGCGGTGCGGCCGTCCAGGCGGCTCCGGCCGTCCCGGCTCCGGCCCCCGTGGCCGAGGCCGAGCCCGTCGCCGCCCCCGCGGCGGAGCCGGTGGCCGAGGCCGAGCCGGTGACCGAGGCGGCCGACACGGTGCTCGAGCCGGCCTCCGAGGTCGTCGCCGAGGCGGTGGAAGCCGCCGAGACGGTCGAGGCCGCGCCCAAGGGCCGTACGCGTCGCCGTGCCACCCGCAAGGCCACGGCCCCGGCGGGCGCCCCGGCTGCGGCCGAGGCCGCCCCGGAGCCCGAGCCGGTCGTCGAGGCCGCCCCCGAGCCCGTCGCACCGGCGGAGCCCGAGCCCGTCGCCGAGGCGCCGGTCGCGGAGGCCCCCGTGGCGGAGGCCGCACCGGCCCGTCCGCGCCGTCGCGCCACCCGTAAGGCCACCGCACCCGCCGGTTCCCCGGCAGGCGCGGCGGAGGCTGCCGTACTGGTCGTCGAGGCTCCCGCCGCCGAGCCCGAGGCCGCCCCGGCCCCGGCCGAGGCAGCGGAGGCCGAGGAGGCCGCCCCGGCGGCCAAGAAGACGGCCCGCAAGACGGCCGCCAAGAAGGCCCCGGCGAAGAAGGCCACCGCCGCCAAGAAGGCGACGGCCGCCAAGAAGACCGTCGCGAAGAAGGCGACGGCCAAGAAGACCGTCGCGAAGCGGGCGACGAAGAAGACCGCGGCGGCCGAGCAGCAGTCGCAGCCGTCCGTCTCGGCTCCGGCCGAAGCCTGATCCGCTGCACGGCCGTGGGCCCCGCCGAGAGGCGGGGCCCACGGCCGTGCGGGGCCCGGTTTGACCCTCCGGAACCGGCCCCGTAACCTAGACCGTCGGCATGTCCTAGATGATTACGTCTAGTGCGCGTCGCGCTCCTGAGCACCTTCCTCCGGCCGGGCACCGCCCGCAGGAGAGGCCGCTCGTCCAATCCGGATCTGTGCCGTCCCCTCCCGCAAGAGGGGCCTGCCTGAGCGGCTGGCTTCAGGAGCATCCGTCCCGAGTGAGAGAGAGATCCGCGTGTACGCCATCGTGCGCAGCGGTGGTCGCCAGCACAAGGTTGCTGTTGGTGACATCGTTGAGGTTGACAAGATTTCCACTGCCAAGGTTGGCGACACGGTCGAGCTCTCGACCCTGCTCGTTGTCGACGGCGACGCCGTGACCAGCGACCCGTGGGTGCTGGCCGGGATCAAGGTCCAGGCCGAGATCGTGGACCACCACAAGGGCGCCAAGATCGACATCCTGCGCTACAAGAACAAGACCGGCTACCGCCGTCGCCAGGGTCACCGCCAGCAGTACACGGCGATCAAGGTCACCGGTATCCCCACGGCTGCGAAGTAAGAGGGACTGAGACATGGCACACAAGAAGGGCGCATCGTCCACCCGGAACGGGCGCGACTCCAATGCCCAGCGGCTCGGCGTGAAGCGCTTCGGCGGTCAGGTCGTTTCCGCTGGTGAGATCCTCGTCCGCCAGCGCGGCACGCACTTCCACCCGGGCGCGGGCGTCGGCCGTGGCGGCGACGACACGCTGTTCGCGCTGCAGGCGGGTGCCGTGCAGTTCGGCACGCACCGTGGCCGCAAGGTCGTCAACATCGTTCCGGCCGCCTGATCCAGCTTCTGCTGATCAGCGGTACGTAACTTCCCGAGGGCGGATCTCAGCTCTTCCCGGCGCAAGCCGGGAAGAGAGGTCCGCCCTCGGCGCGTTGGCACATAGGCACGCTTAGGCACGTTTAATGGGCAGCAAGGCCTGCCTGGGACATTCCCGTATGTATCTGGAGGAACAACCATGACCACCTTCGTGGACCGCGTCGAGCTGCATGTCGCCGCGGGTAACGGGGGCCACGGCTGCGCCTCCGTTCACCGGGAGAAGTTCAAGCCGCTGGGCGGCCCCGACGGCGGCAACGGCGGCCGTGGCGGCGACGTGATCCTGGTCGTCGAGCAGGCGATCACCACCCTGCTGGACTACCACCACAGCCCCCACCGCAAGGCCACCAACGGCAAGCCCGGCGAGGGCGGCAACCGCTCCGGCAAGGACGGCCAGGACCTGGTCCTGCCCGTGCCGGACGGCACCGTCGTCCTCGACAAGGAGGGCAACGTCCTCGCCGACCTCGTCGGCCAGGGCACCACCTTCGTGGCCGCCGAGGGCGGCCGCGGCGGCCTCGGCAACGCCGCACTGTCCTCCGCCCGCCGCAAGGCCCCCGGCTTCGCGCTCCTCGGCGTCCCCGGCACCACGGGCGACATCGTCCTGGAGCTCAAGACCGTCGCCGACGTGGCCCTCGTGGGCTTCCCGAGCGCCGGCAAGTCCTCGCTGATCTCGGTGCTCTCCGCAGCCAAGCCGAAGATCGCGGACTACCCCTTCACCACCCTGGTCCCGAACCTGGGCGTCGTCACGGCCGGCTCGACCGTCTACACGATCGCCGACGTTCCCGGCCTGATCCCGGGCGCCAGCCAGGGCAAGGGCCTCGGCCTGGAGTTCCTGCGCCACGTCGAGCGCTGCTCGGTGCTCGTGCACGTCCTGGACACCGCCACCCTGGAGTCCGACCGCGACCCCGTCTCCGACCTCGACGTCATCGAGGAGGAGCTCAAGCAGTACGGCGGCGGCCTCGAGACCCGGCCGCGCCTCGTCGTCCTCAACAAGGTCGACATCCCGGACGGCCAGGACCTCGCCGACATGATCCGCCCCGACCTCGAGGCGCGCGGCTACAAGGTCTTCGAGGTCTCCGCGGTCGCCCGTACGGGCCTCAAGGAGCTCTCCTACTTCCTGGCCGAGGTCGTCGCCAAGGCGCGCTCCCGCAAGCCGAAGCAGGAGGCGACCCGTATCGTCATCCGCCCGAAGGCCGTGGACGACGCCGGCTTCACCGTCACGTACGACGAGGTCGAGGACGTCTACAACGTGCGCGGCGAGAAGCCGGAGCGCTGGGTCCGCCAGACCGACTTCAACAACGACGAGGCCGTGGGCTACCTGGCCGACCGCCTCAACCGCCTCGGTGTCGAGGACGCGCTGAGGAAGGCCGGTGCCCGCGCGGGTGACGGCGTCGCGATCGGCTCCGACGAGAACGCGGTCGTCTTTGACTGGGAGCCGACCATGATGGCCGGCGCCGAGATGCTGGGCCGCCGCGGTGAGGACCACCGTATGGAGGCCCCGCGTCCGGCCACCCAGCGCCGCAAGGAGAAGGAAGCCAAGCGCGGGGACTCGGCGCAGCAGGAGTACGACGAATTCCGGCCCTTCTGATCTGCTGCTTTGCCGTTTTTGTGCCCCGGACGGCGGAGTTGAAGTGATGTTTACCCCGGTCGCCTAGGATCCAACGGGTGAGCAGCACCAACACTCCCAGCGTTTCCGTCGTGGTGATCGCGTACAACGACGCCGTGCTCGTGGGCGAGGCCGTGACATCGGCTCTCGCCCAGGGCCCGGTGGTCGCCGAGGTGATCGCCGTGAACGACGCCTCGTCCGACGGCACCGCGCGGGTGCTGGACGAGCTGGCCGGCGCCCATCCCCGCCTCAAGGTCGTGCACCGCACGGAGAACAGCGGCGGATGCGGTACCCCGCGCAATGACGGGATCGCGCTCGCGACCTCGCCGTACGTCCTCTTCCTCGACAGCGACGACGTCCTGCCCCCGGGGGCGGCCGACGCCCTCGTGCGCGCCGCCGAGGAACACCGCGCGCCGGTGACCGTCGGCGCCTGCGTACGCCGTGAGCTGCCGCAGTACCACGACGTGCCCTGGATGCCCGGGCTGTACACCGCGGGCGATGTGATCGAGCGGCCCGCGGACCGGCCCGAGCTGGTCCGCGACACCCTCTGCGTCAACAAGCTGTACGACCGGTCCTTCCTGGAAAAGCATGCGATCCGCTTTCCCGACGGCCGGTTCGTCTACGAGGACTTCGTCTTCACCGCGCGCGTGCTGGCCGCCGCGCCCCGCATCGCCGTCATCGGCGACCTCGTCTACGTCTGGCACGTGCGCCGCAGTGCCGCCCAGGTGTCGATCTCCCTGGACCGCAAGGACGTCGGCAACTGGCGCTCGCGGATCGAGGCCCACCGCACGGCCTGCCGGATCATCACCGACTCCTCCCCGCGGCTGGGCCTTGCCTGCCAGGTGAAGTTCCTGGAGTACGACCTGCGCATGTACCTGCGCGAGCTCGGCAAGGACCCCGAGTACCAGGCCGCCTGGTGGACGCTGACCCGCGACTACCTCGCCGGGTTCGACGAGGCCGCGATCGAGGCCGCCGGGGCGCACGCCCGCTGGATCGTCCGGCTGCTGCTGGCGACCCCGGCCCCGCCCGCCGACGTGGAGCGCCTCACCCGCTTCGCCGCCGAGCCGCCGCGGCTGCTGCCCCCGTACGCGACCGGCCCCGGCGGGCTGCCCGTGTGGAGCCAGGAGCTCCCGGTGGTCCTGGACGGGCTGGCCGGGCTGCCGATGGCCGATCTGCCCGTCAGTATCGACGCCGAACCGGTCGGCGCCGGCCGGCTCCGGATCCGGGTACGCGACCTGTACGGGCGCCTCGCCGAGGCCGGACCGCGCACCGCCCGGCTGCGCTTCGTACCGCGCTCGGGCGGGCAGCCGGTCCTCGACCGGCCGGTGGAGCTGCGCCCCGCCGCCGACGGTGACGGCTGGACCGCCGCGCTGCCGTTCCGGCTCACCGGCGTGGCCGCCGCCGGGCGCCGCCAGGGCCGCCGCGGCATGCAGGCGTGGGGCGTCCAGGTGGGCGTGGAGTTCGCCGACGGGAGCTCCCTGGTCACCTCCCCGCGCCCCCTCGACGACCTCCTCCACCGCCGGGCGCTGCCCAGCAGCAGGTACGGTGTTCTGCTGGCGCAGCCGTTCCGCACGGGCGGAGGATCACTGGCCCTGCGGCTCGCGCCGGGTGCCGCGGGCGCGCTGAGCCTGGTACGCAACCGTCTCCACCGGGCCCGGGCAGGCCGCGGATCGGAGTGAAGACAGGCGGCGACCGCAAGGTCGCCCGAGATTTCGGACAGGACCCCGGACTCGGTCCGGGGACCCCAGGGAGATACGCATGACTTTTCTGATCACTGGTGGCGCCGGCTACATCGGCTCCCACGTCGTCCGCGCGATGCTCGCCGCAGGTGAGAAGGTCGTCGTCTTCGACGACCTCTCCACGGGCAACGAGGACCGCGTCCCGGAGGGCGTCCCGCTGGTGATCGGCTCGGTCCTGGACCGGCTGAACCTGGACGAGACCCTCCGGCGCTACAAGATCACCGGTGTGGTGCACCTGGCGGGCAAGAAGCAGGTCGGCGAGTCCGTCGAGAAGCCGCTGTTCTACTACCACGAGAACGTGGAGGGCCTTCAGGTCCTGCTGGGCGCGGTGGCCGCCGCCGGCGTCCGCAACTTCCTGTTCTCCTCCTCCGCCTCCGTGTACGGCATGCCCGACGTGGAGCTCGTCACCGAGGAGACCCCGTGCGCGCCGCTGAGCCCGTACGGCGAGACCAAGCTGGCCGGCGAGTGGCTGGTCCGCGCCGCCGGCAAGGCGCACGGCATCTCCACCGCATGCCTGCGCTACTTCAACGTGGCGGGCGCGGCCGCCCCCGAGCTCGCGGACACCGGGGTCTTCAACCTGGTCCCGATGGTCTTCGAGCGCTTCGACAGGGGTGAGGGCGCCCGCATCTTCGGCGACGACTACCCGACCCCGGACGGCACCTGCATCCGCGACTACATCCACGTCGAGGACCTCGCCGAGGCCCACGTGGTTGCGGCCCGCAAGCTCGTCGAGTGGGGCGCGACCGGGGACTACAAGGACCTCACCGTCAACATCGGCCGCGGCGAGGGCGTCTCCGTACGGGAGATGGCGCAGCTGCTGAACGAGGGCACCGGGCACACGTACGAGCCCGTCGTCGTCCCGCGGCGCCCCGGCGACCCGGCGAAGGTCGTGGCCTCGGCCGACAAGATCGCCGCGGAGCTGGGCTGGAAGGCCAAGCACGACGTCCGCGAGATGATCACCTCGGCCTGGGCGGGCTGGGAGGCCAACCGCAAGGGCGAACTGCCGCACGTCGAGCGCTGAGCCCGTACGCCGCAGCGGACGAACGCGAAGCCGCCCGCCCCGGATGCGTTCCGGGGCGGGCGGCTTCGTGCTGCGTACGCGGGCTCAGCGCTCCAGGAACGTGAAGAGCTCTTCCCACCGGTCGGTGATCTCGGTGCTGGAGTAGCGCTGCACACTGCGGAAGGCGGTGTCGCCGAGCCGGTCGCGCAGCTCGCGTTCCGACATCAGCACGTCGAGGTGCCCGGCCAGCTCCATCGTGTTGCCCAGCCGGGCCAGCAGCCCGTCCTCGCCGTGCTCGACGATCTCCCGTACGCCCGGCGCGCAGTCGAAGGCGGCCACCGGCAGGCCCGTCGCCATCGCCTCCAGCAGGGTGATCGGGAAGCCCTCCGCCCGCGAGGCCTGCGCGAAGACCGAGGCCCCGCGCAGCGCGCCCAGCACGTCGTCGGTGCTGCCCATCCACTGCACGGAGGCGTCCAGCCCCAGTGCGGTCGCGTGCGCCCGCAGCGCCGGCTCCTCCACACCCGCTCCGTAGATCCGCAGGACCCAGTCGGGGTGCTGCGGGGCGGCTTCCGCCCACGCGTCGAGCAGCAGGTCCACGCCCTTCTCGAAGGCGAGGCGGCCGACGCTGGCGACGACCTTCTCCGTGCGCGGGGCGGGGGAGTCCGGCATGAACGGCAGCGGGTTCGGCATGCTGCCCACGTTCTCCATGCCGGCCCGGATCCACAGGTCCGCGTCCTCGGGGGTCAGCACCAGCAGCCGGTCGACCTCGGGGTAGTACCGGCGGACCCGCTCGCCGCGGGTGGACTTCTGGCTGGCCTCGAACGACTCGTGGCTCATGCCGATGACGCCGAGCCCCTTGGTGTCGGCGAGCGCCACCCACTCCATCGCCCAGACCTGCGTGACGATCACGACGGCCCCGGGGCGGGCCGCACGGAACAGCTCGTTCAGCGTCTCCGCCTTGGCCCGCATCTTCGCCCGCCGGGCCGCCTGGCGGCGCCGCTCGGGGGCGTTCAGCCGGCCCTTGATCCCGCGCATGCGGCGGGCCTTCGGCGGGTGGGCGTCGTACAGGGTGGTCATCGCGTACGGCAGGTCCTGCGGCAGCTTCTGCCGGATCTCCTCGGCGACCGGGGCGATGCCGACGATGTGCACCCGGTGACCGCGGTCGGTGAACAGCCGGGCCATCTGGTGCGACCAGGTCGTCACGCCGCCGAGCTCGTCGACGCTGTTGGAGACGATGAAGACGTCACGGCCGCCAGGCTGTTCGTCGCGCGCGCCGGACTCGGCGGTCTGCTGGCTCACTTGCCGCTCCTGGTGAAGAACTTCTCGACGATCTGGCGGGCCGCGTCCCCGCGGTCGTACTCGCCGAACTCGGTGAGGAAACGCTGCCGCGCCTCCGCGTACTTGGCGTCCGCCTCGTCGAAGGCGGCGAGGGCCTGGAGGAGTTCGTCGGCCGTGGCCACCACCGGGCCGGGGGCCTTCTCCTTCAGGTCGAAGTACGTGCCGCGGATGTCGGTCGCGTACTTCTCGTAGTCGTACGCGAAGAACAGCATCGGCCGGTCCAGCACCGCGTAGTCGAACATCACGGAGGAGTAGTCGGTGATCAGCCCGTCGGCGAGCGCCAGCAGCGGGGTGATGTCGTGGTGCCGGGACACGTCGATGACCCGGTCCGCGACCGACGGCGGCAGCGAAACGCTGTTGAGGTAGTGGGTGCGCACCAGCAGCGTGAAGCGGTCGCCGAGCCGCTCGGCGAACTCCTCCACGTCGAAGGGGAACTCGAAGCCCTCCACCGCGCCTTCCGCGTTCGCCCGGAAGGTCGGCGCGTACAGCAGCACCTTCTTCCCCGGGTCGATGCCCAGCTCGGCGGCGAGCGGCCCGCGCACCCGCTCCCCGCTCTGCGCCTCGGCCCGCTGCGCCTCGACCAGGGCATCGTTGCGCGGGTAGCCCGTGCGCAGCAGCACCTCGTCGCGCAGCCGGAAGCCCTTGGCGAGGGTGCGGGTGTCGTGCTCGGAGCGGATCAGGAAGTGGTCGAAGCGGTTGACGGCCGCCTGGAAGCGGTCCTGGCCGGCCTTGCCCTGCGCCTTGGTGCGGGGCTCGTGGAAGCCCATGCGCTTGAGCGCGGAGCCGTGCCAGGTCTGGATGTACGTGGTTCCCTCGCGCTTGGTCAGGGCGAGGGGGAAGCCCTGGTTGTCGACCCAGAACTCGGCCTGCGCCAGCGCGCGCAGGTAGGGCCAGCTCCAGCGGCGCACCAGGGTGGCGTCCTTGGGGAAGCCGCTGGGCTTGCCGCCCGCGTACGACCAGATCGCCTCGAACGGGACGCCCTGGTGGACCATCTCCTCGTAGATCGCCTTCGGGCTGTCGCTGTACTGCTTGCCCATGTGGCTCTCGAAGACGACCGTGCCCTTCTTGATCGGCAGCTTCGAGAAGACCTCGTGGTAGACCTTCACCTTCTGCTCGCCCGAGCCGAGGTTGCGGCGGGCCCGCAGGGCCTTGCGCAGGCCCCGCTTGACCACGCCGGCGGCCTTGCCGTGCATCGCGCTGCTGATCAGCGTCTGGGTGCGGACGGCGGCGGCGCCCTCGGCCGTCAGGACGTAGGAGAGGTTCCCCTTCTTGGTCACCTCCGGCTCGAAGCGGTCGGAGACCAGCCGGGTCAGCCGCGGGCGCACGCGCAGGCGGGCCGCCGACTCCAGGTCGACCCCGCCGACGGAGACGCGGGTGGTCAGGCGCTCGCCGCCGGCGGTCAGCTTCAGGCGGACGTCCCAGACGGCGTCGATGATGCCGAGGGGACGGACGGTGCCGGCGATGTCGGCCGTGGCGGTCCACTCGATCGTGTCACCGGCATGGCGCACGGTTGCCACCGGGAAGCTGAAGGAGCGCACGCCGATCTGCCGGCGGGCCCGGAACTCCAGCGTGGCCCCCAGTTCCGCTTCCGGGCTGATCCGGCCCAGCGGGTTCACCACGGCGCCCGAGAGCGTGACGGTGCCGCGCCCGTCGTCCTCGTACGCGGTGAGCCGGTTGCCCAGCGCGAGGGAGGTGAGCGGGGTGGTGTGGAAGCCCTGCTCGGTGACGTCCAGTATCCGGCGTGCCTCGGCGGCCTCGGCGCTGTCGGGGTCGTCGATGTGCTGCGCGCACCAGTAGACGCGCCCGTCGCGCTCCGCGAGCGGCGAGGACAGCCGGCCCTTGTTGGTCATGGCGTCGGCGGCCGGGAGCAGGTTGTCCCAGTCCTCCTTGCCCAGCAGGTACGCGCAGATCGCCTGGAGGTACGTGACGTGCTCGTACGCGGCCGGGTCGATGCCGGCCAGGTAGCCGTTGGCGAGGCGGGCGAACTCCTGGCGGTACGCGTCGCCCAGCAGGGGAAGGTCGCGCAGGTGCAGCACCAGGTCGTGCTTGAGGAACTTTGCGTCCTTCGCGGACTTGATGTCCGTGTGGCCCTTGGCGGCGAGCAGCCCGTCGACGCGGCGGTGGATCTCCATCCGGTGGACGAAGTTCGCGATCTCGTGGCGCCGGTTGCTGATCGACTTCGCCGTGGCCTTCTCGGCCACGTTCCAGTAGTAGACGTGGTTCGGGATCAGCGTGATGCGGCGGGCCGCGACGTAGGCCTGCGCGGAGAACAGCAGGTCCTCGTAGTGGATGCCGACCGGGAACTCCAGGCCCTGCTCCAGCAGGAACTCGCGCCGGTAGCACTTGTTCGTGGAGAGGGTGTCGTAGACCAGCAGGTCGGGGTCCTCGGTGATCGACTCCAGGGTGCGCGTGCGGGAGTAGATCCAGGGGTACCACTCGGTGGTCTTGCCCCACCGGTTGTCGAGGTGCACGCGCACGCACATGCCGGAGACCAGGTCGGAGCCGGTCCGCTCGGCCGCGGCCAGCATGTTCCGGCAGGCGTTTCGTTCCAGCACGTCGTCGCTGTCCAGGAACATGACGTACGTGCCGGTGGCCTGCTGGATGCCGTGGTTGCGCGGGGCGCCGCAGCCGCCGCTGTTCTCGGGCAGCCGGAAGGCGCGCACTCTCCCCGGGTGCGCAGCTTCTAGCTCCTGGGCGATCGCATACGACCGGTCCTTGCTGCAGTCGTCGACGATCACGACTTCCACCCCGTGCAGGGTCTGGTCCAAAACCGACTGGACGGCTGTCGGCAGACGCTCTGCGTCGTTGTAGACGATGACGACCACGGAGACGTCAGGCACGTGCACCTCGATCCCTTCGTTCCATTCCGCTTAACCCGTCAAAGCTACCGTGTGCCGCGCGCGGATCCGGCAGGCCGACCCTCGGCGTGCATACTTCTAAGGAAGAGGTGTGTGGCGGGTCCGGTCGCCGACAATCACCCGTTCGGACCCAGCAGGAAGTGTTCATGACGAAGCTGTCCGTAGTCGTCCCTTGCTACAACGAAGAAGCCGTGATCGACAGCTTCGACGTGGAGATCCGCAGGGTCCTGGACTCCCTGCCCGTCGAGTACGAGGTCTGCTACGTCGACGACGGCAGCCGCGACGGGACCCTCGCCAAGCTCCGCAAGATCGCCGCCGAACACGGTGACCGTACCCGGTACGTCTCCTTCAGCCGCAACTTCGGCAAGGAGGCCGGCATGCTCGCCGGTCTGCGCGAGGCCACCGGCGACGCCGTCGTCATCATGGACGCCGATCTCCAGCACCCGCCGGAGCTCATCGCCACCATGCTCGACTACTACCGGCAGGGCCACGACCAGATCATCGCCCGCCGCACCCGCGAGGGCGACAAGAAGGTCCGCTCCGCGCTGAGCCGCCTCTACTACCGGGGCGTCAACCGCTGGGTCGACGTGGAGCTCACCGACGGCGTCGGGGACTTCCGCCTGCTGTCCCGGCCGGCCGTGGACGCGCTGCTGTCGCTGCCGGAGTACAACCGCTTCTCCAAGGGCCTCTTCTCCTGGATCGGCTTCGACACCGTCCACTTCGACTACCGCAACGCCCAGCGCGAGGCCGGCGAGACGAAGTGGAAGTTCGGCTCCCTGCTGAACTACGCGATGGACGGGCTGATCTCCTTCAACAACCGGCCGCTGCGCATCGGCATCTGGGCCGGCGTGTCCCTGGTGGCGCTGACCGCCCTGTACGCCTTCTACATCGCGGTCATGGCCATGACCCACGGGGTCGACGCACCCGGTTACGTCACCCTCGTGGCGATCATCGTCGGCATCGGCGGCGTTCAGATGATCATGCTGGGTCTGATCGGCGAGTACATCGGCCGCATCTACTACGAGACCAAGCGCCGCCCGCACTTCCTGGTCAAGGAGGCGCACGGCGCCGACGCGCAGGCCCGGCCCGACACCACCCGGGTCCAGGCGGAACGCGAACGCGGCGGCCTGTCCGCCTCGCGCCTGACGGTCTCCGCCGAGCGCGAGGTGCGCTGAACCATGCGAACCCAGCTGGGCCAGATCCTCCGCTTCGGCCTCGTCGGCGCGGTCAACACCGGCACGTTCTTCGCCATCTACCTGCTGCTGCACCCGTGGATGCCGTACTTCCTCGCCTACACGCTCGCCTTCCTGCTGGCGATGGTCGGCTCGTTCTTCATGAACACCTACTTCACCTACCGGACCAAGCCCACCTGGAAGAAGTTCCTCCTCTTCCCCCTGACGAACGTCACGAACTACGTGATCCAGTCCGCCGGGCTCTACGCCCTGGTGACCTGGGCCGGGCTCGACACCCGGATCGCCCCGCTCGTCGCCGCCGTCGTGGCCATCCCGTTCACCTACCTGCTGTCCCGCAAGATCCTGGTCACGGGCGGCGCCGCACGGACGGAGAACCCGGAGCCGGCCCGCAGCGGGTCCGCGGGCTGAGTCCACCGTCTGAAACCCCGGAGCGGCCGCTCCGGTGCACCCCGTAGATTGAGGTGGCAGACGGTACCGGCAAGGGGCAAGGGGACAGACGTGTCAGCGGCTAGGCAAGGTGTCGTGGACGCCCGCAGGATCGTGGTCAAGGTCGGATCCTCCTCCTTGACCACCGCGGCCGGCGGACTCGACGCCGACCGGGTGGACGCCCTGGTCGACGTACTGGCCAAGGCCCGCAGCGGCGGCGAGAAGGAGATCGTCCTCGTCTCCAGCGGAGCCATCGCCGCCGGGCTCTCCCCGCTCGGCCTGCGCCGCCGCCCCACGGACCTGGCCCGGCAGCAGGCCGCCGCCAGCGTCGGGCAGGGACTGCTGGTCGCCCGGTACACCGCCTCCTTCGCCCGGTACGGTGTCCGCGTCGGCCAGGTACTGCTGACCAGCGACGACACCAGTCGGCGCGCCCACTACCGCAACGCGTACCGGACCCTGGACCAGCTCCTGGCCATGGGCGCCCTGCCGGTGGTCAACGAGAACGACACGGTCGCCACGGACGAGATCCGCTTCGGCGACAACGACCGGCTCGCGGCCCTCGTCGCCCACCTGGTCCGCGCCGACCTCCTCGTCCTCCTGTCCGACGTGGACGGCCTGTACGACGGCGATCCGTCGCTGCCCGGCACCACCCGCATCGACGAGGTGCGCGGCCCCGAGGACATCGCGCACGTCTCCATCGGCAGCGCCGGCAAGGCGGGCGTGGGCACCGGCGGCATGGTCACCAAGGTCGAGGCGGCGCGGATCGCGGCGGCGGCCGGCATCCCGGTCGTCCTCACCTCGGCGAGCCAGGCCGCGGACGCCCTGGCCGGGCGGCTGACCGGCACGCACTTCCACGCCACCGGCCGCCGCTCGGCGGACCGGCTGCTGTGGCTCCAGCACGCCTCGACCCCGCAGGGGCACCTGGTCCTGGACGAGGGCGCCGTACGCGCGGTGACCGAGCGCGGCAGCTCCCTGCTGCCCGCCGGGATCGCCGCCGTCGAGGGCGAGTTCGTCGCCGGCGACCCGGTGGAACTGCGCGCGCCCGACGGCCGCGCCGTGGCCCGAGGGCTGGTCAACTTCGACGCCAAGGAACTCCCGCAGCTCCTCGGCCGCTCCACCCGGGAGCTTGCGAAGGAACTCGGCCCGGAGTACGAGCGCGAGGTCGTACACCGCGACGATCTGGTCCTGCTGCAGGGCTGAGGTTCGGTAAAACCGCCGCGCGGCGGGCCGGGGACTGGTCAACTGTGAGGGGCGGACAGGCATGGCGCAGACAGGAGGCGGGCTGGTGAGACGAGCGCTGACCAGCATCAGCGGCGGCGGGGACGGCGAGCAGGACGAAGCCTCCCGCCTCTGGCACGTCACCCTGAGCGTCTCGGGCAGGCCGGCGCCGCTGTCGGAGGTCCGACGCGGGCTGGAGCAGCTGGCCCACGACCACCCGTTCCTCCTCACCAGCCGGTACGCCGACGACCATGCGGAGATCCGGTACTGGGAGGAGGCCCGCGACCTCCACGACGCCGCGGCCGTCGCCCTGCGCCTGTGGGGCGAACACCGCTCCTCGGCGCAGCTCCCGCCGTGGGAGATCGTCGGCCTGGAGGTCATCGACCGCGCGACGTACCACCTCCGGGTAGCGGAGGGCTACGGCCCGCCCCCGGCGCATCCGGTGGGTGTCCACCCGTACTAGCCGCATCCGGCCCACCGGCACCACCCGGCCCCGCCGGCGTTCGAGGCGCGGGGTCCGGGGCGGAGCCCGGGGTCTTTCGGGGTCCGGGGCGGAGCCCGGGGAACGGTGGAAGGGCGGGTAGGGGGGCGAGTCCCGCAGGGCCCACAAGCCGCACCCCGGCCAGTGCATCGAACAAGGGCATCTCGCGGGATGGAACCCCGTCGGCCCGGGCGGGGCCGGGGACTACCCTGGGCGGCATGACCTCGCTCGACGCCCCCGTCTCGCCCGTGATCGCCACCGCGCAAGCGGCCCGCACCGCCGCCGCGGCCATCGCCCCCCTCCCGCGGTCCGCCAAGGACACCGCGCTGCTGGCCATCGCGGACGCCCTGGAGGCCCGTACGGCCGAGATCGTCGCCGCCAACGCCGTCGACACCGACAAGGCCCGCGACGCCGGCACCAGCGAGACCGTCATCGACCGCCTCACCCTCACCCCGGAGCGCGTCCGCGCCATCGCCTCCGACGTGCGCGACGTCGCCGCCCTCCCCGACCCCGTCGGCGAGGTCGTCCGCGGCTCGACCCTCCCCAACGGGATCGACCTGCGCCAGATCCGCGTCCCGCTCGGCGTCGTGGGCATCATCTACGAGGCCCGCCCCAACGTCACCGTCGACGCCGCCGCCCTCTGCCTGAAGTCCGGCAACGCGGTCCTGCTGCGCGGCAGCTCCTCCGCCTACGCCTCCAACACCGCCCTCGTCGGCATCCTGCGCGACGCCGTCGAGAGCGCAGGCCTGCCCGCCGACGCCATCCAGCTGGTCCCCGGCGAGTCCCGTGACTCCGTCCGCGAGCTGATGCGCGCCCGCGGCCTCGTCGACGTCCTCATCCCGCGCGGCGGCGCCTCCCTCATCAAGACCGTCGTCGAGGAGTCCATCGTCCCGGTCATCGAGACCGGTACCGGCAACTGCCACGTCTACGTGGACGCCCAGGCCGACCTCGACATGGCCGTGGACATCCTCATCAACTCCAAGGCGCAGCGGCCCTCCGTCTGCAACTCCGCCGAGACCCTCCTCGTCCACCGGGACATCGCCGAAGCCTTCCTGCCGCGCGCCCTCGACGCCCTCGCCGACGCCGGCGTCACCGTCCACGGCGACCCCCGCGTCCTCGCGGCCGCCGAGAACTCCAAGGCCACCGCGCTCCCCGCCACCGACGAGGACTGGGCCGCCGAGTACCTCTCCTACGACATCGCCGCCGGCGTCGTGGACTCCCTCGACGAAGCCGTCGCCCACATCCGCCGCTGGACCTCCGGCCACACCGAGGCGATCGTCACCACCTCGCAGGCCGCCGCCCGCCGCTTCACCCAGCTGGTCGACTCGACCACGGTCGCCGTAAATGCCTCCACCCGGTTCACCGACGGTGGCCAGTTCGGCTTCGGCGCCGAGATCGGCATCTCCACGCAGAAACTGCACGCCCGCGGCCCGATGGGCCTCCCGGAGCTGACCTCCACCAAGTACATCGTCACGGGTGACGGTCACGTTCGGTAGTCGGACCTCGAACACCGGGTGGCCGGATTTCGGCGCACACCCTGCCCAAAGCAGCCCCCCAGGTCTAGGCTGTTGCTGTGCCGGACGACGTGGGGGGCAAGTTCCCGGACGACGGGGAGCCCGACAACGACGACCGCGGAGGCGCGGATCAGGACTTCGCCTCCGTGGTGTTCGACGAGGACTTCGTCCGGAACGCCGAGATCCATGAACCGAGCGCCGCAGAACGCCAGCGGGCCGCCGACCGGGCGCGCGCCGAGGCGGAAGCCGCCCGCGCCGTCGCCGGCGGCTGGACGTCCGATGACGACTACGACGGTTACGGCTACGGCCGCCCCGACGGGTACGGCATCGACGAACCCGGCTGGGAATACGGCGCCAGCCATGCGGAGGGCCCGTACGGGGCCTACGGCGGCGCCCTGCGCCCCTACCGGGGCCGCTCGCCCTGGCTGCGCCCTGTCGCCTGGGTGCTCGCCTTCGTGATGGGCCTCGGCATGGTCGCCCTCGCCTTCAGCGCCGTCTACCGCAGCGCCTCGAGCGACGCGGACCACGCTCCCGCGCCCGCCAGCACCCCGCTCACGGAAGTCAGCGGCGCCGGAGCGTTTATGTACCCCGTCGGCCGCCAACCCTGAAGGTACGACCCCACTCGCGTTCGCCGGAGCTGGGGGCTTCTCTGAAGCGGGGACAGCGGGGAGAAGCAATGGCCGTGCCAGGAGATCCACCCGACGGCACCCCCGAGGGCATCGGCGGGGGCGACGAGGAGTTCCGGTCGGACGAGTACCGATCGGTGGTGTTCGACGAGGACTTCGTCCGGGCTGCCCGGCTCCAGGAGTTCTCCGCCCAGGAGCGGATGGGCGAGCATGCGCGGGCCGTGCGCAGCCGGTCCATCTGGTCCGGCGGCGGCTCCTCCCGGCCCAAGACCAGCACGCCCGGCCGGGGAGCCCGCCAGGGCATGCTGCTGGTGCTGCTCATCGCCGTGGCCTTCGCCGCGGCCGTCTACATGGGCCTGAGCAATCCGGCCGTACCCCCGTCCACCAGCCGGACCGGTCCGCTGAGCAGTACGGTCGTGCCCCTTGCGCCCAGCACCACCGTGCCCGGCGGGCGGCCCGTCGACCTGTACGCGAAGAGCCCGGCGGCCGAGTACCGGGTCGGGGCGGCCGGGATCACCCTGCCGGCCGTGCGCCGCACCCACCACTTCACCGACGGGCAGGTCGTCACCGCCCTGTCCATCGCCAAGGACTACCTGGTGCAGTCCTCGCTGGACCCCGACGTACTGGCCGGCGCCGCGACCCGGCCCGTGCGCGTCCTGCTCGACCCCGACCAGCTGGCGCAGTTCGACCGCAGCATGACCTCCCCCTCCGGCGACGGGCGGCACGCGGCCACCGGCTGGCTGGTCCGCTTCGACCCGGGCACGGCCGTCGTCGCCGACACCCGGGTGCGGGTGAACGGAACCCTCGCCTTCGAGGAGGTCTCCGCGGACGTGCTCGAGGTGATCACCGACCACACTTTCGTGTACGCCGTGCACCCCGCCACCGGTTCCCCGGCCGCGGCGGAAGGAGCCTCGCTCTTCACCGTCCGGCGCGAGCTGCGGCTGCGCTTCGACCGGGAAGACCTCGCGGTCCGGCGGGCGGAGCTGGTCTCGGCCTACGTGATGGCCGGTCCGCAGGACTGCTCCACCGATCCCGCCGAAGGCTTCCACCCGGTCCTGGCCGGGGCGGGACCCACCACGGTCGGCCCGGCCGCGAGCGACCCGTACGCCAGCGGCACCCCCCGGCGCACCGCCGGGCTGTGCGGCGTACTGGCGCCGCCGACGGCCGCCGGGACCGCCCCCGTCAGCCCTGCTCCGTAGCGGGGCCGCCCTTGTTCTCGGCGCTCGCACCCGAGCCCGTACCGGCGCCGCCGGCCGCGCCCGTGAACTTGTCGCGCAGCTTGCCGCCGACGTCGGCCGCGCCGCCCGCGATATCGCCGACCAGCTTGAACAGCGGGTCCTTGCTGCTGCGCACCGCGTCTGCGTAGTGCGAGGCCGACTCCCGGAAGGAGTCCGTGACCGAGGTGTCCTTGTCCTCGTCCCGCCGCGGGTAGTGGCCGTCCATGATCCGCTGGTAGTCCCGGTTCTGCGACCACTTCTTCAGCTCGGCCGCCCGCACGGTGGTGAAGGGATGCGTCCGCGGCAGCACGTTGAGGATCTTCAGGACGGAGTCGCGCAGATCGCCGCTCGACTCGTACTCCTCGGCCTGGGCCAGGAACGAGTCCACGTTCATCTCGTGGAGGTGGTTGCCGCCCGCGATCTTCATCAGGCCGCGCATCGACGCGTGCACGTCCTGCCCGACCAGCAGCCCCGCCCGGTCCGCCGACAGCTCCGACTTGCGGAACCACTCCCGCAGCGCCGTCACGATCGCCATGATCGCCACATTGCCCAGCGGGATCCACGCCACCTTCAGCGCCAGACCCGTCAGGAACAGCAGGATCGTCCGGTACACGGCGTGCCCCGACAGCGCATGGCCCACCTCGTGGCCCACGACCGCCCGCATCTCCTCCTCGTCGAGCAGCTCGACCAGGCCCGTCGTCACCACGATGATCGGCTCGTCCAGCCCGATGCACATGGCGTTCGGCTTCGGGTCCTGCTGCACGTACATCTGCGGGACCCTCTCCAGGTCCAGGATGTAACAGGCGTCGCGCAGCATCTCGTACAGGTGCGGGAACTGCGTCTCGCCCACCCGGACGGACTCCGACAGGAAGAGCAGGCGCAGGCTCCGCTCCGGAAGCAGCCCGCTCAGGGCCTTGAACACGGTGTCGAACCCGCTCAGCTTGCGCAGCGCCACCAGCGCCGAGCGGTCCGCCGGGTGCTCGTACGCGCGCGAGGAAATGCCGGGAAACCTCCTGCGGTCCCGCGCCGGCACCTTCTCGAACCCGGTCTCCGTCATAACGCCCTCCCCCTTGATCGGCCTGTGCGCTTCTGCGTCTATCCTCTCCAACGCCTGAGTCGGCGTGAGCGTGCCCCAGGCCCCCGCATACGATGTGAGCGAAGTCTCCGCTCGCTCCCCGACTCGATAGGTATCTGCCTGATGAGCCTCTCCACCACCGCCCACAACCTGGTCGTTCTCGCGTCGGAGGGCGCCGAGCAGCACGGCGGCAACCACGACAGCCTGAACCCGTACCTGACCGGTGGCGGCGCGCTGTTCATCCTGCTGCTGATGCTCTGGGTGACCACGCGACTGAACCGCGACCGCTGAACCCGCGCTCGCGCACACGCTCGAATGCGGGTCCGCACCGCTCCGCCGGGCCAGTAGGCTCTGCGCTCATGGGAGAGCAGGAGATGCCTACCGGCCCGGTCAAGCGCCGGCTCGGCGTGATGGGCGGGACATTCGACCCGATCCACCACGGACACCTGGTGGCCGCCAGTGAAGTGGCCGCCCTGTTCCACCTCGACGAGGTGGTGTTCGTACCGACCGGCCAGCCTTGGCAGAAGTCGCAGGGCGCCGTGTCCCCCGCCGAGGACCGCTATCTGATGACGGTCATCGCGACGGCCTCGAACCCCCAGTTCTCGGTGAGCCGCATCGACATCGACCGCGGCGGGCCGACGTACACGATCGACACCCTGCGGGATCTGAGCGCGCTCAACGAAGACGCCGACCTCTTCTTCATCACCGGCGCCGACGCCCTCGCCCAGATCCTGACCTGGCGGAACGCCGACGAGCTCTTCTCGCTCGCCCACTTCATCGGAGTGACCCGGCCGGGCCACGTGCTCACCGACGACGGGCTCCCCGAGGACGGCGTCTCCCTGGTGCAGGTGCCCGCGCTGGCGATTTCGTCCACGGACTGCCGCGCACGGGTCGCCCAGGGGGATCCTGTCTGGTATTTGGTGCCCGACGGTGTGGTGCGCTACATCGACAAGCGTGAGCTGTACCGGGGAGCCTGAGCTTCCGGAGAGAGGGGCCCCGCGGTGAACGACCGACAGGAGCCGTACGACCCGTACGCCGCACAGGAGCAGCAGCTCATCGGCTACGACGCGTACGGGCGGCCGGTGTACGGCCAGGTGCCCGCGCAGCCCGCCCAGTACGAGCAGGCGTACGAGCAGCAGTACGGCTACGACCACCAGGGCTACGGCCAGCAGGCGTACTACCCGCAGCAGCAGCAGCCGCAGCAGCCGGCCGCCCCCGGCTACGGGCAGCAGGAGTACACCCAGGCCCCCGCCTACGGGTACGACACGCAGCAGACCCAGCAGTGGATCCCGCAGCAGGCCGCACCCGAGCCCCCCGCCCCGGCCCCCGCGGCCGGGCCGCAGCCCCCGCGCCCCGCCCAGGTCCCCGAACCGCGCCGGGCCGAGGAGGACGGGCAGGCCGCCCCCGACTACCGCACCGAGCAGTTCGCCTTCATCGACCAGCCGGACGAGGACTCCGAGGACGTCATCGACTGGCTCAAGTTCACCGAGAGCCGGACCGAGCGCCGCGAGGAGGCCCGCCGCCGCGGCCGCAACCGGGTGATCGCCCTGATCGTCGTCCTGGCCCTCTTCGTCGTCGGCGGCGTCGGCTACCTCTGGTACGCGGGCAAGCTGCCGTTCCTCGACGGCCCCGGGCAGAAGAAGGACTCCGCGGCCGCCGCCGGACCGCAGAAGCGCGACATGATCGTCGTGCACCTGCACAACACCAAGAAGGGCGGCACCTCCACGGCGCTGCTCGTCGACAACGTCACGACCAAGAAGGGCGCCACCGTCCTGCTGCCGAACACGCTGGGCGTCCCCAAGGACGACGGCACCGCCGCGGCCCTCGGCAAGGCGGTCGAGGACGGCGGCGTGGGCGTACGGGACTCCCTCGACTCGGTGCTCGGCACCCACATCGGCGGCACCTGGCGCCTGGACACCCCCTTCCTGGAGAACCTGGTCGAGCTCGTCGGCGGCATCGAGACCGACACCGACACCGCGGTCCCGGCCGACGACGCCGCCAAGACCCCGGCCGTGGCCCAGGGCCAGAAGCAGCACCTCAGCGGCGCGATGGCCGTCGCGTACGCCACCCACCGCGCCCAGGGCGAGCCCGAGGCCAAGCAGCTGGACCGCCTCGGCAAGGTCCTCTACGGCGTGCTGCGCAAGATCCCCGGCGACCCGAAGTCGGCAACCGTCACCGTCGAGAGCATGGGCCAGATCCTCGACCCCTCCCTGAACGCCCAGGCCCTCGGCGCCCTCCTGGCCAGGCTCGGCGAGCACGCCAAGGAGGGCACCGACGCGTACCGCACGGACGTCCTCGCGGTGAAGCCGGACGGCACGCTCACCGACGACGCCAACAAGAACGTCGTCAAGGAGGTGCTCGGCGGCAGCTTCACGGCGGCCCAGGCCGGCACCGCGCCGCGCGTCGGCCTCAAGGACGCCACCGGCGACGACAAGACGCAGGTCGCGGCGAAGGCGGCCCTGCTCAACGGCGGCTACACCTTCGTGGACGGCGGCAAGGCCGACAAGACCCAGCCCGCCACGCAGATCACGTACCAGGACGACGCGCAGCGCGCCAAGGCGGTCGAGGTCGCCAAGACGCTGGGCCTGCCGGAGACCGCCGTGAAGAAGGGCGAGAACGCCGTGAACGCCGACGTCGTGGTGACCCTGGGCAAGGACTACAAACCGTCCTGACCCGGGCCTGACCAGGCCCCCGGGCGGTGCCCCGGCCCGCGCGGGACGCTGCGCGCGGGCGGGGTCGGCGGTACATGAGACCCTTGTAAGGATCTGCCCGCCAACCCGAAAGCATGGCCAGTGACCGCCACGGACCGCTCCATCGAGCTCATCACCGCCGCCGCCCAGGCTGCGGCCGACCGGCTCGCGCACGACATCATCGCGTACGACGTCAGCGACGTGCTGTCGATCACCGATGCCTTCCTGCTCGCCTCGGCGCCCAACGACCGCCAGGTCAAGTCGATCGTCGACGAGATCGAGGAGCGCCTGCTCAAGGAGCTCGGCGCCAAGCCGGTGCGCCGCGAGGGCGACCGCGACGCCCGCTGGATCCTGCTCGACTACATCGACATCGTCGTCCACGTGCAGCACAGCGAGGAGCGGGTCTTCTACGCGCTGGAGCGCCTGTGGAAGGACTGCCCCGAGATCGAGCTGCCCGAGGACGCCAAGCTCACCAAGGGCAAGGCGGAGGAGCACGCCAAGCTGCGCGAGGCGGCGGGCGATGACGAGCTGGACGGTGATCTGTTCTGAGCACGACCGCCACCGGGAAGGCCGGCCGGAAGATCGTCCTCTGGCGACACGGCCAGACCTCGTGGAACCTGGAGCGCCGCTTCCAGGGCTCCACGGACATCGAGCTGACCGAGACGGGTGTGGCGCAGGCGCGCCGCGCCGCCCGGCTGCTCGCCTCGCTGCAGCCGGACGCCATCGTGGCCTCCGACCTGAAGCGGGCCACCGCCACGGCCGGCGAGCTGGCCGCCGTCACCGGCCTGGCCGTGACCCACGACGCCGCGCTGCGCGAGACGTACGCCGGTGAGTGGCAGGGCCTCACGCACGACGAGATCATCGAGAAGTACGGCGAGCAGTACGCGGCGTGGAAGCGCGGCGAGCCCGTCCGCCGCGGCGGCGGCGAGCTGGAGACCGAGGTCGCCGACCGGGCGGCGCCGGTGGTGCTCGAGCACGCCGGCCGGCTGCCCGAGGGCGGCACGCTCGTCGTGGTCAGCCACGGCGGGACGATCCGTACGACCATCGGCCGGCTGCTGGGCCTGGCGGCGTACGACTGGGAGGGCCTGGGCGGGCTCTCCAACTGCTGCTGGTCCGTCCTCGGCGAGGGCGCGCGCGGCTGGCGTCTGATGGAGCACAACGCCGGCACGCTGCCGGAACCGGTGCTCGGCGACGACGACTGAGCCCGCCTCAGGGCGGCTCCCACCCGGATTTCACTTTCCGGCTGGTCACAGGCTAGAGTTCTTCTTGTTCGCAGCGCAGAACACCGGAAACGGGGGGAGCGCAGCGGAGAGCGGGGCTATAGCTCAGTTGGTAGAGCGCCTGCATGGCATGCAGGAGGTCAGGAGTTCAATTCTCCTTAGCTCCACAATCAGGATCCCGTCCCCAACAGGGGGCGGGATCCTTCCGTTTGTTCCTTCGGTGCCTGCTGACCTGCCCCGTACCCGCGTGGCAGAATCGGACCGCCGGAGGGGGGAGTCGACGGCCCGATGCGGGAGGGAGTCGCTGACGGATGGGTGCACACCGGCGGCGGTGCGACTGGTGCAACAACGGCACGCCGATCGTGCGGGACATGGACCCGGTCAACCCCGACTACCAGTACTGGTGCGAGGAATGCGCGCGGGCGCTGATCATAAAAGGCGACCCGATCGAGACGTACCGCGAGCTGGAGGGGGAGCCGATCTACGGCCGGCTGCTCGACGAGCACTGCACGCTCAAGCGGTTCTACCAGTTCGCCAGAGCCTAGGGCCGCGGCGCGGAACGGGGATGAGGAGCCGGGTCCGGAACGGGATGAACCGGGCGAAGCCGAACGCCCGGAAATCGATTTTTGGACCTGGGCCATGACCGTGTAATGTTCTCGATGTCGCCAGGGGGAACCGGCAAGGGAAACCGAGCAGGGGCCCGGCGGCAAAGAAGCAAGGGGCTATAGCTCAGTTGGTAGAGCGCCTGCATGGCATGCAGGAGGTCAGGAGTTCAATTCTCCTTAGCTCCACAGAAGAGAAGCGGACCACCCGGATCGGGTGGTCCGCTTCTCGTTGTGCGGAACGGTCGAGCGGCCGCCGGACCCGCTGCGGTACCCTGGCGCCATGCGTGCCGTACGCCTTCTGCTTACCGAGCCGCGCTGATCAGTGCCGACCCTTCGAGACGGTCGGCATCGGCGCGGCGCCCCCTCCTGTGCGAGGGGTTTTTTCGTTTGGGCAGGCAGAGACGGCAGAGACGATCGATGGAGCTTCAGAAATCATGAGCGAGACGAACACCCCGGCCCCCGAGGCGGCCGAGGCGCACCGTTACACGGCTGCCATGGCCGCCGACATCGAGGCACGCTGGCAGGACGTATGGGACGCGCAGGGCACCTACGAGGCCCCGAACCCGACCGGTGACCTGGCCGGGGACGCGGCGGTCGTCGCGCGGCCCAAGAAGTTCATCATGGACATGTTCCCGTACCCGTCCGGTGCGGGCCTGCACGTCGGTCACCCGCTGGGGTACATCGCCACCGACGTCTTCGCCCGCCACCAGCGGATGACCGGCCACAACGTCCTGCACACCCTGGGGTTCGACGCCTTCGGCCTGCCGGCCGAGCAGTACGCCGTGCAGACCGGCACGCACCCGCGCGTGTCCACCGAGGCGAACATCGAGAACATGAAGCTCCAGCTGCGCCGGCTGGGCCTGGGCCACGACAGGCGCCGCTCGTTCGCGACGATCGACCCGGACTACTACAAGTGGACCCAGTGGATCTTCCTGCAGGTCTACAACTCCTGGTACGACGCGGACGCGGCCAAGGCCCGCCCGATCGCCGAGCTGGTCGCCGCCTTCGAGGACGGCTCCCGTGAGGTCCCCGGGGGCCGCGCCTGGGCCGGCCTGACCGCGGGCGAGCGCGCCGACGTGCTGAACGAATACCGGCTGGCGTACGCCTCGGACGCGCCCGTGAACTGGTGCCCCGGGCTGGGCACCGTACTGGCCAACGAGGAGGTCACCGCGGACGGCCGCTCCGAGCGCGGCAACTTCCCGGTCTTCAAGGCCAAGCTGAGCCAGTGGAACATGCGGATCACCGCGTACGCCGACCGGCTGCTGGACGACCTGGACGCGCTGGACTGGCCCGAGGCCATCAAGCTGCAGCAGCGGAACTGGATCGGCCGCAGCGAGGGCGCGCGCGTCGACTTCGCGGTCGGCGACGACGCCATCACGGTGTTCACCACGCGTCCCGACACCCTGTTCGGCGCCACCTACATGGTGCTGGCACCCGAGCACGGGCTGGTCGAGAAGATCGTCCCCGCCGAGTGGCCCGAGGGCACGCACCAGGTGTGGACCGGCGGCGCCGCGACCCCCGGCGAGGCCGTCGACGCGTACCGCAAGCAGGCCGCCGGGAAGTCGGACGTCGAGCGCCAGGCCGAGGCCAAGGACAAGACCGGTGTCTTCACCGGCGCGTACGCGGTCAACCCGGTCAGCGGCGACCAGGTCCCCGTCTTCATCGCGGACTACGTGCTGATGGGCTACGGCACCGGCGCGATCATGGCCGTCCCGGCACACGACAGCCGCGACTTCGAGTTCGCGCGCGCCTTCGAGCTGCCGATGCGCTGCGTCGTGGAGCCCTCGGACGACCGCGACGCCGACCCGGCCGAGTGGGACGACGCGTTCTCCTCGTACGACGGCACCATCGTGAACTCGACGGGCGAGGGCGTCTCCCTGGACGGCCTGGGCGTCGTCGAGGCGAAGGCCGCCATCACCGCGTGGCTGGCCGAGCAGGGCATCGGCGAGGGCACCGTCAACTTCCGGCTGCGCGACTGGCTGTTCAGCCGCCAGCGCTACTGGGGCGAGCCCTTCCCGATCGTCTACGACGAGGACGGCGTCGCGCACGCGCTGCCCGAGTCGATGCTGCCGCTGGAACTGCCCGAGGTCGAGGACTACTCGCCGCGCACGTTCGAGCCGGACGACGCCACCTCCAAGCCGGAGACCCCGCTGTCGCGGAACGAAGAGTGGGTCAACGTCGAGCTGGACCTGGGCGACGGCCGCGGGGTGCGCCCGTACCGCCGCGAGACCAACACCATGCCCAACTGGGCCGGTTCCTGCTGGTACGAGCTGCGCTACCTGGACCCGCACAACGGGTCCGCGCTGGTCGACCCGCAGATCGAGCAGTACTGGATGGGGCCGCGCGAGAGCGCGCCGCACGGCGGTGTCGACCTGTACGTCGGCGGCGCCGAGCACGCGGTGCTGCACCTGCTGTACGCGCGCTTCTGGTCGAAGGTGCTGTTCGACCTCGGCCACGTCTCCTCGGCCGAGCCGTTCCACAAGCTGTTCAACCAGGGCATGATCCAGGCCTACGCGTACACCGACGCGCGCGGTGTCTACGTGCCGGCGGCCGAGGTCGAGGAGCGCGACGGCGGCTACTTCCACAACGGCGAGCCGGTCAAGCGCGAGCACGGCAAGATGGGCAAGTCCCTGAAGAACGCCGTCACGCCGGACGAGATCTGCGAGGAGTACGGCGCGGACACCCTGCGCCTGTACGAGATGGCGATGGGCCCGCTGGACGTCTCGCGCCCGTGGGACACCCGGGCCGTGGTGGGCCAGTACCGCCTGCTGCAGCGCCTGTGGCGCAACATCGTGGACGAGGAGTCCGGTGCGGTCACCGTCGTGGACGGCGAGCCGGGCGAGGACACCCTGCGCGCGCTGCACAAGGCGATCGACGGGGCCGGCGCGGACATGGCGGGGCTGCGCTTCAACACCGCCATCGCGAAGATCACCGAGCTGAACAACGCGCTGACCAAGGCGGGGCGCCCGCTGGAGCGCTCGGTCGCGGAGCGGCTGGTCCTGCTGATCGCCCCGCTGGCCCCGCACATCGCGGAGGAGCTGTGGCACCGCCTGGGCCACAGCGACTCGGTGGTCCACCGGGACTTCCCGGTCGCGGACCCGGCGTACGTCGTGGACGAGAGCGTGACCTGCGTCGTCCAGATCAAGGGCAAGGTCAAGGCCCGCCTGGAGGTGCCGCCGACGATCTCCGAGGGTGACCTGGAGCAGCTGGCGCTGGCCGACGAGGCGGTCGTGGCGGCGCTGGGCGGGGCCGAGATCCGCAAGGTGATCGTGCGCGCGCCGAAGCTGGTGAACATCGTCGTCTGAGGCGCCGTGCCCCTGATCCGGTCGGGCTGAGCCGATCCGGTCGATCTGGTTGATCTAGGGGTGTTCCCGTACGGGCAGGTTGGGGGTTCGTTTGGAACCCCCGACCTGCCCGTGGCGTTTACGGTGGAGGGGACGGTATCGGCAGGGGAAGGGAGCCTCTCATGGAGGCGGGCGCGTTGATCATCATCTTTGCCCTGTTGGTGCTGTTCGCCTTCCTGGGGCTGGGTGCCTGGGCCACGGTGAAGGTTGTCGGCGCGGCCAAGCGCGGCGTGGACCGCACGCTCACGCAGGCCCGCCGGACCGTGGAGGACACCGCGCTGAAGGCGAAGAGCTTCGGGCAGGTGGGCGTGGCGGGGGCGCTGGCGCAGCTGCGGCTGGACCTGCGGACGTCGATGCGGGCCACGCAGCAGGCGCTGTACCAGGGGGTTCAGGCGGATGCCTCGCTGAAGGAGTCGATCGGGCTGTTCGAGCGGCTGAGCGCGCACGGGCACGAGCTGGACGACGAGCTGAAGCGGCTGGAGCAGGAGCCGGACCGGGGGCGGATCGGCGGGATGCTGCCGGAGCTGAAGGAGCGGACGGCCAAGATCACGCAGGCCGCGGACTCGCTGCGGTGGGCGGCCCGCGACCGGGCCCGGCGCTTCGCGGAGGACGACCTGTCTGCGCTGTCGGAGCAGATCGAGGTCGAATCGGGGGCGCTGCGGGACTGGTCCCGCGAATCGGTGGACGACCTCGCGGCGGCGGCAGCGGCGTGGGACGCCCAGCAGGCGCCGACGGGGTCCGCGGGGCGAGCCCCGGAGCCCCCGGCAGGGCGGCCCGGGCACACCCAGGACCCGCAGCCGGCGGCCCTGAACCCGTCGGCCCCGCCGACCCGACACCCGTGGCAGAAGACCCCGCGGCCGGAGACGACGACCTGAGCCACCGGCACTGAGCGGGCGAGCGGCGGAGCCGGTGGCCGCGGCGGCGGTCGCTTCCGGACGCGCCCGGCAGGCCCGGCGGGCGCCCGCGTGGAACCGCCGCGCCGGCCGGGCGGGCGCCGGAGCTGCGGTCGGATGGATGTGCGGTGGTGCACACCCCGAGGCAGCCGGGGCGGCGGCGCAGCAGCCACTGCGTCCCCTCCGGCCAGGGGCTGGGCTGCCGTCCCACCCCCACTGGCGGTAACCTCCGGCTCATGTCCCGCCATGTCGCGATCGTCACCGATTCCACGGCCTACCTGCCCCAACCGGCCATGTCGCGGCACGGAATCACCTCCGTTCCGCTGACCGTGGTGCTCGGCGACGAGGCCCTCGAGGAGGGCACCGAGATCTCGGCCCGCAGCCTCGCGCTGGCCCTGCAGAAGCGTCGGCCGGTCACCACCTCCCGCCCCAGCCCGGAGGAGTTCGTACGGGCCTACCGGGCGGCCGCAGAGGCCGGTGCGACCGGCATCGTCAGCCTGCACCTGTCCGCCGAGTTCTCCGGCACCTACGACGCCGCCGTGGTCGCCGCCAAGACCGCCCCGGTCCCCGTCCGCGTCGTCGACACCGGCATGGTGGCGATGGCCCTCGGGTTCTGCGCCCTCGCCGCCGCAGAGGCGGCCGAAGCGGGCGGTTCCGTGGACGAGGCCGTGGCCGCCGCCGAGAAGCGGGCCGCGGACATGTCGGCGTACTTCTACGTGGACACCCTCGACTACCTGCGCCGCGGCGGCCGCATCGGGGCCGCCCAGGCCCTCCTGGGCTCAGCCCTCGCCGTCAAGCCGCTGCTCACGCTGGAGGGCGGGCGGATCGAGATGCTGGAGAAGGTCCGTACGGCCTCCAAGGCCATCGCCCGCCTGGAAGAGCTGGCCGTAGAGCGGGCCGGGGCGGGCAGCGTCGACGTGGCCGTGCACCACCTCGCGGCGCCCGAGCGGGCCGAGAAGCTCGCGCAGCGGCTCCGTGAGCGCATCCCCGGCCTGGTCGAGCTGCACGTCAGCGAGGTCGGTGCGGTGATCGGCGCGCACACGGGGCCGGGGCTGCTGGCGGCGGTCGTCTCGCCCCGCTGATCACCGGAACGGGTGACCCGGTTATCCACAACGACCGGGATATCCACCGGAATTGATAAATCCGGACCGCGGCCGGGATTCGTCCCTACCGTCGTGACATGACTCTTCGCACACGTACCCCGCATGCTTCCGGAGCCACCAGCGGACCCGGCCGTTCCCGTCTCTCCGACGGGCGGTTGCGCCACCGCCGGGGCCGCGCCCGCCCGCACCACCCCGAGCCGGCGGCGGTGCGCCGCCGGGCCGAAGCCCTGCTCGGCGGCAGCGGCCCGCCGCAGGCCAGGCCGCCGGAGGCACCGCTACGGGATGTGCCGCCACGGGAGGCGCGGCTACGGGAGGCGCCGCCTCCGGAGGCGGTGTCGAGTACGGGGTCCGGGATCAGGTCCGTGGCCGATCCGCCGCCCGAGGAGACCCCGCTGTCCGGCGCAGCCGCGCTCCGGCTCGCCGTGCGGGAGCGGCTGCCGATGTGGCTGCAGGCCCGGTGCGGGGTGGAGCCGCGCACGGTGGCCGCCGTGACGGTGGTGCTCGTCGCCGCAGTCGCCTTCGGTGCGCAGCAGTACTGGACGGCCCGGCCGGAGCCGGTGACCGCGCCCGCGGTGGTCACACCGGCGACGGCACCGGCGCCGTCGCCGAGCCCCGGACCTCCCGTCGCCGACGGGGGCGGTACCCGGATCGTGGTGGACGTCAGCGGCAAGGTCCGCGACCCCGGTGTGCGGCGGCTGCCCGCCGGCTCGCGGGTCGAGGATGCGCTGTCCGCCGCCGGGGGAGTGCGGCCCGGTACGGACACCACCGGGCTCAACCGGGCCCGGGTCCTGCTCGACGGCGAGCAGGTGGTGGTGGGCGTCCCGGCGCAGCCTGCTCCGGGCGGGCCGGGTTCCGGTGCCGGCCCCGGCTCCGCCGCCGGCCCGCTGAGCCTCGGTACGGCCACGGTGGAGCAGCTGGACGGCCTGCCCGGGGTCGGCCCGGTCCTGGCGCAGCACATCGTGGAGTTCCGGACCGCCCGCGGCGGTTTCCGCTCGGTGGAGGAGCTCCGGCAGGTCGACGGCATCGGCGAGCGGCGGTTCGCCGACCTGCGCAAGCTGGTCCGGCCGTGAACCGGCCCGAGAGCGCGGGCCCGCTGGATCTGCGCCTTGCGGTACCGGCGCTGGCCGCCTGGGCGGCGGCCGCCCTCGCCCTCGACGCGCCGCCAGGCTGGGCCGCCGCCGGGGCCGGGCTCGCAGTCCTCGGCGCGGGGCTGCTGCTCCTGGCCGGGTGCCGGCGTCCGGAGTCGCTGTGGCGGGTCGCCACGGCCGCGGCCGCGGTCCTGCTCTGCGCGGCCGCCGGTGCCGGGGTGGCGGGCCTCCAGCGGGCCGAGGCGCGGGCCGGGCCGGTCGTGGGGCTGGCCGGGGAGCACGCCCGGGTCCTCGCCGAGCTCACCGTCGGCTCCGACCCGCGGACCGCGCGCAGCGGGAGCGGCCCGCCCGTGGTCGTCCTGGATGCGGTGGCGACCCGGGTGACCGGACCCGACGGGAAGCAGACCCGCGTCGAGACCCCCGTACGGGTGCTGGCAGGGCATCCGCAGTGGGCCCGGCTGCAGCCCTCCACCCGGGTGGAGGTCGTCGCCAGGCTGGCCCCTGGCCGGGGCGGGGAGCGGGCCGTGGCGCTGCTGCGGCCTGCCGGGGACACCCCGCCCCGGGTGACCGGCGGCCCCGACACCCTCCAGCGGCTCGCCGGGCGGCTGCGGGCCGGCCTGCGCGAGGCCACCGACGGGCTCGCACCGGACGCCCGGGCCCTGCTGCCGGGGCTGGTGGTCGGGGACACCTCCAGGGTGCCGCCCGACCTGGAGGCGGCGTTCCGGTCCACCGACCTGCTGCACCTCCTGGCCGTGTCCGGGTCGAACCTGACCGTGGTGCTGTTCCTGCTCATCGGCCCGCCCGCCTCCGCGCAGCGCGCCGAGCGGGGCGGGCTCGCCCCCCGCCTCGGGCTGTCCCTGCGGGCAACGGCCCTGTGCGGGACGGCGCTGACACTGGCGTTCGTGGTGGTGTGCCGGCCGGAGCCGAGCGTGCTGCGGGCCGCTGCCTGCGGGGCGATCACCCTGCTGGCCATCGCCACCGGGCGGCGCAGATCCCTGATCCCCGCCCTGGCGGCCGCCGCCCTGCTGCTGGTGCTTCACGACCCGTGGCTGGCCCGCAGCCCCGGCTTCCTGCTCTCGGTCCTGGCCACCGGCTCCCTGCTCACGCTCGGCCCGCGCTGGAGCGAAGCCCTGCAGCGGCGCGGGATGCGGCCCCGGTTCGCCGAGGCGCTGGGTGCCGCCGCGGCCGCGCAGGCGGTCTGTGCTCCGGTGGTCGCCGTGCTCTCGGCCCGGGTGAGCCTGGTGGCGGTGCCCTGCAATCTGCTCGCCGAGCTCGCGGCGGGTCCGGCGACCGTCCTCGGCTTCGCGGCGCTCGCGGCGGCGCCGCTGTCCCTGCCCGTCGCCGAGCTGCTCGCCCGCTGCGCGGGGGTGCCGGCCGGGTGGATCGCCGCCGTGGCGCGGGCCGGGGCGGGGCTGCCGGGCGCGGAGCTGGCCTGGCCGGGCGGGCTCACCGGGGGGCTGCTGCTGGCCGCCGCCACCCTGGCCGTCGTGGCGGTCGGCGCACGGATCCGGCGCCGGCCGTGGGTGTGCTCCGCCCTGGCCGTGGTCCTGCTCATGGCCGTGCTGCGGCCGCCGCAGCTCACCCGTACGCTCACCCGCTGGCCGCCGCCCGACTGGAGCTACGTCCAGTGCGCGGTGGGCCAGGGCGACGCCGCCGTACTCGCCGCCGGGCCGGGCACGGCCGTGGTGGTGGACGCCGGCCCCGAACCGGGCCCGGTGGACGCATGCCTGCGCGCCCTGGGGGTGCGCCGGGTGCCGCTGCTCCTGCTGACGCACTTTCACGCCGACCACGTCGGCGGCCTGTCCGGGGTACTGCGCGGGCGGGCCGTGGGTGTGATTCAGACCACCACGCTGGAAGAGCCGACCGGCCAGGCCGAGTTCGTCCGGCGGACCGCGGCGGCCGCCCACGTACCCGTCGTGGCGGCCGCGGCAGGGGAGCGGCGCCGGGCCGGACCCCTGGAGTGGCAAGTGCTGTGGCCCTTGCCCGACGGCCCGCGGCCGGAGGGGCCCAACGACGCCAGCGTCGCCCTGCTGGTCCGCGGCGCAGGCCTGACCCTGCTCCTGCTCGGCGATCTCGAACCGCCCTCGCAGCAGGCGCTTGTGACGGCCCATCCGGAACTGGGGCCGGTCGACGTACTCAAGGTCGCCCACCACGGTTCCGCACACCAGGACCCCGGTCTGCAGGCGAGGGTCCGGCCCCGGCTGGCGATCGTCCCGGTCGGCGCGGGCAACCGCTACGGGCACCCGGCGCCGGGTACGCTCGCGCACCTGAGGACCCTGGGCGCGACCGTACTGCGCACCGACACCGACGGCTCGATCGCCGTCGCCGGGAGCGGCCCGCGGGTACAGGCCTTCCCCTCCCGCCGGAGGCGGCGCCGACACGGGCATACCGGACACCGTCTTTCTGTTTGCCCACAACCCGACAGCATGATCGAATGCGTCTTCGCCAGAGCGGTACAAGTCCACACAGCACGGGGGTGCATCAACCATGTTCGGTCGCCGAAGGGGGATGGAGACGGCCGGAAGCGCCAGTCCCCACACATCCGCGACACTGACGCTGCCTCATACGGCGCGGCTGCTCAGCTGTCGTGTCCTCGACACCGTCCACCAGCCGGTCAGACAGGCCAGGTTCGAGGTCACCGACCCGATCGGCCGGCGCATCGTCAGCGGCGAGACCGACCCGTACGGCGGGTTCACCGCAGCCGTTCCGGAAGGCGAGTACCGGCTCTCCGTCACCGCCGAGGGCTACGCCGCCTTCCACGGGGCGACGCTGGTGGGGGACCCGGCGCAGCCCGGCACCGCGGAGATCGTCCTCGACGCCGTGGAGCCGCCGCTGCTGCCGGCGCCCGGCCACTGGGAACTCGACCCGGCGCATTCGTCCATCGCCTTCACGGCCCAGCACATCGGCTTCGCCCGGATCCGAGGCCGGTTCAACACGTTCGCCGGGGCCGTACGGATAGCCGACCGCATGGAGGACTCCTCCATGCACGTGATCATCGACGCGGCGAGCATCGACACCGGTCTGCGGTTGCGGGACGACCACCTGCGGTCCGGCGACTTCCTGGACGCGGCACGGCATTCGACGGTCGAGTTCTACAGCGAGCGGTTCATCCACCGCAGCGGCAGCCGCTGGACCGTGGCAGGCGCCCTGACCCTGCACGGGGTCAGCCGCTCGGTGACCCTGGACACCGAGTACCTGGGCCTCGGCACCGGGCTGGAGGGCGAACCGCGCGCGGCCTGCCGGGCCACCACCGAGCTGCACCGCGAGGACTTCACCCTGAACTGGCAGTCCGTGCTGGCCCACGGGATAGCCGCGATCGGCTCGAGCGTGGAAGTGGCGCTGGACATCCAGATCGTGCACAAGGCCTAGCCGGGCATCCCCGAGCGCGGGCCGACGGAGTGTTACGGGGTTTCCAACCAGCCCTCGTACTCGGCGGCGAGGCCGTCCAGCACCGTGGCGTCGAGCCGTTCCCGCGGGTCCTCGACGACCACCAGCCACTGGGCGTCCTCGGCGTCGTCCTCGCCGGCCAGCGCGTCGCGGACCAGCTGCGGCTCCTCGGGGAGGCCGAAGCGGTCGACGGCCTCCCGGGCCACCTCCTCGGCGGCGTCGCGGTCGGGCAGCACCAGTACATGTCGCACGTTCACGCGGCCATTCTCGGGTACGGGGCGAGGGGGCCCGCGGTGCGGGGGGCTGTCAGTGCGGCATGGGATGCTGGACGCGATGGCCACCAGGAAGAACCCCACCGACGATCCGCTCGCCCCGCTCACCCTCGCGGTGGGGCAGGAGGACCTGCTGCTCGACCGCGTCGTACGGGAGGTGGTGGCGGCCGCCCGGGCCGCCGACGCCGACACGGACGTGCGGGACCTCGCTCCCGAGCAGCTCCAGCCCGGCACGCTCGCCGAGCTGACCAGCCCGTCGCTCTTCTCCGAGCGCAAGGTGCTGGTCGTACGCAATGCGCAGGACCTGTCCGCGGACACGGTCAAGGAGGTCAAGGCGTACCTCGCTTCGCCGTTCGAGGAGATCATCCTCGTGCTCCTCCACGCGGGCGGAGTCAAGGGCAAGGGGCTGCTGGACGCGGCCCGCAAGGCCGGGGCCCGGGAGATCGCCTGCCCGAAGATGACGAAGGCGGCGGACCGGCTGGCGTTCGTGCGGGGCGAGTTCCGCACGCTGGGCCGCTCGGCGACCCCGGAGGCGTGCCAGACGCTGGTCGACGCGATCGGGAGTGATCTGCGGGAGCTGGCGAGTGCGGCCGCGCAGCTGTGCGCGGACGTCGAGGGCACGATCGACGAGGCCGTGGTCGGCCGCTACTACACCGGCCGGGCCGAGGCCTCCAGCTTCACGGTCGCCGACCGGGCGGTCGAGGGGCGGGCGGCGGAGGCCCTCGAAGCCCTGCGGTGGTCGCTGTCCACCGGGGTGGCGCCCGTCCTGATCACCAGTGCGCTGGCGCAGGCGGTCCGGGCGATCGGCAAGCTCGCCTCCGCACCGCGGGGGGCCCGGCCGGGGGACCTGGCGCGGGACCTGGGCATGCCGCCGTGGAAGATCGACCGGGTGCGTCAGCAGATGCGGGGCTGGTCGGCGGACGGGGTCTCGGAGGCGCTGCGGGCCGTGGCTGCGGCCGATGCCGGGGTCAAGGGCGGGGGCGATGATCCCGGGTACGCGCTCGAGAAGGCCGTCGTGGCGGTGGCCAGGGCGGCTCGGCCCCAGCGCCGCTAGCCTCCGGCCGGCTGGCTTTCGGGTTCTCCGGCTTCCGGCCCTGCCGGTCGGGGGCCTCGGCACGTGTGCCCCCCCGTGACCCCGACAGGCCGTTGCGGTCCGGAGCCGGAGCCGGAGCCGGAGCCGGAGCCGCACTCGCACTCGCACTCGCATTCGGAGCTGGGTGTCGCTGCGCGGGCTTGCCCCTCCCCGCCCTTCGCCCGTTCCCCGGGGCTCCGCCCCGGACCCCGTTCGGCTGCCGCGCCGCTGTCGGGGGCGCCGCCCCCGAACCCCCGCGCCTCAAACGCCGGCGGGGCTGACGGGCTGAGGGGGTGCCTCGAGCGCCGACGGGCTGAGGGGGTGCCTCGAGGGTCGGCGGGGCTGAGGGGGTGCCTCGAGCGCCGGCGGGGCTGGGGGGGTGCCTCGAGCGCCGACGGGCTGAGGGGGGTGCCTCGAGGGTCGGCGGGGGTGGGTGGGTCGGTGGGGCTCTGAGGGGAAAGCGAAGGCCCCGGCGCCGCCCTGGGGAAGGGTGGCGCCGGGGCCTTCGGTTACTTCTTGTTGCACCGCACCCGCGTGGCGAACGCTTCGTGTGCGGCGCGGGGGGCCGGTCAGGAGCGGGAGAGAGGGCCCGCTGGATCCTTTCCGGCGATCACATCAGAGCTCAGCCCTGGAGGGTGGCAACCTTGGTGGCCAGCGCCGACTTCTTGTTGGCGGCGGCGTTCTTGTGGATGACACCCTTCGAGACAGCCTTGTCGAGCGCACGCGCGGCGGCGCGAGAAGCCACGGTGGCCTTCTCGACGTCACCCGCGGCCACGGCCTCGCGGGCCTTGCGGATCGCGGTCTTGAGCGAAGACTTGACGGCCTTGTTGCGCAGGCGCGCCTTCTCGTTCGTCTTGTTCCGCTTGATCTGGGACTTGATGTTCGCCACGAAAGAGCCTTTTCAGGTTCAGAGTTTGATCTTCGGATTGTGTCCCGACAGCTGAGAGGGCATACGAGACACAGCTGCCCAGGCTACCAGGCACGCTCCGACCGGCCCAAACCGAGCGCATCGCCCCGTCCATGGGACCATGGGAACCTGCGTACAGATCCGACGAGAGCCGGAAACGCTTCCGACTGCGACCCGAGAATCAGGACACTGCGTGCCCGCGATCCCCAGCCACGTGCCCGAGCCGAGCCGTACCGACCCGGCGCTGATCCGCAATTTCTGCATCATCGCGCACATCGACCACGGCAAGTCGACGCTCGCCGACCGGATGCTCCAGCTCACCGGCGTCGTCGACCAGCGGCAGATGCGCGCCCAGTACCTCGACCGCATGGACATCGAGCGTGAGCGCGGCATCACGATCAAGTCCCAGGCGGTCCGACTGCCCTGGGCGCCCACCGTGGGTGAGGGTCAGGGCCAGACGCACATCCTCAACATGATCGACACCCCCGGGCACGTCGACTTCACGTACGAGGTCTCGCGCTCCCTCGCCGCCTGTGAGGGCACGGTCCTCCTGGTGGACGCCGCCCAGGGCATCGAGGCCCAGACCCTCGCCAACCTGTACCTGGCGATGGAGAACGACCTCGCGATCGTCCCCGTCCTGAACAAGATCGACCTGCCGGCCGCCCAGCCGGAGAAGTTCGCCGAGGAGCTCGCGAACCTGGTCGGCTGCCAGCCCGAGGACGTCCTGCGGGTCTCCGCGAAGACCGGCCTCGGCGTCGACGCCCTGCTCGACAAGGTCGTCGCCACCGTCCCGGCCCCGGTCGGCGTCAAGGACGCCCCCGCCCGCGCGATGATCTTCGACTCGGTCTACGACTCGTACCGCGGCGTCGTGACGTACGTCCGTGTGGTCGACGGCCAGCTCAACAAGCGCGAGCGCATCCGGATGATGTCCACCGGCGCCACCCACGAGCTGCTGGAGATCGGTGTCTCCTCCCCGGAGATGACCCCGGCCGACGGCATCGGCGTCGGCGAGGTGGGCTACATCATCACCGGCGTGAAGGACGTGCGTCAGTCCAAGGTCGGTGACACGATCACCAGCCTGCACAACGGCGCGACCGAGGCCCTCGGCGGCTACAAGGACCCGAAGCCGATGGTCTTCTCGGGCCTCTACCCGCTCGACGGCTCCGAGTACCCGGACCTGCGCGAGGCCCTGGACAAGCTGCAGCTCAACGACGCCGCGCTCGTCTACGAGCCGGAGACCTCGGCGGCGCTGGGCTTCGGCTTCCGCGTCGGCTTCCTCGGTCTGCTGCACCTGGACGTGGTCCGCGAGCGCCTCGAGCGCGAGTTCGGCCTCGACCTGATCGCCACCGCGCCGAACGTGGTCTACCGCGTCGTCCTGGAGGACGGCAAGGAAGTCCAGGTCACCAACCCGAGCGAGTTCCCCGAGGGCAAGATCTCGGACGTGTTCGAGCCGGTCGTCCGGGCCACCGTGCTCGCGCCCACCGAGTTCATCGGCGCGATCATGGAGCTCTGCCAGACCCGCCGCGGCACGCTCCTCGGCATGGACTACCTCTCCGAGGACCGGGTCGAGATCCGCTACACCCTGCCCCTCGCGGAGATCGTCTTCGACTTCTTCGACCAGCTGAAGTCCAAGACGCGCGGTTACGCCTCCCTCGACTACGAGCCCACCGGCGAGCAGTCCGGCAGCCTGGTCAAGGTCGACATCCTGCTGCACGGCGACAAGGTCGACGCCTTCTCCGCCGTCACCCACAAGGACGCCGCGTACGCCTACGGCGTGCGGCTCGTCGCCAAGCTGCGCGAGCTCATCCCGCGGCAGGCCTTCGAGGTGCCGATCCAGGCGGCCGTCGGCTCGCGCGTCATCGCCCGCGAGACCATCCGCGCCATCCGCAAGGACGTCCTCGCCAAGTGCTACGGCGGTGACATCTCCCGTAAGCGGAAGCTGCTGGAGAAGCAGAAGGAAGGCAAGAAGCGCATGAAGATGGTCGGCTCGGTGGAGGTGCCCCAGGAGGCCTTCATCGCCGTCCTCTCCAGCGACGAGTCCGGCGGCAAGAAGAAGTAGCCCTTGGCCGTGTGCGGCCTCGAACCGCCTTGATCCGTATACGGAACGGGCCCCCGTGCAGCAGCGCGGGGGCCTGTTTCGTTATGAATCGGCGTCTCAAGGGCCCTTACGCGCCAGGCGGAGGGCCCCTAGTCTGATCACTGCCCGTTGGTTACTCGCCAGTTACAAGCCCTGGTTGCAAGCCCTGTTGGAAGCCGTCGTCCACCGCCTTGGATGACAGGCCCTGCCGCGTGGTCCGGAGGACGTCCGTGAGCGACACACAGACCTTGATCGAGAACCGCCCGCCCACCGTGGCGGCACTCTTCCTTGAGCGTGTCGCCGCCACGCCGAACGCCGAGGCCTACCGGTTCCCGGTGCCCGCGGCCGGCGGCACAGGCCCCGACGACTGGAAGTCGCTGAGCTGGGGCCAGGCGGCCGAGCGGGTCTTCGGTATCGCCGCGGGCCTGCTGGACCTCGGCCTGCAGCCCGAGGAGCGGGTCGCGCTCGCCTCCAACACCCGCGTCGAGTGGATCCTCTCCGACCTGGGCGTCATGTGCGCCGGCGGCGCCGTGACCACGATCTACCCGAGCACCAACGCCGAGGAGTCGGCGTTCATCCTCGCCGACTCGGCCAGCCGCGTGCTGATCGCCGAGGACGGGGCCCAGCTGGCCAAGGCCCGCGAGCGCCGCGCCGACCTGCCCGAGCTCGCCCACGTGGTGGTCCTGGAGTCCGCCGACGCGGTACCCGCCGAGGGCGACCCGGAGGGCTGGGTGCTCTCCCTCGCCGACCTGGAGGCGCGCGGCAAGGAGTACCTCGCCAAGCACCCCGAGGCGATCAAGGAGCGGATCGCGGCCATCACCGCCGACCAGCTCGCCACGCTGATCTACACCTCCGGCACCACCGGGCGCCCCAAGGGCGTGCGGCTCCCGCACGACAACTGGTCGTACATGGCCAAGGCCACCGTCGCCACCGGCATGATCTCCAGCGACGACGTCCAGTACCTGTGGCTGCCGCTCGCGCACGTCTTCGGCAAGGTCCTGACCTCCGGCCAGATCGAGGTCGGCCACGTCACCGCCGTCGACGGCCGGATCGACAAGATCATCGAGAACCTGCCGGTCGTCCAGCCCACCTACATGGCGGCCGTCCCGCGCATCTTCGAGAAGGTCTACAACGGGGTCGCGGCCAAGGCCCGGGCCGGCGGCGGCGCCAAGTACAAGATCTTCCAGTGGTCGGTCGGCGTGGCCCGCGAGTACGCCAAGGTCACCCAGGACAACTACCGGCGCACCGGCAGCGCCACGGCCCCCTTCGGCCTCGCCACCAAGCACAAGGTCGCCGACGCGCTCGTCTACTCCAAGCTCCGCGACGCCTTCGGCGGCCGGCTGCGCGCCGCCGTCTCCGGCGCCTCCGCCCTGGCCCCCGAGATCGGCTACTTCTTCGCCGGCGCCGGCATCCACATCCTCGAGGGCTACGGCCTCACCGAGTCCAGCGCCGCCTCCTTCGTCAACCCCGGCGAGGCCTACCGCACCGGAACCGTCGGCAAGCCGCTCCCCGGCACCGAGGTCCGCATCGCCGACGACGGCGAGATCCTGCTGCGCGGCCCCGGCATCATGCAGGGCTACCACCTGCAGCCGGAGAAGACCGCGGAGGTGCTGGAGGAGGACGGCTGGCTGCACACGGGAGACATCGGCGAGCTCTCGCCCGACGGCTACCTGCGCATCACGGACCGCAAGAAGGACCTGATCAAGACCTCGAACGGCAAGTACGTCGCCCCGGCCGAGATCGAGGGCCGGTTCAAGGCGATCTGCCCGTACGTGTCGAGCATCGTGGTGCACGGCGCCGACCGGAACTTCTGCGCCGCCCTGGTCGCGCTCGACGAGCCGTCGATCATGGGCTGGGCCGCCGAGAACGGGCTCGAGGGCAAGACGTACGCCGAGGTCCTGGCCGCGGCGGAGACGAACCGGCTGATCGAGACGTACGTCCAGACCCTGAACGAGGGCCTGCAGCGCTGGCAGACGGTCAAGAAGTTCCGGATCCTGCCCCGCGACCTCGACGTGGAGCACGGCGACCTCACGCCCAGCCTGAAGCTGAAGCGGCCGGCCGTCGAGCGTGAGTTCAAGCACCTGATCGACGAGATGTACGAGGGCTCGCGCGAGGCGTAGCGCGGCAGCGGGCGGCAGCGGGAGGTACGAGGGGCCCAGGGGCGGCGGCGAGCGGCCGGGCCCCCGGCCGGGGTGCGGGACAATGGGTGCATGCCTTCCGCACTGCCCGACGGTGAACCCATGCCCGAAGACGGCTCGCTGCCGTCGCATGCCCTGGCGGGCGGCGGGGACCGGCCGCTCGGGTTCTACCTGCACGTCCCGTACTGCGCCACGCGGTGCGGGTACTGCGACTTCAACACCTACACCGCGACCGAGCTGCGCGGCACCGGCGGCGTGCTCGCCTCCCGGGAGAACTACGCCGACACCCTGATCGACGAGGTCCGCCTCGCCCGCAAGGTGCTCGGCGACGACCCGCGGGCCGTCCGCACGGTGTTCGTGGGCGGCGGTACGCCGACGCTGCTGCCGGCCGCGGACCTCGTACGGATGCTCGCGGCGATCCGGGACGAATTCGGGCTGGCCGAGGACGCCGAGATCACCACGGAGGCCAATCCGGAGTCGGTGAACCCGGAGTACCTGGCGGAGCTGCGGGCCGGGGGCTTCAACCGGATCTCCTTCGGCATGCAGAGCGCGAAGCAGCACGTCCTGAAGGTGCTCGACCGCACGCACACGCCGGGCCGGCCGGAGGCGTGCGTCGCGGAGGCGCGGGCGGCGGGCTTCGAGCACGTGAACCTCGACCTGATCTACGGCACCCCGGGGGAGTCCGATGAGGACTGGCAGGCCTCCCTGGCCGCCGCGCTCGGCGCCGGGCCGGACCACATCAGCGCCTACGCGCTGATCGTCGAGGAGGGCACCCAGCTGGCGCGGCGGATCCGGCGGGGCGAGGTCCCGATGACCGACGACGACGTGCACGCGGACCGGTACCTGATCGCGGACTCGGTGATGGCCGAGGCCGGGTACTCCTGGTACGAGGTCTCGAACTGGGCCACCTCGGAGGCGGGCCGCTGCCTGCACAACGAGCTGTACTGGCGCGGCGCCGACTGGTGGGGCGCGGGCCCCGGAGCCCACTCGCACGTGGGCGGGGTCCGCTGGTGGAACGTGAAGCACCCGGGCGCCTACGCCGCCGCCCTCGCGGAGGGCCGCTCCCCGGGCGCGGGCCGCGAGCTCCTCTCCGAGGAGGACCGCCGGGTGGAGCGGATCCTGCTGGAGCTCCGCCTGGTGGACGGCGTCCCGCTGTCCCTGCTGGCCCCGGCCGGCCTCGCGGCCTCCCGCCGCGCCCTGTCCGACGGCCTCCTGGAGGCCGCCCCGTACGAGGCGGGCCGCGCCGTCCTGACCCTGCGCGGGCGGCTGCTGGCCGACGCGGTGGTCCGGGACCTGGTGGACTGACCACTCGGAGGCGTGAATCGATGCGGATACGGGCAGGGGCGGCCTAGCCTGTTCGTAGCCTTCTGTCGCATACCCGGCGACAGAAGTGGAGGGCACGGAGATGACCGCTGTGGACGATCGCCGGATGACCGAGTACTTCGAGAGCTTCGAGGCTCCCGAGGGGGTCAAGGTCGAGCTCCTCAGGGAGGAAATCGTGATGACGGCGGGGCCGGACCTGGTCCACAACCTGATCGTCATGTTCGTTCAGCGGCAGATCCCCGTGGGGCGCTGGTATCCGCTCCAGACGCAGGACGTGGACATTCCGGCGGAGTCGTCCGAGCCGCAGCCGGACCTCGTGGTCCTGCCGGCCGACGCGGCGCCCGAGTCGGGTCGTCTGCTGCCCGCCCAAACCCTGGCGATGGTGGTCGAGGTCGTCTCCAAGACCAGCAAGCTGCGTGACTACGTGACGAAGCGCTCGATCTACGCGGCGGGCGGCATCCCCACGTATCTGATCATCGATCCCTTCCAGGCCAAGTGCGTGGTACTCACCGAACCTTTCGGCGCTGGAGAAGAGGCCGACTACCGGACCGAGCGGACCAGCAAGTTCGGTGAGCCGCTGCCGCTCGACGTCCTCGGCGTCACGATCGACACCACGGAGTTCGGCACCCTGCCGTAGCTCGGGTCAGGGCGCCGTGACGAAGTCGATGAGTTCCTCCACGCGGCCCAGCAGGACCGGCTCCAGGTCCTTGTAGGACGTCACGCGGGACAGGATGTGCTGCCAGGCGGCCCCGGTGTTCTCCGGCCAGCCCAGCGCCCTGCAGACGCCCGTCTTCCAGTCCTGGCCCGGCGGGATCACCGGCCAGGCGGCGATGCCCAGCGCGGACGGCTTCACCGCCTGCCAGACGTCCACGTACGGGTGGCCGACGATCAGGACGTCCGACGAGGTCACCGACGCCGCGATGCGGGACTCCTTCGAGCCCGGGACCAGGTGGTCCACCAGGACGCCGAGGCGGGCGTCGGCCGTCGGGGCGAAGTCCGCGACCACCGCCGGGAGGTCGTCGATGCCCTCCAGGTACTCCACCACCACGCCCTCGATCCGCAGGTCGTCGCCCCAGACCCGCTCCACCAGCTCCGCGTCGTGCCGGCCCTCGACGTAGATCCGCCCGGCGCGCGCCACGCGGGCGCGCGCCCCCGGGACGGCGAGGGACCCCGAGGCCGTGCGCAAGGGCGCCGAAGGGGCCCTTGCGGGGCGGGTCAGGGTCACCACGGCGCCCTCCAGCAGGAACCCCCGCGGCTCCAGCGGGAACACCCGCCGCTTGCCGAAGCGGTCCTCCAGGGTCACCGTGCCCGCCTCGCAGGCCACCACCGCTCCGCAGAAGTCCGTACCGGCCACCTCGACCACCAGGTCCGGCTCGGCCGCCACCTCCGGTACGGCCTTGGGGCGCTTCCACTGCGGGGTCAGGTCGGGGGAGTACTCACGCATCCGGCCGACACTAGGAGAGGCGCGCCGATCACGCCTCCGACACGCCGAAACGGGCGGCCAGTGTGGCTCGTTGCGCACGCACGAAGCCCGCATCGACCACCGCTCCGTGACCCGGCACGTACAGTGCGTCGTCCCCGCCCAGCGACAGCAGCCGGTCCAGCGCGGCCGGCCACTGCGCCGGCACCGCGTCGCTGCCCGCCTGCGGCTCGCCCGACTCCTCGACGAGGTCCCCGCAGAACACCGTCTCGCGCTCGCCCGGAACGAACACCGCCAGGTCGTACCGGGTGTGCCCGGGCCCGACGTTGGCCAGCAGCACCTGCACCCCGCCCAGCTCCAGCGTCCATTCGCCCGACACGGAATGCCCCGGCACCACCAGCAGGTCCACCGCCTCGGCGGCCTCGGCCTCCGCGAGACCCTGCAGGACCGCACTGACGCGCAGCTCCTCCCGGCCCGTCGACAGCTCCGCGTCCAGCCCGACCGCCCCGTACACCTCGGCCCCGGCGAACGCCGCCACGCCCAGTACGTGATCGAAATGACCGTGCGTGAATGCGATATGCGTCACGCGCCGGCCGGTCAGCCGCTCCGCCTCGGCCCGCAGCTGCGTGCCTTCGCGTACGCACGAACCCGGGTCGATCAGGAGCACCGACTCGTCCCCCACCACCAGTCCCACGGTGCAGTCCCACACCGGGAGCCGTCGCCGTCCGGTCCGCCCGGTCAGCCGCTCCCAGCCCGCCTCTTCCCAACGCACGTCCATGCCGCGACGCTACCCTGGCGGGCCTCCCTTGCCAGGGTCTTACTACCCGGCCGTACACTGAGCGGGGGATCTCTGGCACTCGAACGATCAGAGTGCCAGTCGACAAGCAACGACCAAGACAACGGACCAGAACTGGAGGTGTGCGCGCGATGCTCAGCGAACGCAGACTCGAAGTGCTGCGCGCCATCGTCCAGGACTACGTCGGGACGGAGGAGCCGGTCGGCTCCAAGGCGCTCACCGAGCGGCACCGCCTCGGCGTCTCGCCCGCCACCGTGCGCAACGACATGGCCGTGCTGGAGGAGGAGGGCTACATCGCGCAGCCCCACACCAGCGCCGGCCGGATCCCCACGGACAAGGGCTACCGGCTCTTCGTCGACAAGCTGGCGGGGGTCAAGCCGCTGTCGACGCCCGAGCGCCGGGCCATCCAGAACTTCCTCGACGGGGCCGTCGACCTCGACGACGTGGTCGGCCGTACGGTGCGGCTGCTCGCGCAGCTCACCCGGCAGGTCGCCGTCGTCCAGTACCCGAGCCTGACCCGGTCCACGGTCCGGCACGTCGAACTGCTGTCGCTCGCTCCGGCCCGGCTCATGCTCGTGCTGATCACCGATACAGGACGGGTCGAGCAGCGGCTCGTCGACTGCCAGACGCCGTTCGGCGAGACCTCGCTCGCCGATCTGCGGGCGCGGCTCAACAGCCGGGTCGTCGGCCGCCGGTTCACGGACGTGCCGCAGCTCGTGCAGGACCTGCCGGAGTCGTTCGACCCGGATGACCGCAGCACGGTGTCGACCGTGCTCGCGACCCTGCTGGAGACGCTGGTAGAGGAGGCCGAGGAGCGGCTGATGATCGGCGGAACCGCCAATCTCACGCGCTTCGGACACGATTTTCCCCTGACGATCAGGCCGGTGCTCGAGGCGCTGGAGGAGCAGGTCGTGCTCCTCAAGCTGCTCGGCGAGGCCAACGAGTCGGGAATGGCCGTACGGATCGGGCATGAGAATGCCTACGAGGGACTGAACTCCACGTCCGTCGTCTCGGTCGGCTACGGTTCGGGCGGCGAAACTGTCGCCAAACTCGGCGTGGTCGGACCGACCCGCATGGACTACCCCGGAACGATGGGAGCGGTACGCGCAGTGGCACGTTACGTCGGACAGATCCTGGCGGAGTCGTAAGTGGCCACGGACTACTACGCCGTTCTCGGCGTGCGCCGCGACGCATCGCAGGACGAGATCAAGAAGGCCTTCCGCCGCCTCGCGCGCGAACTCCACCCGGACGTGAATCCGGATCCGAAGACGCAGGAGCGCTTCAAGGAGATCAACGCGGCCTACGAGGTGCTCTCGGACCCGCAGAAGAAGCAGGTCTACGACCTCGGCGGCGACCCGCTGTCCTCCTCGGGCGGTGGCGGCGCGGGCGGCTTCGGCGCGGGTGGCTTCGGCAACTTCTCCGACATCATGGACGCCTTCTTCGGCCAGGCCTCGCAGCGCGGACCGCGCTCGCGGACCCGCCGCGGCCAGGACGCCATGATCCGCCTCGACCTGGAGCTGGACGAGGCCGCCTTCGGCACGACCAAGGACATCCAGGTCGACACGGCCGTCGTCTGCACCACCTGCTCCGGCGAGGGAGCCGCCCCCGGCACCTCGGCGCAGACGTGTGACATGTGCCGTGGCCGCGGTGAGGTGTCGCAGGTCACCCGGTCCTTCCTGGGCCAGGTCATGACCTCGCGCCCCTGCCCGCAGTGCCAGGGCTTCGGCACCGTGGTTCCGACCCCGTGCCCCGAGTGCGCGGGCGACGGCCGGGTCCGCTCCCGCCGCAGCCTCACGGTCAAGATCCCTGCCGGTGTCGAGAACGGCACCCGGATCCAGCTCGCGGGCGAGGGCGAGGTCGGCCCCGGCGGCGGCCCCGCCGGCGACCTGTACGTGGAGATCCACGAGCTGTCGCACCCGACCTTCCAGCGGCGCGGGGACGACCTGCACTGCACGGTGACCATCCCCATGACGGCCGCGGCCCTCGGCACCAAGTGCCCGCTGGAGACGCTGGACGGCCTGGAGGAGATCGACATCCGCCCCGGCACCGGGTCGGGCCAGTCGATCCCGCTGCACGGGCGCGGTGTCACGCACCTGCGCGGCGGCGGCCGCGGCGACCTGATCGTCCACGTCGAGGTCACCACCCCGGGCAAGCTGGACGCCCAGCAGGAGGAGCTGCTGCGCCAGCTCGCCAAGCTGCGCGGCGAGGAGCGGCCCATGGGCCAGTTCGCGCCGGGTCAGCAGGGCCTGTTCAGCCGCCTGAAGGACGCCTTCAACGGCCGCTGACCGGCCCGCGAGCACGCGTACGAGCCCGGTCCGGGGATGCCCCGGACCGGGCTCGGCGCATTGATCCGGCCGCGCCCGCTGAAGCGGACTATGCCAGGCGAATGCCGTGATTCGGCCCGGTGAGCGGGACATGGCACGATGCAGTGCATGTCCTCCGCACCGAACGGTCTCTCCCCGTACCCGATCGTGCAGGCTCCCATGGCGGGCGGTGCCTCCTGTCCGCCGCTCGCCGCCGCCGTGTGCGAGGCGGGCGGGCTGGGCTTCCTGGCCGGCGGCTACAAGACCGCCGACGGCATGTACCAGGAGATCAAACGGCTGCGCGCGCTCACCCGGCGCCCGTTCGGCGTGAACCTCTTCATGCCGCAGACCGGCTACGTGGACCCGGCCGCCGTGGAGGCGTACCGCGGGCAGCTGGCCGGCGAGGCCAGCTGGTACGACATCTCCCTGGCCGACGAGGACATCATCGGCACCAGCGACGACGGCTACGACGCCAAGCTCGCGATCCTCCTCGAAGACCCCGTTCCCGTGGTCTCGTTCACCTTCGGCTGCCCCACGCCCGTGGTCCTCGCCTCCCTGCGCAAGGCGGGCACGTACTCGGTCGTCACCGTCACCTCGGTGGACGAGGCCCGCGCCGCACAGGCCGCGGGCGCCGACTCCGTCTGCGTCCAGGGCGTGGAGGCCGGCGGCCACCAGGGCACCCACCGCGACGACCCGCAGGCCGACGGCACGGCGGGCGTGGGCCTGCTCGCGCTGGTGGCGCAGGTGCGGGAGGCCGTGGCCCTCCCGATCATCGCGGCGGGCGGCCTGATGCGCGGCTCGCAGATCGCGGCGCTGCTGGCGGCGGGCGCGGAGGCGGCGCAGCTCGGCACCGCGTTCCTGGCCTGCCCCGAATCGGGGGCGCACCCGCTGCACAAGAAGGCGCTGACGGACCCCCTGTTCGCCCACACGGAGCTGACCAGGGCGTTCTCGGGGCGGCCGGCCCGCGGCCTGGTGAACCGCTTCATGCGGGAGCACGGGCCGTACGCCCCGGCCGCGTACCCGCAGATCCACCACATGACCGCCGGGCTGCGCAAGGCCGCCGCCGCGGCCGGGGACCCGCAGGGCATGGCCCTGTGGGCGGGCCAGGGGCACCGGCTGGCGCGGGCCCTGCCCGCGGGGGAGCTGGTGGAGGTGCTGGCGGCCGAACTGGCCGAGGCCCAGAGTGCGTTGAAGGCAATGCAGAAGAGGAGTACGTCATGACCGCCCCCGTGTTCGTGGTCGAAGAGGTCCCCGCGGGGCCGGAGTTCGTGCTCGACGGCCCGGAGGGCCGGCACGCGGTCTCCGTGAAACGGCTGAACCCGGGCGAGGACGTGGTCCTCACCGACGGGCGCGGTCACTGGACGGAGGGCGTGGTCAAGGCCGCCGAGGGCAAGGACCGGCTGGTCGTCACGGACCTGCACGCCATCGAGGAGGAGCCGGAGCCGGCCGTCCGGATCACGGTCGTCCAGGCCCTGCCCAAGGGGGACCGCGGCGAGCTCGCCGTCGAGACCATGACCGAGACCGGCGTGGACGCGATCGTCCCCTGGCAGGCCTCGCGCTGCATCACCCAGTGGCGCGGCGACCGCGGCGCCAAGTCCCTGGCCAAGTGGCGGGCCACGGCCCGGGAGGCGGGCAAGCAGTCCCGCCGGGTCCGCTTCCCCGAGGTGGCGGAGGCCATGTCCACGAAGCAGGTCGCGGCGCTGCTGGCCGGCGCCGACCTGGCGATGGTCCTCCACGAGGACCGGGACGCGCCCTCGGGGGCCCTGGCCACGGCCGAGCTCCCGGCCGGGGGCTCCATCGTCCTGGTCGTCGGACCGGAGGGCGGGGTCTCCCCGGAGGAGCTGGCCGTCTTCGCGGAAGCCGGCGCCCACCCCTACCGCCTGGGCTCCTCGGTCCTGCGCACCTCCACCGCCGGCACCGCGGCGACGGCGGTCCTGCTGGCGCGCACCGGCCGCTGGTCCTGAAAACGCGTATGAGGCCGCCGACGGCGCCGGTTACGATGCCGGAGCTGATCAACGTCGGCGTCGACGGCCCGTCAACGCCACTGTCACGGAAGGCGGAGCAATGGCCGGGGAACCGCAGGCGGACTGCCTGTTCTGCAAGATCGTCGCGGGGAACATCCCGGCGACCGTGGTCCGGGAGACCGAGACGACGTTCGCCTTCCGGGACATCAACCCGCAGGCGCCCACGCACGTCCTCGTGATCCCGCGCGTGCACTACCCGGACGCCGCCTCGCTCGCCGCCGCCGAGCCGGCCGTCGCCGCCGACCTGCTGCGCGTGGCCGGAGAGATCGCCGCCGAGGAGAAGATCGACGGCCACGGCTACCGGATCGTGTTCAACACCGGCGCCGGCGCAGGCCAGACCGTGTTCCACGCGCACGCGCACGTCCTCGGCGGGCGCGGCCTCCAGTGGCCCCCCGGATAGACCGTGTCCGTACGAGAGTTCGTGGTGCTGGGTACCGCCAGTCAGGTGCCCACCCGCCACCGCAACCACAACGGCTACCTCCTGCGCTGGGACGGCGAGGGCATCCTCTTCGACCCGGGCGAGGGCACCCAGCGCCAGATGCTCCGCGCCGGGGTGGCCGCGCACGACATCAACCGGATCTGCATCACCCACTTCCACGGTGACCACAGCCTCGGCCTCGCCGGGGTGATCCAGCGCATCAACCTGGACAGGGTCCCGCACCCCGTCACCGCGCACTACCCGGCCTCCGGGCAGAAGTTCTTCGAACGGCTCCGCTACGCCACCGCCTACCGGGAGACCGTCCCGCTCCGCGAGGAACCCGTGGCCGAGGACGGGACGCTGGCCCAGGGGCCCTCGTACACCCTCGAGGCCCGCAGGCTCTCGCACCCGGTCGAGTCCTTCGGCTACCGGCTCACCGAGCCCGACGGGCGCCGGATGGTGCCCGGACTGCTCGCGCAGCACGGGATCAAGGGGCCCGACGTGGGCCGGATCCAGCGCGAGGGGCAGCTGGGCGGGATCACGCTCGACGACGTCAGCGAGCACAAGCCGGGGCAGAGCTTCGCCTTCGTCATGGACACCCGGCTGTGTCCCGGCGTGGACGAGCTCGCCGCGGGCTGCGACATGCTGGTGATCGAGTCCACGTTCCTCGACGAGGACGAGGCGCTGGCCACCGACCACGGGCACCTCACCGCCGGCCAGGCGGCCCGCGTCGCGCGCGACGCGGGCGTACGGCACCTGGTGCTGACACACTTCTCGCAGCGCTACGGAGACCCGCAGGAGTTCGAACGCCAGGCCCGCGCGGCCGGCTTCGAGGGCGAACTGACGATCGCCGCGGACCTCGTACGGGTCCCCCTGCCCAAGCGAGGCTAGCGGGACCGCTCGCGCTCCCGGTCGCGGGAGCGGCGGGCCGCCGGGGAGAGCAGCAGCACCCGGCGCGGGGTGCGGCGTACGCGGACGGACGCGCCCGCCGGCTGCGGTCCGGTCGCGGGGCCGGGCCGGACCGCCGTGGCCGGGGTGCCGCCGCGGCGGACCGGCTCCTCGGCCGGACCCGGCCCGCGCCCGCCGGCGCGCAGTGCGACCGCGGTCATCGGGCCGGCCACCACCAGCAGCAGCGCGCCCAGCACCAGCCCCATGCCCCGGAAGCCGAACCCCTCGGCGAGCAGGCTGCCCGCCACGGGCCCGCATGCCGTGCCCAGCGAGGAGGCGGAGCCGGCGAGCACCGCCCAGCGGCCGCGCGCGTCCAGGGCCGCCGCGAGGCCGATCAGGTACGAGAGGACGACCGGGTAGACCGCGTTCCACAGGATCTCCCCGGCGGCGAAACCGGCGAGCCCGTCCGCGGACGCGGTCAGCACCACGCAGCCGGCGATGGCCGCCGTGCCCGCGCCGATCGGGACCGCCCGCCCCAGCCGGGCCCCGAACGCGGAGGCGGCCGTGACCCCGAGCAGGCCCGCGCCCAGCGCCACCGCGAAGACGGCGCCGAGCGTGGCCTCGGGCAGGCCCGCCTGCTCGGCGCCGATCCGGCCGCTGACGCCCCACAGGGCCTCCTGGGTCAGCGACCAGAGCAGCAGGCAGCCCGCCAGCACCGCCCCGGCGCGCGGGTACGGCAGCCGCCCGGAGCCCCGTACGGCGGGGCCCGGGCGGGTGGGCCCGCCGAGGCGGCCGGTCGCGGGCCAGGCCAGGGCCGCGACCAGGGCGATGGCCGCGAACGGCAGCGCGTGCCCGCCGCCGAGACGCGGCAGGGTCAGGTACAGGGCCCCCGCGGTCGCCGAGACCGACAGCAGCCCGAGGGAGGAGGTGCGGTGCGGATCGCGCTGCCCGGCGATCCCCGAGGCGGCCACGGCGGTGGCGGTTCCGGAGCCGAAGCCGCCGACCACCACGCCCGCGACCACCAGCGGCAGCAGCGTGGTCGCGGCCGCCGTGCCGTAGCCGAGGGCGGCGAGCAGCAGTCCGAGCCGGGCCAGCGGGCGCTGTCCGTGACGGGGGATGCGGGAGGCCAGGGTGAGTCCGGCCGTGGCGGAGCCGAGCAGCAGCGCCGTGCCGACGAGCCCCGCCTGCGCGGGACTCAGCGGGAGATGGGCGTCGAGCCGTCCGACGACGGTGGGAAGCAGGTACGGGGCGACGTAGCCGGCCGTGAAGAGGGCCACCAGGGGCCAGGCGGCGGGCGGCGCGGAGGTGTTGTCGGACACGGCTGTTCCCGGTGGTGCTCAGGTGCGGCGAGAGGATCCGCGGAGCCGCGGCGCCTTTGTCTATCAAGTGGTTCACGATGCGGAGAAGAGCGACCCGATCGTGATCTGCGACACACTGTGTTTGGGCCTGCCGGGGGAGGGCAGGGTTGGCAGCTTTCCGCCGCATTACCCGCAGGCAGAAACGACCCTTCGCATCAAACGGGGAGTACACCGTGACCAGTCGGGACAGCACCACCACTCTCACCCCGGCCGTGGACCCGCTCGGTCCGCTGCGGGACCCGCAGGAACCGTGGTGCGACGTGTTCCTGACCGGCACGGTCTTCCTGGACATCATCTTCACCGGCCTCGACTCCGCCCCGGTACGCGGTACGGAGTCCTGGGCGCGCGGCATGGGCTCCAGCCCCGGGGGAGTGGCCAACATGGCCACCGCGCTGGCCCGGCTCGGCCTGCGGACCTCGCTGGCCGCGGCGTTCGGCGACGACCACTACGGCGAGTACTGCTGGGACGCGCTCGAGCAGGGCGAGGGCATCGACCTGTCGATGTCGCGGACCATCCCCGGCTGGCACAGCCCGGTCACGGTCTCGATGGCGTACGAGGGCGAGCGCACGATGGTCTCGCACGGCCACGAGGCCCCGCCCCCGGCGGCCCCCGGGCCGTTCCCGCAGTGCCCGCCGCGCACCCGGGCAGCCGTGGCCTCGCTGGGCCCGGGGCGGACGGACCCGTGGATCGCGGAGGCGGCGCGGCGCGGATCGCGGATCTTCGCGGACGTGGGGTGGGACGAGAGCGGGCGCTGGGACCTGGGGGACCTGCCGGACCTGGAGCACTGCGAGGCCTTCCTGCCGAACGCGGGTGAGGCCATGCGGTACACGCGGACCGACTGCCCGAGGGCGGCGGCGCGGGCGCTGGCGCAGAAGGTGCCGCTCGCGGTGGTGACGATGGGCCCGGAGGGCGCGTACGCGGTGGACGGGCGGACCGGCGAGGAGGCGGAGGTCCCCGGGATCACGGTGGACGCGCTGGACCCGACGGGGGCGGGCGACGTCTTCGTGGCGGGCTTCGTCACCGGCACCCTGGCGGGGTGGCCGCTGGCGGACCGGCTGGCCTTCGCGGGCCTGACGGCGGCCCTGTCGGTCCAGGAGTTCGGCGGCTCGCTGTCGGCCCCGGGCTGGCCGGAGGTGGCCCACTGGTGGCGCACGGCCCCCGAGGCCCTGCGGCCGCGCTACGGCTTCCTGGACGAGCTGGTCCCGCCGGGTACCGAGCCGGCCTCCCGCCGCAGGGCGGTCCCGACCATCGGCTTCCGCCACCCGGCGTAGCGGGCAGGGCTCGGGGAGGGCTCCGGGGGCGCCGGAAAACCCCTCGGGGATGGCGCGGCGGAGTCGTACCCTTGGTACTCCGGAGGTCGTCGATCGGCGCGGCCCCTCAGCGGGAGGTATGTGCAGGCCACAGTGCCGGCCCATGACTCAGACACCCACAGCCCAGACACCGGCGCCGGGGCAGGCGCGAGCCCACTTCACCGTTCCGGCCAGGCACCCGATGGTCGCGGTGCTCGGCTCTGGTGACGCCCTGTTGCGCGTGATCGAGAAGGCCTTCCCGAAGGCCGACATCCATGTTCGGGGCAATCAGGTCAGCGCGGTCGGCGATGCGACGGAAGTCGCCCTGATCCAGCGCCTGTTCGACGAGATGATGCTGGTGCTCCGCACCGGGCAGCCGATGACGGAGGACGCAGTGGAACGCTCGATCGCCATGCTCAAGGCGAGCGGCAACGGCAACGGCCCGGACGAGACGCCCGCAGAGGTGCTCACCCAGAACATCCTCTCCAGCCGCGGCCGCACCATCCGGCCCAAGACCCTCAACCAGAAGCGGTACGTCGACGCGATCGACAAGAACACGATCGTGTTCGGCATCGGCCCCGCCGGTACCGGCAAGACCTACCTCGCCATGGCCAAGGCGGTCCAGGCCCTGCAGTCCAAGCAGGTCAGCCGGATCATCCTGACCCGCCCCGCCGTCGAGGCCGGCGAGCGGCTCGGCTTCCTGCCCGGCACGCTCTTCGACAAGATCGACCCGTACCTGCGCCCGCTGTACGACGCGCTGCACGACATGATCGACCCGGACTCGATCCCGCGGCTGATGGCGGCGGGCACGATCGAGGTCGCCCCGCTCGCCTACATGCGCGGCCGCACCCTCAATGACGCGTTCGTCGTCCTCGACGAGGCGCAGAACACGACCGCCGAGCAGATGAAGATGTTCCTGACCCGCCTCGGCTTCGACTCGAAGATCGTCGTCACCGGTGACGTCACGCAGATCGACCTGCCCGGTGGTGCAAAGAGCGGTCTGCGGCAGGTGCAGGAGATCCTCGAAGGGGTTCCCGACATCCACTTCTCGCGGCTCACGTCCGAGGATGTCGTCCGGCACAAGCTGGTCGGCCGTATCGTCGATGCGTACGAGAAGTACGACGACAGCCAGGACGCCCAGCAGTCCCGGAACGGCTACCAGCGGAAGTAGAACCCAGCGCACCATGTCGATCGACGTCAACAACGAGTCCGGAACCGATGTCGACGAGCGGGCGATCCTCGACATCGCCCGCTACGCACTCACCCGGATGCGGATCCACCCTCTGTCCGAGCTCTCGGTCATCGTCGTCGACGAGGACGCCATGGAGCAGCTCCACATCCAGTGGATGGACCTGCCCGGACCCACCGACGTCATGTCCTTCCCGATGGACGAGCTCCGTCCGCCGGCGAAGGACGACGAGGAGCCCCCGCAGGGGCTCCTCGGCGACATCGTGCTCTGCCCCGAGGTCGCCAAGAAGCAGGGCGAGGACGCCCCGACGCAGCACTCCATGGACGAGGAGCTCCAGCTCCTGACCGTCCACGGGGTGCTGCACCTGCTCGGGTACGACCACGAGGAGCCGGACGAGAAGGCCGAGATGTTCGGCCTCCAGGCGGCCATCGTCGACGGCTGGCGCGGTGAGCGCGGCATGACCGGTCCGTCCCCGGCCCCGACCGTCTCGTGACCGCCCCGCAGCTGATCACCGGCGCGGTGCTGCTGGTGGTGGTGGCCTGGTTCGCGGCGTGCGCCGAGTCCGGGATCGCCCGGATCTCGAGCTTCCGCGCCGAGCAGGCCGTACGGGAGGGTCGGCGCGGCAGCGCGAAGCTCGCGCAGGTCGCCGCCGACCCGACCCGCTACCTCAACGTGGCGCTGCTCGTGCGGGTCACCTGCGAGATGGCGGCCGGTGTGCTCGTCACGTACGTCTGCCTCGACGAGTTCGGCGACAACTGGAAGGCGCTGCTCATCGCGATCGCGGTGATGGTGCTCGTGTCCTTCGTGGCCGTCGGCGTCTCCCCGCGCACCATCGGCCGCCAGCACCCCCTCAACACGGCGACGGCGGCCTCGTACGTCCTGGTCCCGCTCGCCCGCGTCATGGGGCCCATCCCGCAGCTGCTGATCCTCATCGGCAACGCGCTCACGCCCGGAAAGGGCTTCCGCAAGGGGCCGTTCGCCTCCGAGGCCGAGCTGCGCGCGATGGTCGACCTCGCGGAGAAGGAGTCGCTGATCGAGGACGAGGAGCGCCGGATGGTGCACCAGGTCTTCGAGCTCGGCGACACCCTCGTGCGCGAGGTGATGGTGCCGCGCACCGACCTGGTCTGCATCGAGCGGTACAAGACGGTCCGTCAGGCGACCACGCTGGCGCTGCGGTCGGGTTTCTCGCGCATCCCGGTGACCGGGGAGAACGAGGACGACATCGTCGGCATCGTGTACCTGAAGGACCTGGTCCGCAAGACCCACATCAGCCGGGAGGCGGAGGCCGACCTGGTCACGACGGCGATGCGGCCGGCGGTGTTCGTACCGGACACCAAGAACGCGGGCGATCTGCTGCGGGAGATGCAGCAGGTGCGCAACCACGTGGCCGTGGTCATCGACGAGTACGGCGGCACGGCGGGCATCGTCACGATCGAGGACATCCTCGAGGAGATCGTCGGCGAGATCACCGACGAGTACGACCGCGAGCTCGCGCCCGTCGAGGACCTGGGCGAGGACAGCTACCGGGTGACGGCGCGGCTCGACATCACCGACCTCGGCGAGCTGTTCAAGGTCGAGGACTACGACGACGAGGACGTGGAGACGGTCGGCGGGCTGCTGGCGAAGGCGCTGGGCCGGGTGCCGATCGCGGGCGCCTCGGCGGTCGTGGAGCTGCCGGACGGGCGGCCGTTGCGGCTGACGGCCGAGTCCCCGGCGGGTCGGCGGAACAAGATCGTGACGGTGTTGGTGGAGCCGGTGGCGGCGGGCGAGGGCGAGGAGGGCGAATGACGCCGGCGGAGCTGCGCGCGTTCTGCCTGGGTTTCAACGCGGCGGTGGAGGAGTTCCCCTTCACGCCCGAGACCTCGGTGTTCAAGGTGCTGGGGAAGGTGTTCGCGCTGACCGCGCTGGACGCCGGCCCGCTGAAGGTCAACCTCAAGTGCGAACCGGAGCTGGCGGTTCGGCTGCGGGAGGAGCACGAGGCGATCGTGCCGGGCTGGCACATGAACAAGCGGCACTGGAACACGGTGACGGTCGGCGGCCTGCCCGACGCACTGGTGCGGGAGCTGATCGAGGACTCGTACGACCTGGTGGTCGCGGGCCTGCCGAGGGCGGAGCGGCTGCGGCTCGACCGGCCGTGAGGGCGGAACGGGGAGGGGACGAAGGTCCCGGCGCTCTGTGACCTTTGGATCGCAGGATTTCCTTATTGAGCGCTTAGGTTTGATCCCGCGTGGCACAAGATCCCGGGGGGACGCGGGGGCGGAGGGGAGGGCGTCTGGGCAGGGCCGTTGTGCGGCGCTGCCCAGACGCTCCATATGCTTTCGCCCATGACCGACACCACCGGGATCAACCCCGAGGACAGCAAGATCATCACGCTGGCGCGCAGCGCCCGGGCCCGCAACGGGGTGCCCGAGGGTGCGGCGGTGCGGGACGAGACGGGCCGTACGTACGTCGCCGTGACGGTGGAGCTCGAGTCCCTGAAGCTGAGCGCGCTGCAGACGGCGGTCGCGATGGCGGTGGCGAGCGGGGCCGAGTCCCTGGAGGCCGCGGCCGTGGTCAGCTCGGCGGAGGCGGTGGCCGACGCCGACCGCGCGGCGGTCCGCGACCTCGGCGGCCCGGACACCCCGGTCCTCCTGGCCGGCCCGGACGGCATCCTCAAGTCCGCCACCCCGGCAGGCGCCTGACCCGGCGGGGGCCCGCGGCCACCCTGTCCACGCCTTACGCTGCGGCGACGCCGGCGACGCCGGCGACAGCGGCAGGGCGGCGGCGGATCACCATCGCCATCAGCGCCGCCATCGCGCACAGCGCGCCCGACGCGTACCAGACCAGGTCGTACGAGCCGAAGGCGTCGCGGGCCAGACCGCCCAGGAAGGCCACCGCCGCCGCGCCCACCTGGTGCGAGGCCAGGACCCAGCCGAAGACGATCGCGCTGTCCTCGCCGTAGTGCTCGCGGCAGAGCGCGATGGTCGGTGGGACGGTCGCGACCCAGTCCAGCCCGTAGAACACGATGAAGAAGACCATCGGCGGGTGCACGGACGGCGCCAGCAGCATCGGCAGGAACAGCAGCGAGATCCCGCGCAGGGCGTAGTACACCGCCAGCAGGCGGCGCGCCTCGAAGCGGTCCGTGAACCAGCCGGAAGCGATGGTGCCGATCACGTCGAAGACGCCGACCACCGCCAGCAGCCCGGCCGCTGCGGTCACCGGCATGCCGTGATCGTGCGCAGCCGGTACGAAGTGGGTCTTGACCAGCCCGTTCGTCGAGGCCCCGCAGATCGCGAAGGTGCCCGCCAGCAGCCAGAACGGGCCGGTGCGGGCCGCCTTGAACAGCACCGCCACCGTCCGCCGCGCCGCGCCCGCCACCGGGGCGGGCCTCTCCACGTACGTGCCCCCGTACGGCGCGAGTCCCATGTCCGCCGGGTGGTCGCGCAGCAGCAGCCACACGAACGGGACGACGGTCAGGGCCGCCAGCGAGACCGTCACCGCCGCCGGGCGCCAGCCGTGGTGCTCCACCAGCCAGGACAGCAGCGGCAGGAAGACCAGCTGACCGGAGGCCCCGGCCGCGGTGAGGATGCCGGTGACGAGCCCGCGCCGGGCGGTGAACCAGCGGTTGGTCACCGTCGCCGCGAAGGCCAGCGCCATGGAGCCGCTGCCCAGGCCCACCAGCACGCCCCAGAACAGCACCAGCTGCCAGGACGCCGTCATCCACAAGGTGGCCACGGTGCCGCCGGATATGACCAGCAGGGCCAGGGCCACCACCTTGCGGATGCCGAAGCGGTCCATCAGGGAGGCGGCGAAGGGGGCGGTGAGCCCGTACAGCGCGAGGTTCACCGAGACGGCGAGGCCGATCGTGCCGCGCGACCAGTCGAACTCCTCGTGCAGCGGCTCGATGAGCAGTCCGGGCAGGGAGGCGAAGGCGGCGGCGCCGATGATCGTCACGAAGGCGACGGCCGCGACGAACCATGCGCGGTGGATACGGCCGGGGACGGCCGGGGCCGGGTCGGTGGCGGTGGGGGTGGCGGTGGGGGCGGGGTTGGGGGCTGTCTGCGTCACGCAGAAAGCTTCCGGCCCGGAGGGGCCCATACGACAGTGGCCTGACCGACACCCTTCGATACGATTGGGCCATGGCCCCTCACCGTGTCGTCGTCCTCGCGCTCACCGGGCTGCTGCCCTTCGAGCTCGGCATTCCGCACCGGATCTTCGGCCGCGCCAAGGATCCCGCCGGGGAGCCGCTGTACGAGATCCTCACCTGCGCCCTCGCCTCCGGGCCGGTGCGCACCGACGCCGACTTCGCGGTCCAGGTCGAGCACGGCCCCGAACTGCTGGCCACGGCCGACACCGTGGTGGTGCCCGCCTCCTACGAGCTGGGCCCGGTGTACGAGGAGGGCAGGCTGAGCGACGAGCTCGCCGCGGCGCTCGCGCACATCCGGCCCGGGACGCGGCTCGTCTCCATCTGCACGGGCGGGTACGTCCTGGCCGCCGCCGGATTCCTGGACGGCCGCCCGGCCACCACGCACTGGGCCCACGCCGAGCACTTCCAGCGGCTCTTCCCGGCCGTACGGGTGGACGCCGGCGTGCTCTACACCGACGACGGGGACGTGTTGACCTCGGCCGGGGTCGCCGCCGGCATCGACCTGTGCCTGCACATCGTGCGCCGCGACCACGGCGCGGCCGTCGCCAACGACGTAGCCCGGCGGACCGTCGTGCCGCCCCACCGGGACGGCGGGCAGGCCCAGTTCGTCGACCGTCCGGTGCCGCAGCCGCAGCTGGCCAGCACTGCGGCGGCCCGCGCGTGGGTGCTGGACCGGCTGCACGAGCCGGTACGGCTGGTCGACCTGGCCCGGCAGGAGGCCATGTCGGTACGGACGTTCACGCGCCGGTTCCGGGAGGAGTCCGGGGTCAGCCCCGGCGAGTGGATCGTCGGCCAGCGGGTGGAACGCGCCCGGCGGCTGCTGGAGCGGACGGATCTGCCGATGGAACAGGTGGCGCGGGAGACGGGGTTCGGGACGGCGCAGTCGCTGCGCAAGCACGTGCAGGCGGCGCTGGGGGTGAGCCCGACGGCGTACCGGCGTACGTTCCGTGCGACGGGCGGCGTCGGCGAGGGCGCCGGTGGGGGTGCCGGTGGGGGTGCCGGAGAGGGCGGGAGCCTGTCATCTCCTGATGGGCCATCAGTTGATGCCGGGTCCGTGCATTGACTTCTCCTGCATCCCGCTCGTGAATGGCCCCCTGTCGGCGCGAGGGAACCCAGGGGGCGGGCCGTGCGAACACGGGCGGGCAGCAGGAGATGGTCGGTGGCCGTCGGCATGGCGGTGCTCGCGGCCACGACCGGGGGTGCGCTGAGCGCGCCCGCCGCCGCCGAAGGGGAGGCGCCGTCCGGGCAGGTGGAGTTCCCGACGCACTGCATGCCGCCGCAGGAGGCCGGACTCCCGCCCGCCGACGGGGCGACCACGGCCCGGATCACCGTCGACGACCCGGCGCCGAAGGTCGGCGACACGGTCACCGTGACGTACCAGGTGGCCCGGACGCCTGCCGTGAACCCGCTCGGCGCCGAACTCCCGGCCGATGTGCTGACCCCGACCGGGCGGATCCTGCTGGGGGGCGCGCAGAGCGGTGAGGTCACCGTCGTGGGGGCGAAGCGGAACGATCCCGTCCAGGCAGGTGCGGGGCTGCCCGCCGTCACCATGACCGGCACGTTCACCGTCACCGGGCCCGGCGGGATCACCCTGGCCCCGGGCGGCTACACGCTGCACACCAGCCACCTGCTGGACCTGGACACCGCCTGCGCCGTCACCGGGGCGCCGGTGTCCGGACGAATCACCGCGACCCCACTGCCCCGGGCCAACCTGCGGTCGGTCGCGCTGGGCGCGGCGTACGGGAAGCCGGGCGCCGAGGTCAAGGTCAAGGGCGTCGGCTTCACCCCGGGCGCGGCCGTGACGGTGACCGGCCGGGCGGGCGCCGCCGAGACCGCGGACCGGGTGGCGGCCACGGCGGACCAGCGGGGCGAGGTCCTGGCGGAGCTGCCGGTCACGGACAGGGCGACCACGGCGGTGGTGGCGTACGAGGGCACGGCGTGGTCGGCGCAGGAGGGCTCGGGGCCGGCGGCGTACACGGTGATCGCGGCTGCACCTCTCGCGGCCACGCCTCTCGCGGCCACGCCTGCGCGGACACAGGAGATGACGGCGGTGGTGGAGCCGGGCGCACTGTCCATGACCCAGGCGGGCGAGGCGATCGCGCTGGGCGCGGTCCCGTACGGGGAAGGCGGCGCGGCCCCCGGCCGGATCGGCACGGTCACGGTCAAGGACGCGCGGGGCGGACCGGCGGGGTGGTCGCTCATCGGCAAGGTCACGGACTTCACGGGCCCGGGCGGGGTCCGGATCCCGGGGGCCTCGCTGAGCTGGACCCCGTCCTGCACGGCCGCGGAGGGCAGCCCGAGCCGGTGCGTGGCGGGCAGTGCGGGGGTGGTCGGGCCGGAGGGAGCGGTGCTGGCGTCGGCGCCGGACGCGGAGCCGGCGGGCGGGACGTTCACGATCGACGCGACGGTCGCCCTCACGGTCCCCCCGTACACCCCGCCGGGCGCGTACCGGGCGGTCCTGACCCTGACCCTCTCGTGAGCCGCCCCGCTCCGCGGGTCCCGCCCCGGTTCCCCTCCCCGCCCGGCAGGGCCGTGGCACTGGTCGTCGGCGTGATCTGCGGAGCCGTGCTGCTGCTGCCCGGCGGGGCGGCAGCGGCCGCCGACAACGGGCAGTGGTCCGTCCTGCCCGCAGCGAACGCAGTGACCCGGCGGCCCTGCTTCTACCTCGCCGCCGCCCCCGGCCAGGCCGTCACCGACGCCGTCACCGTCACCAACCGCACCGACCGCCCCCGCACCTTCCGGCTCTACGCCGCCGACGCGTACAACACCGCCCGCGACGGCGGCTTCGCGCTCCGCGGCCCCTACGAGCCGCGCCGCGCCACCGCCGCCTGGGCGCGGCTCGCGCAGGAGCGGGTCACCGTCCCGGCCCGCGCAGCGGTGAGCGTCGCCTTCACCCTCACCGTCCCCGACCGGGCGGAACCGGGCGACCACCCCGGAGCCATCGTCGCCCTCGAGGAAAAGGAGGAGGAGAAAGAGGAGAGCACGGCCGCTCCCGCCCGGCGGATCGGCGTCCAACAGGCCGTCGCCGCCCGGCTGTACCTGCGGGTTGCCGGTCCCACCGCCCCGGCGCTGGCCGTCGAGCAGCTGCGGGCCTCCGGGACCGGGATCTCGTACACGCTCCACAACCTCGGCAACGTCACCCTGCGTCCCCACGCCACTCTCTCCGCCTCCGGGGCCCTCGGCCGGCGCCTCCTCGGCCGCGAGCTCACCGGGCTGCCCGCCGAGCTGCTGCCCGGCCAGGAAGTCCGGCTGAGCACCAGGTGGGAGCACCCGCCCGCCGTCGAATGGGCCGAGGTCACGGTGCGCGCCGAGGCCGCGGGAGCCGTCGCCCGGGCCGCCACGTCCTACTCCGCCAGGCCCCCGCTGACGGCCGCGCTGGCGGGCGCCCTGGCCTTCGTCGCGGCAGCCTGGTCGGCGCTGGGACCCGCATCGGGGAGAATGGCCCGTATGAGCGATCGTTCCCCCGAGTCCACCAGCCCGCACCGTGCGGGCTTCGCCTGCTTCGTCGGCCGCCCCAACGCGGGGAAGTCGACCCTGACCAACGCACTCGTGGGCACCAAGGTCGCGATCACCTCCAACCGGCCGCAGACCACCCGCCACACCGTCCGCGGCATCGTGCACCGCCCCGACGCCCAGCTCGTACTGGTCGACACGCCCGGTCTGCACAAGCCGCGCACGCTCCTCGGCGAGCGGCTGAACGACGTCGTACGGACCACCTGGGCCGAGGTCGACGTCATCGGCTTCTGCCTGCCCGCCGACCAGAAGCTCGGCCCCGGCGACAAGTTCATCGCGAAGGAGCTCGCGGGGATCAAGAAGACCCCCAAGATCGCCATCGTGACGAAGACCGACCTCGTCGACTCCAAGGCCCTGGCCGAGCAGCTCCTCGCGATCCACCAGCTCGGCGCTGAGCTCGGCATCGAGTGGGCCGAGATCGTCCCCGTCTCGGCGGTCGGCGACACCCAGGTCCAGCTGCTGGCCGATCTGATCGCGCCGCTGCTGCCCGAGAGCCCGCCGCTGTACCCGGAGGGCGACCTCACCGACGAGCCCGAGATGGTGATGGTCGCGGAGCTGATCCGTGAGGCCGCGCTGGAGGGCGTACGGGACGAGCTCCCGCACTCCATCGCCGTGGTGGTCGAGGAGATGATCCCGCGGGAGAACCGCCCGGCGGACCGGCCGCTGCTGGACATCCACGCGAACGTCTACATCGAGCGGCCGAGCCAGAAGGGCATCATCATCGGCCCGAAGGGCTCCCGGCTGAAGGAGGTCGGGATGAAGTCGCGCAAGCACATCGAGGCGCTGCTCGGCACCCCGGTCTTCCTCGACCTGCACGTGAAGGTCGCGAAGGACTGGCAGCGCGACCCCAAGCAGCTGCGCAAGCTCGGCTTCTGACCCTTCTGACCCTTCTGACCCTTCTGACCCTGCTGGCCTTCTGACGCGCCCCGCGCGCCCCTCGCACCGCTCGGCGCCGGGGGCGCCTCCCGGGCTCCGGGCTCCGGGCTCCGGCCCGCTAGGCGGGCCGGCGCATCCGCACCACGTTGTCCGTGCGGGTCCCGGGCGTACCGTCGGGCTGGTTCTGGATCCGTTCGGTCTCCTCGGCCCGCAGGACCTCCCAGCCCGCCGTGACCGGCTCCAGCTGCGCGACGACCTCCTGCGGCGTCGGGAAGTGCGCCTCCTCCCGGTCCTCCTGCCAGGGCGCCCAGCCCGCGTGGCCGACGACCAGCAGGGTGCCGCCGGGGGCCACGGCCGCGGCGGCGCTGCGCAGGACGCGGTCGCGGGGGAAGTCCCCGTAGTTGTGCAGGAAGCAGGCCGAGACGAGGTCGAACTCCCCCTCCGGGAAGGACTCGGTCAGATCGTGCCGCGCCCAGGTGGCGCGGTCCGCGACCCCCGCGTCCGCCGCGTGCTCGGCGGCCCGGCCGAGGGCGACCCCGGAGATGTCGGTCCCGGTGACGGTCCACCCGCGGCGGGCCAGCCAGACGGCGTCGGCGCCCTCCCCGCAGCCGAGGTCCAGGGCCCGCCCGGCGGCGAGGCCGGACACCTCGTGCACCAGCATGGCGTTGGCCTCGCCGCTCCAGATGCGGTCGCTCTCGCCGTAGCGGCCGTCCCAGAACTCCTCGCCCGCCGAGGCCCCGGCTGCGGCGGAGTGCTGGGCGTGCGTGTGCGCGTGCGTGTGTTTGGTCATGGCTTCCTCTTCCGGTACGGGTGCCGATGCGACCGATGCTGCGCCCGCCCCGCCCGCCCGGGCAAACCTTGTTGCCGATCCGGCAAACCGGCCGGAACCAGCCCACGACCGCCGAGGGCTGGTTCCGGCCACCCGTCCGAAGGCCAAGGCGCCCGGCTCAGGCGCCTTCCTTCAGCAGCCGGGAGATCAGCGTCCGCTGCGCCTCCGACAGGTTCGGCTCCTGGCAGGAGACCGTCCGCCCGTCGACCGTGATCCGGTACGAGAACCCGTCCCGGACCCGCTCCGACCCGGGCGCGGCCGGGACGGGCCGCAGCGCCAGCTGGGCCAGGGCCCGCCACTCGTCCTCGTCGGGCCGGCCCGAGGTGTCCACCTCGGCCCGGCGCTCGATGCCCGCGAAACCGCCCGTGCGCACCACCAGAATCCGCATGCCCGCCTTTCCGTCCCGGATGGGCCGGCTAGCCGAGCCCGACCGTCGACCACGCCTTCTGCAGCGCCTGGTGCTCCGCGCCGCCGTCCCCGTACCGGGCCACCGCGGCGGCCACCGACAGCCGGGCGAAGTCCTTGAAGTCCGCGTCCGAGGCCAGCTCGCCGCCCGTCAGCGTGTCGTACCAGATCAGCCCGGCCCGCTCCCACGCCTTGCCGCCGAGTTCGGTGGCGACGAGGTAGAACGCGTGGTTCGGGATCCCGGAGTTGATGTGCACCCCGCCGTTGTCCCGCACCGTGTCCACGTAGTCGTCCATCGTCGCGGGCTGCGGGTCCTTGCCGAGCTCGTCGTCGTCGTACGCCGTGCCCGGAGCCTTCATCGAGCGCAGCGCGACCCCGCTGACGTTCGGGCCGAGCAGGCCGGCGCCGATCAGCCAGTCCGCGTCCTCGGCCGTCTGGTCGAGCGAGTACTGCTTGATCAGCGAGCCGAAGACGTCGGACATCGACTCGTTCAGCGCGCCCGACTGCCCGTGGTACTCCAGGTTCGCCGTGTACTGGGTGACCCCGTGCGTGAGTTCGTGGCCGATGACGTCCACCGACACGGTGAAGTCGAGGAAGAGATCCCCGTCCCCGTCGCCGAAGACCATCTGCTGCCCGTCCCAGAAGGCGTTGTTGTAGTCCTCGCCGTAGTGGACGCTTGCGTCCAGCGCGAGCCCGGAACCGTCGATCGAGTGCCGGCCGAAACCCTTCAGGAACAGCTCGTACGTGGCGCCGAGCCCCGCGTACGCGCGGTTGACGGTGGCGTCCTTGGACGCCGCCTCGCCCTCGCCGCGCACCTTCTTCCCGGGCAGCCGGGTGCGGTGCTGGGCGTCGTAGATCGTCCGGCGGGGCTCGTCGGAGACGGGCGTCCCCAGCGCAGGGGCGATCCCGCGGACGGTGGTGACCCGGCGCCGGGTGCGCAGGAGGGAGTCCTGTTCGAGGGTGCGCTGGGCGGCGTCGGCGCGCCGGGTGTCCCCGGACTGGGCGATCTTGTCGAGCAGGTGGGGCGGGACCACCGTGCAGAAGACGGGGTGGCGGTGAGCGTGGGAGGCATCCATCCCGGCAATGTGGCAGCGGGTCATGGCGGTGTCACTACCTGCAACCATGATTCATTCAGTTGTCTGAAAGCCGTCGCGCCGCGTTGACGGTTCGACCGGACCTGTAGTGGAGCAATGAGACGTACCTCATATTAGGTACAAATCGGACAGCGGGGTCTTGCATACTGAAACAGGTCCTCGCGTTACGGGGCGGCTCGGTTAGGCTCGGCCCATCATGCGTTTCGGGCTGCTTCTCCTTAGCTGCCGCGGCGAGGGCCTGTAGTCGTAGGCCGACCCCCTCCCCGCGGAGTTTGGTGTTGCGGTTCTTACGACCGCCGTCGGCCGTCCCAGCGAACTACACGCGGACACGCGAGGAGCCCAACGCCATGAGCCAGCAGCCTTTTGTCGGTCGCCCCACGCCCATCACGAACGCGACCCACACCCAGAAGACCTCCGGGATGCCGATCCACAAGTACGGCCGGTACGAGCAGGTGGACATCCAGGACCGCACCTGGCCGGACGCCCGCGTCACCAAGGCCCCCCGCTGGCTCTCCACCGACCTGCGCGACGGCAACCAGTCGCTGATCGACCCGATGACCCCCGCCCGCAAGCGCGAGATGTTCGACCTGCTGGTGCGCATGGGCTACAAGGAGATCGAGGTCGGCTTCCCGTCCTCCGGCGAGACCGACTTCGCCTTCGTACGCTCCATCATCGAAGAGGGCGCGATCCCGGACGACGTCACCATCTCCGTCCTGACCCAGGCCCGCGAGGACCTGATCGAGCGGACCGTCGAGTCGCTGATCGGCGCCAAGCGCGCCACGGTGCACCTGTACAACGCGACCGCCCCGACCTTCCGCCGGGTCGTCTTCCGCGGCTCCAAGGAGCAGATCAAGCAGATCGCCGTCGACGGCACCCGCCTGGTCATGGAGTACGCCGAGAAGCTGCTGGGCCCGGAGACCACCTTCGGCTACCAGTACAGCCCGGAGATCTTCACGGACACCGAGCTGGACTTCGCCCTGGAGGTCTGCGAGGCCGTCTGCGACGTGTGGCAGCCGTCCGAGGGCCGCGAGATCATCCTGAACCTGCCCGCCACCGTGGAGCGTTCGACGCCGTCCACGCACGCGGACCGCTTCGAGTGGATGGCCCGCAACCTGACCCGCCGCGAGCACATCTGCATCTCCGTGCACCCGCACAACGACCGCGGCACCGCCGTCGCCGCCGCCGAGCTGGCCCTGATGGCCGGCGCCGACCGCATCGAGGGCTGCCTGTTCGGGCAGGGCGAGCGCACCGGCAACGTCGACCTGATCACGCTGGGCATGAACCTGTTCTCCCAGGGCATCGACCCGCAGATCGACTTCTCGCAGATCGACGAGATCCGTCGTACCAGCGAGTACTGCAACCAGATGGAGGTCCACCCGCGCCACCCCTACGCGGGCGACCTGGTCTACACCGCCTTCTCCGGCTCCCACCAGGACGCCATCAAGAAGGGCTTCGACGCCATGGAGGCCGACGCGGCCGCCGCCGGCAAGACCGTCGACGACATCGAGTGGGCGGTCCCGTACCTGCCGATCGACCCCAAGGACGTCGGCCGCTCCTACGAGGCGGTCATCCGCGTCAACTCGCAGTCCGGCAAGGGCGGCATCGCGTACGTCCTGAAGAACGACCACAAGCTGGACCTGCCGCGCCGCATGCAGATCGAGTTCTCCCGGATCATCCAGGCCAAGACCGACGCCGAGGGCGGCGAGGTCACGCCGAAGGCGATCTGGGACGTCTTCAGCGACGAGTACCTGCCCAACCCCGAGAACCCGTGGGGCCGCATCCAGCTGCGCTCGGGCTCGACGGCCACCGACAAGGACGGTACGGACACGCTGACCGTCGAGGCGGTCGTGGACGGCGTGGAGGCGGTCCTGAACGGCACCGGCAACGGCCCGATCTCGGCCTTCTTCGACGCACTGGCCGGCATCGGCGTCGACGCCCGCCTGCTGGACTACACCGAGCACACCATGAGCGAGGGCGCCTCCGCCGTGGCCGCCTCGTACATCGAGTGCGCGATCGACGGCCGTGTCCTGTGGGGCATCGGCATCGACGCCAACACCACCCGCGCCTCCCTGAAGGCGGTCATCTCCGCCGTCAACCGCGCAGGCCGCTGACCCGTCACCTCGCAGCCCCGGCCCCGCCCCTCCACCCGGAGGGGCGGGGCCGCGCCGTTCAGCGGGCCAGGTAGCCGCCGTCCACCGGCAGGATCGCGCCCGTCACGAACGAGGCCGCGTCGGAGGCCAGGAAGGCGATGACCCGGGCCACCTCCTCCGGCTCGCCGAGCCGGCCCATCGGATGGGCCGCGGAGACCTCCGCCAGGTACTCGGGGCCGCCCGGCTCGTCCTTGAGCGCCAGCACCCGCTCCGTACGGATGGTGCCGGGGGCCACCGCGTTGACCCGGATCCCGTGCGCCGCCCACTCCACCGCCAGGTGCTTCGTCAGCCCCGACGCCACGAACTTCGCCGGCCCGTACGCCGCCTGCCGGGCCTGCCCCGCCACCCCCGACACCGAGGACACGCAGACCAGCGCCCCGCCGGGGTCCGGCTGTTCCAGCATCGCCTCGATGGCGTACTTGCATGTCAGGAACATCCCCCGGCCGTCGATCGCCATGACCCGGTCCCAGTCGTCCGGGCTGGTCTCCCGTACATCCGAAAGAGGGAGCACTCCGGCGTTCGCCACGGCGACGTCGAGCCGCCCGTACGCCCCGAGCGCGGCCCCGACCATCGCGCGGTTGGCCTCCGGATCGGCGACGTCACCGGCCACGGCCGTGATGTCGTACCCCTCGGCGGCCAGTTCCGTACGCAGTTCCCCGAGGCCGGGGCCATTGATGTCAGCCGCGGTCACGAGGGCGCCGGAGCGGGCCAGCAGCCGGGCGGTGGCCCGGCCGATCCCGCTCGCCGCGCCCGTGACCAGACAGGATTTGTTCTTCACGCGGGCGAGCGTAGGGAAAACGCGACGTCCGCGGGCACGGCGGCAGGGATGCAGACCGGCCAAGTCCGGGCGGCGGGACATGTTGTCTTGTCACACGACTGACGCATCCTCACCGATGTGGCTAACATCACGCCAACCCGGCGAAGCTGCCTGGGGTTCCCGCCCGTGCCCGCAGGGCCACGGGGGAGTGACGGAGGTGCGACGTGCTGCCAGTTCGGGGTGGGGACGGCCGGAAGCTGACGGTCTGGGGCATCCGTACCACCTGGAGCACCGTGGGCGACGGGGAGTTCTTCTGCCCCGACTGCGGTGGTGACCGCAACTACCGCAGGCGCACCGGGCGCCGCCGGTTCACCGTCCTCGGTGTCCCGCTGCTGCCGCGCGGGGCGGCCGGGCCCGTCATCGAGTGCCAGGGCTGCCGGGAGCGCTTCGAGACCGAGGTCCTCGACCACCTGACCACCACCCGTTTCTCGGCGCTGCTGCGCGACGCCGTGCACACCGTGACGCTGGCCGTCCTCGCGGCGGGCGGAACGGCCTCGCGCGGCGCGCTGGAGGCCGCCGTGTCGGCCGTACGGGCGGCGGGCTTCCAGGACTGCACGGAGGAGCAGCTGGAGTCCCTGGTGGAGGCGCTCGCCACCGACGAGGGCCGGCTCGGGCTGTACGACGGCCCCGAATGCTGCGGCGCCGCGCTGGCGATAGAGCTCCACGAGGCGCTGGAACCGCTGGCTCCGCACCTGGCCGCGCCCGGGCGTGAATCGATCCTGCTGCAGGGCGCCCGGATCGCCCTCGCGGACGGCCCGTACACCCCCGCCGAGCGCGAGGTGCTCGCCACGGTGGGCGCCGCACTGCGGATGGCTTCCGACGAGGTGACCCGGCTGCTGTCGGCGGTCCGGGCGCCGTAACCCTGGCCGAAACGGCCTCGGTACGGGCTCGGTACGGCCTCGGTACGGGCTCGGTACGCCTTCGCCGAGGTAACGATCCGGCCTCGTGCGGCTGAATACGCCCCCCTTCACACGCTGCGTGAAGGGGGGATTCGCATGTTCCGGCCTCGGCCGTCCACCCATTGGACACCCGTACGGGCCCGTGACCTGCACGTACGGGCTGCGTGGCGGCCGGCTTTACGCCCTTGCGGAGACATCCGCCACTGGAGATACCTACAGATCTGACATCCCCAGACGTCAACACTTTGTGGAAGTCCACGATATCTGTGAGCACCCCCACAGGCGTTCAATTCCGGTCACACGACGAGACGCCGCCAGTAACACAGCGGGGCTTCGATTCACGTGAACGCACTGACAACCCTGGCGGACCAACGGGATAGCGACCCACTCCGCCCAGGGATAACCAGATTCCTCTCGATTACCTACCTCTTGAAGGGCAAGGCAGAGATGGCACGTGTCGCCGCCCGGCTCACCGACAGCGGAGAGCCCAGCACGCACCCGGTCGACGAGGTGCTCCCCCTCCCCAAGCTCGCGCTGTACGGCTTCCAGCACGTACTCGCGTTCTACGCCGGTGCGGTGATCGTCCCGATCATCGTGGGCGGTGCCCTCGGCCTGACCACCGAGCAGCTGGTCTACCTGATCAACGCCGACCTGTTCACCTGCGGTATCGCCTCGATCATCCAGGCGTGGGGCATCGGCCGGATCGGTGCGCGCCTGCCCCTGATCCAGGGCGTCACCTTCACCGCGGTCTCCCCGATGATCGCCATCGGGCTCGGAGCCGGCGGCGGAACGGCGGGCCTGCTCGTCATCTACGGCGCGGTGATCACGGCCGGCATCGCCACCTTCGCCTTCGCCTGGCTGCCCCCCAAGGCCTTCCGTACGATCATGAGGCTCTTCCCGCCGGTCGTCACCGGCACGGTGATCACCGTCCTCGGCATCGTGCTGATCCCCGTCGGTCTCAACGACGCCGCGGGCGGCGTCGGCAGCCCCGGCTTCGGCGACCCGAAGAACTTCGCGTACGCCGGCGGCACGATGCTCTTCATCCTCGTCCTGATGAAGCTCGGCAAGCCCTTCCTCTCCAGCATCTCCATCCTGCTCGGCCTGGTCGGCGGCACCGCCGTCGCCTTCCTGCTGGGCGACGCCAAGTTCGGCGACGTGGGCAACTCGGACTGGATCGGCATCACCACCCCGTTCCACTACGGAGCACCGAAGTTCGCCTGGTTCCCGATCCTGCTGATGCTCATCGTCATGCTGATCACCATGGTCGAGACCACCGGTGACACGTACGCCGTCGGCGACATCGTCGGCAAGGACATCGACAGCGAGACCGTGGCCCGCGCACTGCGCGCCGACGGCGCCGCGACCGCCCTCGGCGGCGTCCTCAACTCCTTCCCGTACGTGGCCTTCGCCGAGAACGTCGGCCTGGTCCGCATGACCAAGGTCAAGAGCCGGTTCGTCGTGGTCGCCGCGGGCGTCTTCATGATCGTGCTCGGCCTGATCCCGAAGGCCGCCGCGGTCGTCGCCGCGGTCCCGCACGGAGTGCTCGGCGGCGCGGCGACGGTGATGTTCGCGATGGTGGCCCTGGCGGGCATCCAGACCCTGGCCAAGGTCGACCTCAAGGAGGAGAAGAACGCTCTGGTCGTGGGTGTTTCCCTGGCCTTCGCGCTGCTCCCGGCCACCGTCCCGGTGCTTTTCAAGGACCACATGGACGCGGACCTCTCCTCGCTCCTCAACAGCGGCGTGACGCTCGGTGCCACGGCCGCGATCGTGCTCAACCTGATCTTCAACGGTCTGGGCAAGGACGATGCGCACAGCGCCGTGGCGGCTGTGGTGCCCGCCCAGGCGGTGGGCCCTGCCGACACCGCGGCGGACGCGGCGGACGAGGCGGGCGAGGCCCCCGGGGCTCCCGGGGCGAAGACGGCGGCTGAGGCCGAGACGGTGGCCGAGGCCACGGTCGGCGCCGCCGTGACCGCGGTCGCCGCCGCAGCGCCGAAGGCGGACGCGGACGAGCAGGCCCCGCCCGCCTCCTGACCCTCCCAAGGGGGTGACGGCCCTCCGCCCGGACCCGTGTCCGGGCGGAGGGCCGTCACTGTGCCCGCACAGGCGACAATGGGCGCATGAGTCTGTTCCGCGACGACGGCATCGTGCTGCGCACCCAGAAGCTGGGTGAGGCGGACCGCATCATCACGCTGCTGACCCGAGGCCACGGACGGGTGCGGGCCGTCGCCCGCGGGGTGCGCCGGACGAAGTCCAAGTTCGGCGCCGGGCTGGAACCTTTCTCCCACGCCGACGTGCAGTTCTTCGCCCGGGGCAGCGAGCTGATCGGCCGCAGCCTCCCGCTGTGCACCCAGACCGAGATCATCGCCCCGTACGGCAACGGCATCGTCACCGACTACGCCCGCTACACCGCCGGCACCGCGATGCTGGAGACCGCCGAGCGGTTCACCGAGAACGAGGGCGAGCCCGCCGTACAGCAGTACCTGCTGCTGATCGGCGCCCTGCGCACGCTCTCGCGCGGGGAGCACGAGCCGAACCTCATCCTCGACGCGTTCCTGCTGCGCTCGCTCGCCGTCAACGGCTACGCGCCCAGCTTCACGGACTGCGCGAAGTGCGGGATCCACGGCCCCAACCGGCACTTCTCGGTCGCCGCGGGCGGGGTCGTCTGCGGGGACTGCCGGGTGGCCGGCAGCGTCGTACCCTCGTCTGAGGCCATCGCCCTGCTCAGCGCGCTGCTGACGGGCGACTGGGGGCATGCGGACGCCTGCGAGGCGCGGTACGTGCGGGAGGGCAGCGGGCTCGTCTCCGCCTATTTGCACTGGCATCTGGAGCGCGGGCTACGCTCCCTGCGATACGTCGAGAAATAGGAGCTGGGCACATGGCACGACGCGGGATTCTGGGACGCTCTCGCCGGGAGTACAAGGTTCCCGAGCCGCACCCGTCCGGTGAGCGCCCGCCGAGGATCCCCGGCGAGCTCGTCCCGAACCACGTCGCCGTGGTCATGGACGGCAACGGCCGCTGGGCCAAGGAGCGCGGCCTGCCGCGCACCGAGGGCCACAAGGTCGGCGAGGGCGTCGTACTCGACGTGCTCAAGGGCTGCCTGGAGATGGGCGTCAAGAACCTCTCCCTGTACGCCTTCTCGACGGAGAACTGGAAGCGCTCGCCCGACGAGGTCCGCTTCCTGATGAACTTCAACCGGGACGTCATCCGGCGCCGCCGCGACGAGATGAACGAGCTGGGAATCCGGATCCGCTGGGTCGGCCGCATGCCGAAGATGTGGAAGTCGGTCGTCCAGGAGCTCCAGGTCGCCCAGGAGCAGACCGTCGACAACGACGCGATGACGCTGTACTTCTGCGTGAACTACGGCGGCCGCGCGGAGATCGCGGACGCGGCGCAGGCGATCGCGCGGGACGTGGCGGCGGGCAGGCTGGACCCGTCGAAGGTCAACGAGAAGACCTTCGCGAAGTACATGTACTACCCGGACATGCCGGACGTGGACCTGTTCCTGCGCCCCAGTGGTGAGCAGCGCACTTCCAACTATCTGATCTGGCAGAGCGCGTACGCCGAGATGGTCTACCAGGACGTGCTGTGGCCCGACTTCGACCGCCGCGACCTGTGGCGGGCCTGCCTGGAGTACGCCCAGCGGGACCGCCGCTTCGGCGGCGCGGTCCCGAACCAGGCGGAACCGGGCGCCACGGCCTGATCCTCCACGCTCCCGTGTCACGGGCACGGGAGCGTGGTCCGGGCCGGGTCCGGACGGTGACCGCCCGGAATCCGCTCCGACTGTAGGGTCCGCTGTCATGAGCATGAACGATGAAGCGGTGCAGCCGGTCGAGCAGGCGGTCGTACTCGTCTACCGGGCCACCACGGCGGATCTCGCGGACGCGGTGCGCGCGAGGGACTCCCGAACGCCGGCCGGGCGCCGCAGGCGGTGGCTGTTCCCCGTCGCCGGGACACTCGCACTGATCATGGGCGTGTCGGCGATCGCGCGGGACGACTCCGCCGCCAGGGGCGCGGGCTTCCTCGCCGCCGCAGCGGTGATGTGGACGTTCGCGCTGTTCAGCCCGCGGATCCAGGCTCGGGCCTTCGGCGGGCTGCTGGAGAAGGCGGGCGAGTGCCGCACCGTCGTCGATGGATCCGGTGTCCTCGCGGCGACGGCGGCTTCCGAGACGCGCATCGGCTGGGCCGCGCAGCCGAGGTACGTGGAGACGGACAGCGCGTTCGTCATGCTCAGCGACGACAAGGGGGCGGTGGCCATGACGGTCCTGCCCAAGCGCGGTGTCCAGGACCCGGCGGACGTCGACCGGCTGCGCGCGATCCTGGACGCGAACCTGCGCCGGATCTAGCCGGATCTAGGCTGAGGAGTCCGCGGCCGCGCAGTCGGCGCAGGTGCCGAAGATCTCCACCGTGTGGGCGACGTTCACGAAGCCGTGCTCCGCCGCGATCGACTCCGCCCACTTCTCCACCGCCGGGCCCTCCACCTCGACCGCCTTGCCGCACTTGCGGCAGACCAGGTGATGGTGGTGGTCCCCGGTGGAACAGCGCCGGTAGACCGACTCGCCGTCGCTGGTGCGCAGCACGTCGACCTCGCCGGCGTCGGCGAGCGACTGGAGGGTGCGGTACACGGTCGTCAGGCCCACGGAGTCACCGCGGTGCTTGAGCATGTCGTGCAGCTCCTGGGCGCTGCGGAACTCGTCCACCTCGTCCAGCGCCGCCGCCACGGCTGCCCGCTGCCGGGTGGATCGTCCTCGTACTGGCGCGGTATTCATCTCGCCAGGCGCAGTCGCCACCGGTTCCTCCTCGTATCGGCCTCGGCCCATTGTGCCAGGCGGCCGACTCCCTCAGGGGATGGCCCGGCGGATCATGGCCGGGCCCGGCCATGATCCGCCGGACACCCCTAGACCTTCACATCATCGCGCGTGCAGACCTCTTCGGCGGCGCGGGCCGCATTCGCCCTGCGCCGGGCCAGCGGCGTGGACAGCGCGGTCATCACCATGAAGACGCCGATGGCGAGCAGCACGATGGTGCCGCCGGAGGGGGCGTCGATGTAGTACGTCGCGACCGTGCCGGAGAGCGAGACCAGCACGCCGATCACCATTGCCACCGACAGGGTGGCGGTGAACCCGCGGGTGACGCGCTGCGCCGCCGCGACCGGGATCACCATCATGGCGCTGACCAGCAGCAGGCCGACGATCCGCATGGCCACGGTCACGGTGACGGCGGCGGTGACCGCGATCAGCAGGTTCAGGAACCGCACCGGCAGGCCGGTGACCCGGGCGAACTCCTCGTCCTGGCAGACGGCGAACAGCTGGCGGCGCAGGCCGAGGGTGACGGCGATCACGAACGCCGCGAGGATCACGACCGCGGTGACGTCCTCGGCGGAGACCGTGGTGATCGAGCCGAAGAGGTAGCTGGTCAGATTGGCCGTCGAGCCGCCCGGAGCCAGGTTGATGATCATCACGCCGCCGGCCAGGCCGCCGTAGAAGAGCATGGCGAGCGCGATGTCGCCGCTGGTCTTGCCCCGGGAGCGGATCAGCTCCATGCCGACCGCGCCGATGACCGCGACCAGGGTCGCCATCCACACCGGGCTCGCGTTGAGGAGGAAGCCCAGCGCGACACCGGTCATGGCCACGTGCCCGATGCCGTCGCCCATGACGGCCTGGCGGCGCTGCACGAGGTACGTGCCGATCGCGGGGGCGGTGACGCCGACCAGGACGGCCGCGAGGAGGGCCCGCTGCATGAAGGCGTAGGTGAGGAGGTCCATCAGCTCAGCAGTCCCGTCCGGAGCGGCTCGGCGTCGTGCGCCGCGTGGGGGTGTACGTGGTCGTGGCCGGGCAGGGCGTGCTGGCCCACGGCCTCCGGGGGTGCGCCGTCGTGGACGACGCAGCCGTCGCGCAGGACGACGGCGCGGTCGATCAGCGGCTCCAGCGGGCCCAGCTCGTGCAGGACGAGCAGGACGGTCGTGCCGGCGGCGACCTGCTCGCGCAGGGCGTTCGCGAGGACCTCCTGGTTGGCGAGGTCCACGCCGGCCATCGGCTCGTCCATGATCAGCAGTTCGGGTTCCACGGCGAGCGCCCGTGCGATGAGCACGCGCTGGTGCTGGCCGCCGGAGAGGGCGTTGACGGAGGCGTCGGCGTACGGGCCCATGTCGACGAGGGCCAGGGCCCGCTCGACGGCCGCCTTGTCGGCCTTGCGGAGGATGCCGAAGCGGGAGCGGGCGAGCCGGCCGGAGGAGACGACCTCGCGGACGGTGGCCGGGACGCCGCTGGCGGCGGTGGTGCGCTGCGGGACGTACCCGATGCGCGACCAGGCGCGGAAGCGCTTGAAGTCGGTGCCGAACAACCCCAGCTCGCCGTCGGACAGCGGGACCTGGCCGACGACGGCGCGTACGGCCGTGGACTTGCCGGAGCCGTTGGCGCCGAGCAGGGCGACGACCTCGCCGCGCCGGACGGTGAGGTCGACCCCGCGCAGCACGGGGCGCGAGCCGAGCGAGGCGGTGGCCCCGCGCAGGGATATGACGGGCTGGTCCGCCGCCTCGGCGGGCTGGGACTCCATGGCACGCGCCTCCGTTACTGCCATTACTTGCTACCGAGCGCCTTCTGCAGGTTCTTCAGGTTGGACCGCATGACCTCGAAGTAGTCAGCGCCCTGGGACTTGTCGGTGATTCCCTCGAGCGGGTCGAGGACGTCGGTCTTCAGGCCCGTGTCGGCGGCGAGCGTCTGGGCCGTCTTGTCGCTGGCCAGGGTCTCGAAGAACACCGTCGAGACATTGTCCTTCTTCGCGACGGCCTGGAGTTCCTTCATCCGGGCCGGGCTCGGCTCGGACTCGGGGTCGACGCCGGAGATGCCCTCCTGGTCGAGGCCGTAGCGCTCGGCGAGGTAGCCGAAGGCGGAGTGCGTGGTGATGAAGGTCTTGGACGCGGTGTTCTTCAGGCCGTCCTTGAACTCCGCATCGAGCGCGGTCAGTTTGCCGACCAGCTCGTCGGTGTTCTTGCGGTAGTCGGCCGCGTGCCCGGGGTCGGCCTTCTCCAGGGCCGCGCCGACGCCCTTGGCGACCTCGGCGTACTTCACCGGGTCGAGCCAGATGTGGGGGTCCTCGCCGGCCTCGCCGTGGCTGTGGTCGTGGCCCTCGCCCTCGTGGGCGTGGTCGTGGCCGGAGGAGCCGTGGACCTCGAGCTTCGTGAGGGTGGCGGCGTCGACCACGTGCTTCACGCCGGACTGGGCGACGGCCTTGTCGACGGCGGGCTGCAGGCCCTTGAGGTAGAGGACCACGTCGGACTCGGCGAGCTGCCCGGTCTGCTTCGGGGTGATCTCCAGGTCGTGCGGTTCGACGCCCGGCTTGGTCAGGGTGGCGGCCTTCACGTGGTCCCTGCCGATCTGCTCGGCCAGGAACTGCATCGGGTAGAACGACGCCGTGACGCCGAGCTTGCCGTCCTTGCCGCCTCCGGCGGCCGAGGCTCCGGAGCAGGCGGTGAGGGCCGTGGCGCCGAGGGCGACGGCTCCGGCGAGGGCGGCTGCGGGTATGAGGCGGCGTACGTTCATGACATCCATTTTCATCAAAAATGGAAACGGTTGTCAAAAACCCTGGTGGGAGCCCGGGGGAGGGGCCGTGGAAGGGGGTCCCGATTTGAAAGGGGGGGTGCGGGCGCCGGTAACCTTGAGTCTTCGCCGTTCGTCCTCGTAATGAAGAGAGCACCGTGGCCGCCGACAAGATCGAAACCATCGTCAGCCTGAGCAAGCGCCGTGGCTTCGTTTTCCCGTGCAGTGAGATCTACGGCGGCTCCAAGGCCGCCTGGGACTACGGCCCGCTCGGTGTCGAGCTCAAGGAGAACATCAAGCGCCAGTGGTGGAAGGCGATGGTCACCGGGCGTGAGGACATCGTCGGTATCGACTCGTCCGTGATCCTGGCCCCCGAGGTCTGGGTGGCCTCCGGCCACGTCGCGACCTTCTCGGACCCGCTGACCGAGTGCACCTCCTGCCACAAGCGCCACCGCGCCGACCACCTGGAAGAGGCGTACGAGGCCAAGCACGGCCGTCTGCCCGCCAACGGTCTCGCCGACATCAACTGCCCCAACTGCGGTGTGAAGGGCCAGTTCACCGAGCCGAAGCAGTTCTCCGGCATGCTGGAGACCCACCTCGGCCCGACCCAGGACACCGGCTCGAAGGCGTACCTGCGCCCCGAGACCGCCCAGGGCATCTTCACCAACTTCGCCCAGGTGCAGACCACCTCGCGCAAGAAGCCTCCGTTCGGCATCGCGCAGATGGGCAAGTCCTTCCGCAACGAGATCACTCCGGGCAACTTCATCTTCCGCACGCGCGAGTTCGAGCAGATGGAGATGGAGTTCTTCGTCAAGCCGGGCGAGGACGAGCAGTGGCAGGAGTACTGGATGGCGGAGCGCTGGAACTGGTACCGCGACCTCGGCATCCGCGAGGAGAACATCCGCTGGTACGAGCACCCGAAGGAGAAGCTGTCCCACTACTCGAAGCGCACCGCCGACATCGAGTACCGCTTCAACTTCGGCGGCAACGAGTTCTCCGAGCTCGAGGGTGTGGCCAACCGCACCGACTTCGACCTCAAGGCCCACTCCGCCGCCTCGGGCCAGGACCTCACCTACTTCGACCAGGAAGCCGGTGAGCGCTACACCCCTTACGTCATCGAGCCGGCGGCCGGTGTCAACCGCGCCATGCTCGCCTTCATGCTCGACGCGTTCAACGAGGACGAGGCCCCGAACGCCAAGGGCGTCATGGAGAAGCGCACCGTGATGCGCTTCGACCCGCGCCTGGCCCCGATCAAGGTCGCCGTCCTGCCGCTGTCCCGCAACCCGCAGCTGTCGCCGAAGGCCAAGGGCCTCGCCGCCGACCTGCGCAAGAACTGGAACATCGAGTTCGACGACGCGGGCGCCATCGGCCGCCGCTACCGCCGCCAGGACGAGATCGGTACGCCGTTCTGCGTCACCGTCGACTTCGACACCCTGGACGACAACGCGGTGACCGTGCGCGAGCGCGACACCATGAAGCAGGAGCGAGTCTCCCTGGACCAGATCCAGAGCTACCTCGGCAGCCGCCTGCTCGGCTGCTAGTTCCCGTCTGAAAGACCGGTGGCCCGGTGCGCGGATCGCGCACCGGGCCACCGGTCTTTTCGCTTGTAGCGCGGACGGCCCGGTCAGGCCGCGGAGCCCTCGGCCTGCGCGGCCGCCGCGGCGGCCCGCTTCTTGCCCTCCGCCTGGCTGCGCTTGACGAAGCGGACCGTCCAGAGGGCCAGGCCGCCGAGCGTCCCGTAGATCATGAACGGGCTGAGGGTCACCATGGTGGAGGTGTCCAGGACGTACGACAGGACGATCCGGACCGCCGCCTCGATGAGGTAGACCACGCCCCAGACCAGGGTCATGCGGCGCTGGGCGTTGCGGAAACCCTCGAACCGCCACAGGTCGTTGTAGTACGCCACGCCTGCCGGCGTGCCGTCCGTGCCGAACTTCCGGCCGAAGTAGAACATCAGCGGACGCGGCGCGAGCAGCGTGGCGAGGCACAGGAGTCCGAACAGGCCCGTGACGGCGGAATCCTTGACCAGCAGGGCTTGGGCGGACTGGGCGCCCACGAGGGAGACCACGGCGGTGATCACCAGGAACGCCAGGGTGACGATGGCGAACTCGTCGAGCTTGCGCCGCCAGGCAACCATGACGGCGCTCTCGAGCACGGGCCAGGCGCCACTCGCCAGCAGTGCCGAGGCCTCGCTCCAACCGTGGTCGTGGAGGAGGGTGTTGTAAGTGACGATCGGTGCGACCACGTTGAGCGTGATGGTCAGGATCAAGCCGATCGCCGCGGCGCCGCCGGAACGGGCCGGAGCTGCGGGCGGTGCTGCCTGAGTGGGTTGAGCGGACAAGGTTCCCCCTGGAACGTGCCTGATGAAGTGCGGTAGGGGGACCGTATGGAATTGACGGGGTACGGACAAGGAAGACGCGCCCAAAATGATCATCAAACTGTCCGGAGTGGCTGATTCCGGACGTTGCCGTGGGCGTTGCCTACCCGATCAGGCGCGCAGGCCCCGGATCACGAGGGCGGTGACGGCCTCGAACTCCGTGATGATCGTGGGCGAGAGCCAGTCGGCCGCGTACTGCGGATCGTGGAAACGGCCGGTGGCGTCGAACACCGCCCGGGCGGCGGCCGGCACATCGGGCGCACTGAGCGAGCCCGCCTCGACACCCTCGGAGATGATCCGGCCCAACTGGTCGATCAGCTGGCTCAGATGATGGTCCACCACACCGCTGTTCTCGGCGAGCAGCACCGTGTACGTCGCGAACAGCTCCGGGTCGTCACCGGCCTTGTGCCGCTTGGCCTCGAAGAGTGCCTCCAGCCACGCCTCCAGCTTGGAGGGCGCGGCCGACCCGGGGGCGGAGGCGATCTCCTCCAGGCGGACGACGCTCTTGGCGAGCCAGCGGTCCGTGACGGCCTCGCGCAGCGCCGCCTTCGACGGGAAGTGCCGGTACACGCTGCCGTGGCTGACGCCCAGGGCGCGGGCCACGTCCACCACGGTCGCCTTGGTGGGGCCGTAGCGGCGCAGCACCTCCTCGGTGGTCTCGAGGATGCGCTCGGGTGTCAGGGGCTCGGCAGCAGCGGGGGGCATGAGTACGACCGTACCGCCCGCTCAGTGCTCGCTGTCGAGGTGGGCCATCTGCGCTGCCGGGTACCGCTCGCCGGCCGCGGCTCCCGCCGGGACCGCCTCCTCGACGGCCGCCAGGTCCGCCGGGGTCAGCTCCACGTCCATGGCACCCAGTGCCTCGGACAGCCGGTCCCGGCGGCGGGCGCCCACCAGCGGCACGATGTCCTCGCCGCGCGAGAGCACCCAGGCGATGGCGGTCTGGGCGACGCTGACCCCCTTGCCCTCCGCGACCTTGCGCAGGGCGTCGACCAGGTCGAGGTTGCGCTGCAGGTTCTCGCCCTGGAAGCGGGGGCTCATCCCGCGGAAGTCGCCCGGAGTCAGCTCCCGGTCGCGGCTGAAGTGCCCGCTGATCAGGCCGCGGCTCAGCACCCCGTACGCCGTGACGCCGATGCCCAGCTCGCGGGCGGTCGGCAGGATCTCCTCCTCGATGCCGCGGGAGATGAGCGAGTACTCGATCTGGAGGTCCGCGATCGGGGCCACGGCCGCGGCTCTGCGCAGCGTGTCGGCGCCGACCTCGGAGAGGCCGATGTGCCGCACGTGCCCGGCCTCGACCGCCTCGGCGATGGCGCCGACGGTCTCCTCGATCGGGACGGCCGGGTCGACACGGGCGATCCGGTAGATGTCGATGTGGTCCCGGCCGAGGCGCTGGAGCGAGTAGGCCAGGAAGTTCCTGACGGCCTCGGGGCGGCCGTCGTAGCCGGTGAAGCCGCCCTCGACGGTGCGCAGGGCACCGAACTTCACGCTGACCAGTGCCTGCTCGCGGGCTGCGGCGGGCGCGGTGCGCAAAGCCTCGCCGATGAGCATCTCGTTGTGCCCCATGCCGTAGAAGTCGCCGGTGTCGAGCAGCGCACTCGCGCCGTCGGGGACGGCGTCCAGGTAGGCGTGAAGGGTCGCGATCGACTCGGTGCGGTCGGCCTCCCCGTACAGCGCGGACATACCCATGCAGCCCAGCCCCAGGGGGAAGACGGACGGGCCGGTCGAGCCGAGGGAGCGGGTGTTCTCGTTCTTGGTCATGGAACAACCATGGCATGACGGGTGACAGATTTCAATATCTGTCACCCGTCAGGGTGGCTATGCCGCCACCCGCAGCGCGAGCGCCGCCACCGCGACCAGGGCGAGGGTGGCCGCCGGGGCCAGTTCGAAGTCCTTGACGCGCAGGTGGCTGATGACCGCGCCGATGAAGTAGAGGGTCACGCCGACGGCCGCGGCCACGCCCAGCGGAGTCACCCAAAGGCCTGCGACCAGGCCTATCGCGCCGGCCGCCTTCAGGCCGGCCAGCCGGGGCAGCCAGGTGTCCGGGACCTGGACCTTCTGCATGCTCGCCACGATCGCGTCGTTGCGCTGGAGCGTGAGCGTGGCGGACGCGGCCAGGGCGAGTGCGAGCAGACCGGCGACGACGGCGTACGCAATGAACATGAAGGTCTCCAACGATCGGGGATTGTTAATCATTGAATAGCATCAACGATCGAATCTCCGCAACCATTCCCTGGTTGTTACGATGTCTGATATGACGGCAGCTCAGGAGTCTCCGCACCCACCGCAGCGGCTGGGCCTGCTGCTGGCCTGGCACGGCTCGATCACCGAGACCCGCATGAAGAAGGCGCTCAGCGCGGCCGGGCTCACCCCGCGGCACGCGATGACGCTGATGCGCCTGGAGGACGGCCCCATCGGCCAGCGGGCACTCGCCGAGCAGCTCGAGGTGGACCCGAGCGTGCTGGTCGGCATCCTCAACGACCTGGAGGGCGAGGGCCTCGCCCTCCGCCGCCGGGATCCGGCCGACCGCCGCCGCCACAACGTGGCCATCACCGAGGCCGGATCGGCCGCCCTCGCCAAGACGAACGCAGCCCTCGACGAGGTCGAACTCTCCCTGTTCGCCGCGCTCTCGCAGCAGGACCAGGACGTACTGCGCGGACTGCTGGCCCGGATCGACTCGAACGCCGACGACTACAACTGCAGCGAGTAGGAGCGCGGGCGGCCCGCCCGGCCGTCAGCCGCGCGGCGGGGCCCCGGCCGCCTGCGAGGACACCGTGGCCGTCTGCTCCAGGCTCCGGGCGGTCCGCGCCGCCGTCCCCATGGCCCACCGGCCACTGGTCGCGGCGCCCACGACGAGTGTGACCAGCCCGCAGCCCGTGATGATCCACCAGGCCGGCCGGGTCGCCTCGACGAAATCGGAGCCGCTCGCCGTCCCGGCCGCCAGGACCGCGCCGATCACGGCCACGCCCAGCGTGCCGCCGGTCTGCCTGCTCGTGGAGGCGACCGCGGCCGCGACCCCCGCCTGAGCCCGGGGCATCCCGGAGACCGCCGTGTTGGTGATGGGCGCGTTCACCATGCCGAAGCCCAGCCCGAACAGCACGTACGCGGTGAACAGCAGCGGCGTCGAGGTCTCCGCCGAGAAGGCGGCGAACAGCACCCCGCTCGCCGCCATCCCCGTCCCCGCGATCAGCAGCGGCGGCCGAGGCCCCCGGTTGGCGACCAGCCGGCCCGACAGCGGTGCGCAGAGGAAGGTCAGCAGGGCCATCGGCAGCATGTAGAGCCCGGCGTCGAGCGCGCTGAGCCCCCGTACGTCCTGCAGGTACAGGGTGTTGAGGAACAGGAACCCGGACAGCGCGGCAACGGCGCTGACCGCTATCACCGTCGCGCCGCTGAACGGAGCGCTCCGGAAGAACCGCGGGTCGATGAGCGGCTCCGCCCGCCGCGGCTCGTGGAACAGCAGCCCTGCCAGCGAGGCCACGGCCAGGGCCGTGCAGCCGAGGATGACCGGCGAGCTCCAGCCGGCGGCCGGCGCCTCGATGATCCCGTACGTCACGGACCCCAGCAGGGTCATGACCAGCAGCTGGCCCACCGGGTCCGGGCGCCGGGGGCGCCCGGCCCGCGACTCCGGGACGAACCGCAGGGTCAGCGCCAGGGCCAGCAGCCCGACCGGGAGGTTGATCCAGAAGATGGAGCGCCAGCCGACCGATTCCACGAGCAGCCCGCCGATCAGCGGGCCCACGGCCATGGAGATGCCGACCACCGCGCCCCAGGCGCCGATGGCGCGGGCCCGCTCGCGCGGATCCGTGAAGGTGTTGGTGATGATCGACATGGCGACCGGGTTGAGCATCGAGCCGCCCACGGCCTGGACCATCCGGAAGGCGATCAGCCACTCCAGGGTCGGCGCCAGCGAACAGAGCAGCGAACCCGCCGTGAAGACGACGAGCCCCGCGGTGAAGACCCTGCGGCGCCCGATCCGGTCCGCCGTGGAGCCCGCCAGCATCAGCAGCGAGGCCAGGACCAGCGTGTACGCGTCGAGCGTCCACTGCATACCGGCGACGGAGGCGTCCAGCTCGCGGCGCATCGAGGGCAGGGCGACGTTGAGGACGGTCACGTCGAGGCCGACGATGAGCAGGCTCATGCAGCAGATCGCCAGGACCAGCATCCTCCGGCGGCGGCTCGACTCGGACATGGTTACGATAGTACGCCTAACTAACGAAATGTGTGCTGCGGTTCGCCTGGGCGACAATGGGGGGATGACCACGCTCCCCCCGCCGCTCGCGATCGGCCCGCACACCGTGCAGCCCCCCGTGGTGCTCGCCCCCATGGCCGGCATCACCAATGCCCCGTTCCGTACCCTCTGCCGCGAGTTCAGCGGCGGCAAGGGGCTGTTCGTGAGCGAGATGATCACGACCCGCGCCCTGGTCGAGCGCAACGAGAAGACCATGCAGCTGATCCACTTCGACGAGACCGAGAAGCCTCGTTCGATCCAGCTGTACGGAGTCGACCCGACGACGGTCGGCAAGGCGGTCCGCATGATCGTCGAAGAGGACCGGGCCGACCACATCGACCTGAACTTCGGCTGCCCGGTCCCCAAGGTGACCCGCAAGGGCGGCGGCTCCGCGCTCCCGTACAAGCGGAACCTGCTGCGCGCCATCCTGCGCGAGGCCGTCGCGGGCGCCGGCGACCTGCCGGTCACCATGAAGATGCGCAAGGGCATCAACGACGACCACCTGACCTACCTGGACGCCGGCCGGATCGCAGTCGAGGAGGGCGTCACGGCCATCGCCCTGCACGGGCGCACCACCGCCCAGCACTACGGCGGCACCGCCGACTGGGACGCCATCGCGCGGCTCAAGGAGCACGTGCCGGAGATCCCCGTGCTCGGCAACGGCGACATCTGGTGCGCCGAGGACGCGCTGCGCATGGTCCGCGAGACCGGCTGCGACGGCGTGGTCGTCGGGCGCGGCTGCCTGGGCCGCCCGTGGCTGTTCAACGACCTGGTGGCGGCCTTCGAGGGGCGCCCGGAAGACTTCCACAAACCCACGCTGCGCGAGGTCGCGGCCACCATGCACCGGCACGCCGAGCTGCTGGGTGAGTGGATCGGCGACGAGGCGCGCGGGGTGATCGACTTCCGTAAGCACGTGGCCTGGTACCTCAAGGGCTTCTCGGTGGGTTCCGAGATGCGGAAGAAGCTGGCGGTCACCTCGTCGCTGGCCGAGCTGGATGCTCATCTGAGCGAGCTCGACCTGGACCAGCCGTGGCCCGACAGTGCGGACGGCCCGCGCGGCCGGACGTCCGGAAACAACCGAGTTGTCCTGCCGGACGGCTGGCTGAAGGATCCGTACGACTGCGCCGGGGTGAGCGAGGACGCCGAACTGGACACGTCCGGAGGCTGAGAAACAGCTGACAAATTATGCCGTCGGCGGCGTGACATACGCCACGCATGGGTGGGGTTGCGCTCACATGAGCGCGAAAATCACGGGTAAGACTTCCAAAGGGTGGCACTGGGTGCCACCCTTTGTTTGTTCAAGACTTGAACGCAAATGTATCGATGATCGCTCATCCGAGCGCAAACAAGCCTCAGGAGGCCCTTGATCCTTCGGGAGGTGAACGCTCTTCGTAGGTTCTGGCTACTGCTCGGTTACTTTCGATCTGCTGGCGCACGAGTGGTTACAGCCGTATGACGACCAAGTGGACGTACCCAGAAGCCTTCGATCTGGGTATGTTCCTGGCCGTCAGGGCAGCCACCGAGTCCTCGAGGAGTCGAGACCCGTGTCGGAAAACAAAGATCAGAAGTTCGTCTACGACTTCACCGAGGGAAACCGCGACCTCAAGGACCTTCTCGGCGGCAAGGGGGCCAACCTCGCCGAGATGACCAACCTGGGTCTGCCGGTCCCTCCCGGCTTCACCATCACCACCGAGGCCTGCAAGGTCTACCTCGCCAGCGGTGAGGCCCCGGCCGCGCTGCGCGACGAGGTCAGCGCCCACCTGGCCGCCCTCGAGGCGAAGATGGGCAAGAAGCTCGGCCAGTCGGACGACCCGCTGCTGGTCTCCGTGCGCTCCGGCGCCAAGTTCTCCATGCCCGGCATGATGGACACGGTCCTCAACATCGGCCTCTCCGACGAGTCCGTCGTCGGTCTCGCCGCCCAGGCCGGCAACGAGCGCTTCGCGTGGGACTCGTACCGCCGCCTCATCCAGATGTTCGGCAAGACCGTCCTCGGCGTCGAGGGCGAGCTCTTCGAGGAAGCCCTCGACGAGGCCAAGGCCGCCAAGAAGGTCACCGTCGACACCGACCTCGACGCCGCCGACCTCAAGAAGCTGGTCACCCGCTTCAAGAAGATCGTCGCCAAGCAGGCCGGCCGCGAGTTCCCGCAGGACGCCCGCGAGCAGCTGGACCTCGCCGTCGAGGCGGTCTTCAACTCGTGGAACACCGACCGCGCCAAGCTCTACCGGCGCCAGGAGCGCATCCCGAGCGACCTGGGCACCGCGGTCAACATCTGCTCCATGGTCTTCGGCAACCTCGGCCCCGACTCCGGCACCGGCGTCGCGTTCACCCGCGACCCCGCCAGCGGCCACGCCGGCGTGTACGGCGACTACCTGCAGAACGCCCAGGGCGAGGACGTCGTCGCGGGCATCCGCAACACCGTCCCGCTGGCGGACCTCGAGGCGATCGACAAGGCCTCGTACGACCAGCTCATGACGATCATGACGACGCTGGAGACCCACTACAAGGATCTCTGCGACATCGAGTTCACCATCGAGCGCGGCCAGCTGTGGATGCTGCAGACCCGCGTCGGCAAGCGCACCGCCGGCGCCGCCTTCCGCATCGCCACCCAGCTCGTCGACCAGGGCCTGATCGACGAGGCCGAGGCGCTCCAGCGCGTCAACGGCGCCCAGCTGGCGCAGCTGATGTTCCCGCGCTTCGACGAGGGCGCCAAGACGACCCTGCTCGGCCGCGGCATCGCCGCCTCCCCGGGTGCGGCGGTCGGCAAGGCCGTCTTCGACTCGTACACGGCCGTCAAGTGGTCCCGCTCCGGCGAGAAGGTCATCCTGATCCGCCGCGAGACCAACCCCGACGACCTGGACGGCATGATCGCCTCCGAGGGCATCCTGACCTCGCGCGGCGGCAAGACCTCGCACGCCGCCGTCGTCGCCCGCGGCATGGGCAAGACCTGTGTCTGCGGCGCCGAGGACCTCGAGGTCGACACCAAGCGCCGCCGCATGACGGTCGGCGGAACGGTCGTCGAAGAGGGCGACGTCGTCTCCATCGACGGCTCCACCGGCAAGGTCTACCTCGGTGAGGTACCCGTCGTACCGTCCCCGGTCGTCGAGTACTTCGAGGGCCGCATGCACGCCGGCGCCGACGACGCCGACGAGCTGGTCGCCGCCGTGCACCGGATCATGGCGTACGCGGACCGCGTCCGCCGGCTGCGGGTGCGGGCCAACGCCGACAACGCCGAGGACGCGCTGCGCGCCCGCCGCTTCGGCGCCCAGGGCATCGGCCTGTGCCGCACCGAGCACATGTTCCTCGGTGAGCGCCGCGAGCTGGTCGAGCACCTGATCCTCGCGGACACCGACAAGGAGCGCGAGGAGGCACTGAGTGCCCTCCTGCCGCTGCAGAAGAAGGACTTCGTCGAGCTGTTCGAGGCGATGGACGGCCTGCCCGTCACCGTCCGCCTCCTCGACCCGCCGCTGCACGAGTTCCTGCCCGACATCACCGAGCTGTCGGTGCGCGTCGCCCTCGCCGAGGCCCGCAAGGACGCCAACGAGAACGACCTGCGCCTGCTCCAGGCCGTGCACAAGCTGCACGAGCAGAACCCGATGCTGGGTCTGCGCGGTGTCCGCCTCGGCCTGGTCATCCCCGGTCTGTTCGCCATGCAGGTCCGGGCGATCGCCGAGGCCGCCGCCGAGCGCAAGAACGCCAAGGGCGACCCGCGCGCCGAGATCATGGTCCCGCTCGTGGGCACCGTCCAGGAGCTGGAGATCGTCCGCGAGGAGGCCGACGCGGTCATCGCCGAGGTCGAGGCCGCCACCGGCACCAGCCTCAAGCTGACCATCGGCACGATGATCGAGCTGCCCCGTGCCGCCCTCACGGCCGGGCAGATCGCCGAGGCCGCGCAGTTCTTCTCCTTCGGCACGAACGACCTGACCCAGACGGTGTGGGGCTTCTCCCGCGACGACGTCGAGGCCAGCTTCTTCACCGCGTACCTGGAGAAGGGCATCTTCGGGGTCTCGCCGTTCGAGACCATCGACAAGGACGGCGTCGGCTCGCTGGTCCGCAGCGCGGTCCAGGCCGGCCGGGCCACCCGCCCCGACCTCAAGCTCGGCGTCTGCGGCGAGCACGGCGGAGACCCGGAGTCCGTCCACTTCTTCCACGAGGTGGGTCTCGACTACGTCTCCTGCTCGCCCTTCCGGATTCCGGTGGCGCGCCTGGAGGCCGGCCGCGCCGCCGCCGAGGCGAAGGGCAGCGACAGCCGCTGACCCCTCCACGGCCCTGACAGGGCCCGCTGACTGCGCGTCCGCCCCCGGGTTCCCTGACCCCCGAGGGCGGACGCGCCCATTTTTTGTTGTTCAACAAATCTTTACGCCAGCAGGCGGTGGACGGATCCCCACCCGTCCACCGCCTGCTGTCAATCTGCCAGGCACGTCGGCGCTTCCCGGTGCGACCGACCGCCAGGCCCCGCAAAGCCCCCCACGGCCTTCACGGAGCGTTTCGGTCGCACTGGAGTGTCCCTGGCGGAGTACAGGATTTCGGTTGTCACGCCCCTGCCGAAAGGGGTTTCAACTGTGGCCGAAAGGGCGTGGTGACAACGTGTGACGGCATGCATACTCATGGGGCGGGGGGATTGCGGTTGCACAGGTGGGGGTTCGGTGCTGCGTATCCATTTCACTGGAGTGGACCTGGCACGCGTACGGATGGCAGGGCGTCCCGATGCGTTGTGGGAAACGATTCTGAGTTTTCACCGCTTAAGAGACCGGCGCGATGCCCGGCTCTTCGGTGAATGGCGTACGGAAACCCGGAGCAGGTTGAATAGTGAAACACGTTTGCTTGGTGCGCTCATACCGAGTCGTGGTTATTTTCCCGATTTCCTGACCCCTGTGGAGGGGCAGTACGGGTGGGACGTGGGACTCGACGCCCTGCGCGGGATCCGACCCGAGCGGATGCGGCGCGAGCTGACGCTGCTGGGCGCGGGAACGGGCGTGGGAGCCGCGTTCGGCATGCCCTCGGCCGTGAGCGGAGGCGCCGACGCGTCGGTCCCGCGGCGGCTGCGGGACTTCATGGACGGCGGCACCAAGCACATGCCGAGGCTGCTGGGCGAGCTGCGCGGCTACCACCGGGCGGCCGTGGAGCCGTACTGGACGCACATCCAGGCCCAGATCGAGGCCGAGCGGGCCGCGCGCGGCCGGGCCCTGCTCGACGGCGGCGCCGACGAGCTGCTGGCCTCCCTGCCGCCGATGCTGCGCTGGCGGGCTCCGGTCCTGGAATGCGATTACCCCGTGGACCGCGACGTACGGCTGCGTGGGCGCGGGCTGCTGCTCCAGCCGTCGTTCTTCTGCCGGAAGACCGCCGTGACCCTGCACGACCCGGAGCTGCCCCCGGTGCTGGTCTACCCGGCCGCCGCGCAGCTGGCTTCGGCGCCCACCGGCGGCGAATCGATTCGGCCCCTGGAGGAGCAGCGCCAGCGCACGCTGGGCAAGCTCGTCGGGCACACCCGCTCGGTGGTGCTGCGGGCCATCGGCGACGGCGCCACCACCAGCGAGCTGGCCCGCCGGGCCGGGGTCTCGCTGGCCTCCGCGAGCCAGCACGCCTGCGTGATGCGCGAGGCGGGCCTGGTCACCACCCTGCGCCGGGGGAACGCCGTCCTGCACACGGTGACCCCGCTGGGGGCCGCGCTCCTCAAGGGCGGCGCGGTGGCCTCGTAGCCGCCCGCGGGCCCCCGTACCGGGAATCCCGGTCCGGGGCCCGGGGGCGGCCACCGTCAGACCCGGAAGGGCCCGGTCACCTCGTACGTGATGCCGCCGGAGGAGCTGCCCGTCGTGCCGCGCTGGCTCGAGAAGTACAGCCGGGTGCCGTCGGGGGAGAAGGCCGGGCCGGTGATCTCCGAGGAGGACTGGCCGGTGATCCGCAGGAACGGGGCGACCACGTCGTCCGGGGTGATCACGCAGATCTCCATGTTGCCGCCGTCCTCGGCCACGTACAGATCGCCGTACGAGGACCCGGTGACGTTGTCCACGCCCGTCAGCGGGGCCGCGCCGCCGGGCACGAGCGAGTCGTCGTAGGCCAGCTCGTACGTGCCGCCCGCCAGGTCGACCTGCCAGACCCGGTTGTCGCCCTTGGTGGTGAACCAGACCGTGTCGCCGGCGTAGTGGCAGCCCTCGCCGCCGTTGAAGTGCTTGGCGCCGGAGACCTGGGTGCGGGTCGTGGTCGGCGAGCCGTCCGGGTCGGGCACGTCGGCCCAGGTGAAGGAGCCGGCGGCGGCGGTGCCGGCCACCAGCACCTGGAGGGTGCCGGCGGACAGGTCGCCCCAGGTCGTGGGCAGGAAACGGTAGAAGCAGCCGTTGGTCTCGTCCTCGGTCAGGTAGATCGCCCGGCGCACCGGGTCGGCGGCCGCGGCCTCGTGCTTGAACCGGCCCAGCGCCGGCCGCTGCACGGCCGCGTTCACCCCGTACGGGTCGGTCTCGTAGACGTAGCCCAGGCTCACCTCCTCGCAGGACAGCCACGTGTTCCACGGGGTCCTGCCGCCCGCGCAGTTCTGCCGGGTGCCGGAGAGGATCCGGTAGGCGCCGGTGACCGCCCCGGAGACGTCGAGCTTCACCGCGCTCGCGCCGCCGGACGGATTGATCTCGGAGTTGGAGACGTAGATCCAGCCGGCGCCGTCCGGGAAACAGGCGCCGCCGTCGGGGGCGCTGTGCCACTTGTAGGTCGTGGGGCCGACGTTCTGGCCGGACCGGGCGATCACCCGGCTGCTGAAGCCTGCGGGGAGACGGATGCCGTTCGTGTCCGCCGCGCCGAGGGCCCCGTAGGGCCCCGCACCGGGCTGGGCGGGCGCCGCGTAGGCGGCCCCGCGCGTCAATGTGCCGCCGAAGGCGGCGGCCGAGGAGCCGATCACGGCGCCGCGCAGGAAGGTACGACGTTCCACGGTCACTCCTGTGGGAGGAGGGGCCCCGCACCCGGTCAGGCGCGGAGTCGCACGCGCACAGGACCCTACGAGCGCCGAATTGCCGCAGTCCCAACGCGGCGTGACGCGGGGGCGACCGGTTCCCGTTCGATCCGCCTGATGTGACGAACCGCGGGACTTTCCGCCCCGGGGAGGCGCCGCTTCGGCGAGGATGGTGAAGCAATGAACCAGTTCGCCGCGGACCACGACATCTCCGGCCGCGCCGACCTCGCCGTCGTGCTGCGCCGCTTCTACACCGCCGCCTTCGCCGACCGGCGCATCGGGCCGTTCTTCACCGAGATCGCCGGGACGGACCTCGAGGTCCACCTGTCCCGGATCACCGACTTCTGGGAGCGGGCCCTGTTCCGCACGGCCGACTACCGGCGCGACGCCTTCGCCCCGCACGCCGCCCTGCACGCGGCGCGGGCGCTGACCGCCGAGGACTTCGGACGCTGGGTGCAGCTGTGGCACGCCACCGTCGACGGCCTGCACCGGGGGCCGACCGCGGAGCGGGCGAAGGCGACCGGCGAGCGGATCGCACTGGCCCTGCACCGGCGGCTGGCCGGGCCGGATCCCGCGCTGCTCCGGAGACAGGACGCCTGCGGGTTCGTACCGCTGGCGGCGCTGGAGCTCCGCTCCACGGCCTGACCTGCGATGACGGGTTGTCCTGCTGCCCCGCGGAGATCTCCGGAAGAATTTTCGCGGGAGCGATGAGTTTTCCCGGCACCCCCGGTCTAACTCTCGAAAGCACACCACGTGAGAGAAGAGGAACCGAGATGCCCACCATGATCTTCGTCAACCTGCCGGTCAAGGACATCGATGCCGCCAAGGCGTTCTGGGGCAAGCTCGGCTACTCCTTCAACCCCCAGTTCAGCGACGAGGCGACCGGCTGCCTCGTCATCAGCGACACGATCTTCGCGATGCTGATGACCGAGGCCCGGTTCAAGGACTTCGCCACCAAGGAGGTGGCGGACGCCACCAAGACCACCGAGGTCATGCTCGCCCTGAGCGCGGACAGCCGGGAGAAGGTCGACGAGGTGGTCGACGCCGCCCTGGCGGCGGGCGGCACCGAGCCCCGCCCGGCCCAGGACCTCGGCTTCATGTACGGCCGCGCCTTCGAGGACCTGGAGGGCCACGTCTGGGAGTACGTCTGGATGGACCCGGCGGCCGTCCAGGGCTGACGCTCCGCCGCGCCCGCGCCACTCCCTCGTTACGCCACCGCGCCGGAGGTCACGGCGGTCCGCACCGGATAGGTCCGGACCGCCGCCGCCTCGTCGTCCAGGCAGCGCCCCGTGGCGAGGTCGAAGCGCTGCTTCAGCAGGGGCGAGGCCACGAACGGCTTGCCGTCGATGCATCCGACCAGCCCCCGCGAGAGCACGGCCGCCCCGGTGAACGGGTCCTGGTTGTCGATGGCGTACATGCCGCCCGAGCGGCCGATGAACACCGCGGCCTGGCTCCCGTCGGGCAGCAGTACCGCCACCCCCCGCCCGGGGGTCAGCTCGGACAGCTCGCACACCGTCAGCCAGCCTTCGGCCACGTGCAGTTCCACGGTCATCGGGTGCCTCCCACGGCCTCCAGCGGCCGGATGTTGAGAATGGTCAGGTCGGGCTTGACCTGGTCGCGTTCGGGGACGAACTTCACGGTCGGGTCGGGGGCGCCCGGCGCGTTGACGAAGGACACGAACCGGCGCAGCCGCTCCGGGTCCTGGAGCGTCTCGGCCCATTCGTCCCGGTAGTGCGACACGTGGTCGGCCATCAGCGACTCCAGTTCCGCGCACAGCCCGAGAGAGTCGTGCACGACCACGTCCCGCAGGTGGTCCAGGCCGCCCTCCAGCCGGTCCAGCCAGGTCGAGGTGCGCTCCAGCCGGTCCGCCGTGCGGATGTAGAACATCAGGAACCGGTCGATGAGCCGCACCAGTTCGGCATCGGACAGGTCCTGGGCCAGCAGGTCCGCGTGGCGCGGGGTGGCCCCGCCGTTCCCGCCGACGTACAGGTTCCAGCCGTTCGCCGTCGCGATCACCCCGAAGTCCTTGCTCTGCGCTTCCGCGCACTCGCGCGCACAGCCGGACACCGCCGACTTGAGCTTGTGCGGGGCGCGCAGGCCCCGGTAGCGCAGCTCCAGGTCGATGGCCATCCGCACGCTGTCCTGGACCCCGTACCGGCACCAGGTCTGGCCCACGCAGGACTTCACCGTGCGCAGCGCCTTCCCGTACGCGTGGCCGGACTCGAACCCGGCCTCGACGAGCCGGGCCCAGATCCGCGGGAGCTGGTCGACGCTGGCGCCGAAGAGGTCGATGCGCTGACCGCCGGTGATCTTCGTGTAGAGCCCGAAGTCGCGGGCGACCTCGCCGATCACGATGAGCTTGTCGGGGGTGATCTCGCCGCCGGGGATGCGCGGGACGACCGAGTACGAGCCGTTGCGCTGGAGGTTCGCGAGGAAGTGGTCGTTGGTGTCCTGGAGGGCGGCCTGCTCCCCGTCGAGGACGTATCCGCTCGCGCCGAGGGTGGGGGCGAGCGAGGCGATGATCGACCCGACGGTCGGCTTGCAGACCTCGCAGCCGTCGCCGCCGCGGGCCGCCTCCCGGCCGTGGCCGTCGAGGAGCTGCTCGTACGAGGTCAGCCGACGGGTACGGACGATCTCGTAGAGCTCGGCGCGGGTGAAGGGGAAGCAGTCGCACAGCCCTTTGTCGGCGGGCGCGGGCAGCAGCTGGCCGATCACCTTGAGGCAGCTGCCGCAGCCGGTGCCCGCCTTCGTGCACTGCTTGACCTCGGGAAGCGTGGCGCAGGCGGTGATCGCCTTCTTGGTGACGTTGTGGCAGGAGCAGATCACCGCGGAGTCGGGGAGCGCCGACGGGCCGAGCGCCACGGGCGCCCCGAGGCCGGCGGGCAGGACCAGCTGGTCGGGACTGACGGGCGGGACGCTGCCGGTGAGCGGGCGCAGCAGGCCGTACGAGTCGGCGTCGCCGACCAGGACCCCGCCGAGCAGCACCCCGTCGGGGGAGACGACCAGCTTCTTGTAGACGCCGGAGCGGGAGTCGGAGTAGACGACGTCGAGGCTGCCCTGGGTGGCGCCGTGGGCGTCGCCGAAGGAGGCCACGTCCACGCCGAGCAGCTTGAGCTTGGTGGAGAGGTCGGCTCCGGTGAACTCCTTGTCGCGGCCCAGGAGGTCCTCGGCGGCGGTCTCGGCCATCTCGTAGCCGGGGGCGACCAGTCCGTAGACGCGGCCGTCGGCGGCCAGCGCGCACTCTCCGATGGCGTAGACGCGCGGGTCGGAGGTGCGGCAGCGGGCGTCGACGCCGATGCCGCCGCGCTCGCCGACGGTCAGGCCCGAGTCGCGGGCGAGCTGGTCGCGGGGGCGGACCCCGGCGGAGAAGACGACGAGGTCGGTGTCGACGGTGGAGCCGTCGGAGAGCCGCATTCCGCTGACGTGGCCGTCCTCGCCGGTGACGACCTCCTGGGTGCCGACGCCGGTGTGGACCGTCAGCCCCATCGACTCGATGGTGCGCAGCAGGGCCGCGCCGCCCCCGTCGTCGACCTGGACGGGCATCAGGCGCGGGGCGAACTCCACGACACGGGTGGCGAGGCCGAGGCCCTGCAGGGCGCCGGCGGCCTCGAGCCCGAGGAGGCCGCCGCCGACGACGGCGCCGCTGGTGCGGGTCTTCGCGTACTCCTCGATCGCGAACAGGTCCTCGATGGTGCGGTAGACGAAGCAGCCGGGGGCGTCCTTGCCGGGGACGGGCGGCACGAAGGGGTAGCTGCCGGTGGCCAGGACGAGTACGTCGTACGGGAACACCTGCCCGGAGCGGGAGGTGACGGTACGGGCCTCGCGGTCGATGGACTCGGCGGGGTCGCCGAGGTGCAGCTCGATCCCGTGCTGCTCCATGAAGCCGGCGGGGGTGAGGGAGAGGTCCTCGGGGGTGCTTCCGGAGAAGTACGAGGTGAGGTGCACGCGGTCGTAGGCGGGCCGGGGCTCCTCACAGAGCACGGTGATCCGGTGCGTGGCGGTGGCCCCGCGCTCGGCGAGTGCCTCGAGGTAGCGCTGGCCGACCATGCCGTGGCCGATGAGCACGATGGCGGGAGTGGGCGTGGGCGTGGCTGCGGCCATGATCAGGAGCCTCCGTCGTCGGTGAGCAGGTGGAACAGGTCGGTCAGGTCCTCCTCGTCCTCCCAGCTGCGGGCGAGGGCGCCCACGCTGGAGAGTTCGCCGAGGAGGACGCCGCCGACGAGGCGGTCGCCGCGGACGACGACCTTCCGGTAGGTCCGGCGGGTGGCGTCGGCGAGGCGGACCACGTCGTCGCCGGGGAGCGGGGTGGTCTCGCCGAAGGCGGCGAGATCGAGGGGGCCGCTGCCGGCGCCGGTGCCTCCGGCGGTGGCGAGGGTGAGGCGGGTGAGGGCGCGGGTTCCGGTGTATCCGGGGGCGGTGCTGCCGGTGCCGGTGCCGGTGGTGGTGCCGGTGGTGCCGGTGAGCTGCGCGGCGAGGGCGTCGGCCTGCTCCAGCGCGGGGCCCGCGAGGCCGTACACCCGCCCGGCGTGCTCGGCGCAGTCGCCGATGGCGTGGATGCGGGGGTCACTGGTCCGCAGCCGGTCGTCCACGACGATCCCGGTGCGCACCTCGAGCCCTGCGGCGAGCGCGAGCCCGGTCCGCGGCCGCACGCCGCAGGCGAGCACGACGACATCGGCATCGAGCCGGTACCCGTCGGCGAACTCGACCCCGGTGACCTGTCGCCGGCTGCCGTCCTGCGTGGTCGTCAGGCCGCGGACCCGGCATTCCGTGTGGATCTCGATGCCGAGGGCGGTGAGGTGGGTGTGCAGCAGCGCAGAGGCGTCCGCGTCCAGCTGGCGCTCCATCAGCCGTTCGCCCTGCTGGGCCAGGACCACCTGGGCTCCGCGTTCGGCCAGGGCGCGGGCCGCGGAGACGCCGAGGAGGCCGCCGCCGATCACCACCGCGCGCACACCTTCCCGTACGGCCACGGCAGCCGACAGGGCCAGGCAGTCGTCCATCGTGCGGAACGCGTGGACCCCTTCGGGCAGTTCCCGGCCCTCCGGCTCGAACAGCCCGCGCAGCGGCGGGAGGACCGCGTTGGAGCCCGTGGCCAGGACCAGCGTGTCGTACCGCTCCGTGCTGCCGTCGTCGCAGTGGACCGTCCGGTCGGCGCGGTCGATGCGGACCGCCCGGACACCGCGCCGCAGCGCCGGCCCGGTGGCCGGGAGGGCGGTCACCTCCGGTGCGTACCGGCCCGCCAGCACGTCCGCCAGCAGGACCCGGTTGTACGGGACGTGCGGCTCCTCGCCGAGGACCGTCAGGACCGTACCGGCCCCGGCCCCGGCCCCGGCCCCGGCCCCGGCACGGCCACCGGCACCCGCGTTCAGCCGCGCAGCGAGCCGCAGGCCCGCGAGGCCGCCGCCGATCACCACCACACGCTGCTGCTCCGAAGTCATGGCATGAGCGTGCGCGGCCGCTGTTTCCCCGCCGCATCGCCGTTGTTACCCGGACGGAACGCGCACCTCAGCGCCCTGGTCAGGGGTCGGTGAGGCGTCCCTCAAGGGCGGATTGGGGATCGGTTCGGGCAGCTCAGCGGCCCTCGGGCGGCCCTTGGCGTGATCCGCATGCGAGATGCGGCCGGACCTGGCGGAGCACGACGTGTACCTGTGCGGGCCGGGAAAGCTCAACCTTTGCGCAAGTTTCCGGGGATTGATGGTTGCTGCACCGATCGGCTTCATAGGGTCGTGGGCGTGCCTGACATATCAATGACCATGATCATCGTGCTGTGCGTGGCCGCCGCCGCGGCCGGCTGGATCGACGCGGTGGTGGGCGGCGGCGGGCTGCTGCTCCTGCCCGCCCTGCTCCTCGGCCTGCCGAACGCCCATCCCGCCGCCGTGCTCGGCACCAACAAGGCCGTGGCCATCGTCGGCACCACGGGCGCGGCGGTGACGTACGTGCGCAAGGCCCCGGTGGACGTGAAGCTCGCCGTCCGGATCGGGCTGGCCGCGCTCGCCGGATCCATGGGCGGCGCCGCGCTGGCCGGCGGGATCAGCAAGGACGCCCTCCGCCCGCTGATCATGGGGGTGCTCGTGGTCGTCGCGGGCGTCGTGATCTTCAAGCCGGGCTTCGGCACCGCCCCCTCGACCGCGCCCGTCAGCCGGCAGCGGGTGCTGCTCGCCATCGGGCTCGCGGGCCTCGGCATCGGCTTCTACGACGGGCTCATCGGGCCCGGCACCGGCACCTTCCTGGTGCTCGCCCTCACCGCACTGCTCCACCTCGACCTGGTCACCGCCTCCGCCACCGCCAAGATCGTCAACTGCTGCACGAACGCCGGGGCGCTCGCGATGTTCGCGTACCAGGGCATGGTGCTGTGGCAGCTGGCCGCGCTGATGGCGGTGTTCAACCTGGCCGGCGGCATGATCGGGGCCCGGATGGCACTGAAGAAGGGGAGCGGGTTCGTCCGCGGCGTGCTGCTGACCGTGGTCGGCGCACTGGTGATCAAGCTCGGTCTGGAGCAGTGGGGCTGACCGCTCCCCGCTCGCCCCTCCCGTCCAGCGCTGCGGCCGCAAAGGTCCGCCGGGTCGCGGCGCCCGGCAAACCTTCCCGGCCACAGCACTAGTACGTGCCGGTGAGGTGGGCGAAGACGACCACGTTGCCCTGGTAACCGGTACGCGGCGAGAAGCCCCCGCCGCAGGTGATCACCCGGAGCTCGGCGCGCGGCGAGGGCCCGTACACGCGAGTGTCCGGAAAGCGCTCGGCTTCGTAGACCTCGACCGCGTGCACGGTGAACACGGCCGTACGTCCGTCCGCGCGCGGCACCTCGATCGCAGCTCCGCGGTGCAGCGCGCCCAGGTGGTAGAAGACCGCCGGGCCGGTGGCGTGGTCGACGTGCCCGACGACCACCGCGGTGCCGACGGCGCCCGGGGTGGTGCCGTCCCGGTACCAGCCCGCCAGGTCGCGGCGGGCGGGCGGTGGCACCTCGATGCTGCCGTCACGCCCCAGGCCCAGCCCGGTCAGCGGGGCGTCCACCCGGATGGACGGGATCCGGATGCGGGTCGGCGGGGATCCGGGGAGCGGGGCGATGCTGCCGGGGTAGCTCGCCCGGCCGGTCAGCGCCTCTGCGGGGGAGGGCAGCGGGGGCCCGACGGACTGGCCGGATCCGCTGCCGACGAGCCAGATGCCGACACAGGCGGTGAGCGCGACGAGCCCGCCGCGGCCGGCCTGGCCTCTGCCCATGGGTGCCCCCTGGCTGTGTTCCGGGTCCGTGTTCCGTGTGGCAGGCCGTCGCCCGGCCCCGCGAACGGGGGGACCTCGCGGGGCGGGCGACGGGGGACGGTACCGGTCGGACCGCGGCCGCAGCCGCGGTGGGCGCCCGTCAGCTCCGCGTGCCGCTCGCCCGGCGACGCAGGAGCCAGGTACCGCCGACGGCGGCCGCGGCCAGCACGGCCGCTCCCGCCGTGATCTTGGTGGGGTCGACGGTGGCGGTCGTCCCGCCACCCACCCCGGTGCGGACGTGGCCCTGCGGGCCGCGTTCGGTGACGACCAGGTCGCCGGTGGCGAACTTGCCGTCGGCGCAGGTCGCGCCGATGTTGTAGGTGCCGGGGCGGGTGTCGCGGGCGATCTGGAACTGCCCGATGACCACCTCTTTGTGGGTGCCGGGCACCAGCTTGAAGCGGCCGCCGCCGACCATGGTGGCATCGCCGTCGGCATGGCTGCCCGAGCCGCACGCGGTTGTGTTCACGGTGACACCGGCCCCGGGGGCGGCGGATTTCGGCCACACCTCCAGCTTCGCGAAGTCGCCGGGCGCAAAGCCAGCCGCGCCGAGTTCCGCGGCGGCCACCGCGCCGGCGACCGGGCCAGTGAACGCGGCGGCGGTCAGCGCGGTGGCGGTGAGCACGTGGGCGGTGCGTCGGCGCATGGGGACTCCTGGAGACGCGGGGTCGTGTTCCCGAGGAAACCCGGCCGGGGCGCGGCCCGCCTGCTGATGTTCCGTCAGATCTGCTCGGTGGGCGACCGTTGCCGCAGGTCACTGCCTCTTGCTTCGGCCGTTCAGGTGACCCACCCCGTCCGGGTGAGGGCGGGTCCGGGCCAGGGCTCGTACGGGGCCCCGGCCGGGGCCGCGGGGCCTGAGCCGGGCTCGGCTCAGGCGGGACTCAGCCTGCAGGAAGCGTCACCGTCGCCGCCGCGCCCGCCGGGGCCGGGTTGGACAGGGTCACCCGGGCGCCGATCACCTGCGCCTGGCCGAAGGCGATGGTCAGGCCCAGCCCCGTCCCCTGGCCCCGTTCGGCCGCACCCGTCAGGAACCGCTGCGGCCCCTCCCGCAGCAGCTTCGCCGGGAAGCCCGGACCGCAGTCCCGTACGGTCACCGTGTTCCCGGAGACCGTCACCGTGACCGGGTCACCGCCGTGACGGCGGGCGTTGACCAGCAGGTTCGTCAGAATCCGCTCCAGGCGGCGGACGTCCGTACGGACCGGAGCCGGGCAGTCCGCCCCGACCACCTCGGCCGCCACCTCCGCCCGCCGGGTGATCGTCGCGACCAGCGGGCCCAGCGCATGCACCCCCAGCTGCGCCTCCTCCCGGCGCGCGTCGAGCCGCGCGACCTCCAGCAGGTCCTCGGTCAGCGTCCGCAGCGCCGCGACCCGGTCCCGGACCAGCTCCGTCGGCCGCCCCGCCGGCAGCAGCTCGGCCGCGGTGTGCAGCCCCGTCAGCGGTGTCCGCAGCTCGTGCGCCACATCGGCCGTGAACCGCTGCTCCGCCTCCAGCCGCTGCTGCAGACTGGCCGCCATCGTGTCGACCGCCGACGACAGTTCGGCGACCTCGTTCCGGGTTCCAGGCACGCCCGACGCCCCGATCCGCGCGTCCAGCTCGCCCTCGCTGATCCGGCGGGCCGTCTCGGCCGCCGTCCGCAGGTCCTTGCTGAGCCGGCTCGCCAGCAGCGCCCCGCCGATCGCCGCGAGCGTCACGACCCCCGCCCCGGAAGCCACCAGCTGCTCGTCCAGATCGGCCAGTTCGGCCTGCTCGCCGGCCAGCGACCGGCGTACGGACAGCACGTGGTCGCCGCCGACCGGGCGTGCGGCCCACACCGCCGGATCGGACCCGGACAGGTCGAGGTAGGTGGTGCGCTGTCCCGCGAGGGCCGCCCGGCGCAGCGGCTCCGGCAGGCCGGGGCAGTCGATCCATGCATCGGCCTCGCCGACCTTGTCGTCGTCCAGCCGCCCGGTGAGCTCGTACACCTGGCGTACGCGGATCAGCTGTGCGACGGCGCTCTCCCGCGCCGCGTCGGCCACCTGCCGGGCCCGCGCCTCGTGGATCAGCACGCCGATGGTCACCGCGACGAGCGAGCAGCCGGCCGCGAGCAGGGCGGAGATCTTCCAGCGCAGGCCGAGGGCCCTCAGGAGGTGGCGGCAGCGGATCAGGCGGGGCTTCACTCGCACACCTGCCCGAACCTGTCGGTGTGCTTCGGCTGCGGGCCCTGCCCGCCGTCGCAGTCCGCCAAGGACTTGCTGTACCGCCGCTCGTCGCTGACGACCCGCATCCGCTCGCCGTCCCAGTGGTATCGCACGGCCTGCTCGGATCCGTCGTCGGCGGCGGTGCGCAGCAGCAGGTCGCCGCCGATGGACTCGGCGGCCATCCGCCGGCCGACGGTGAAGAGGACGGGGACGATCCGGGTGCCTTCCGCGGTGTACACGGTCAGTGCGGTGCGCCCCGTCTGCGCGTCGGCGGCGAGGATCAGCTCCGGCTTCCCGTCGCCCGTGAGGTCGCGGTACAGGGGCGGGCGGATCCCGGCCTTGCCGGGCGCGTCGATCCACCCCTTCACGGCGAACGGCTTCATCTGCTTGTCGGCTTGTACGACGTCCTTCACGTTCACCCCGGGCAGCCCGTCGGGCCCCACCTCCGGCGCGTTCTTCAACGGCTGCGGCGGGGGCTCCCGGGTGCCGACCGGCTTGCCGGGCGCCGCGGGGGTGCGGTCGGTCCACAGCGGCCAGAGCGACTCGGGCTGCGGCTGGGCGGACACGGGCGGCGCGGGCTCACCGGCGCCGAGCCCGCCGGGTGCGGCGCAGCCGCCGACGACGAGTGCACAGGTACTGGCGCACAGGAGGACGGCGGTGAGCTGTCGGGTGGGTCGCTTCATGAGGGGCCAAAGGGGTTTGAGGGAGGACGAATCGACGGTAGACGGCGCCGGTCACGGCCACCGGGAGGTTGTGTAACAGCGGTGCGTACGGTGGAAGGGCGCAGGCAGACTCGGGACCAAGGTCCCGGACCGCGCGCTGTCCGCCGTAACCGAGGGAGGGCTCCCGTGACATCAGTCGATCGGCCATCACCGCCATCACCGCCGTCGCGGCCGTCGCGGCCGTCGCGGCCACAGACGCCACCGGATCCGGTGCTCGGGGTGCTCACGGTGCTGACCACGGTCGACTCGGCGGAGGCGGCCGCGGCGCTCGCCCGCGGCGCGGTGGAGGCGCGGCTGGCCGCGTGCGCGCAGATCTCCGGGCCGGTGACCTCCGTCTACCACTGGAAGGACGCGCTGGAGACCTCCCAGGAGTGGCAGGTGCTGTTCAAGACCACCGCGGCCGCCTACCCGGCCCTGGAGGCCCGGCTGACCGCCGGGCACCCGTACGACACGCCGGAGATCATCGCCACCCCGGTGGTGCGGGGCAGCGCGGACTACCTGGCGTGGGTCGCGGGGGAGGTGACGGCCGGATGACCGCCGAGCTCCCCTTCTTCGTGTACGGGACCCTGCGCCCCGGGGAGGTCAACCACGGCCTGTTCCTGCGGGGCCGAACGGCCGCCGAGGAGCCCGCGCGGCTCCCGGACGCGCTCCTCTACGACGGCCCCGGCTACCCGTACGCCGTCCAGCACCCGGGATCGGAGATCGTCGGCGAGCTGGTCACCCCGGCGCCCGGTGCGTACGGGAGGCTGCTGGCCGAACTGGACCGGCTGGAGGAGTACCACGGCCCCGACCGGCCGCTGAACGTCTACGACCGGGTCCGCCGGGACGCGGTCCGCCCGGACGGCAGCCGGACCCCCGCCTGGGTCTACCTGGCGGCTCCGCTGCTGGCCCGCCGGCTGCGCGAGTCAGGCACCGAGATACCGGGCGGCGACTGGTTCAGACGGCGCTAGGCCTACAGCCCCTCGGCGCCGCGGTTGCGCAGGCGCTCCCAGTACTGCTGGAGGACCCAGAGCTCCTCTTGGACCGCCGCCACTTGTTCCGGCGGGGCCTGTGGCCCAAGACGTGTCATGGTCCCTTGGATCTGCCGGACCCGCCGTTCTACGGCACGGAGTCGGACGGAGACCAGTTGCTCACCCGCGTAGATCTCGTCCACCGTCTTGCGATGGATGGCCTCGACCGCCAGCTCCGTGACCATAGCGCGGACGGTGTCGTTCGGTGCGGCTTCGCGGACGCGGGTCAGGTAGCCCTCATCTGCCGGAGAGGTGCCTCCTGCGTCTTGAATGGCCTGGCGGACAGCCGCGTACGGAGGTGCGGTGAACTCGTCGATGCCGTAGGCGTCGAAGGTGGGGGATACGAGGGCCGGCCGTTGGAGGGCCAGCTTGAGCAGCTCCCGCTCTGTGCGGTGGGCCGGGCTGCGCAGGTTCAGCGCAGGGCCTGCGGGCGCGGGGGCCGGTGCGGCGATGTCCTCGTACGAGTGGCCTCGGCGTGGTTGCTGTGGCTGGTTGCCCCGCTCGCGTGCCCAGCGGTCCAGTTGCGCGATCCTTTTGACCACGAACTGCTCGTCCCGCATACCCAGCATTCCCGCCAGCTGGACCGCAGATTCGTGCTGGATCGCGACGTTCTTGATCTTCTTGATGATCGGTGCGGCCTCTTCCAATGCGGCCGCCCGCCCTGCCGGGTTTTCCAGATCATGCCGGGCCACGATGTGCCGCAGCGCGAACTCGAACAGCGGGGTCCGCGCCTCCACCAGCCCGGACACCGCCGCGTCCCCCTGCGCCAGGCGCAGGTCGCACGGGTCCATGCCGCCGGGGGCGATGGTGATGGAGGTTTCGGCGGCGAACTTCTGGTCGTCCTCGAAAGCGCGCAGCGCGGCCTTCTGGCCGGCCGCGTCACCGTCGAAGGTGAAGATCACCTCGGCCGTCGCGTTGTCCATGAGCAGGCGGCGCAGGATCTTGATGTGGTCGCCGCCGAAAGCGGTGCCACAGGTCGCGATCGCGGTCGTCACGCCCGCCATGTGGCAGGCCATCACGTCCGTGTAGCCCTCGACCACCACGGCCCGCGAGGTCTTCGCGATCTCCTTCTTCGCCAGGTCGATGCCGTACAGCACCTGGGACTTCTTGTAGATCGCCGTCTCGGGGGTGTTCAGGTACTTCGGCCCGTTGTCGTCGTCGCGCAGCTTGCGCGCGCCGAAGCCGACGACCTCGCCGCTGATGTCGCGGATCGGCCACATGAGCCGGCCGCGGAAGCGGTCGATGGGCTTGCCGCTGCGGCTGTCCTGGGCCAGGCCGGAGGTGATCAGCTCCTTGTCGCTGAAGCCCTTGCCGCGCAGGAAGCGGGTCAGGTGGTCCCAGCCGGCCGGGCTGTACCCGACGCTGAAGTGCTCGGCGGCGGCCTGGTCGAAGCCGCGCTCGGCGAGGAACCGGCGGCCGATCTCCGCCTCGGCGCTGCCCAGCTGCTCGACGTAGAACTGGGCGGCCGCCTTGTGCGCCTCGACGAGCCGGATGCGCTCGCCGCGGCCGCTGGTGCCGGCGGTGTAGCCGCCCTCCTCGTACCGCAGGGTGATGCCGGCCTGCCCCGCGAGGCGCTCGACCGCCTCCGAGAACGACAGGTGGTCGATCTTCATGATGAAGTCGAGGGTGTCCCCGCCCGCCTGGCAGCCGAAGCAGTGGTAGAGACCCTTGCTGGGGCTGACCTGGAAGGACGGGGACTTCTCGTCGTGGAAGGGGCAGAGGCCCTTGAGGTTGCCGCCGCCCGCGTTGCGCAGTTGGAGGTAGTCGGAGACCACGGCGTCGATCGGGACCGCGTCCCGTACCGCCTTCACGTCGTCGTCGTTGATCCGTCCTGCCACCCGTGAAGTCTACGGCCGGGCGCCGACAAACCCGTCAGGCCCCCCAGGGGGTCTCCGGCGGATCAGGGCCGGGCCCCCTAGCCCTCCACCAGGGAGTCAAGCGGAATCGATGGGTCCGCCAGTGCCTCGCGGTTGACCTGCGCCTTCGACCGGATCAGGGCCTGGATGTGCTCGGTGACATCCCACACGTTCACGTTCATTCCGGCCAGCACCCGCCCGTCCGACAGCCAGAACGCGATGAACTCCCGCTTGGCCACGTCGCCGCGGATCAGCACCTGGTCGTAGCCGCCCACCGGGGCGTACCCCGAGTACTCCAGGCCCACGTCGTACTGGTCGGAGAAGAAGTACGGCACCCGGTCGTACGACACCTCCTGCCCCAGCATCGCCCGCGCCGCGGCGGGGCCGCCGTTGAGCGCGTTCGCCCAGTGCTCGACCCGCAGCCGGGTCCCGAGCAGCGGGTGGTGCGCGGCGGCCACGTCCCCGACGGCGAACACGTCCGGGTCGCTGGTCCGCAGCGAGGCGTCCACGGCGATGCCGCCGCCGTGCTGCCGGTCGACCAGGGCCAGCCCGGAGGTCTCGGCGAGCGCGGTCCGCGGCGCGGCACCGATCGCCGCGAGCACGGCGTGCGCCGGGTGCTCCTCCCCGTCGTCGGTCCGGGCCGCGAGCACCATGCCGTCGTGCCCGACGATCTCGGTGAGCCGCGAACCGAAGTGGAAGCGGACCCCGTGCTCGGCGTGCAGGTCCGCGAAGAGCCGGCCGACCTCCGGGCCGAGCACCGCGTGCAGCGGGGTGGCCAGCGGCTCGACCACGGTGACCTCGGCCCCGTACCCGCGGGCGGCGGCGGCGACCTCCAGCCCGATCCAGCCGGCCCCCGCGATCAGCAGGTGGCCGTTGTCCCGGCCCAGGGTGGCCAGTACGCCCTTCAGCCGCTCGGCGTGGGCGAGCCGGCGCAGGTGGTGCACCCCGGCCAGGCCCGTGCCGGGGATGTCGAGGCGGCGCGGTTCGGCCCCGGTGGCCAGCAGCAGCTTGTCGTAGTGCAGCGCCGTGCCGTCGCCGAGGACCACCTTCCTGGCCTCCCGGTCCAGGTGGACCGCGGGCTGGCCTAGGTGCAGCTCGACGTCGGCCCGGGCGTACCAGGACGGCTCGTGGACGAAGACGCTGTCGCGCTCCTCCTTGCCCTGGAGGTACCCCTTGGACAGCGGGGGCCGTTCGTAGGGATGGTCGCGCTCGTCGCCGATCAGGATCACCCGCCCCGTGAACCCCTCGGACCTCAGCGTCTCGGCCGCCTTAGCTCCGGCAAGCCCTGCGCCGACGATGACGAATGTCCGGTGTGCGTCGACCACCTGATGCCTCCTCATAACCTCTCCGCCACATGCGACCACATGCGAGCGTCCCGCACTGAGCCTGCCGCGTGAAGGGGGAGTGGCCCGATCGGCTCACCCTTCGGACCGGCGCGTGCGCCGCGTGAGCCGGGCGTGCAGGGAGCGCGCAGAGGCGTCCGTGAGCGCCGCGATCTGGTCGATGACCGCGCGTTTGCGGGCCTTGTCGTCGGGCGCGGTGTCGAAGATCGCCCGGAACTGCGGGTCCAGTCCCTCGGGTGCGCGGGCGCTGAGCGCCTCGGCGAGTTCGGCCAGGACGATGCGCTGGTCGGCGCGCAGCCGCTCCTGCTCGTCGCGCTGCATCACGTACAGGTCGGCGACGGCCTTGAGGACCGCGCACTCGTTGCGCGCCTCGCGCGGGACGACCAGCTCCGCCGCGTACCGGGTCAGCCGGCCGGAGCCGTACGCCTCGCGGGTGGCGCCCTCGGCGGCCAGGCAGAACCGGCCGATCAGCTGGCTGGTGGCGTCCTTGAGGCGGGCCTGGGCGACGGCCGATCCGTCGTACCCGTGCGGCCACCACTCCTCCTCCATCAGCCGGTCGAGGGCCTCGCGCAGCTCCTCCGGCTCGGTGTCGGCCGGCACGTACCGGCCGATCGCGACCCGCCAGATGGCGGTGCGCTCGGGTTCGGCGAAGAGGAGGTTGGGGTCGAGGTGTCCGGCGTGCAGGCCGTCCTCGAAGTCGTGGACGGAGTAGGCGACGTCGTCCGACCAGTCCATCACCTGGGCCTCGAAGCACTTGCGGTCCGCGGGCGCGCCGCGCCGCAGCCATTCGAAGACCGGCAGGTCGTCGTCGTACGCGCCGAACTTGACCGAGTCGGGGTCGGTGGGGTGGCCGCCGCGGGCCCACGGGTACTTGGTCGCGGCGTCCAGGCAGGCCCGGGTGAGGTTGAGCCCGACGCTGACGGGCTCGCCGCCGGCCGGGTCGGGCACGAACCGCTTCGGCTCCAGGCGGGTCAGCAGGCGCAGCGACTGGGCGTTGCCCTCGAAGCCGCCGCAGTCCTTGGCGAACTCGTTCAGCGCCTCCTCGCCGTTGTGCCCGAAGGGCGGGTGGCCCATGTCGTGCGAGAGGCAGGCGGCCTCGACGAGGTCGGGATCGCAGCCGAGGGCCGCGCCGAGCTCGCGGCCGACCTGGGCGCACTCCAGGGAGTGCGTCAGCCGGGTGCGGGGACTGGCGTCCCAGTCGTACGAGCGGCTGCCGGGGGTGACCACCTGGGTCTTCCCGGCGAGGCGGCGCAGCGCGGCGGAGTGCAGTACACGGGCGCGGTCGCGCTGGAAGGCGGTCCGGCCGGGCCGTTTGTCGGGCTCGAGGGCCCAGCGCTCGGTGTCGGAAGCGTCGTAAGGGCCGTTCGGGTCGAGGTGACGGACGGGTGCGCTGGCGGTGCCTTCCATGCCTTCCATGCTCAGACGGTAACCGGAAGCACCGACAATGCGACCAATCTGAGCAATCCGCGCCAACGCGGTCTTTATGCGGTGGCCAGTTTCAGGGCGGCCGGGGCAGCAGGGGAGGCCAGGCTGGTCCGCTGCCGGGCCAGCGCCTCGTCGTAGCGCCGGAGTACGAGGCGGGCCAGGGCCGGATGGGCGCCGAGCGGGGCGGCCGCCGGGCCGGGTGCGGCAGCGGCGCTCTGCGCGGCGAAGCGGCCGGGAGCGGTGAAGTACGAGGCCACCGCGATCCGGTGGTGGCCGCGGGCGGCGAGGGCGCGGACGGCGTCGGGGACGGTGGGGGCCGCGGCGGAGGCGTAGGCGGGTACGACAGCCGCGCCGCCGAGGCGTTCGCGGAGCAGGGCGGCGGTGCGGTGGGTGTCGGCCGCCGAGTCGGGGTCGCGGGAGCCGGCGGCTGCGAGTACGACTGCCGTACTCGCGCCGGGGGCCCAGCCGGCCTCGAGGAGGCGCTCGTACAGGGCCTCGACCAGCAAGGGATGCGGGCCGAGCGGGGCGGCGACGCGGGTGTCCAGGTGGCCGGCGCGGGCGGCCGCCGCCGGGAGGTCCCGCTTGACGTGGTGGCCGCGGCCGAGGAGCAGCGGGACGAGCACGGCGGCGCCGGTGGTGTCCGCAAGCGTCTCCGTGAGCAGTGGTCGGTTCAGCTCGACGTGTCCGAGCCGGACGTCGAGGCGGGGGCGGAGCTCGCGGATCCGGTCGAGGAGTGCCAGGACGGTGGGGAGGGCGCGGGAGTCGCGGCTGCCGTGGGCGACGGCGACGAGGGTGGGCTGCATGGGCGGACTCCGTCGGACCGGTCCCCCGCGGTGTGCCATGGGCGCAGTCCGCTGAGCTGCATGCCGAGTTGGGTGGTGATCCGGGTCAGCAGCTCCGTGGCCGTGGCGGGGGGAAAGGGGAGGGACAGGGACTCGGGAGGGTGCACCATCTCCGTCATGAACCGATCCTGCGGGCTGGAGGTTGCGTGGGCATTGCGCGGGGGTGACGGGTGTTTTCCGGGTGCTCACCCGCTCATTCGTCCGGGTGAAAGGTGGGGGAGGGGGAACTGGGGGCCGGGCGTAGATCGTCAATGTGTGCGAACGACGTGAGGCGCAACGGGGGGATCGACCATGAAGCTGAAGCTGACGCCGGGTTGGACGGGGACGGTGGCGGGGCGGCGGCGGGCCGTCCAGGCGGTGATGGCCGGGTTCGTGCTGGCGCTGCTGCCGTCGGCGTGGACGCATGCGGTGGCCGCGGACCGGCTGCGGAGCACGGCCGATGCGCCGGCCGCCGAGGTGGCGGTGGTGTTCGGGGCGGGGCTGTGGAACGGGCGGCCGACCCCGTATCTGGCCAGACGGCTCGATGCGGCGGCCGAGCTGTACCGGACCGGCAAGGCCAAGGTCGTGCTCGTCACCGGGGACAACAGCCGTACCGAGTACGACGAGCCCGACGCGATGCGCACGTACCTGACCGCCCACGGGGTGCCGGGCGACCGGATCGTCAGCGACTACGCCGGCTTCGATACATGGGACTCCTGTGTCCGGGCCAAGGAGATCTTCGGGGTGAAGCGGGCCGTGCTGATCAGCCAGGGCTTCCACATACGCCGGGCCGTCGCGCTGTGCGATGCGGCGGGTGTGGAGGCGTACGGGGTCGGGGTGGACGACGAGCACGACTCGACCTGGTACTACGGCGGCACGCGCGAGGTGTTCGCGGCCGGCAAGGCGGCACTGGACGCGGCCTTGAAGCCGGAACCGCGCTTCATGGGGCCGAAGGAGCCGGGGGTGTCGCGGGCCCTGGGTGCTCTGGCAAACTGACGCGCCGTCGGCTGCCTATGCCGATTAGTCATATGTCAGTGTGTCCGTCTCGCTGTCAGGGGTGTGGAACCGTGGCTGTTGTGGATCTGAGCGGCAAGGCCGTCGTTATCACCGGGGGCGCCCGGGGGCTGGGCGCGGCGGCGGCGCAGGCCGTCGTGGACGGCGGCGGCAGCGTGCTGATCACCGACGTGCTCGAGGCGGAGGGCGCGGAGACGGCCGCGAAGCTGGGCGGCGCGGCGCGGTTCCTGCGGCACGACGTCACGAGCGAGGCCGACTGGCAGGCCGCCCTCGACCACGCGGTGGCCGAGTTCGGCCGGATCGACGGGCTCGTGAACAACGCCGGCATACCCACCGGCCAGCTCCTGGAGCACGAGAGCGTCGAGCATTTCCGCCAGGTCGTGGAGATCAACCTGGTCGGCACCTTCATCGGCATCAAGACCGCGATACCGCTGCTGCGGGCGAACGGCGGCGGCTCGGTCGTCAACATCTCGTCCGCGGCCGGGCTGACCGGCCTGGCGCTCACCGCCGGGTACGGGGCTTCCAAGTGGGGCGTGCGAGGCCTGTCGAAGATCGGCGCGGTCGAGCTCGCCGAGGCGAGGATCCGCGTCAACTCGGTGCACCCGGGCATGACGCTGACCCCGATGACCGCCCCGGTCGGCATTCAGCCGGGCGAGGGCAACTTCCCCGGCGCCCCGATGGGCCGCGTCGGCGCTCCGGAGGAGATAGCCGCGGCGGTCGCCTTCCTCCTGTCCGACGCCGCCGCGTACATGACCGGCGCCGAACTCGCTGTGGACGGCGGCTGGACGGCCGGACTGACCGTCCGGACCCTCACCGGCCAGTAGCACCGGCCCTGGCCAGTAGCACCGGCCCTGGCCGCGCGCCGGCGGGCCTCACCGGGCGCCGGTGGCGGCGCTGAGGCGCCCGTACGGGAGGTGTAACCGTAGGCGGCGGCCCGCGTAACACCGCCGCCGCAGGCTGGGCCGTATGCACACCCCGGACTCCGCCACCGCCACGCACTGCCCGTACTGCGCGTTGCAGTGCGGGATGTCCCTCCGCCCTGAGCCGGGCGGCGCGAGCGTCGTGGTGGAGGAGCGGGCGGATTTCCCCGTGAACCGGGGTGCGCTGTGCGGCAAGGGGCGCACCGCCCCCGCCGTGCTCTCCTCCCGGGTGCGCCTGACCGGGCCGCTCGTCCGCACCCACGCCGGACGGCTGGAACCGGCCACCTGGGAGGAGGCCCTCGACACCGTCGCCGAGGGCCTCGCCCGCACGGGCCGTACGCACGGGCCCGACGCCGTCGGCGTGTTCGGCGGCGGCGGGCTGACCAACGAGAAGGCCTACGCGCTCGGCAAGTTCGCCCGGGTCGCCCTGAGGACCTCGCAGATCGACTACAACGGCCGCTTCTGCATGTCCTCGGCCGCAGCCGCCCACCAGCGGGCCTTCGGACTGGACCGCGGACTCCCCTTCCCCCTGGAGGACATCCCGCAGACCGGATGCGTCGTCCTCGTCGGCTCGAACCTGGCCGAGACCATGCCGCCCGCCCTGCGCTACCTCACCGAGCTCAAGGCGAACGGCGGCACACTGATCGTCATCGACCCGCGCCGGACCCGGACCGCCGAGCAGGCCGACCTGCACCTCGCCCCGCGCCCCGGGACGGACCTCGCCCTCGCGCTGGGCCTGCTGCACCTGGTCGTCGCCGAAGGCCGCACCGACGAGGAGTTCATCGCCGAGCGCACCACCGGCTGGGAGGAGGCCCGGGCCGCCGCGATGGCACACTGGCCGGAGCTGGTGGAGCGGATCACCGGCGTGCCCGTCCCGAAACTCCGCGAGGCCGTCTCCCTGTTCTGCGCGCCGTCCTCCGCGATGGTCCTGACCGCCCGAGGGCCCGAGCAGCAGTCCAAGGGCACCGACACCGTCGGCGCGTGGATCAACCTGTGCCTGGCCACCGGCCGCGCCGGCCGCCCGCTCTCCGGGTACGGCTGCCTCACCGGCCAGGGCAACGGCCAGGGCGGCCGCGAGCACGGCCAGAAGGCCGACCAGCTCCCCGGCTACCGCAAGCTCACCGACCCCGCGGCGCGGGCGCACGTCGCCGAGGTCTGGGGCGTCGACCCCGACAGCCTGCCCGCCCCCGGCCGCAGTGCGTACGAACTCCTCGACGCCCTCGGCACGGACGTGAAGGCCCTCCTCCTCATGGGCTCCAACCCGGTGGTCTCGGCCCCCCGCGCCGCCCACATCGAGGACCGCATCCGCTCCCTGGACTTCCTGGCGGTGGCGGACGTGGTCCTCTCCGAGACGGCGGCCCTCGCCGATGTGGTCCTCCCCGTCACCCAGTGGGCGGAGGAGACCGGCACCACCACCAACCTGGAGGGCCGCGTCCTGCTGCGCCGCCGCGCCCTGACCCCGCCGCCGGGAGTGCGCACCGACCTGGAGGTCCTGCACGGGCTGGCCGCCCGTCTCGGCATCGAGAAGGGTTTCCCCACCGCCCCCGAGGAGGTCTTCGAGGAGCTCCGCCGCGCCTCGGCCGGCGGCCCGGCGGACTACTCGGGCATCTCCTACGCCCGCATCGAGGCCGAACAGGGCGTCTTCTGGCCCTGCCCGGACGACTCCCACGCCGGCACCCCGCGCCTCTTCCTCGACCGTTTCGCCACCGACGACGGCCGGGCCCGCTTCGTCCCCGTCTCCCACCGCGACGCGGCCGAGATCCCGGACGCCGAGTACCCCGTCCTGCTCACCACCGGCCGCGTGGTCTCCCAGTACCAGTCGGGTGCCCAGACCCGCCGCGTCGACGAGCTCAACGCCGCCGCCCCCGGCCCCTTCGTGGAACTCCACCCGCGCCTCGCGTCCCGTATCGGCGCGGTCGAGGGCGCCCCGCTCGCGGTCGTCTCCCGCCGCGGCCGCGCCGTGGCCCCGGCCCGCATCACGGACACCATCCGCGCGGACACGGTCTTCATGCCGTTCCACTGGCCTGGGGAGGGCCGCGCCAACTCCCTGACCAACCCGGCCCTGGACCCGGTGTCCCGGATGCCGGAATTCAAGGTCTGCGCGGTCCGCGTCGAGCCCGTCCGGGAGGGGATCTAGGGGGCGTCTTGTGGATCAGGCCGGATCAGGAAGCGGCGTCCACCGGACGCCGCGAGCCCGGCATGATCCACAAGGCGCCCCCTAGCAGAACGTCGGGCGCAGCGCCTCGACCAGCCGCTCAACGAAAGCCGCCTCGCCGGACGATGCCAGGTGGGGGTACTCGGCCTCGAAGTGCTCCCACTCCGTGCCGGGGTACGCGGCCCCGGCCAGGTTCGCGAAGTCCTGGAGCTGCACCTCCCGGTTGGGCACCGGCCATTCGCCCGCCAGCCGGAACACGTCCTGGAGCAGCCCGTACGGCAGCGCGTACTGCTCGGCCAGCAGGACCGCGTCGTAGAGGTCCTTGCCCTGCGGATGCCCGTCGCTGAGGATCCACAACAGTTTCCAGGCCAGCGAGAGCGCGGGCGACGCGGCCAGTACGAGGGCCCCACAGCCGAGTCCGACCGGTTCGGGCGGCGCCGGCAGGTGCTCGTTGAAGACGAAGTCCAGCTGGACCTGCCCGGCCGGCAGCCCCGGCACCGACCAGGGCAGCACCATCCGCTGCCCCGGCACCCGGTCGTACGTCCAGATCCGCTCGCGGATCGCACCCGAGGCCTTGATCCCGGCGTGCCCGTCGGCCGCCGCCGCGATGCCGTCCAGCATCCGTGCGCTGAGCCGGCTGTCCATCGCCTGTGTCTCCGGGACCACCACGAAGTCCAGGTCGCCCGGCTCCCGGGCGGCCTCCCCGAACCAGTCGGCGAGCAGCACGCTGCCCCGCAGGACCAGCGAGTCCGCCCACTCGGACTCCGAGACCGCCAGCAACACGGCGTCCATCGCCGCCCGCCGCGCCCGTACCCACGCGGCGGTCCGCTCCGGGTCGTCGAAGACCGGATCCCCTGCCCGGTAGGCCTGCTGGAAGTGCTTGAGGGACGGGTCGAAGACGGGCCGCTGCCGTACGTCGTCCCCGGCCACCGGCCGCAGCGTACGCGGCAGTTCCCGCCTCGCCCGCGTCTCCTCGTCCAACGGCTCCCGCGGCAGCTCGGTGCTCCGCCAGTCGAACTCCTGCCACGTGTTCATCGCGCCCCCGCTCCCACAACCCCGCCGCGCACGCCCGCCGCCCCGTCCCCGATCCAGCCGTCGTCCACCGACACGTTGCTGTCGTACAGCACGAACTCCCGCTCCTCGGAGCGGATTTCATACCCGGCGTCCACGAGGTCCGCGATCAGGGCTTGGCAGGCCGCCGCCGCCTCCGCCGCCGTGCCCCGCCACCGCTGGGTCACGAACCGCTCGTGTCGGCCTTCGCGCAGCGACCGGCGCGCGTTCCACGACAGGTGCGCCCCGTGCGGGGTCACCAGTGTCTCCAGGGCAGCCCGGCCGAAGTCCGCCGGCAGCAGCAGCTTGAGGTGGTGCTCGAAGTAGCCGCCGCCCGGACCCGGGCGGTCCGCGGTCCACGGGACCGTCTCCACCTTGACCCGGACCGGGTCGAAGCCCGCCGCCCGCAGCCGGGGCACCAGGGTCTCGTGACCGTCGCGATCCGGCAGCGTCAGCATCGGCTGCGAGACCATCCGGCCCCGGGCCAGCAGGATGTGCGTCACCTTCAACCCCCGCCCCCCGGCCCACGCTTCGAGCCGCGCCAGTTCCCCCGGGTCTGGGCAGCGCACCGTCACGTGGGTTTCGTACTCAGACACGGCATCGATCTTCTCGGACATGCGTCCGATCCGCATCGGGATTCCCGGCGGGGGGTAACCATCCGGTCACGCACCGGACTCAGAAAGTGCTCGCACGCCCCTCGTGGCAGCGATGTGTCGTACCCCACACTGAGGTGCGGTGCCCCCGTCCTCGGAGCCCTGGAGGTCGCCCCCGTGCAGACCCAGATCCTGACCGTCAACGTGAGCCCGCCCGTCCATGACACCGAGGCCACTGCGGGTGAAGAGCCCGAGGCCGAAGCCGTGGACGAGGAACCCGAAGAGCCCGAGGCGCTGGAGCTGATCGAGCAGGTGCCCGAGCAGCGCCGGCGCGCGGACAGCGGCGGAGCGGGCCCTTCCGCCGACCTGTTCCGGCAGTACCTGCGCGAGATAGGCAGGATCCCGCTGCTCTCCGCCGCCGAGGAGGTCGAGCTCGCGCGCCGCGTCGAAGCCGGACTCTTCGCCGAGGAGAAGCTGGGCAACACCCCCGACCTCGACCTGCGGCTCGCCCTCGACCTCGACAAGCTCGTCGTCATGGGGCGGATGGCCAAGAGGCGCCTCATCGAGTCGAACCTGCGGCTCGTCGTCTCCGTCGCCAAGCGCTACGTGGGCCGCGGGCTCACCATGCTCGACCTCGTCCAGGAGGGGAACCTCGGGCTCATCCGGGCCGTTGAGAAGTTCGACTACGCACGCGGGTACAAGTTCTCGACCTACGCCACCTGGTGGATCCGGCAGGCCATGTCGCGGGCCCTCGCCGACCAGGCCCGCACCATCCGCGTGCCCGTGCACGTCGTGGAGCTGATCAACCGCGTCGTGCGCGTACAGCGCCGCATGCTCCAGGAACGCGGGTACGAGCCCACCGCCGAAGAGGTCGCCGTCCACCTCGAGCTGACCCCCGAGCGGGTCCTGGAGGTACTGCGCCTCGCCCAGGAGCCGGTGTCGCTCCATGCGCCGGTCGGCGAGGAGGACGATGTCGCCCTCGGCGATCTGATCGAGGACGGGGACGCGGCCTCGCCCATGGAGTCCGCCGCCTTCTTCCTGCTCCGCGAGCACCTGGAAGCCGTGCTGTCGACCCTCGGCGAGCGCGAGCGCAAGGTCGTGCAGCTGCGCTACGGCCTGGCCGACGGCCGGCCCCGCACCCTGGAGGAGATCGGGCGGATCTTCGGCGTGACGCGCGAGCGGATCCGGCAGATCGAGTCCAAGACGCTCAACAAACTGCGCGACCACGCCTTCGCCGACCAGCTCCGCGGCTACCTGGACTGAGAACGAGACCGGAGACCGGTACGGAGAAGGGGTGCCCCCCTGACGAGAGGGCACCCCCTGGCCCGACTGCCGACTGCCGACTGCCGACTGCCGACTGCCGACTGCCGACTGCCGACTGCCTGCCGCCGGCCGCAGCCGGAACGGCCGACGACTAGTCGACCTCGGCCACCGCCTGCGCGAACTGCGCCGCGTACAGCCGCGCGTACGCGCCGTCCGCCGACAGCAGCTCCTCGTGCGTGCCCTGCTCCACGATCGAGCCGTTCTCCATCACCAGGATCACGTCCGCATCGCGGATCGTGGACAGCCGGTGCGCGATCACGAAGGACGTACGGCCGTGCGCGAGGCGGGCCATCGCCTTCTGGATCAGCACCTCGGTGCGCGTGTCCACCGAGCTCGTCGCCTCGTCGAGTACCAGGATCACCGGGTCCGACAGGAATGCCCGGGCGATGGTGATCAGCTGCTTCTCGCCCGCGCTGACGCCCGCGCCCTCGTCGTCCAGCACGGTGTCGTAGCCGTCCGGCAGGGTGCGGATGAACCGGTCCGCGTGGGCGGCCCGCGCCGCCTCCTCGATTTCGGCGCGCGTGACCTCGCGCGCCGCACCGTAGGCGATGTTCTCCGCGATGGTGCCGCCGAACAGCCACGTGTCCTGGAGCACCATGCCGATCCCGCTGCGCAGTTCCTCGCGGGTCATCTTCGCGATGTCCACCCCGTCGAGGGCGATCTCGCCGCCCGTGACCTCGTAGAACCGCATCAGCAGGTTGACCAGCGTGGTCTTGCCGGCGCCCGTCGGGCCGACGATCGCGACCGTGTGGCCGGGCTCGACGGTCAGCGACAGGTTCTCGATCAGCGGCTTGTCCGGCTCGTACCGGAAGGCCACCTTGTCGAGCGTGACCTGGCCGCGCAGCTGCTCCGGCTGCTCCGGCACCTCGGCGTCCGGCTCCTGCTCCTCCGCGTCCAGCAGCTCGTACACCCGCTCCGCCGAGGCGACACCGGACTGCACCAGGTTCGCCATCGACGCGACCTGCGTCAGCGGCATCGAGAACTGGCGCGAGTACTGGATGAAGGCCTGCACGTCACCGATCGACAGGCTGCCCGAGGCCACCCGCAGACCGCCGACGACCGCCACCAGCACGTAGTTGATGTTCGAGATGAAGAACATCACCGGCTGCATGATCCCGCTGACCAGCTGCGCCTTGAACGAGGCCCGGTACAGCGCCTCGTTCTGCTCGGCGAAGACGGCCGCGGACTCCTTCTGCCGGCCGAAGACCTTGACCAGCGCGTGGCCCGAGTACATCTCCTCGATGTGCGCGTTGAGCGCGCCCGTGGACTTCCACTGCGCCACGAACTGCGGCTGCGACTTCTTGCCGATCTTCGCCGCGACGAAGACCGAGACCGGAATGGTCAGCAGGGCGACCAGCGCCAGCAGCGGGGAGATCCAGAGCATCATCGCCAGCACGCCGACGATCGTCAGCAGCGAGTTGAGCAGCTGACCCATCGTCTGCTGCAGCGTCTGGCCGATGTTGTCGATGTCGTTGGTGGCCCGGCTGAGCACCTCACCGCGCTTCTGCCGGTCGAAGTACGACAGCGGCAGCCTCGACAGCTTCCCCTGCAGCTCCTCGCGCATCCGGTACACGGTGCCGTTCATGATGTGGTTCGACAGCCGCGTCGCGACCAGCATCAGCAGGCCGGCGAGGGTGAAGACCACCAGCGCCCAGATCGCCACGACGCCGACGGCACCGAAGTCGATGCCCTCGCCGGGGGTGAAGTCGGTGCCGGACAGCATGTCCGCCATGCCGCCCTCGCCCTTGGCGCGCAGCCCGTCCAGCGCCTGCTGCTTGGTGATCCCGGCCGGCATCTGCCGGCCGACGATCCCCGCGAACACCAGGTCGGTGGCCTCGCCGAGGATCTTCGGGCCGATGACCGAGCAGCCGACGCTGCCGACGACGGCGACGACCATGCCCCACAGCTTGGCCCGGTCGTGCGCGATCTGGCGCAGCAGCCGTTTGCCCGAGCCCTTGAAATCCAGGGACCGCTCGGCCGGCCCCATCATCATCCGTCCTCCGGGCCCGCTCATGCGGCCTCCGCCTCCGTCAGCTGGGAGAGCACGATCTCCCGGTAGGTCTCGTTGTCGGCCATCAGCTCGTGGTGGCGCCCCTCGCCCACGACCTGGCCCTCGTCCAGCACGATGATCCGGTCGGCGTCGCGGATCGTGGAGACCCGCTGCGCGACGATGACCACCGTCGCCTCCTCGGTCTCGCGGGCGAGCGCCGCGCGCAGCGCCGCGTCCGTCGCGTAGTCCAGGGCCGAGAACGAGTCGTCGAAGAGGTAGATCTCCGGGCTCTGCACCAGCGTGCGGGCGATGGCCAGGCGCTGGCGCTGGCCTCCGGAGACGTTCGTTCCGCCCTGGGTGACGGGCGCGTCCAGACCACCCTCCAGTGCGGACACGAAGTCCTTGGCCTGCGCCACCTCGAGGGCGTGCCACAGCTCCTCGTCGGTGGCGTCGGGACGCCCGTACCGCAGGTTGGAGGCGACGGTTCCGGAGAAGAGGTACGGCTTCTGCGGGACCATGCCCACCGTCTTGGCCAGCAGCTCCGGCTCGATGCGGCGTACGTCCTCCCCGTCGACCAGCACGTGGCCGCCGGTCGCGTCGAACAGCCGGGGCACCAGGCCCAGCAGCGTGGACTTGCCGCTGCCGGTGGAGCCGATGACCGCCGTGGTCTCGCCGGGGCGGGCCACCAGGTCCACCCCGCGCAGCACCGGGGCCTCGGCGCCCGGGTAGCGGAAGTCGGCGCCGCGCAGCTCCAGCTGCCCGCGGGCGAGGAGCCCCCGGACGGGGTCGACGGGCGGGACCACGCTGGACTCGGTGTCCAGGACCTCCTGGACGCGCTCGGCGCAGACCTCGGCGCGCGGCACCATCATGAACATGAAGGTGGCCATCATCACGGACATGACGATCTGCATCAGGTAGGCGAGGAAGGCCGTCAGCTGGCCGATCTCCATGCCGCCGCTGTCGATGCGCATCGCGCCGAACCAGATGACGGCGACGCTGGAGATGTTCACGACGACGATCACGGTCGGGAACATCAGCGCGAGCAGCTTGCCGGCCGCGAGGGAGACCCCGGTCAGGTCCGCGTTGGCCTCCCGGAACCGGTCCTTCTCGTACTCGTCGCGGACGAACGCGCGGATGACGCGGTTGCCGGTGATCTGCTCGCGCAGCACCCGGTTCACGGTGTCCAGGCGGACCTGCATCTTCCGGAACAGCGGCCGCGTCTTGAAGACGATCGCGCCGACCGACAGGCCGAGGACGGGGACCACGGCCAGCAGGACGCCCGACAGCTTCACGTCGAGCGAGAGCGCCATGGCGATGCCGCCGATGCACATGATCGGCGCGGAGACCATCAGCGTGAAGGTCATCAGCACCAGCATCTGGATCTGCTGCACGTCGTTCGTCGTACGGGTGATCAGCGAGGGCGCGCCGAACTGGCCGAGCTCCCGCGCGGAGAAGCTCTGCACCCGGTCGAAGACGGACGCGCGGATGTCGCGGCCGACGGCGGCAGCGGTACGGGCGCCGAAGTAGACGGCGCCGATGTTGCACCCGAGCTGGACGAGGGAGACGCCGAGCATCAGGGCGCCGAAGCGCAGGATGTAGGCGGTGTCCCCGCTGACGACACCGTTATCGATGATGTCCGCGTTCAGTGTGGGGAGGTAGAGGCTCGCACTGGTCTGCAGCAGCTGCAGCAGGACCAGGAGGGCGATCGGTTTCCGGTACGGACTCAGATGGGTCCGCAGAAGTCGTATGAGCACGCGTAGGCTCCGGTCGGCAGTTCGTGGGGTTCACCCCATCTTCGGCCACCCCGGCTCCGATCCCCACCGCTTTTCGCAAAGGCCGGTCAAAAGGAGTAGACCGGCCGCCGGGCCTACTGCGAGGGCAGTACGTCCCGCGCCCGAGGGGAGGACGGGCCCTACCCCTGGAACGCCCCGGGGTGGATCTGTTCCCGCGTCGCGATGTACTGCTGGCGCACCGCCTGCCAGGCCGGGTACTCCTCGCCCGGCTCGAAGACCTGCGCCGCCGGGCCCGGCCACACCGGCGGGGTGTGCGGGGCCAGCGTGCCCTGCTGCACCCCGAGCGCCCAGGCCGCCTGGCGCGCCGCGCCGAGCGCCGCGTAGTCGGCCGGCGCCGGAACGACGATCTGCGTGCCGAACAGCCCCGGAGCGGCGGCCTGCACGGCGGGCAGCTCGGCCGCCGCGCCCAGCAGGAACACCCGGCGGATCTCGACCCCGCGCAGCCGCAGCACGTCGAGCGCGTCGACGAGCCCGCACAGCATGCCCTCGAACGCGGCCCGGGCCAGGTGCTCCGGCTTCATCGAGTCCCGCCGCAGCCCGGACAGGGTTCCGGCGGTGTGCGGCAGGTTGGGCGTCCGCTCACCCTCCAGGTACGGGAGGAGTACGAGCCCGTGCGCGCCCGGCGTCGACTTCAGCGCGAGCGCGGACAGCCCCTCGAGATCGGTGCCCAGCAGCTCGGCGGTGCCGCGCAGGGCCCGTACGGCATTGGAGGTGTTCACCACCGGCAGGTGCATGCCGCTGGCGTCGGCCAGCGAGGTGATCAGCCCGCCCGGCTCCGACAGCGCCTCGTGGTGCACGGCCATCACCGAGCCGGAGGCGCCCAGCGAGACCACCGCGTCGCCGGGCCCGAGGCCCAGCCCGAGCGCGGCGGCCATGGTCTCCCCGGTGCCGGCGGAGATCAGCAGCCCCTCCGGCGTCATCCCGGCGGCCTCGGCCGGCCCGAGCACCTCGGGCAGCAGCGCCATGTGTCCGAGCGCCAGCTCGACCAGGTCGGGACGGTACGAACCGGTGGCCGCCGACCAGTACCCGGTGCCCGAGGCGCCGCCCCGGTCGGTGGTCCGCCGGGCGGGCCGGCCCAGCAGCTGCCAGACCAGCCAGTCGTGCGCGGACATCAGCACGGCCACCCGCCGGGCCGCCTCCGGCTCGGCACGGGCCAGCCAGGCCAGCTTCGCCACCGGCTGCGCGGACTGCGGGACGGACCCGACGGCCTCGGCCCAGGCGTGCCGGCCGCCGAGCGCCTCGATGAGGTCGGCGGCGGCAACCTGGCCGCGCTTGTCGTTGCCGACCAGGGCCGGACGTACGAGGGCGCCCTGCTGGTCCAGGGGCAGCAGGCCGTGCTGCTGCGCGGAGACCCCTATGGCCTGGACCCCTTCGAGGAGCCCGCCGCCGGCGGCCTCGCCGAGGGAGAGCAGCCAGGCCTGCGGGTCGGTCTCGTGGGGGTGGACGCTCTCGGGATCGCCCGCCGGCTGCGGATGGGGTGCGTACCCCTGGCGCAGCACGGCACCCGTGTCGGTGTCACAGACGACGATGCGAGTGAAGGCGGAAGAACTGTCCAGCCCGGCGACTATCCCCATGCGGAGAATTCTGCCGCACGCCGGGCCGGGATCCGCCGCCCGGAGGCGCCGGATCCCGGCCGGCTCGAGGGGAGCCTTCCGGCTCAGGTGTTGCTGGTGCCCCAGTCGTCCTCGGAGCCGCCGCCGGCCCGGTCGCGCAGACCCCGTACCCGCCCGGCCAGCGAGGCGGGGACCGCGTTGCCGACCTTGTCGCTCACGGCGGCGAAGGCCTTGCCGGCGTACGCGCGGCCCGTCTGACCGGCGGACTCGGCGGCATTGCGCACCGCCGGGTTCTGCGCGACCTCGCGCGCGGATTTCTTCATCTGCTCGTAGCGCTCGCGCCCCGCGCGCGTTCCGAGCACGTACCCGAGGGCCAGTCCGACCACGAACGTGACCTTGTACCGCATGCCTGCCACCCTTCGTCGTGTGGTGCCCGGCCGGCTGGCGATACCGATTGGCGGAGCACCCCCCTGCTTGCGCTAATCTATGACTCGCAACGGGCGCTCGCCCCCCGGCAAGGCCGGAGGTGGGCTGTTCGGCGCACCGCAGCAATCCCCTGTAGCTCAATTGGCAGAGCAGCCGGCTGTTAACCGGCAGGTTACTGGTTCGAGTCCAGTCGGGGGAGCGCAGTCCCCTGTAGCTCAATTGGCAGAGCAGCCGGCTGTTAACCGGCAGGTTACTGGTTCGAGTCCAGTCGGGGGAGCGTGAAGAAAGAGGACCTCGTGCGGGTCCTCTTTCTTTTTTGCCCTGGTCCTGGAACCGGGCAGCCCTCAGAACGGTCTCCCTCAGCAGGCGAAGCCGATCATGCGAGGCATCCGAGGCAGGAGATCGTATGAGCGGCTATGCTGCGGCAGACGGCGCGCACACATGTACGCGCCACGCCGTGAAGGGGCGGTAGCTCAGCCGGTTAGAGCAGCGGACTCATAATCCGTCGGCCGTGGGTTCGAGTCCCACCCGCCCCACTGCGAGCCGCAGGTGAAGAAACGTTCTCGCCTGCGGCTTCGGCGTTTCCGGGGTCTGTCGTGCCATCAGGCGGGCCGAGCTCAAGCTCCGGGCCGGTGCCGGCCCGGACGCGCGTGGGCAGTGGCTACGGCTCCGGAGAGCGTGGCTGGGCCGACGGGATCCGCTGGGTGAAGAACAGGGCGACGAGCGCGGCGAAGGCCAGGATGGCGAGCGCCGCGCGCAGGCCGTCGAGCCTGGCGTCGGCGTTCGCGTCCAGTGCCGCCTGGGACACCTCCGGGCTCGTGCCGGCTTCGTCGAGGGCGGTCTCGAGCTGGGCGTCGGACAGGAACGGTGCGCCGCTCTGGAGCTGGACGGTCGCCTGGCTCGTGATGCTGTCCGAGACCGCCGGATTCGCCGTGATGCTGGTCAGGAAGGAGGACGTGAGCGCGGCGATCATGATCGATCCGGCGAGTGCGGTACCGATCGAGGCGCCGAGGTTGGTGACGGCGTTCTGTACGCCGCCGACTTCCGCACTCTGTGCCTGCGGCACCGCGGACACGGTGACCGACCCGAGCTGGGACGCCAGCGCCCCCATGCCGAGCCCGATCAGCAGGAGCGGGACGGTGACGATCTCCGCGCCGGCGTCCGCGTCGAGGGCGGCCATCAGGACCACCGCCCCCGCGAGCAGCGCGAGGATCCCGAGCCGCACCACTCGCCGCGGCGAGACGTCCGGGAGGAAACGCGGGATCAGCGTCGCGGCCGCCAGCAGGCTCACCGACAGCGGCAGGAGGCGGGCACCGGTCTCCAGCGCCGACAGGCCCAGGGCGACGGACAGGTAGAGCGGGACGACGAAGAACACGCCCATCTGCACGAGGTACTGGAAGAAGAACATCGTCAGGCCGCCGGTGAGCTGCTTGTTCTGCAGCATGCCGGGATCGACGAGGGGATCCCCGCTCCGCTCGACGACCTTGGCCTCCCAGCGGAGGAAGAGCCAGAGCAGCGCCACACCCGCGAGCATCAGCCACGTGGTCAGTGACACCCCGAGCCACGCGGGCGCGTCGGGCTTCGGCTGGAACCAGCCCCATTCGTCGGACCGGAGCACGCCGTAGACGAAGACCCCGAGCCCGAGCGCGGAGAGGACGGCGCCGACGAAGTCGATGCGCCGGCGTTCACCGGGCGGGGCGTCCGCGATGCGGCGCGCGAGCACGAGGATGCCGAGCACCACGAGAACCTCCCCGGCGAAGACCCACCGCCAGGAGAAGTACGTCGTCGCGATGCCTCCGATGAGCGGCCCGACCGCGATCGCGATCGCCCCTGCCGCCACGACGAGCCCGTAGGCGGCGGGGCGGCGTTCGACGGCGAAGTTGCCGGCGACGAGCGCGACGATCGCGGGCAGGATGAGCGACGCCCCGATTCCCTCCAGGAACGCCCAGCCCAGCAGCAGAACGGTGAGGTTCGGTGCGAGCGCCGTGGTGAGGGAGCCGGCCCCGTAGATGCAGCAGCCGATCATGAACGCGCGTCTGCGGCCGATCAGCGCGCCGACCTTGCCGCCGGGGATCATGAACATCGCCATCACGAGGGTGTAGGCGGTGATCGCGCCCTGGATGCCCGTCACCGTCGTGCCCACGTCCTCCGCCACCGTGGCGATGGAGACGTTCATGACGGAGCTGTCGAGCGCCATCAGGAACTGACCGGACGCGAGCGTCAACAGGACGACTCCCGCCTTCGGCGCACTCTCGGCCGTGCCTGCCCGGGATGACATGGACGCATGCTCCCAGCCGCCCATGGGCCCGCAGGGCCGACCCGCCGCGCAGTCAATCGGACGGCGGCGGCGCCGTGGCGGGCACCGCGCCCGGGCCGGCGGCCGCCCCGCGCGGCCTCCTGCGAGCCGCAGGTGCAGAAGCCGATCGCACCTGCGGCTCGGGCGTTCTCCGGGGATCGGGGTGCCCGGCTAGAAGTTCTCCGTTTCGTCCGCCAAGTGGCGCAGTACGTCGTTCAGGTCCTGGCGGCGGGCGTATGCCGCGCGCTGACGGTGGGCGCCCGAGCCGTCGCGCAAGAGGCCTCCCAGGGTCTTGGCCGCGTGGTCGAGCTCGCCCGACGCCGCGAGTTCCGGGGCGACCAGGTCCAGCAGGGCCTCCGCCAGGTTCGCCGCAGGGAGTTCGGCCCCCGTGTACGGGTCGAGGCCGAAGCCCTCCAGCCCGTCGTGGGCCGCCCGCCAGCGCGCCAGGCGCAGTACGTCCTCCCGCAGCGCCGGTTCGGGACGCTGCTGCGCGATGTCCCGCAGGATGGTCGCCACCAGGGCGCGGACCAGCTCGGCCTGGAGGATCGCCGTGTCGATGTCCGGGGACATGTCGGGCGCCCGGATCTCGAGCGTCGGCCAGTGCCCGGAGGGGCGGAGGTCCCAATAGACCATCTTCGTGTCCAGGGCCGCCCCGGAGCCGAGCAGGGTCTGCACCGAGCGCCGGAAATGGGCCGTGGACGTGAAGTGCGGGGGCAGGCCCGCCGAGGGCCAGCCCGACCAGGCCATCGCCCGCCAGCTGGCGTGGCCGGTGTCACGGCCGCCCCAGAACGGCGAGTTGGCGGCCAGCGCGATCAGCGTGGGCAGCCATGGTCTGACCCGGTTCGAGACCGCCACCGCCGTGTCCACGTCGAGGGTGCCGATGTGAATGTGGCGGCCGCAGCTGACGAGGGTGTCGGTGAGCGAGCCGAAGCGGCGGTGCTGCTCGCGCTGGCGCGGCTCGTCGTCGGTCAGGTGCAGCGGCCCTTCCAGGGCCACGACCGGCGAGGGCGCGGCCAGCAGCCGGCAGCCGTGGGCGCGGGCCGCCCGGGCGAGGGTACGCCGCAGGGTGGCGAGCTCCTCGCGCAGTACGGGCGCCGAGTCGGCGACCGGGGTGGAGATCTCCACCTGGTAGCGGGTGCCCTCGGGGTGCACTTCGTGGGGCAGGCCCGCGGCGGTGGCCAGGACGAGCGGGGCGGCCGGGACCACCCGGAAGGTGCGGGCGTCGACGAGGAGGAACTCCTCCTCGACGCCGACGGTCAGCGGGGCCGTGAGGGGGGTCGCGTGGACGCCGTTGTCCGCGCTGCCGGTGCTCGTGGTGCTGTTGCCAGGTTCGATCACTACGCCTCCCTGGACATACGAGTCTTTTCATCATGAGCTGAACACGAGGCGGGGAGCGCACGTCGATTCAGTCAAATGTCCGGTGACTGTGGCGAGTTACCGGCAAGGAACGGACCGGCCTGAGACCGCGGATCCGGGTGGGGCGACTGGTGCGCGTGCGTGAACCGGCCGGGGTGCGGCCGGGGTGCGGACGGGGTGCGGACAGGCTCCGGCCGGGATCTTGGCCGGAGCCGGGCCCGGCTCGAGGCCGGATTAATGCCTGGGGCCGTCGAACGGCCGCCGGTTACCATCCGCTGTGACCGGTACGAGCACCCCCACGCCCACCCCCACCCGACGCACGACGCGGATCTTCGCGGACCTGACCCCGCTGCGCACGTCCCCGGACTACCGGCGGCTGTGGGTCGGCAGCACCATCTCCTGGATGGGCCAGGCGATGACGGCCCTCGCGATCTCGCTCCAGGTGTACGACATCACCCGGTCCAGCTTCTCGGTCGGGCTCGTCGGACTGTTCTCCCTCGTGCCGCTCGTCGTCTTCGGGCTCTACGGCGGGGCCATCGCCGACACCGTGGACCGGCGCAAACTCGGTCTGTACAGCTCCCTCGGCCTGGCGGCCCTGTCCATCGCGCTGGCCGGCGCCGCGCTGCTCGACTACCACCGGGTCTGGCTGCTGTACGCGGTCGTCGCGCTCCAGGCGGTCTGCGGCGCCCTCAACGGGCCCGCCCGGTCCGCGATGATCCCGCGGCTGCTGCCGGCCGAGCAGCTGCCCGCCGCCAACGCACTGAACTCGGTGACGATGACCTCCGGGACGATGATCGGCCCGGTGCTCGGCGGGCTCATCGTCGGCTGGTGGGGCTACCAGGCCGCGTACCTGATCGACGCCGTCACGTTCTGCGCCGCCCTCTACGCGGTGTGGCGACTGCCCGCGATGCTGCCCGAGCGGGAGGGCGGCAAGCGGGGGCGGGCCTCGGTACTGGACGGGCTGCGCTTCCTCGGGACGCGGCCGAACATCCGCATGACCTTCTTCTCCGACATGGCCGCCATGGTGCTGGCCCAGCCGAAGGCACTCTTCCCGGCCATCGCCGTGCTCTGGTACGGCGGCGACGCCAAGACCGTCGGCCTGCTGGTGGCCGCGCCGGCCGTCGGGGCGCTGCTGGGCGGGCTGTTCTCCGGCTGGCAGGGCCGCATCCGCCGGCACGGGCTGGCCATCCTGGTCTCCGTGGCCGCCTGGGGGCTGGCCATCGCCGTCTTCGGACTCACCCGGAACCTGTGGCTCGGGCTGTTCTTCCTGGCCCTGGCCGGCTGCGCGGACACCATCTCCATGGTGTTCCGGTCCACGATGATGCAGGCCGCGACCCCGGACGAGATGCGCGGGCGCCTGCAGGGCGTGTTCATCGTGGTCGTCGCGGGCGGGCCCCGGCTCGGGGACTTCCTCGCCGGGACCGTCGCCGACCGGACCTCCCCGGCCGTGGCGATCACGGGCGGCGGGCTCGGGTGCGTGCTGGTGCTGCTCCTGCTGGCCCTGCGCTGGCGCGGGTTCGCCCAGTACGACGCGAGGTCGCCGCAGGCGTGACGGGTGACGGGTGACGGGTGACCGGCCGGCCGGCTCCCGCCGGCCGGAGCGGCCCCGCGCCCGCCGTCGACCGGGACGGTCTTCCGGTGTCGCCGCACGGTCCGGCCGGAGCTGTGCGATGTCCTTCGGTGTTACGCCTGCTCCAGGAGTACGGCCGCAAGAGTGCCGGTCACGATCTCGTCCCGGGGCAGCGAGAGGCCGAAGTGGCGCTCCACGATCCCCAGGGCGGTGCGGTGGACGTCCCTGTGGCCCGCTTCCTCGTCCGGGAGGCCCGCGGCGGTCAGCTCGGCCTGCACACGGGAGGCCACCTCGGGGTCGCCGTCGACACCGTCGTAGCCCCAAGAGCCGTCCAGGTGCAGGTTGAAGGCGCTCAGTACGACCTCGTCGCGGACGTAGGCGAACTGGGGCGGGACCGGCTTGCCGTTCTCCTCCTCGAACTCCAGGTGGCAGATGTCCACGCCGCCCCGGGAGAGCGGCGGCCGGCCGCCGAACTCACCCATCCAGCCCCCGTAGGCGACCGTGTACGACCAGTCGCCGCACCGGCCGTAGCGCAGGCCGATGCCGTCGAAATCGTCCCCGTACGTGTCGGCCATGAGCGCGAGAAGGCCGTCTCCGGTGAGGTCCCCGACCGGTACGGCCGTGCGCGTGGGACCGAACACGGTCTCCGTGAGCCGCCCGACGAGTTCCTCCGGGGTGAGTCCGCGGGCCATCACCACTTTGTATCCGCCGAAGGCGATCGATCGGGGGGCTGCCAGCCAGGTTATTCCGTCCGTCATGACGGACATCCTGACCGATGCCGCTGACAACGCGGGGCCGGCGAGGGCGGTCCGCTCAGGCGGGCCCGGCCACGGGCCCGACCACGCCGCGGGCGACGCCGAGGGCGACCAGGTCCTGGGGGCGGATGCGGAGCTGGTCCGCCGTGGACGGCGCCTCGGACGGGGGGCGCTTGAGGATGGCCGCCGCCAGTTCGGGGGCGATCACCGAGAAGTAGCTGTCCGGGGTGACCCAGGTGTTCCCCGGCGCGGCCAGTGCGAGGGCGCCGCCCGAGCCGCCCTCGCCGATCAGGAGGGTGGTCACCGGGACGCCGGCTGCCGCGACCGCCGCGAAGGTGTCCGCGATGGCCGCACCGGCGCCCGCGTGTTCCGCCGCGGCGTCGTTCGCCGCGCCGGGGGTGTCCACCAGGGTGAGTACGGGGATGCCGAGACGGTCCGCGAGGCGGATCACGCGGGCCGCCGTACGGTAGCCCGCCGGGCGGGTCGCCGTGCCGCACTGGGCGGCGTACGCGACGGACCGCCCGTCCCGCAGCCCGAATCCGCACAGTATCCCGGGGTCGGTGCCGCCCGCCCGGTCCCCGGAGAGGGGGAGGCGGAGGGCGAAGTACGCGTCCAGGTACGCCTCGGCGCGGGGCCGGTCCGGGTGGCGGGCCTGCCGTACGGCGTCCCAGCCGGTGGCCGGGGGCGGTACGTCCGACAGCGCCGCCGGCGGTTCGACCGGCTCGGCGGAGCGGGGCGCGGCCAGGACGCGGAGCCAGCCGGCCAGGGTCGCGGGCAGCTCGGCGGCGGGGACGACGGCGTCGACGTGCCCGGCGGCGTACTGGCCCTCGGCGGTGTACGCCGCCGGTTCCGCGTCCGGCGGCCGGACCCGGGAGCCTGCGAAGCCGACCTGCGCACCCGGGAGCGCGAGCACGACGTCCGCCCCGGCGCCGAGCGTGGCCCAGCCACCGCCGGTGGTGGGATCGCGGAGGACGGCGATCTGCGGGAGCCCGGCGGCGCGGGTGAGCACGGACTGGCGGGCCACGCGCTGGAGTTGGGTCAGCGCGAGCATGCCCTCCTGCATCCGGGAGCCGCCGGTGGCGATCAGGGACACGAGGGGGAGGCGGTGTTCGCGTGCGTACGTGTAGGCGGCCTCGAGCCGGTCTCCGGTGCGTTCGCCGAGGGAACCGCCGAGGAAGCCGAACTCGAAGGAGATCACGGTGGCTTGGCGGCCGCCGATGAGGGCGGTTCCGGTGACGACGGACTCCTCTTCGCCTGTCCGCGCGGCGGCGCGGGCGCGGGAGTCGTCGTAGCCGGCCCAGGTGAGGGGGCCGTCGGGGGCCGGCTCCCGGTGGGGGGCGGGAAGTTCGGCGAAGCTGCCGGGGTCGGTCACGGAGGCGATGGCTGCGCGGGCCGAGAGGCGGGTCGTCGTCACGGAATCACCCTAGGGGGTGGCTGTCGGGCGGGGCAGGTCGCGTTGGCGGGGCCGGTCCCGGTGGGCGGGGGCAGCCCCGTTGGGCGGGGCCGGGCACCTTCGGCGGGGCCGGTCATGTCAGGTGGGGGAGGGGGAGGGCGATCTTCAGGGCGTAGGCCGCGACGAGGCCGTAGCCGAGGCGGAAGGTCCAGGCGCGGGCGGCGGGGGAGACCTTGCGGCCGGCGAAGGAGCCGAGGGCGACGAGGGTCTGCTGCCAGAGGAGCGAGGCGGCGGCGACGCCGATGAGGAAGGCGGCGGCGGTGGTGGGGGTGGTGAGGGTGGAAGCCTGGGCGGTGGTGAGGGCGGCGAAGTAGAGGGCGGTGGTGGGATTGACGGCGGTCAGCCCGACAAGCCGCCCGAACGCCCCGACGGCTCCGCCCCCGGCCGGTGGCTCGGCCCCGGCCCGCGGCTCGACCCCGCTCCCCGCCCCGGGCTCGGCCCGGACCCCGGTCCCAGGCCCAGGCCCGGGCTCGGCCCCGGCCCCGGCCCCGGCCCCATGCTCGGGCTCGGCCCCGCTCCCCGCCCCGGGCTCGGCCCCGGCCCCATGCTCGGGCTCGGCCCCGGGGCCCGCCACAGGCTCGGTCCGGACCCCGGTCCCAGGCCCGGTCCCACGTCCGGGCTCGGCCTCGACCGCAGTCCGGGCCGCGGGCCCGTGCTCGGGGTCGGCCCGGGGGCCCGCCGCAGGCTCGGCCCCGGCGTCACGCTTGGGCCCTGACCCGGCCCAGGGCCTCGTCCCGGGGCCCGCCACGGCTCCGGGCCGGGGTTCCGGTGCGGGCCGGGAGTCAGGCCGGTCGGTGGGTTCGGGCCCTGCGGGCGGCAGTTCCCCACCCCGCCCCTTCCCGAAACCGGGGCTCCGCCCCAGACCCCGCGCCTCAATCGCCGGTGGCGCTGAAGGATCGGGGCTGCGCCCCGGATCGGGCGCCTGAGGCGGCGACGGGTCCGAAGGGGCGGGGCTGTGGCCCGGGTCCAGTGCTGCGAGCGTAGGCAGGGCTGAAAGGGCGGAGGTGTGCCCCGGGCCCCGCGCCTCAAGCGGCGATGTCCTCGTCGGGTCGGGGTGTCCTGCGTCCTGCCCCTCCGGTGGCGCTGAAAGATCGGGGCTGCGCCCCGGCTCGGGCGCCTGAGGCGGCGACGGGTCCGAAGGGGCGGGGCTGTGGCCCGGGTCCAGTGCCGCGAGCGTAGGCAGGGCTGAAAGGGCGGAGGTGTGCCCCGGGCCCCGCGCCTCAAGCGGCGATGTCCTCGTCGGGTCGGGGTGTCCTGCGTCGTGCGCCTCCGGTGGCGCTGAAGGATCGGGGCTGCGCCCCGGCTCGGGCGCCTGAGGCGGCGACGGGTCCGAAGGGGCGGGGCCGCGGCCCGGGTCCAGCGCCTTGAGCGGTGGGGCTGAAGGAACGGGGCTGCGCCCCGGCTCGGGCGCCTGGAGCGGCGACGCGTCCGAAGGGGCGGGGCCGTGCACCGGGCCTCGGGCCGCGAGCGGTGGTGGGGTTGGAGTGGCGGAGTTGTGGAGGCCGTGGGCCGCGATCGCGAGGAGGATTGCCGCCGAGGCCAGGCGGATCCAGGCCTCGATCGGGGTGACGTGGGAGGCCACCCAGGGGCCCAGTGCGGTGGCCAGGGCCGCGTAGGCGAGGTCGACCGTGGCGATGCCCGCCGCCGCGGCCATCGCCGTGCGGCGGTTCCGCATCGCCTCCTGGAGCAGCAGCACGCTCATCGCACCCATCGGCATCGCCACGCCCAGGCCCGCGACCGCGCCCGACAGCGCGGGGGAGAGGAATTCGCTCATGGAACGGGAGGGTGAGGGGTGGGGGCATCCGCGCAGCGGCGTATATCGGCCCTTACTGCGAGAATCGCGGTATGGACCGCCTGGACAGGGAAATCCTCGGCATCCTGCAGCAGGATGCGCGGATCTCGTACCGCGACCTCGGCGTGCGCGTCGGGCTCAGTGCCAACGCCACCGCCGACCGGGTGCGCCGGATGCGGCGGGACGGGGTGATCCGCGGGTTCACCGTCATCGTGGACCCGGCCGCCGACACCCGGGGCGGGCTCGTTGTCTTCATTGATCTGAGCCTGCGGCAGGACACCTCCAATGACGAGTTCGAGGAGCGGGTCGTCGCGCTTCCCGGGATCACCGAAGTGGTGCATGTGACCGGGGAGTACGACTACCTCGTACGGGCCCGGGCCGCCGATCCCGCCGCGCTCGACGCGCTGCTGCGCCGGCTCAAGCGGGAGGCCGGGGTGGCTCAGTCCAGCACCCGGATCGCCTTGCGGGCCGCCCACCGGCCGCCCGGCACCCCTTAGGAGGCGCCCGCAAAGTCCTGCCTGGCCCGCGGCGTCCGGTGCCGTGCATCGCAAGGCGGAGGGGCGCCCGCGTACCGGACGTACTCGGGCTCCCCGACAACGCGGCGATGCACGGCACCGGACGCCGTGGGCCGCGCCCTTCGGGCGCCCGGCAGGACGTTGCCGACACCCCCTAAAGCGCCGACTCCCAGCGCAGGGTCGTTCCCCGCGTGCCCGACTCCGTGCGGCCGTCGTCCGTGACCTTCAGGCGGGCCCGGGTCGGGGTGGCTTCCACCTCGACCGCGATCGAGGTGACCTCCGAGCGGCGGTGGGCCGCGGCCAAGGCGCCGCGCAGGGCGGAGAGGAGGTCGCCGGCCACCCGGTCCGGGAGCAGGGCGTCCACCGCGCCCGCGAACCGGACCGACGGCTGGAAGCCCAGCAGGACCGCCGCCCCGCCCGTCTCCCGCAGGATCCGGCCCCGGAACGTCGTCGGGGCGTCGGTCGGCGGCTGCTGGAGGGCGAAGATCGCGGTGCGGACCTCCTGGATGGTGGAGTCGAGCTCGTCCACCGCCCGGCCGAGTTCGTCGCCCACCGTGTCCCCGGACGGCGCGGCCGCCGACCGCTTCTTCGTGCTCTCCAGCATCATCTCCGTCGCGAACAGCCGCTGGACCACCAGATCGTGCAGGTCCCGCGCGATCCGGTCGCGGTCCTCGTAGACCGCCAGCTGCTCCCGGTCGTGCTGCGCGTCCGCCAGTACGAGGGCCAGCGCTGCCTGGGAGGCGAACTGCGAGGCCAGCAGCCGGTCCACGGCGTCGTACGGGCGCCCGCCCCGGGCGCGCGGCAGGGCGAGGGTGCCGATCAGCTGGCCGCCGCTCTGGAGGGGGAGCATCATGCTCGGGCCGAAACGTTCCCGCACATGCGTCGTCATCCGCGGGTCCGTCGCCGAGTCCTCTATGAAGACCGGCTCCCCGCCGAGGAGTTGTTCCAGCACCGGCGAACCGGGGGCGATCGCCGTCCCGACGAGGTCCCCGGGGTCCCCGTGCGTGGAGGCGGCCACGATCTCCATGCCGCCCTCGGGAGTCGGCTGGAGGACCACGCCGGCCGCCGCGTCCGCGAGCAGCCGGGCCCGTTCGGCCACGCACATCAGCGCGTCCATGGCCGGCCGGCCCGCCAGCAGGGTCGTGGTGACCGCGGCGGCGCCCTCGATCCAGCGCTCCCGGCGGCGCGCCGTCTCGTACAGCCGGGCGTTGCCGATCGCTATCCCCGCCTGCGAGGCCAGGACCCGCACCAGCGCCAGGTCCTCGTCCGTGAACGGCCCGCCGCCCTGCTTCTCGGTGAGGTACAGGTTGCCGAAGACCTCGTTGTGGACCCGGATCGGGACGCCCAGGAAGCTGCGCATGGGGGGATGGCCCGGCGGGAACCCCGCCGAGCGCGGATCCTTCGACAGGTCCTGCAGCATCAGCGGGCGCGGATCGGTGACCAGCGCGCCGATCAGGCCCGAACGCCCGTCGGGCAGGTGGTGGATCGCGGCGCGCTCCGCCTCGCTCAGCCCGGTCGTGTACAGCTCGGTCAGCCGGAGGCGCTCGGGGTCGACGACCCCGAGCGCTCCGTACCGGGCCGTGCACAGCTCGGTCGCCGAGTCCACGATGTGCTGGAGGGTGGTCTGCCGCTCCAGATCGGAGCCGACGTTCAGCACCGCCTCCAGGAGTACGGGCAGCCGGGCCCGTTGCCCGGCAGCGGCCGGGGCGGCAAGACCGCCCGGACCGCCAGGCCCGGGCGCCGCGTCCGTCATTCGGCCAGCGGGTTGAGGACCATCGGGGCGATCTTCCCTTCGAGCATCATGCCGAGACCGAGCACGGCGCACACGTCCGGCCGTTCCGCGATGGCGACGGGCATGCCGGTGGCGTCGCGCAGCATCTGGTCCAGGCCCGGCAGCAGGGCGCTGCCTCCCACCATCATGATCCCCCGGTCCGTCAGGTCGGCGACCAGGTCCGGCGGGCAGTCCCGGAGCACCTTGCCGATGCCGTCGAGCACGGCGGTCAGCGGGGTGTGGATGGCGTCCCGTACGGCGGCGGTGTCGACGTGGACCGAGCGGGCCAGCCCGGTGGCCACGTCGCGGCCGTGGATGAGGGTGGACGTGGGGCCCCCGCCGGTGATGCCGTTGCCGTGCAGGGCGACCTGGAGCGGCCGGACGGCCTGGCTGGGCAGCATCAGCTCGTGCGCGTGGCGCAGGTGCTGGACGACGGCGTGGTCGATGGCCTCGCCGCCGACCGGGATCCGCTGGGCGGTGACGATCGAGCCGAGGGAGAGGACGGCGATCTGGGTGGCGGCGGCCCCGCACACCATGATCATCGTCGCGGTCGGCTGCTCCACGGGCAGGCCGCAGCCGACGGCCGCCGCGATCAGGGTGTCGACGAGTTCGACGCGCCGGGCCCCGAGCCCGACCATCGTCTCCACGGCGGCCCGCTGGGCGAGCGGGTCGGCGTCGTGCGGGGTGCAGGCGGCGGCCCGCAGCCGGGGCTTGCGGCGCAGGGCGCGCCGCAGCTTCTCGCCGAGCAGGTGGCGCAGCATCCGCTGGGCCATCTCGATGTCCACGACGGTGCCGCCGGAGACGGGGCGTACGACCCGGATGTAGTCGGGCGTGCGGCCCGTCATCCGTTCGGCGAAGGTCCCGACCGCGATGAGTGCACCGGTGCGGGTGTTCACGGCGGCGACGCTGGGCTCGTCGACGACCAGGCCGGCGCCCTTGACGTACACGCGGGTCCTGGCTGCTCCCAGGTCGACGGCGACGTGGCAGCGGCGCAACTGCTCAAGACTGACGGTCACGGCAGATCCTCCCGAGAGCGCTGACGCAAGAAGACCGGCGACTGCCGGTTGCACTTCATATCTTCTCGGGCGAATAGGGCATATCGCCCGTTGGGTTGCTCCGGCCGGGTGTGGCGCACGGGGTGAGAGGTGCTGCACGGGGGTGGATTTCTGTACCGACAGGCACCACGATGCCCGCACCATCCGCGCTACTCGCGCGTAACAAGGTAAAGGGGACCCGATGCTGACGTCCCGCCAGAGACTGTTGGCGCTCCTGGCGCTCTGCCTGGCGCTCCTCGCGCCCCTCCCGGCGCAGGCCGCCGCCGCTGTGCAGCCGCACAACCCGGTGGTCTTCGTCCACGGCTACAACGCCGACCCGGGCGTCTGGGGCAGCCTGCGCGAGGACCTGCGCGCCGCCGGCTACACCGACTCGGAGCTCTTCTCCTGGGGTTACGACACGCACCAGTCCGTCAACGAGGTGCTGGCCGGGCAGCTCGGCGCGTACGTCGACCAGGTCCGCCGGCAGACCAACGCCGCCCGGGTCGACATCGTGGCGCACTCCTTCGGCTCGCTCGTCGGCCGCTGGTACGTGAAGTTCGGCGGCGGCGCCGCGACCGTGGACCACTGGGTCTCGCTGGCCGGCCCCAACCACGGCACCTCCACCGCGTGGGCCTGCGCCCTGTGGGACCAGGCGTGCCGGGACATGACGCCCGGTTCGTACGTCGTGAAGAACCTGAACGCGGGGGACGAGACCCCGGGCGCGGTGAAGTACGCGACCTTCTGGTCGAACTGCGACGAGGTCATCAACCCGGACGGCAGCGTCCCGCTCGCCGGGGCCGCCAACACGCCGGTCGGCTGCCTCCGGCACAACGACCTGCTGGGGGACGACGCCACCTCCGCCGGCGTCCGGTCCTTCCTCGCCTCGTAGGGCCCGCGGCCCGGACCCTGCCGCTCAGACCTCGATCCCGTCGACCGCGACCCGCTGGAGCAGGCCGTACGTGAACTCCGCCACGCACGGCCGGCCCTGCGCGGTGAACGCGAGGCGCCAGCGGGTCGGCGCGGTGCCCTCCATCGGGCGCACCGGGGCGAAGGCCCGCGCCACCTCGTCCACCGTGGCCGACCAGGGCCGCAGGTCCTCGGGCGTCTCCAGTACGGGCCCCCGCGCGCCCGGGGCCCGTACCAGCCACTCGTTCCACACCGCCCCGTCCGGCGCGGCCAGCACCTCGAAGCGCAGGTCCGGCCAGAGCGGCACCGGCCACAACAGGGCCTCGCACTCCAGGTCGCCGATGGTGCGGGCGGCCGTGGACTCCGGCGGGCCGAGCACCGAGCGGTAGCGGGCCAGCGCACCGCGGGCGCGGGGGGAGCGGACCATCGCCTGCCAGCGCTTGTTCGCCTCCCGCTGCTCGGCGAGCGAGGCGCCCAGCCGCCGCCGCGCCTCCTCGGCGAGGTCCGGCCGGAAGTCCGCCATCCGGCGCAGCAGCACCAGCTGGAAGGCGGCCGGACCGAAGGGTCCCGAGGGCGCTGACGCAGTCATGGAGGCCACGATTCCACACAGGACCTCCACGAACCCGCGATACGGATGTTGCGCGGAACCACGTAGCGTGCGGACGTCATGGACTACTGCCACGCCTGCCGGAGGCACCTCAACGGCGCCCTGGCGTGCGCCGGGTGCGGAACCCCTGCCGAGTACCTGCCGCCCGCCGCCGCCGGTGGGCCTCCCGTGCCCGCAGCCCCCTACGGCTCCGCACGGCCGGAGGAGCCCGCCGACCCGTTCGCGGACTCGATCGTCGTGCTGTCCGGAGCGCACAGCGGCCGGTCCGGTGCGCGGCGCCGCGCCACGCACCGCCGGCGCCGCAGGACCATGCTGACGGTCGGGCTGGGTCTGGTGCTCGCGGTCGGCGGCACGGTCGCGCTCGCCCGGATCGTCACCGAGGGGCAGAAGACCGACCGGGCCGCCGAGGTGGTGCTCACCGACGGGAACGGCCCGCAGGACCCGGCTCCGCTGCCGAGCGGCAAAGGGACTCCCGGCGCGCCTGCGGCGCTGAAGCCGGTGAAGGCCTCGGGGGCCGCGAAGGCCACCGCGGGCGGAACGCAGTCGGCCGGACCCGGGGCGTCTGCCGAGGGGACGACGGAGCCGGGTCCGTCGGCGTCGGCCTCCGCGTCGGGCAAGACGGGGCCGACGAAGGGTGTCACCGGGCACGGGCCGTCCGTAAAGCCGGGTCAGTCGGGGAAGCCCTCGCCGAGCGGTTCCGGGACGGCGCAGCCGCCGTCCCCGGCGCCGAGCCCGAGCCCGTCTCCGACCGGGGGCTGCTTCCTCTGGTTCTTCTGCTGAGCGACCGGACGACGCGGGCTTGACCGGAAAGATCCGAAAGAGGCGGCCTAGCCCAGCATCCGCTTGAGCAGGTCCCGCAGGACCGCCCGCTCGGCCGTGGACAGCCCGGCCAGCGGTTCGCGCGCGAAGTCCAGCGACTCGCGCAGCCGGTCCGCGGTCTGCAGGCCCTCCTCCGTCGGAGCGGCCAGTTTGACCCGGCGGTCGGCCGGGTCCGGCCTGCGCTCGACCAGGCCGCGCGACTCCAGCCGGTCCACTATGCCCGTGATGTTCGAGGGCTCGCACTTCAGCTGCTGCGCGATCCGCCGCATCGGCATCGGCTCCAGCGACAGCAGGTTCAGCACCCGGGCCTGGGCGCCGGTGAGCTGGTGGCTGGCTGCCGCGTGCTCGTACTCCTCGTGGTAGCGGGCCACGACGGTGCCGATGAGCTCGACAACCTCAAGGGTCAGGGGATCTGCGCGACGACTGGGCATGGATCCAGAGTACCCATTTACTTGACAACATGAAATATCCAGGCGCATGGTTGTTTCACGTACTGAAGTATTCGTCGATTCCTCGATTCGGGAGCGCCCCATGTCTCAGATCCCCGCCGTCAGCCGCGAGTGGCACCTCGTCCGCCGCCCGCAGGGCTGGCCCGTAGCCGAGGACTTCGCCCTGCGCGAGGTCGAGGTCGCGGCCCCGGCCCCCGGCCGGATCCTGGTGCGCAACCTGCACATGTCCGTGGACCCCTACATGCGCGGCCGGATGAACGACGTGAAGTCGTACATCCCGCCCTTCCAGCTGGACAAGCCGATGGACGGCGGCGCGGTCGGCGAGATCGTGGCCTCCGCCGCCGAGGGCTTCGAGGTCGGCGACCACGTGCTGCACGGCCTGGGCTGGCGCGAGTACGCCGACCTGGACGCCAAGCACGCCACCAAGGTCGACGCCTCGCTCGCGCCGCTCTCCGCCTACCTCGGCGTGCTCGGCATGCCGGGCCTGACCGCCTACGCCGGCCTCTTCGAGGTGGCCTCCTTCAAGGAGGGCGACTCCGTCTTCGTCTCCGGCGCGGCCGGCGCGGTCGGCAGCCTCGTCGGCCAGTTCGCGAAGATCAAGGGCGCCGCTCGAGTGATCGGCTCGGCCGGCTCGGACGAGAAGGTGACGCTCCTCACGGAGAAGTACGGCTTCGACGCCGCCTTCAACTACAAGAACGGCCCCGTCGGCGAGCAGCTGAAGGAGGCCGCCCCCGAGGGCATCGACGTCTACTTCGACAACGTCGGCGGAGACCACCTCGAGGCCGCCATCTCCTCCCTGAACGTGCACGGCCGGGCCACCCTGTGCGGGGCGATCGCCCAGTACAACGCCACCGAGCCCACCCCCGGCCCGCGCAACCTGGCCCTGGTCATCGGCAAGCGGCTGCGCCTGCAGGGCGTGCTGGTCGGCGACCACGCCGGGCTCCAGCCGCAGTTCGTCCAGGACGTCGCCGGCTGGCTGCGCTCCGGCGAGCTCGTGGCCGACGAGACCGTGGTCGAGGGCGTGGAGAACGCGACCGAGGCCTTCCTCGGCATGCTGCGCGGCGACAACACCGGAAAGATGATCGTTTCCTTCACCGGTTAGGCTCACTGCACACCGTCGTGATCGTGGGCGCGAGTCACGGCGATTACCAGGAGGATCTCTCTACATGTCCATCCAGCAGACCGACGTTCTGTACACCGCTGTCGCCACCGCCGAGAACGGCCGTGACGGCCGCGTCGCGACCAACGACGGCCAGCTCGACGTCGTCGTGAACCCGCCGAAGGAGATGGGCGGCAGCGGCGCCGGCACCAACCCGGAGCAGCTGTTCGCCGCCGGCTACAGCGCCTGCTTCCAGGGCGCCCTCGGCGTCGTCGCCCGCAACGAGAACGCGGACATATCCGGTTCCACCGTCACCGCCGAGGTCGGCATCGGCAAGAACGACGAGGGCTTCGGCATCATCGTCAAGATCTCCGCCGTGATCCCGAACGTGGACGCCGCCACCGCCAAGGACCTGATCGAGAAGGCCCACCAGGTCTGCCCGTACTCCAAGGCGACCCGCGGCAACATCACGGTCGAGCTCGCCGTCTGATCCGGCTCGCGCTCCGCGAAGGCCGCACCCCGATCCCGGGGTGCGGCCTTCGCCGTGTGCGACCGGTCCTAAACTGGACCCATGCGTGATCTTGCGGGGGGATTCGGCTACCTGCTGGCCGGACAGAGATGGGTGCTGCGACACGGCCGCTGGCTGGGCTTCGGCCTGCTGCCGGGGCTGGTCTCGCTGGTGCTGTACGCCGGCGCACTGGTCGGGCTCGGCTACGGCGCCGACGACCTGACCGCCTGGGCCACCCCCTTCGCCGACGGCTGGTCCGCGCCGTGGCTCGGGCTGTTCCGGGGCTTCCTCACCGGCCTGGTCTTCTGCCTCGGGCTCTTCGTCGCGGTCATCACCTTCACCGCCGTGACCCTGTTGATCGGCCAGCCGTTCTACGAGTCCCTCTCGGAGCAGGTCGACCGCAGCGAGGGCGGCGACGCCCCGGAGTCCGGGCTCCCGCTCTGGCGCGAGCTGTGGATCTCGGCCCGGGACAGCCTGAAGGTGCTGGTCCGGGTGCTGCTGTACGGGATCCTGCTCTTCGCGCTCGGGTTCATCCCGGTGATCGGGCAGACCGTGATCCCGGCGATCGGGTTCTGCGTGTCCGGGTTCTTCCTCGCCGAGGAGCTCACCGCCGTCGCGCTGCAGCGGCGCGGGGTGGAACTCACCGACCGGCTCGCCCTGCTGCGGACGCGGCGGATGCTGGTGCTCGGCTTCGGCGTCCCGCTGGTGCTGGCGTTCCTGGTGCCGCTGGTGGCGGTGTTCCTGATGCCGGGCGCGGTGGCCGGGGCGACGCTCATGGTCCGGGAGCTGACCGGGGAGGACGAAGCCCCGGAAGCCGGAGCCGACCAGAAGACCGACACCGGAATCGACACCTCCGGGGACGCGCAGGCTCCGGCCGGAGGTTTCGGACCGCCGCCGCCCGCGTACTCGTAGACCGCTCGCTCGCAGCGCGCCGGTCCCGCAGGGCTACCGCTTCAGCAGGGTGATCGCGCCGACCGTGTCCTCGCCTGCGTGCGCGGCCGGGTCGGCGGCCAGACGGCGCCGCATCAGCTCGAGGTACGGGGTGATCAGCTCGGCGCTGACGCCCTGCTCCTCGGCGGTGCGCAGCAGGGTGCCGCTGCCCGCCACCTGCATGGCAAGGTTCGACACGACGCCGGTCGTGAAGTCACCGGAGGTCAACCGGTCGGCCGCGTTGCCCACGAAGAACCCCATCGCGCCCAGCCACTCGGACAGCAGCGGCGCCAGTTCCCTCGGGGCGATGTCCTCGCCCTCGATCAGCGCGTAGGCGTGCGAGATGCCGGCGAACAGCCCGTACATCCCGCTCAGCAGCGCCATGTCGTACAGCGCGGCGTGGCCGGGGTCCTCGCCGACGAAGCGGGCGCCGGCCGGGACCTGCAGGGCGGCGCGGTGGGTGTCGAACAGGGCGCGTGAGCCGCTGTGGAAGACGTACGCACCGGATGCCGGGGCGCCGATCATCGCCGGGGTGGCCATGATCCCGCCGGCCACGAACCGGGCCCCGCGCGCCTCGGCCCAGGCGGCGCGCTTCCGGCCCTCGGCGGGCGTACCGGTGGTGAGGTCGACCAGGTCCTTGCCGGTCAGGTCGATGCCGTCCAGGGCCGAGTCGACGCTGGCGTCGTCCAGCAGGCAGAGCACGACCAGGCGGTTCGCCGCCACCGCCTCGGCGGGGCTCGCGGCGACGGCGACGGCGGTGCCTTCGGCGGCGAGGGCCTCGGCCTTGGCGGCGGTGCGGTTCCAGACGGTGAGGGGATGCCCGGCGGCGAGCCAGGTGCGGGCGAGTGCGGTGCCCATGTCGCCGAGGCCGAGCAGGGTCAGGGGGCGCTTCGTCACGGTGTTGTCGGTCATGCCGTTTAGCCTGGTGGCAGGCCGAGAGGCGCTCAAGTACGCACTTCGGAGTGGGTGGTTACTCCCAGGTGAGCGAGCAGGTGGGGAGGGGTGCGCGATGTCGGTGACGCGAAGGCCCGGTGCGGACCACTGCGGTGTGGCCGCGGCGATGTCGGTGATCGACGGCAAATGGAAGGTGTCGCTCCTGTGGGAGCTGGAGCAGCGGCCGCGCCGCTTCGGGGAACTGCGCCGGCTGGTCCCGGGGATCTCGGAGAAGGTGCTCGCGGCCCAGCTGCGTGAGCTGGAGACGGACGGCATGGTCCACCGCGAGGTCTACGACGAGGTCCCGCCGCGCGTGGAGTACTCGCTGACCCCGCTGGGCCAGGAGCTCAACACGGCCCTGGAGGTCCTGGGGGCATGGGGGACCAAGCACCTTCTCCCCGGGCCGGCCGAGCAGCCGGCCCAGGTCCGGGTCTCGGCCCAGGGCTAGGGCTAGGGCCAGGGCCAGGGCCAGGGCTAGGGCTGGGCGCGGGGTTCCACCCACAGGGCCTCGCCGACCGCGCACAGATCGCCCCCGGCGGTGGCCAGGGCCGTCCCCACGCGGTACTTGCGGCCCTCGCTGCCGAGCAGCCAGGCGTACGAGACGAGGCCCGCGCCGACCGGCACCGGCCGCAGCAGCCGCGCGGTCAGGGCGGCCGTGACCGCACCGGCCCGCCGGTCGTCGAGCAGCCGGCCGGCCGCGTTGCCCGGGCAGTCCAGCGCGCCCCACACCAGCTCGGGCGGCAGCAGACCGTCCGCGCCGCCGAGTTCGGAACCGGGGGTCCAAGCCGCGGCCACCAGGGCGCTGCCGGGCACCCGGCCGCAGTGCAGGCGCAGACCCGTGGCGGGCGTGCGGTGCAGACCGCAGCCGAAGCAGTCGACCATTCCGTCCGGAGGCGTCGCCCGGTAGGCGTCGGCCGCCGCCTGCGCCTGCTCCCAGGACGGCGCCCCGGGGGCCTCGACGGCCGGCTCGGCCGGGGTCGCCGCCGCGAGCAGGAGCTCGCCGTCCACCAGCCGGACGCCGCCGTCGGCGGTCGGGGCGAGCCGGACCGGGGCGTCCGTGGGCACCGGCCGCCGGAAGTCCACCCGTACGGTCTTCGCGGCCGCGCGCGTGGCCAGCACCCCGGCCACGTAGCCGCCGAAGGCCACCCCGGGATACCCGCACAGGTGGCTCGGAACCGTGATCGTCTCGAAGTCGGTCATGCCCGCCACCTCATCACATCCGCCCTTACACCCGCCGCCCGCGGCGCAGGCATCGGTCTCGTCACAGCCGCCGGGCCGGCGGCACCGCAACTATCGCCGTGGCCCGTTCGTCCTCCATCCTGGACGGACGCGCACCGCGCGCAGGGGCTTCGGAGGTGGCCGGATGGCAGAACAGCCGTGGGGGCAGCCGTATCCGGTCCGCCCGCAGCAGCAGCCGTACGGGCAGCCGTGGCAGCCCGCGCACACCCCGCAGTCCGCGATGCGGGCCTCGCACACCGATCGCGACCGGACGGTGGACGTGCTCAAGGCCGCCTACGCGGAGGGCCGGCTCTCCCGCGAGGAGTACGGGCAGCGCTTCGACGCGGCGTACAAGGCGCAGACGTACGGGCAGCTCGCGCAGCTGGTCGCGGACCTGCCGGCCGGGCCGATGGTGGCCCCGTTCGGCGCCGCGGTGCCGGTGCTGCCGCCCGCCTACGGGCCGGTGCCGGGGCCGCTGCCCATGCCGGTGCCGCCCCGCCCGGTCAACGGGATGGCGATCACCTCGCTCGCGCTGGGCGTGCTCAGCCTTCCGACGCTCGGCGCCGCGGGCCTGGGCGCCGTGATCACCGGCCACATCGCGAAGGCGCAGATCCGCGCGCGCGGCGACGAGGGCGCCGGGCCCGCGACGATCGGCCTGGTGCTCGGCTGGTTGTCGTTGGGCGGCTGGGTGCTGCTCTTCCTGCTCGCCGGATTCGGGGTCCTCGACTGACCTGCGCCTTCTTACGCCGGGCCGCGGGCCGGTCCCGGGCGGTTCCGGCCGCCGTCCCGGGACCCCCGCTCGCCGCAGGCGGCCCGATAGTATGCGTGGCGGCAAGAGCCGAGGCCGTCCCACACCGTCCTTGAGTCCGCCGCCCTCGTCCGGTCTGCGGACCTGTGGGCCCGGAGCCGGGCAGTGGCTTGCCGAGAACGACGACCGGCCGTCGCGCCGCGTACCGACCAGCAGTAGGGACACCGTCAGTGACAGTCAGTACCGAGGGGTCGGCGGCCGTGCGCCCGGGCCCCCCGAGCGGACCGGCCGCACACGCCCCCAGCAGCTCCGGGTCCGCGGACCCGGCCCCGCGGCGCGCACTGCGCTCCCGCGGTGGGCTCCTGCTGCTGGAGGCCGCCGTGGCGTTCGCCGCGGCACTGGTCCTCCCGCTCCTGGCGCGCGGTCTCAAGCTCAACCCGCTCAACCGGATCGCGCAGGTCAGCGGTCTGGCCGCGATCCAGCTGCGGTTCGCGCTGATCGGGCTGCTGTTCGTCGCCGCCGTGGTGCTGGCGATGCGATTGCGCGGCGGACGCCACTTCGACCTGGCCACCCGGCTGGCCGCCGCGGCCATCGCGGGCCTGGCCAGCGGTTTCGTCGCGGCGGGCGCGGTCGTCGCGCTGCTGGGCACGCCGTGGCCGATGTTCGGCCTCAACGGCGACAGCGGCCGGATCGTCGAATGGGCCCACGCCGTCGCGAACGGACATCCCTCGGGCTCGCCGGTCTACCCGCCGATGCCGCTCTACACCCTGGGCTACTACGCCGAGTGGTTCCACGGCGGTAACACCGCGTACGCCTTCAAGGACCTGCAGATCCTCGGCGCCGCCGCTTTCGGGCCGCTGGTCTACCTCGCCTGGCGGATGCTGCTGAGCCCGGTCCGGGCGCTCGCCTTCGGTGTCGTGCCCGCGTTCGCGCTGATCGACTCCTACAAGCCGTACAGCCAGACCGTGCTCGTGCTGCTGGTCCCGGTGCTGGTGGCGATGGTGGTGGCGCTGCGCCGCAGCGGCACGGAGGGCTGGCGGCCGCTGCTGCTCAAGGGCGCCGGGTTCGGTGTGCTGCTGGGCGTGCTGTTCCTCACGTACTCGGGCTGGTTCCTGTGGAGTGCGGCCGGCGTGCTGTTCGCCGCGCTGCTGTACTTCCCGTGGCGGACGGGCCGGCTCAAGGGCGCGGCGTTCATGGGCACGGCCCTGGCGGCCTTCCTCGTGGTGGCCGGGCGCTACCTGATGGTCATGCTCAAAGAGGGGCAGACCACCAAGGACTACAACTTCCGCTTCGACAACTTCACCGACCCGGCCTACTACCTGATGTGGCGTACGGACATGCCCGGCAAGGTGGGCGACTGGCCGCCGCCCGGGGAGTTCGGCGGGGTCGGGCTGTTCGCCCTCGTGACCTTCCTCTGCCTGGGCGCCGCGATCTGGCTGGGCCTGCGCAAGCCGCTGGTCGTCACCATCGCCGCGATGTTCATCAGCGCGTGGGTGATGCGCATGTACATCGCCTCGCACATGTACGAGACGCAGACGGTCCAGCTGTACACGCGGACCAACAACCAGCTGCTCTACTGCGGTCTGATCCTCTGCGCGCTGGTGGCGCACCTGGTCTCGCTGAAGCTGGCCGAGCGGCGCACCGCGTCCGAGGAGCCCGCATCCGCATCCGCATCCGCATCCGCACCCGTCCCGGGCCGCACCGCGCCGGGCTTCCCCGGTCGCGAGGGCGCGGTGATCGGAACCCTCTGCGCCCTCCTGCTGCTCCTCGGCACGGTCTCCTCCTCGATGTCCGACCGGTACATGCCGGCCCAGGACGGCACCTACCGGATCCTGCCCTGGGTGTCGCACACCATCCGGCAGCAGGACGGCAAGTGCCCGAAGTTCGCGCCCAAGGGCGAGTGCTCCAAGGACGGCGACCAGAGCTGGCTGAGCTACGTCCGATGATCAGAAGGAAGCGATGATCTCCGCACTGACGCGCCTGGCCGACTGGTCGGCCCGGACCCCCAAGCGGCTCTGGGCCATCGCCTTCGTGCTGTTCTTCACGCTCGCGGCCTCCTGGTCCGCGGCCACCCCGCTCGGCGGTTCGCCCGACGAGCACGCCCACTTCATCCGCGCGGCCGCCGTCGCCCGGGGCCAGATCGGCGGCCCCGAGGTGATGGTTCCGCACATGGTGGCGGGCATCGAGGGGAAGTTCGCCGAGACCGGGGTGCAGCTCCCGGAGTGGTACGAGCAGCTCCCCAAGCAGCACGAGTGCTACGCCTGGCACGAGGAGAAGCCGGCCTCCTGCGCCCCGAAGTTCGGGCACTCCGAGAAGACCGTCCAGGTCACCACCGCGGCCGGCCGCTACCACCCGGCCTACTACCTGGCGACCGGCTGGCCGAGCCTGCTGGTCAAGGGCCCGCACGGGCTGTACCTGATGCGGCTGATGTCGGCCGCGCTCTGCTCGGCGCTGCTGGCCAGTGCCGTGGTCACGGCCGCGGAGTGGCGGCGACGGCGCTCGGTGGCGCTGCTCGGCGTGTTCACCGCGGCCACGCCGATGACCCTGTACATGGCCGGCATGGTCAACCCCAGCGGCGGTGAGATCGCCGCCGGCATCCTCGTGTGGACCGGCCTGCTGTCGATCCTGATGTCGCCCGATGCACGGCTGCTGAACCGGCGGCTGGCCCGGGTGGGCATCGGCGGGCTGGTGCTGATCAACATCCGCCCGCTCGGGCTGATCTGGTTCGCCGGCGCGGTCTTCTTCGGCCTGCTGCTCGCCCACCGCGGCGTCCTGCGCTCGGTGCTGCGCCGCAAGGCCCTGTGGGTCTGGACGGCGCTGCTCGGCGCGGCCACGGCCGGTGCGCTGCTCTGGGCCGGGGCGCACCCCGACAACTCGGTGATCAACACGCCCAAGACGCTGACCGCCAAGGAAGCCGCCCGGCAGACCTTCGGCAACGCCGAGACGTACGTCCACCAGATGCTCGGCTACTTCGGCTGGCTGGACACCCCGGCACCCGCGTTCACCTGGCTGGTCTGGCTCGGCGTGATCGCGGTGCTCACCGCGCTGGGGCTGGCGTACGGCCGGCTGCGCGAGGCGGTGGCGCTGATCGGCATGCTGGTGGCGATCGTGGTGGTGCCGGTGGTCGCCCAGGCCTCGCAGGCGGAGAAGCTCGGCATGGTCTGGCAGGGCCGCTACCTGCTGCCGTTCGCCGTGGGCCTGCCGCTGATGGCGGTGCTGATCTGCGCGAGCCGGGCGCCCGGGCAGGGGTTCCCGTGGCGCAGGCTGGTCGGCTTCGGCGCGGCCGGGCTCGCGCTGGCGAACGCGGCGGCGTTCTTCTGGACGCTGCGGCGCTTCGCCGTCGGCACCAGCGGCTCCTGGGTGCCGTTCTCGGCGCACTGGGCCCCGCCCGGCGGCTGGATGCTGTGGACCGGCGTGTACACGGCGGCGGCGTTCGCCCTGGTGCTCCCGGCGCTGGTGCGGGACCGCGAGCCGGCTCCGGGGGATCCCGCGGAGCGGGACGGCAGCACGCGCTCGGGACGGCACTCGAAGGTGCCGGCGATCGGCTGACCCCGGTCGGCCCCGGGCGGCGGAGCCGACTGTCGGGCCGTCAGGCGCCGACCTCGGCCGTCACCACGGAGGGCGTGCGGTCGTCCGCTTCGGCCAGCAGCACGCCGCCCGGGGCCCAGACCGCGGCGCGGCCGCAGCCGGTCCACGGGCCAGCCGGGCCGACGTGGTTGGCGAGGACGACGTACAGGCCGTGCTCCCCGGCGATCCCGGGGTACACGGTGGCCCGCTCCCGGATCCCGTCGCCCGTTCCGTACAGGGAGCTCGCCAGGTGGACCCGGCAGCCGTCCGCCGCCGCGCGGCCGGTGAGCTGCGCGAAGTGGTTGTCGTAGCAGACGCCGAGGGAGAAGCGGATCCCGCCGAGCTCGAAGCGGCCCTGGCTCCCGCCGGCCGCGAAGCCGCCCTGCTCGTGTCCGTACAGGTGCTGCTTGGCGTACGTCGTCAGGTGCCGGCCGTCCGCGCCGTAGACCAGGGTCGCGATGGCGGGCAGCGGCCCGGCGGTGCGCAGCGCGACATTGACCGCGACGGCGATGCCCGCGGAGCGCAGCGGATCCAGGCGGGGGTCGTCGGCGTCCGCCATCCACAGGCCGGGGTCGGCGGCCATGGCCTCCAGCTCGTAGCCCGTGAGCGTGAACTCGGGGAACACGACGAGCTCGGCGCCCTGTTCCCGGGCCTCGGCGGCGAGGGCGACGCTCCGCTCCGTGTTGGCGGGTATGTCGGCCGGGATGCAGGTGAGCTGGGCTGCGGCGATCTTCACGGGTCCAGGATGCCAGCCCGGCCGCCGGGTCCCCGCCCCGGCCCGGCGCCCGCCCTGCGCCGTCCGCGACCCGCTCCTGGGCCGCCCGTAGGCCGCGGTCAGCCCGGTTCCGGCCCCCGCAGCAGGGTCAGGAACGAGCGGAAGGCGGCAGGCATGTCCACCGATTCCGGCGCGAGCAGCCACTGGTACTGGAGGCCGTCCATGACCGCGGTCAGCAGCGGGGCCGCCTCCTCCGGGGTCAGACCCGAGGGGAGCCGGTCGCCGAACTCGGCGCGCAGCACCTGCGTCATCTCGGCGCGTACCTGGGCGTAGCGCTCGGTGAAGAACTCCCGCGCCGGATGCCCGTCGGTGACGCTCTCGCCCAGCAGCGCCGAGAAGGTCTGCACGATCCCGGGGCGCATGGCGTTGTACTCGACCAGCGAGGCCAGCAGGTCCAGGCGCCAGGCGCCGGCCGAGGCGCGCGAGCCGCCGCCGGTGTCCCAGCGGTCGCGCTCCTCCAGCACTGCGACCAGCAGTGCCTCCTTGGTCGGGAAGTAGTGCAGCAGCCCCTGCTGGGTCAGGCCGACGCGCTCGGCCACCGCGCCCAGCGACGCACCGCGGTAGCCGCGCTCCGCGATCACCTCGACCGCCGCGCGCACGATGTCGCCGCGCCGCTCCTCGCTTCTCGCCCTGGCCATCGCCCCGGCACCTCTCCCGTTCACGCCGTGCCCCGCCTCGCCGGCAGTGTCCTCCGTACGTTATCGGAATATCACGAACACATTACGAACCCTACCGCTCTACCGGTAACGGGTCCACGATGGGGGACACCCCCGCGGCACCCGCACTGCACCCCGCCGCATGCACCCGCACGCACTCAACGAGGAGGCACGGCCGTGACCGATGCCGATCAGGTCCGCAGCGACGCCGTAGAGGCGGCGCTCGGCAAACTCGACCTCGACACCAAGGCCCGGCTGCTGGCCGGCCAGGACATGTGGTCCCTGCCCGCCGTCCCCGGGATCGGGCTCGAGTCGCTCGTCATGTCCGACGGCCCCATCGGGGTCCGCGGCGTGCGCTGGACCGCCGACGACCCCTCGATCGCCCTGCCCTCCCCGACCGCGCTCGCCGCGGCCTGGGACCCCGCGCTCGCCCGCCGCGCCGGCCGCCTCCTCGCCCAGGAGGCCCGCCGCAAGGGCGTCCACGTGCTCCTCGCCCCCACCGTCAACCTGCACCGCTCCCCGCTCGGCGGCCGGCACTTCGAGTGCTACTCCGAGGACCCGTACCTCACCGGCGCCATCGGCACCGGCTACGTGAACGGCGTCCAGGACGGCGGCGTCGGCACCACCGTCAAGCACTTCGTCGGCAACGACGCCGAGACCGAGCGGTTCACCGTCGACAGCGTCATCGCCCCGCGCCCGCTGCGCGAGCTGTACCTGGCCCCCTTCGAGGCCATCGCCCGCAACGCCCACCCCTGGGGCATCATGACGGCGTACAACCAGGTCAACGGCACGACGATGAGCGAGCACCGCTACCTCGTGAACGAAGTCCTGCGCGGCGAATGGGGCTTCGACGGGTACAACGTCTCCGACTGGATGGCCGCCCGCTCCACCACCGGCGCCGTCCTCGGCGGCCTCGACGTCGCCATGCCCGGACCGCAGACCGTCTACGGGGCCGCCCTCGCCGAGGCCGTCCGGGCCGGCGAGGTCCCCGAGTCCGCCGTGGACGAGGCCGTGCGCAACGTACTGCGCCTCGCCGCCCGCGTCGGGATCCTGGAGGGCGCCCCCGCCGCCGTAACCGAACCCCCGGCACCGATCGACGGCCAGGCGCTCGCCCGGGAGATCGCCGCCCGCGGCTTCGTCCTCGTCCGCAACGAGACCGTGTCCGGCGGGAAGCGCGCCCTGCCGCTGGACGCCGCCCCCGGCCGCACCGTCGCCCTGATCGGGGCCGCCGCCCGCGACGCCCGCGTCCTCGGCGGCGGCTCGGCCACCGTGTTCCCCGAGCGGATCGTCTCCCCGTTGGACGGCCTGGCCGCCGCCCTCCCGGACGGGGCCCTGACCTTCACCGTCGGAGCCGACCCCAGCGAGGAAGCCGGCCCCGCCGACAAGGGCTTCGAGCTCCGCGCGATCTGCCGTGACGCCTCCGGCGCCGTCCTCGGCGAAGGCAGTCTGCCGACCGGCCAGGTCCAGTGGATCGGCGACGACCTGCCCGCGGGCGTGTCGTACGAGACCATGGCGAGCATCGAGGTCACCGGTACGTTCGTGCCGCGCGAGAGCGGCGAGCACACCTTCGGCACCCGCGGGCTCGGAGCCTTCGCCCTCGCCGTCGCCGGCGAGACCCGCTGGGAGGGCGTCCAGGCGATGGGCAACGAGGCCGACCCCTTCGAGGCCTTCTTCGGCGCCCCCAGCGAACGCGCCCGCGTCACGCTCGCCGAGGGCGAGGCCGTCGAGGTCTCGCTGACCTTCCAGGTCCCCGACACGAGCACCCTGCCGCTCAAGGCGATCATGTTCTCGCTGCTCCACCTCGGCCCGCAGCGCGACGCCGACGAGCTGATCGCCGAGGCCGTGGCCGCCGCCCGAGCCGCCGACACCGCCGTCGTGGTCGTCGCCACCACCGAGCGCGTGGAGTCCGAGGGCTTCGACCGGCGCGACCTCGCCCTGCCGGGCCGTCAGGACGACCTCGTGCGCGCCGTCGCCGCCGCCAATCCGAACACCGTGGTCGTCGTCAACGCCGGCTCCCCGGTGGAACTGCCGTGGCGGGACGAGGTGGCCGCCGTACTCCTGACCTGGTTCCCCGGGCAGGAGGGCGGGGCCGCGCTGGCCGACGTACTCCTCGGGCACGCGGAGCCGGGCGGGCGGCTGCCCACCACCTGGCCCGCGCGGTTCGCCGACGCGCCGGTCACCGAGGTGATCCCGGCCGAAGGGCGCCTGGAGTACACCGAGGGCCTCTTCATCGGCTACCGCGCGTACGAGCAGCAGGACATCACCCCCGCCTTCCCGTTCGGGCACGGCCTCGGCTACACCGACTGGGCGTACGAGTCCCTCGAGGTCACCGGCACCACGGCCCGGGTCCGCGTCACCAACACCGGCACCCGGCCCGGCCGCGAGGTCGTCCAGCTCTACCTCGCCCCCGTCGCCACGGCGTCCGGCAGCGCGCAGAACGCGGCCGTGGAGCGCCCGGCGAGCTGGCTGGCCGCCTTCGCGGGCGTCGAGGCGGGCCCGGGGGAGAGCGTCGAGGCCGAGATCGCCCTGCCCGCCCGGGCCTTCGAGATCTGGGACGAGGAGGCCCGTGGCTGGCAGCGGATCGGCGGCGCGTACGAGGTCCGCGCAAGCCACGCCCACGGTGACACGCGGCTGACAGCGGTCCTGGACCTCTAGAACTCCAGGGCTGGCCGGAAAACACCCATGAACCGGACCGGGGGCGGGCCCTGACACCCGCCCCCGGTCCCCTGCCGTCCCTGTCGGTCCGTCAGCGCGGCGGCTCGGCCGCCGTCACCTGGCGGTGCGCCAGTTCCGCGAGCCGGGCCTGCCCGTCCTTGCCCGGGTGGAACCAGTCCCAGCGGCTCAACTGGTCGGCTGCGAAGGGGTACTGGAACACCGCGCCGCCGTCGTAGCGGCACAGCGCGTCCTTCTTGCAGACCTCGCGGAGCACCTCGTTGTACTCGACCACCCGCGCCCGCACCTGCTCGCGCCGGGCCGTCGCCCCGGACGCCGCCGACAGCGGATCCGCCAGCATCGACTGACAGATCCCCAGCTTCCAGATCTGCCGCACCATCGGGCTGTCCTTGCCCTGCTCCCACAAACGCTGCAGGTCCGGCACGCTGGAGACGTACACCTGGGAGGTGGGGGAGGCGGCCCGCAGACCGGTGAGGGCCTTCTCGAACGCGGCGCGGAACTCCGCCACCGGCGTCATCGACGAAGCCGACGGGCGGCAGGCGTCGTTCGAGCCCACCATCACCGTGACCAGGTCGGGCTTGTGCTCCGCGGCCGAGGCCAGCTGACCCGCCAGGTCCGCCATCCGCGAGCCCGTCACCGCGTAGTTCCAGCTGCGCGCGGGCACCTCGCCCTCACCGAGCAGCCGGGTGGCGAGGGAGTGGACGGCGGGGTCGTTGCCCGTGGCCCAGGAGACCTCCGGGCAGTCGGCCAGCACCGAACAGGCGTCGAAACCCCGTGTGATGGAATCGCCGACGGCCGCGATCGATGCGGGCGCGGTGTTCCAGCGCGGCCCGGCCTGCGCTCCCCGTTCACCCTCCGTGGCCGACCCGCCCGACTGACACCCGGTCAGCGCCCCGGCCAGGAGGACCGTCGCCGCGCCCGCGCCCGCGAGAGTCCGGCGCGCGCGGCGGCGCAGGGCGGTGGTGCACATCGGGTGGTCCCCTCCTCGTCGCCCCGCGTCCTCCGGGGGCGTCCTGCTGAGTGAATGCTCTGGGTTTGGCGGCCTCGGACCGACCGTACGTCACACCATGACCCCTGGCGCACGGTAGCTTTTTCCCGTGGCGTTTCGGCCGCAGGTCCCGTAGCGCATTGTCAAATAATTTCCGTTACATTACATCACGTCACATACTGTCCGTTTTCTGGAGTTTATTCCCGACCTCGTCCCACACTGGAGGTCCCGGTGACGACACGTGGAGTTCTGTACGTGCATTCCGCACCGCGCGCGCTCTGCCCGCACGTGGAATGGGCTGTTGCGGGCGTGCTCGGGGTGCGGGTGAACCTCGACTGGATCAGGCAGCCCGCCTCCCCCGGCACCTGGAGAGCCGAGTTCTCCTGGCAGGCCGAAGCGGGCACCGCGTCGAAGCTCGCCTCCGCGCTGCGCGGGTGGCACCTGCTGCGCTTCGAGGTGACCGCGGAACCCTGCCCGACCGCCGAGGGCGAGCGCTACAGCTCCACCCCGGAGCTCGGCATCTTCCACGCCGTCACCGGCATGCACGGCGACATCCTGGTCCCCGAGGACCGGCTGCGCGCCGCCCTCGCCCGGTCGGCGCGCGGCGAGACCGACCTGGAGGCGGAGATCGCCAAACTGCTCGGCAAGCCCTGGGACGACGAGCTGGAGCCCTTCCGCTACGCGGGCGAGGGCGCCCCGGTCCGCTGGCTCCACCAGGTGGTCTAGCCGCCGGGTACGACGAAGGCCCACCCGGGATCCCGGGTGGGCCTTCGTCATGGCGCTGCGGCGGTTGCGGTGTTCGAAACGACGAACACCGCAACCATCAATTGAGGAAGCCCCGCGGCGAGCAACCACGTCCGCGAGAGCGGCGCCGGTTCAGGCGCACTAAACAGTACGGAACGCGAGCGTCACGTTGTGGCCGCCGAAGCCGAACGAGTTGTTGATCGCGGAGATCGGTCCGTCGGCCGGCAGCTTGCGCGGCTCGCCGACGACGATGTCCGCGTCGATGCCCTCGTCGAGCTCGTCGACGTTGATGGTCGCCGGGGCGATCCGGTGGTACAGCGCGAGCACGGTCGCGACGGTCTCGATACCGCCGGCGCCGCCCAGCAGGTGACCGGTCATCGACTTGGTCGCGGAGATCGCGATGTGGTCGAGGTCGTCGCCCAGGACCTTGCGCAGGGCCTTCAGCTCGGCCGTGTCACCCTGCGGGGTGGACGTGGCGTGCGCGTTGACGTGGACCAGCTCGGCCGGGTCGAGACCCGTGTTGTCGAGCAGGTTCTGCACCGCGGCCGCGACACCGCGGCCGGTCGGCTCCGGCTGCGCGATGTGGTGGCTGTCCGCGGACAGGCCCTGGCCCAGCACCTCGCAGTAGACCCGGGCGCCGCGCGCGGCGGCGTGCTCGGCGGACTCCAGGACGACGACGCCCGCGCCCTCGCCGAGGACGAAGCCGTCGCGGGCCTTGTCGTACGGGCGGGAGGCCTGCTGGGGGTTCTCGTTGTTCTTGGACATCGCCATCATGTTGGCGAACGCGGCGATCGGCAGCGGGTGGATCGCCGCCTCGGTGCCGCCCGCGACGACCACGTCGGCGCGGCCGGTACGGATCATCTCGACGGCGTAGCCGATGGCCTCGGCGCCCGAGGCGCACGCGCTGACCGGAGTGTGCACGCCCGCCTGGGCGTTGACCTCCAGGCCGACGTTGGCCGACGGGCCGTTCGGCATGAGCATGGGGACGGTGTGCGGGGAGACCCGGCGCACACCCTTTTCCTTCAGTACGTCGTACTGGTCGAGCAGGGTGGTGACGCCGCCGATACCGGAGGCGATCACGGTGCCCAGGCGCTCGGGCGCGATGGCCGCGTCCTCGCCCGCCGGGGCGGTGAAGCCGGCATCGGCCCAGGCCTCACGGGCGGCGATGACGGCGAACTGGGCCGAGCGGTCCAGCTTGCGGGCCAGCGGGCGCGGCAGGACCTCACTCGGGTCCACGGCGACCGGGGCGGCGATACGGACCGGGAGTTCGGCGAAGCGCTCGCCCTCGAGGGGCTTGACGCCGGAACGACCGGCGAGCAGACCTTCCCAGGTCGAAGCGCTGTCGCCACCCAGCGGAGTGGTTGCGCCGATACCGGTGACGACCACGGTGCGATTGGTCGGGCTCACAGGAATTCTTTCTCCACGTCTCAGGGGGTGCTGAATTGTCACGGCGCCACCGCAGGGTGGCGACAAACGCTCGTCAGGCTCAGGCCTGGTGCTTCAGGATGTAGTCCGCGGCGTCGCCGACCGTCTTGAGGTTCTTGACGTCCTCGTCCGGGATCTTGACGTCGAAGCGCTCTTCGGCGGCGACGACGACCTCGACCATGGAGAGCGAGTCGACGTCCAGGTCGTCGGTGAACGACTTCTCGGACGCGACGTCCTCGACGGGGATGCCGGCGATCTCGTTGACGATCTCCGCGAGACCCTCGATGATCTCTTCCTGCGTGGCGGCCATGTGGCGCTCCTTCTATAGCTAACTGGGGTGAAGCAGGGTCGGGATGTGGATCCCGGGCCCTAGGGGAGGGTAACGACCGTCGCGGCGTAGACGAGTCCCGCCCCGAAGCCGATGACGAGCGCGGTGTCGCCGCTCTTCGCCGCTCCGGTCGCCAGGAGCCGCTCCATAGCGAGCGGGATCGAGGCGGCCGACGTATTGCCGGTGGTCTCCACGTCACGGGCGACCGTGACGTGTTCCGGCAGCTTCAGAGTCTTCACCATCGAGTCGATGATCCGCATGTTTGCCTGGTGCGGGATGAAGACGTCCAGGTCCTCCGCGGTGATCCCGGCCGCGTCGAGCGCCTGCTGGGCCACCTTGGCCATCTCGAAGACGGCCCAGCGGAAGACCGCCTGACCCTCCTGCGTGATGGCCGGGAACTTCTCGCCGCCGTCCTTGCCGAGGTACTCGTCCCACGGCACGGTCTGCTTGATCGTCTCGGACTTGTCGCCCTCGGAACCCCACACCGTGGGGCCTATGGCCGGCTCGTCCGAGGGGCCGACGATCACGGCGCCGGCGCCGTCCCCGAACAGGAAGGCCGTCGCGCGGTCCTCCAGGTCGGTCAGGTCCGACAGCCGTTCCACGCCGATGACGAGGACGTACTGGGCGGAACCTTCCACCACGAGGCCCTTGGCGAGCGTCAGCCCGTATCCGAAGCCGGCGCATCCCGCGGAGATGTCGAACGCGGCGGGCTTGACCGCTCCGACCCGGTGCGCGATCTCGGTCGCGACGGCCGGGGTCTGCTTGAAGTGCGAGACCGTCGAGACGATCACCGCACCGATCTGCTCCGGCGAGATGCCCGCATCGGCCAGCGCCTTGCCGGAGGCCTCCACGGACATCGCGGCGACGGTCTCCTGGGGCGAGGCCCAGTGCCGGGTCGCGATGCCGGAGCGGGAGCGGATCCACTCGTCCGACGAGTCGATCGTCTCGAGGATGACCTCGTTGGAGACCACGCGGGTCGGGCGGTAGCCGCCGACGCCGAGGATACGGGCGTACGGGGAGCCCTTGGCAGGCTTGATCTTCGACATGCTGAGTGGGCTCCTTCTCTCAGGCCGCGTGCTCGGCGATGAGTGCCGCGGCCTTTTCGAGATCGTCCGGCGTCTTCAGGGCCACGTTCGGCACGCCCTTGAGCGCACGCTTGGCCAGACCCGTCAGAGTGCCACCCGGGCTGAGCTCGATGATCCCGGTGACGCCCAGCTCGCGGAACCTCTCCATGCACAGGTCCCAGCGGACCGGGTTCGCGACCTGGCCGACCAGGCGGGCGACGACGTCGGCGCCCGCGGTGACGACGTGGCCGTCCTTGTTCGAGACGTACGTCAGCTCCGGGTCGGCCGGGGTGAGGGCCTGCGCGGCCTTCTCCAGCGTGGCGACCGCAGGAGCCATGTGGTGCGTGTGGAAGGCGCCCGCGACCTTGAGGGCGACGACCTTCATGGAGCCCTCGGGCTTCTCGGCCACCAGGGCCGCGATCTGCTCCATCGTGCCCGCGGCCGCGATCTGGCCGGCACCGTTGATGTTCGCCGGGGTCAGCCCCAGCTTCTCCAGGTGCGCGACGACCACGTCCTGGTCGCCGCCGAGCACCGCGGCCATGCCCGTCTCGGTGACGGCGGCGGCCTCGGCCATGGCCAGGCCACGGGTCCGTACGAACGACAGCGCGTCCGCGTCGGACAGCACGCCGGCGTACGCGGCGGCGGTGATCTCGCCGACGCTGTGGCCCGCGACGGCACCGAAAGCCGTACGGCTGTGCTCAAGGGAAGGGGCGAGCGCGGAAGCGGACAGCAGACCGGCGGCCACCAGCAGGGGCTGGGCCACCGCCGTGTCGCGGATCTCGTCCGCGTCGGCCTTCGTGCCGTAGTGGGCAAGGTCGAGCCCGATGGCGTCGGACCACTCGGCGACGCGGTCAGCGGCGCCGGGCAGGTCGAGCCAGGGAGTCAGGAAGCCGGGCGTCTGTGCGCCTTGGCCGGGAGCGACGAGTACGAGCACCCTCACACTCTCTCTTGTGGATGGTCCCGCCCGCCCGTGGGGACAGGGACGAAGAACCGTCGGGGTAATTGTTGATGTCCGACAAAAGTCTAGGACTGCTGATCGCCGTCGGCCAGACGCCCGAGGATCAAGGCGATCCGCAGCGTGAACGCGGAGCGGACATCGGACGGCGACCAGCCGGTGACGTCGGTCACACGTCGGAGCCGGTAGCGCACCGTGTTCGGGTGCACGAACAACATCCGCGCCGCCCCTTCCAGACTGCTCGCCTGCTCCAGATACACGCTCAGCGTCTCCAGCAGCGCCGACCCCGCCTCTTCCAGCGGTCTGTAGATCTCCTCCACCAACTGCTCACGGGCGGAGGGATCCGAGGCGATCGCTCGCTCGGGCAGGAGATCGTCCGCGAGCACCGGCCGCGGGGCGTCCTGCCAGGCCGTGCACGCCTTCAGCCCGGCCGCCGCGGCCTGCGCGGACTTGGTGGCGTTCAGCAGGTCCGGAACCACCGGACCGGCCACCACCGGACCCGCCGCGAACGGCCCGATCAGCGACTTCGCCACCTGGATCGGGTTGTCGCTGCCGCCCGCGATCACGACCAGGCGGTCACCGAGCACACCGGTGAGGACCTGCAGCTTGTGGTGCCGGGCCGCGCGCCGGATCGCCTCGACCGTCAGCTCGCTGTCGCCCTCCGGCGCGGTGCCCAGCACCACGCACACGTGCTCCGGCGAGTTCCAGCCCAGCGCCGCGGCCCGCGACAGCGCACCCTCGTCGGCCTCGCCGGACAGCACCGCGTTCACGACGAGGGACTCCAGGCGGGCGTCCCACGCCCCCCGCGCCTCGGCGGCCTGCGCGTACACCTGGGCCGTCGCGAACGCGATCTCCCGGGCGTACACCAGCAGCGCCTCGCGCAGGATCGACTCGTCGCCCGGGGCCGCGACCTCCTCGATCGCGGCCTCCATGACCTCGATCGTCGTACGGACCATCTCCACGGTCTGGCGCAGCGTGATCGCCCGGGTCAGCTCGCGCGGAGCCGTCCCGAAGACGTCCGTCGAGATCGCCTGCGGGGTCTCCGGGTGCCGGAACCACTCCGTGAACGCGGCGATGCCGGCCTGGGCGACCAGGCCGATCCAGGACCGGTTCTCCGGGGGCATCGCCCGGTACCACGGCAGGGTCTCGTCCATGCGGGCGATCGCGTTGGCGGCGAGCCGGCCGGAGGACTTCTCCAGTCGGCGCAGCGTCGCGGCGTGCGGATGGGCGGGAGCGGGATGCGCGGGGGAATGCTCACGTTCGGCTTGGGGCACGGGACAAGACTGCCTTATCGGGACGGCGGCGCGGAGTCCGGTCCCACGGCGGCGTTCCGCCGGGGGGCTACGGTGACCCCCATGATTGACGTACGCCGCGGGGCCGACCGGTACGGGGGCGGGGATCCGGACAGCGGGATCACCACCTTGCACGCCTTCTCCTTCGGCCGGTTCTACGACCCGGACAACGTGCGCTTCGGCCCGGTCCTCGCCTGCAACGAGGAGACCCTCGCCCCGGGCGCCGGCTTCGACGAGCACCCGCACAGCCACACCGAGATCGTGACCTGGGTCGTCCAGGGCGAGCTCACGCACAAGGGCAGCACCGGCGAAAGCACCCTGGTGCGGCCCGGCGACGTGCAGCACCTCGCTGCCGGATCCGGCGCCCGGCACATCGAGCGCAACGACGGCGCGGTGCCGCTGCGCTTCGTGCAGATGTGGCTCGCGCCCCTCGCCTCCGCAGGGGAGCCCTCGTACACGCTCGTGCGCGGGATCTGCGACGACGCCCCGTACGAGGTCCCCGCGGCCGGCGCCGTCCTGCACGTGCGCAGGCCCGGCGCGGGAGAGCGGGTCGCCGTACCGGCGGCGGAGCGGGTCTACCTGCACGTGGTCCGCGGGGACCTGCGTCTGGACGGGGAAGAGCTCGGGCCCGGGGACGCGGCGCGGATCACCGGCGAGCCGGGCCTGGAGATCGTCGCCGGATCCCCGGGGGAGCTGCTGATCTGGGAGCTGCCGTAGGGAGTGCCGGGTCAGCGGCCGGCGAGCTCGGCGAGGACCGCGTCGGTGAACGGAGGCCAGGCCTCCACGGCCCACGGGCCGAAGGCGCGGTCGGCCAGCGCCACACACGCGGCGCGCGCGTCCGGGTCCACCCACAGGAAGGTGCCGGCCTGCCCGAAGTGGCCGAACGTACGCGGCGAGGACGAGGCGCCCGTCCAGTGCGGGGCCTTGCCGTCGCGGATCTCCAGGCCGAGCCCCCAGTCGTTGGGGGACTGGATCCCGTACCCCGGGAGCACGCCCTTGAGGCCCGGGTGGACGACGGAAGTGGCCTCCGCGACCGTACGGACGTCGAGCAGCCGGGGCGCCTGGAGTTCCGCGGCGAACCGGACCAGGTCGGAGACGGTCGAGACGCCGTCCTTGGCGGGCGAGCCCTCCAGCGTGGTCGACGCCATGCCGAGGGGCTCGAACACCGCCTGGTGCACGTACTCCGCGAAGGGGATGCCGGTGGCCTTGGTGATGTGGTCGCCGAGCACCTCGAAACCGGCGTTCGAGTACAGCCGGCGCGTGCCGGGCGCCGCCATCGCGCGGTGCTCGTCGAAGGCCAGCCCGCTGGTGTGCGCGAGCAGGTGACGGACCGTCGAACCCTCGGGCCCGGCCGGCTCGTCCAGCTCGATCGCCCCTTCCTCGTACGCGACGAGTGCGGCGTACGCGGCGAGCGGCTTGGTCACCGAGGCCAGCGCGAAGCGGTGGCCGACGGGTCCGTGGGAGCCGGCCAGGCTCCCGTCGGCGCGTACGACGGCCGCCGCGGCGGTCGGAACCGGCCAGTTCTCGATGATCCGCAGGCTCTGCAGGGTTTCCACGCTCTCCATGCGGCCGAGCCTACTTGCTTGGAGTGCACTCCAAGGTTTTAGCGTGGTCGCCATGAGCCTGACGCAGACGCGGTACACGATCAGCGAGGTCGAGGCCCGGACCGGTCTGACCCAGCACACCCTGCGCTGGTACGAGCGGATCGGCCTGATGCCGCACGTGGACCGCTCCCACTCGGGACAGCGCCGGTTCACCGACAAGGACCTCCACTGGCTGGCCTTCGTGGGCAAGCTGCGCGCCACCGGGATGTCGGTGGCCGACATGGTCCGCTACGCGGAACTCGTGCGCGAGGGCGAGCACACCGTCGACCAGCGGCGCGAACTGCTGGAGCAGACGCGGCGCGAGGTGCGCACGCGCATCACGGAGCTGACCGACGCGCTCGCCGTACTGGACTTCAAGATCGGCATGTATGCCACGGTCACGACCGCGGGGAAGGCGAAAGAGCAATGACGCAGAACACCACCATCGAGCAGGTCGAACTCGGCAAGGGCGGCCCGCGGGTCGGTGTCCAGGGCCTCGGCTGCATGGGCATGAGCGAGTTCTACGGGGACACCGACGAGGCAGTGGCCCGCGAGACCCTGGACGCGGCCCTGGCCGCCGGGATCACCCTCTTCGACACCGCGGACGTCTACGGGCGCGGCCGCAACGAGGAGTTCCTCGCGCCGTTCGTGGCGGCGAACCGGGACGGGATCACCCTCGCCACCAAGTTCGCCATCGAGCGCACCGACGACCCGCAGTACCGCGGCATCCGCAACGACCGCGCGTACATCCGCCGGGCCGTGGAGGACAGCCTGCGGCGGTTGGGGACCGAGGTGATCGACCTCTACTACATGCACCGGCGCGACCCGGCCGTGCCGTTCGCCGAATCGGTGGGCGCGATGGCCGAGCTGGTGCAGGAGGGGAAGGTGCGCCACCTGGGGCTCAGCGAGGTCACCGGCGCCGAGCTGCGCGAGGCGTACGCGGTGCACCCGATCGCGGCGCTCCAGTCGGAGTGGTCGCTGTTCAGCCGGGACGTGGAGCGCAGCGCGGTGGGCGCGGCGGCGGAGCTGGGCGTGGCCTTCGTGCCGTACTCCCCGCTCGGGCGCGGCTTCCTGACCGGCGCGTTCGCGGACGCGGCGGAGCTGTCGGCGGGCGACTTCCGTGCCTCCCAGCCCCGCTTCACCGGCGAGAATGCCAAGGCCAATGCGGCGCTGCTGGTGCCGGTACGGCAGATCGCCCAGGCGCACGGGGCGACCCCGGCGCAGATCGCACTGGCCTGGGTGCAGCAGCAGGCGCAGGTGCACGGGCTGACGGTGGTCCCGATCCCCGGCACCCGCAAGCCGGGCCGCCTCGCGGAGAACGCCGCGGCGACCCGGATCACCCTGACGCCGGCGGAGCTGGCCCTGCTGGAGCCGATCGCCGCCCAGGTCGCGGGCGACCGCTACCCGGACATGAGCTCGACGTCGGCGGCACGCGAGAACTAGGCCCGCCGAGAACCAGGCCCGCGAGAACCAGGCCCGCCGAGAACCGGGCCCGCGAGAACCAGGTGGCGGCCATCGCGCCGGGGCCCCCGGCGCGATGGCAGGCGGAGGTCAGGCGTCGGCGACGAAGCGGTCGCGCAGGGCCGCGTACTCCGCGTCCGTCAGCAGGCCCGCGCTGTACAGCTCGCTCAGGTGGTGCAGGCGTTCGTCCGTGCGGGCCGCCGGGACCGAGGCCACCGGGGTGCGGCCGCGCAGGGCGGCGAGGACGGCCGCCGCGAACGGCAGCGACTCGTGCACCGCCCCGTACCCGACGCCGAACACCGCGGCCGCCAGGTCGTGGTCGGGCCGCGGGTCGCCGGTGGTGTCACGCCGGAGCAGCCGCAGGTGGCCGCCCGGCCCCTCCGGCGAGCTCCACTCGACGCCGGTCAGCGCGGACAGCGGGTAACGCTGGTCGCCCGCCTTCCACTTGGTGCTCGTGGCGCCCGTGCGCGACCAGTGGAAGGTGACGGCCGAGCCGTCGAAGCCCAGCCGCGCGTCGTACGCCTTCAGCTGCAGCGGCGGCTGCGCCACCTGGACAAGGAAACGTTCCGCCGGATCGGCCGCATCCGGGCCCAGCCGGGCCCGTACGGCGTCCGCGAACTCGGCCGCCTGCGCGGCCCGGTCCCCGGGCAGCACCAGCCGGTACGGATCGCAGGCTGCCCGCAACTGCCCGGCGGCGGCCTCCATCAGCGGATCCGCGCCCGTCCGCGGCACGGCATGCAGGACCACCGCGTCCCGTTTCCCCCCGGACCCGGTCGCGTTCACGCTCACCCCCGACAACGCCTCGAAGGGGATCCGCCGCGCCCCGAGGGCGTGCAGGAGTCTCGGAGTCCTCGGCGTTCGTATCCCCCGTGCGAAGCGGATGAGCACCGAGTCCGAGTCGAACTCCCAGACGGCATGGTTTCCGGCCAGTACATCACCCATGCGGCACATCGTAAGGGGACGTACCCCTGTGCGTCCCCCTCGATGCAGAGCCCGTTTTCCGAGGCTCTACACGTGTCAGTCCCCGTCTGTCCCGGAAATTCCACGGCGGCACGCATCGTCGCCGGTCGCGCACACAACGGAACCGAACGCACCGGTTCCGATTTTGGCGAAGTTGTCCAGGGATCCCGTACCTGGCTCGAAATAGCCGGTGTGGAGCTTCGCCCCGGCCGAGGACAGCAGCCGCGACCCGAAGTCCGGCGACACCGGGTCCGCCCCGTGGCCGACCCCGCCGACCTCCAGGTGCGGTACGTCCGCGATCCAGTCGCCGGCGTCCCGCGTCGCCCACACCCGCGCCGACGTGTGCAGCTCGGCCACCGACCCCGCGCGCATCCCGGGACTGCCCGCCACCACCACGTCCGTCACCCGCTCCGGCAGTGCGTGCGCGGCGACCCCGCACACCACCGAGCCGTAGCTGTGGCAGAACAGCGCCACGCTCGCGTCGCCGGGCAGCGCAGCGGCCAGGGACCCCAGCCGTACGGCCCCGTCCACCGCCATCCGGCCGGTCGCCGCATCCATGCCGACCCCGGTGGGCGCGGTGTAGCCGGCCCAGGCGATGACCGCGGTCCGGCTGTCGGGAGCCGTCCTGCGCTGGGCCTCGTACAGCGACTGCGCCATGCCGACGGGTGCGATGAGGCGGCGCTGCGTGCGCTCGAAGGTGAGCACGTCGGTGTCGACTCCGGGGACGACCACCGAGATCCGGCCGGCCCGGTCGAGGTCGCCGAACACCTCGGCGACGCGGCCGCCGCCGGTGGGGTCGAAGGCGAGGATCTGCCGGCCCGGCTGGGCCAGGGATTCGAAGCGGTGGGACCGCCGGCCGGCCGTGGTGCGGTCGGCCGGGGTCAGGCTGACGTCCCGGCTGCGGGCCTCCTCCACGCGCTCGGCCTGCTCCAGGGCGCGCAGGTTGGCCCGGTAGCGCAGCTCGGCCGGAGCCCCGTCGAGGTTCCCGACGACCAGGGGGTACCCCTCGGCGAGCCGGGCCCGCTGGGATCCGTCGAGCTCGGCGAAGAACCGGGCCACGGTCCGTACGGGGGCGTCGGCGGGCGGCACCGGCCGGCCGTCGATCCGGGCCGTGGACCAGGACGCGAGGGCGGCGGCGCGCAGGGAGGTCCCCGCGTCGGGCCGGTGCACGGCGGTCCAGCCGGTGGTCGCCAGCATGAGGAAGACCACCGCGAGCGCGAGCAGGGTGCGCAGGGCGGCGGGGCGCGGGTCGGCGCCGACGGCGGTGGAGTGGGCGAGGCCGGGCAGGTTCACTGGGACCAGCGTAGGAGACCGGATCCGGGCACGGCGGCCAGGGTGACCGGGTTCACGGCCGACCGTGGGACCCCGTACGGGGGTTCAGCGCCAGTCCGCGGCCAGCGCCGGGCCGATCTGGTCAAGGCAGGCCTCGGTCATACGCCGGATCGAGGCCACGCTGGCGTCCTCTCCCTGCCCCCACAGACGCCCGGTGACCCTCATCACTCCGTAGAACGCGGCGACCGCCAGCCGGGGCCGCGGGTCGGTGTCGACGTCCAGTCCCTCACGCTCTGCGATCAGCCGGGCGATCCGCTCCTCCAGCCCGGTGGAGCGGCGCAGGTGGACGGCGAGCAGCGCCGGGGTCGACTCGATGAGCCGGTACGTGCGCATGTAGAGGTCGACCGGGACCACATCGCAGAGCGCCTCCTCGAGGGTGTCCCAGGCACCGAGCACGGCGCCCCGCAGCGCCTCGAGCGGGCCCTCGGCGGGCGGCCGGGAGCGCAGCGCGGCGACGAAGTGCGACTCGACCAGGTCCTGGACGGCGAAGGCGGCCTCCTCCTTGTTGGCGAAGTACCGGAAGAAGGTCCGCTGGGAGACGTCCACCGCGTCGGTGATCTCGTCGACGGTGGTGCGCTCGTACCCCTGCGCGACGAAGAGGAGGAGGGCGGCGCGCAGCAGCGCGTCCCGGGTGCGCCGCTTCTTGCGTTCGCGCAGCCCGGGCGCCGCCACCGGCCGCTCGTCGGTCATCACCGGGGGTGTCCTTCCCGCATGCTCCGCATGCCGAATCCGACGCCGAGTGAGCGGTCAGGTTACCCGCGGCGGACCCGGCGGCCACCGTCCCGTTAACCCGTTGGTGAGGGCAGCGGCAGCCGGGGCCGCCACGGCCGGCAACCCGATCGGGGACAACCGGCAGCCGGCGCAGCCGCCCCCGCCACCGCAGCGCACCGCGCAGGCGTCAACCGCGTCCGTACGAGAGCCCCGCCGGCCGGTTCCGGCGGGGCCGTCGCCTATCAGGGTGGACCCGCCCGCAGCCCCTTCCGCCCGGCCGTCCTCGCAGGTCAGCGTGGGGTCCGAGGCACTCCGGAACCGGTCCGGGGAGCCCCGGTCCACAAGGAGTTGACCTGTCATGCGTACGAGTTCACCCGCACGGTCCACCACCGTCCTCGCCGCGGCCGTCCTGGCCCTCGCCGCGTTCGTCCCGAGCACGGCGAGCAGCGCACACGCCGCCGGCCCGCCGCCGGGCAAGGCCCCCGCCTGCGCCACCGGGCAGCTGTGCCTGTGGGCGAAGCCGGAGTTCAAGGGCACCCGCCACGCCCACGAGCTGAGCACCCTGGACATCAACAGCTGTACCGCACTGCCCGCCGGGACCAGCGCCCAGTCGCTGGTCAACCGCACCGGGCGGCCGGTGACCACCTACCAGTCGGCCGAGTGCGCCGAGACCGGCGAGTTCCAGACCTACCCGGGCGACGGGGTCTGGCTGCCCGAATCGCCCTACCTGGTCAGGGCCTTCAAGGTGTGGGAGCGCTAGGCCGTCCGGCGGCGCCCGCCGCCGGAGCGGCTTCGGGCACCTGGGCCGGTACGTCGGCCCCGGTGCCCGGGGCGGCCGCCCCGCCGATGCGCCCGATCTCGGCACGCAGCGCCCGTACCTCCGCGGCCAGTTCGGCGATCGCGGCGGTCTGCGCCCGCTCCACCCGGTCGTCGCGCTCGAAGCGGGAGATGAACCAGGCCGCGATGTTGGCGGTGACCACACCGAGCAGCGCGATCCCCGACAGCATCAGCCCCACCGCGAGCACCCGGCCGAGCCCGGTGGTGGGGGAGTGGTCCCCGTACCCGACGGTCGTCATGGTGGTGAAGCTCCACCACACGGCATCGCCCAGGTTCTTGATGTTGCCGTCGGGCGCGTCGCGCTCCACGCTCAGCACGGCGAGCGAGCCGAACATCAGCAGCCCGACCACCGCCCCCGCCACGTAGGTGGTCAGCCGGATCTGCGGGGCCATCCGGGCCCGCCGGCCCACCAGCAGCAGCGTGGACACCAGCCGCAGCAGCCGCAGCGGCTGGAGCATCGGCAGCAGCACCGCGCCCAGATCCAGCCAGTGGGTCCGGACGAACGCCTTCTTCGCCGTCGACAGGCCCAGCCGCATCAGGTAGTCGGCGGCGAACGCGCCCCACACCACCCACTCGGTGAGCGTGCACGCCCGGTGCACGACCGCGTCCGCGTCGGGCACGACGATCGGTACGGCGTACGCGACGGTGAAGGCCGCGGCGAGCACGAGCAGCGGGGTCTGGCTCCGCCGCTCCCACCGCAGCTGGCGGGAGGGTTCCTTCATACGGAGCATCGTAAGGAACAGGTAAAGCGAAGCGGGCCAGCGCACTGCTGCGGCGGTCCGCGCAGCGCCGCAGCGGCCGGCGCAACGGCAGCGGGCCGGGGCGCACTCCTGCACGCCCCGGCCCGCCGCCGTCAGCCATCCGCCCCGCGGAGCGCCAAGGCGCTACGCGTCGCCGCCCGCCGCGCCCGGGTCGGCCGCCGAGACGTCCAGCAGCCGGTACCGGTCCACGGCCTGCTTCAGCGCGGAACGGTCGATCTTGCCCTCCTTGGCCAGCTCGGTCAGCACCGCCAGCACCACCGACTGCGCGTCGATGTGGAAGAAGCGCCGGGCCGCACCGCGCGTGTCCGCGAAGCCGAAGCCGTCCGCACCCAGCGAGGTGTACGCGCCGGGCACCCACCGCGAGATCTGGTCCGGGACGGACCGCATCCAGTCCGAGACCGCCACGAACGGCCCCTCCGCACCCGACAGCTTCCGCGTCACGTACGGGACGCGCTGCTCCTCCTCCGGGTGGAGCAGGTTGTGCTCCTCCACCTCGACGGCCTCGCGTCGCAGCTCGTTCCAGGAGGTCGCCGACCAGACGTCCGCCCGGACGTTCCACTCCTCGGCCAGGATCCGCTGCGCCTCCAGCGCCCACGGCACCGCCACGCCCGAGGCCATGATCTGCGCCCCGATGGAGCCCGCCGAGCCCGCGGACACCCGGTGGATGCCCTTGAGGATCCCGTCCACGTCGACACCGGCCGGCTCGGCCGGGTGCTGGATCGGCTCGTTGTAGACGGTCAGGTAGTAGAAGACGTCCTCGGCCTCGGGCCCGTACATGCGGCGCAGGCCGTCCTGGACGATGTGCGCGATCTCGTACCCGTACGCCGGGTCGTACGCCACACAGCCCGGGTTCGTCGACGCCAGCAGCTGGGAGTGACCGTCGGCGTGCTGCAGGCCCTCACCCGTCAGGGTGGTCCGGCCGGCGGTCGCACCCAGGACGAAACCGCGCGCCAACTGGTCGGCCATCTGCCAGAACTGGTCACCCGTGCGCTGGAAGCCGAACATCGAGTAGAAGACGTAGACCGGGATCAGCGGCTCGCCGTGCGTCGCGTACGCCGAACCCGCGGCGATCAGCGAGGCCGTGCAGCCCGCCTCGGAGATGCCGTCGTGCAGCATCTGGCCGGTCGGGGACTCCTTGTACGCGAGCAGCAGGTCGCGGTCGACCGCCTCGTACTGCTGGCCCAGCGGGTTGTAGATCTTGGCGCTCGGGAAGAACGCGTCCATGCCGAACGTGCGGTACTCGTCCGGGGCGATTAGCACGAAGCGCTTGCCGATCTCCTTGTCCCGCATCAGGTCCTTCAGGATGCGCACGAACGCCATGGTCGTGGCGATCGACTGCTGGCCCGAGCCCTTCTTGGCCGCCGCGTACGTCTTCTCGTCCGGCAGCTGCAGCGGCTTCGCGCGCACCACGCGGGTCGGCACGTAGCCGCCCAGCGAGCTGCGGCGGTCGTGCATGTACTGGATCTCCGGCGAATTGCGGCCCGGGTGGTAGTACGGCGGGGCGCCTTCCTCCAGCTGCGCGTCCGTGATCGGGATGTGCAGGCGGTCGCGGAAGCGCTTGAGGTCGTCGACCGTCAGCTTCTTCATCTGGTGCGTCGCGTTGCGGCCCTCGAAGTTCGGGCCGAGCGTCCAGCCCTTGACCGTCTGCGCCAGGATCACCGTCGGCTGGCCCTTGTGCGCCTTGGCCGCCGCGTACGCCGCGTAGATCTTCTTGTGGTCGTGGCCGCCGCGGCCCAGGTGCAGCAGCTGCTGGTCGCTCATGTTCTCGACCATCGCCCGCAGCCGCTGGTCGTCGCCGAAGAAGTGGTCGCGGATGTACGCGCCCGTCTCGGTGGCGTACGTCTGGAACTGGCCGTCCGGCGTCGAGTTCATCTTGTTGACCAGGATGCCGTCGCGGTCCTGCGCCAGCAGCGGGTCCCAGGAGCGGTCCCAGATCAGCTTGATGACGTTCCAGCCGGCACCGCGGAACTGCGATTCCAGCTCTTGGATGATCTTGCCGTTGCCGCGCACCGGGCCGTCGAGCCGCTGCAGGTTGCAGTTCACGACGAAGGTCAGGTTGTCCAGGCCCTCGCGCGCCGCGATCGACAGCTGGCCGAGCGACTCCGGCTCGTCCATCTCGCCGTCGCCGAGATACGCCCAAACGTGTGACTTCGAGGTGTCGGCGATCCCGCGCGCCTCCATGTACCGGTTCATCCGGGCCTGGTAGATCGCGCCGATCGGGCCGAGGCCCATAGAGACGGTCGGGAACTCCCAGAAGTCCGGCATCAGCCGCGGGTGCGGGTAGCTGGACAGGCCGTACGGGGCCTTCGACTTCTCCTGCCGGAACGCGTCGAGCTGCTGCTCGGAGAGCCGGTCCAGGAGGTAGGCGCGCGCGTACACACCGGGCGAGGCGTGGCCCTGGAAGAAGATCTGGTCGCCGCCGTCGCCCTCGTCCTTGCCCCGGAAGAAGTGGTTGAAGCCCACGTCGTAGAGGGAGGCGGAGGAGGCGAAGGTGGCGATGTGGCCGCCGACGCCGATCCCGGGACGCTGGGCGCGCGAGACCATGACGGCCGCGTTCCACCGGGTGGCGTTCAGGACCTTGCGTTCGATCTCCTCGTTGCCGGGGAAGAACGGCTCGTCCTTGGTGGCGATCGTGTTGACGTAGTCCGAGCTGCGCATCTCGGGCACGGCCACGCGCTTCTCGCGGGCCCGCTCGATCAGCCGCAGCATCAGGTAGCGGGCGCGCTCACGGCCCCGCTCGTCGACGGCGGCGTCCAGGGAGTCGAGCCACTCCTGCGTCTCCTCCGGATCGAAGTCCGGGACCTGGCTCGGCAGGCCGCCAATGATGATCGGATTGCGATCGGATGCGGAAGCCACGCTGTTCCTTCGCTGTCAGGGGAGTCGTGCCATGGGGTTTCGCCGCCTCCCATCGTCTTACTCTCGGTCGGAATCGTCACCTGTACCACTGGGTAATCACCGGAGTCCGCGGCGATTGGGGGCGCAGTCGGCGGCCGGTCCGGCCAAACCGCAACCCTACGCCCAAGATGATCAGTGGGTTCGTAAGGCCGTTCGTCCCTCAAACAGGTAGGAAAGCCGTCTAGCGTCGCCGATGATGCCGAATGAGCTGGAATGGTGTGGGATGAATCACCAGACGTACGCACGGGAAGGCTGAAAGTTGCGGCGAGACGGCCGTAATCGTCACCGTTTCGACGGTCTCGACGGCCGGGTACTTGCGCGATCCGCCGCGCCCGTGTGGACTACGCCCAATGCTGCGCGTACGCGCGCCGCCAGAAGACATTCACCGAACATGAGCAGGAGGCACCCCGTGAGCGCGACCGCGGACCACGCGGAGAGCCTGGCCGCCCGGCTGGGTTTCCAGTCCGAACAGGTGGTCCAGGAGATCGGCTACGACGAGGACGTCGATCAGGAATTCCGTGATGCCGTCGAGAAGCTCGTCAGCGAGCTCGCAGACGAGGACTACGACGACGTCGCCGACGCGGTGTTGCTGTGGTTCCGCGACGAGGACGGCGATCTGACGGACGCCCTGGTCGACGCGACCGAGCTGGTCGAGGAAGGCGCACTGATCCTGCTGCTGACCCCCAAGACGGGCCGTGACGGCTTCGTCGAGGCCAGCGACATCAGCGAGGCCGCCGAGACCGCCGGCCTCTCCCTCGCCAAGGGTCTGCCCGTCGGCAAGGAGTGGACCTCCACCAAGCTGGTGACGCCGAAGGCCGCCAAGTCCAAGCGCTGAGCCGCGCCCCGCAGCCAAGCGGACACGCACCCCGTCGGCCGGATTCCAACCCGGTCGGCGGGGTGCGTGCGTTCCGGGCACCTGATCCCCATAGGCTGGACCCACCCGAACAGCCCAATGCAGGGATGCAGGAACGAAGGGATGCGAGAGATGGCGATCGAGGTCGGCAGCAAGGCCCCGGACTTCGAGCTCAAGGACAACCACGGCGCGACCGTGCGGCTCTCCGACTTCCGGGGGGAGAAGGCCGTGGTGCTGCTCTTCTACCCGTTCGCCTTCACGGGGGTCTGCACCGGCGAGCTGTGCGAGCTGCGCGACCAGCTGCCGCGGTTCCAGAACGAGGACGTCCAGCTCCTCGCGGTCTCCAACGACTCCGTGCCGACCCTGCGGGTCTTCGGCGAGCAGGAGAACCTGGACTACCCGCTGCTGTCGGACTTCTGGCCGCACGGCGAGACCTCCCGCGCGTACGGCGTCTTCGACGAGCAGAAGGGCTGCGCGGTCCGCGGCACCTTCATCATCGACAAGGACGGCATCGTGCGCTGGACGGTCGTCAACGGCCTGCCCGACGCGCGTGACCTGAACGAGTACATCAAGGCCCTCGACAGCCTCTGAGCCCCGTCGGGAACCTCGGGCACTTGGTGCACTTCCAGCGGGTTCCGGCAGCTGTTCACCGGGAAAGACGCCGGCAGGCGGGAACCCGTCACTAGGATCGAAACGTTGATCCCGGTAGAAACCGCACGACGGGGCACCGCCCCACACATGAACCCAATGGAGGACCCGTGGGAGTCAGCCTCAGCAAGGGCGGAAACGTCTCGCTGACCAAGGCCGCGCCGAATCTGACGGCGGTCATCGTCGGTCTGGGCTGGGACGCTCGCACCACCACCGGCGTCGACTTCGACCTCGACGCCAGCGCGATCCTGACCAACGACCAGGGCAAGGTCGCCAACGACTCGAACTTCGTGTTCTTCAACAACCTGAAGAGCCCGGACGGCTCGGTCGAGCACACCGGTGACAACACCACCGGTGAGGGCGAGGGCGACGACGAGGCCATCAAGGTGAACCTGGCCGGCGTCCCGGCCGATGTCGCCAAGATCGTCTTCCCGGTCTCGATCTACGAGGCCGAGAGCCGCCAGCAGAGCTTCGGCCAGGTCCGCAACGCGTACATCCGCGTCGTGAACCAGGCCGACAACTCCGAGCTCGCCCGCTACGACCTCTCCGAGGACGCCTCGACCGAGACCGCCATGGTCTTCGGCGAGCTGTACCGCAACGGTGCGGAGTGGAAGTTCCGCGCCATCGGCCAGGGCTACGCCTCCGGCCTGCGCGGCATCGCCCAGGACTTCGGCGTCAACGTCTGAGCCTGCCAGCAGTCACCCGTCCGGCGCCGTGCACTGTGTGTACGGCGCCGGACGTGGTTTGCAACGATCCACCGGCCGGGATCACCGGCCGGGATTCACCGCCGGCCCGCCATGCGGGCGCGCCGCGATCACCACGTCGTCCGGGGAGGACCACAACATGGGCGTCACACTCGCCAAGGGGGGCAACGTTTCCCTCTCCAAGGCCGCACCGAACCTCACCCGGGTCCTGGTCGGTCTCGGTTGGGACGCGCGCTCGACCACGGGGGCCGATTTCGACCTCGACGCCAGCGCGCTGCTGTGCCGCGACGGCCGGGTCCTGGGGGACGCGTACTTCGTCTTCTACAACAATCTGAAGAGCCCCGAGGGCTCCGTCGAACACACGGGGGACAACCTCACCGGCGAGGGTGAGGGCGACGACGAATCGATCATCATCGACCTGACCAAGGTGCCGGTCGAGGTCGACAAGATCGTCTTCCCGGTCTCGATCCACGAGGCGGAGGCCCGCCGCCAGAGCTTCGGGCAGGTCAGCAACGCCTTCATCCGCGTGGTGAACGAATCGGACGGCCAGGAGCTGGCCCGTTACGACCTCACCGAGGACGCCTCCAGCGAGACCGCGATGATCTTCGGCGAGGTCTACCGGTACGGCGGTGAATGGAAGTTCCGGGCAGTGGGGCAGGGGTACGCGTCGGGGCTCCGGGGCATCGCTCTAGACTTCGGGGTCAACGTTTCGTAAAGCCGTACAAGACGATGGGGTGCCAGTGGTTCTCAAAACCTTCGGCTGGTCGTTCGCAGTCACTGCGCTCGGTCTGGTCGCAGCGGTGTTCTACGGGGGGTGGACCGGATTCGGGATCGTGGCGATCCTGTCCATCCTTGAGATCTCGCTGTCCTTCGACAATGCGGTGGTCAACGCCGGAATCCTGAAGAAGATGAATGCCTTCTGGCAGAAGATCTTCCTCACGGTCGGCGTTCTCATCGCCGTGTTCGGCATGCGCCTGGTCTTCCCCGTCGTGATCGTCGCGGTCACCGCAGGCATCGGCCCCATCGAGGCCGTCGACCTGGCGCTGAACGACAAGGACATGTACCAGCAGCTGGTCACGGACGCCCACCCGGCGATCGCGGCCTTTGGCGGCATGTTCCTGCTGATGATCTTCCTCGATTTCATTTTCGAGGACCGGGACATCAAGTGGCTCGCGTGGCTCGAGCGCCCGCTCGCCAAGCTCGGCAAGATCGACATGCTGTCGGCGTGCATCGCGCTGATCGTCCTGCTCATCACGTCCATGACTTTCGCCGCCCACGCCCACCAGCACGGCGGGGCCCACGTGGACAAGGCGCAGACCGTTCTGGTCTCCGGCATCGCCGGCCTGATCACCTACATGATCGTCGGAGGCCTCTCCGGCTACTTCGAGAACCGCCTCGAAGAAGAGGAAGAGGCCGAGCACGACGCCGAGGAAGCGGCCAAGAAGAGCGGCAAGCCCGTCTCGGCCGTCGCCATGGCCGGCAAGGCCGCCTTCTTCATGTTCCTCTACCTCGAAGTCCTCGACGCCTCCTTCTCCTTCGACGGGGTCATCGGCGCCTTCGCCATCACCAACGACATCGTGCTGATGGCCCTCGGCCTCGGCATCGGTGCCATGTACGTCCGGTCGCTCACGGTCTACCTGGTCCGCCAGGGCACCCTCGACGACTACGTCTACCTGGAGCACGGCGCGCACTACGCCATCGGCGCGCTCGCCGTGATCCTGCTCGTCACCATCCAGTACGAGATCCACGAGGTCATCACCGGCCTCGTCGGCGTGCTGCTCATCGCCTGGTCCTTCTGGTCCTCGGTGCGCCGCAACAAGCGCTTGGAACTGGAGGGTTCCGCCGCCGAGGCATGATCACGGCGGTAATGCGGAACGCTCCATCTGCGGGGCGGCCGGGCTGGTCTGCGGACCTTCCCGGCCGCCCCGTCCGCGTAGGCCGCGCTGTCCGCAAAGCGCTGTCCGCACCGTATGAGGGGGGTAGGGGAAATGGGATTCTTCGACGGGATCAGGGGCAGCCGGGCCCTGCAGTTCGACTCGGGCGGCGCCTCGGCGGCGATCGAGCTGACCAAGAGGCATCCGACGGTGTCGCTCACCAAACAGGGGGCGGTCCACGGCAACCTCCGGGTCAACCTGTCCTGGCGCATGCGCAGCTCGGACATCGGCGGCCGCAGCGGCGGCGAGGGCGGCCGGCTCCTGCGCCACCCGTTCAAGCTGTTCAAGCCCGACATGGTGCAGGCGCACACCCAGGGCATGGTCAACGTCGACCTGGACCTCGGCTGCCTCTACGAGCTGGCCGACGGCACCCGGGGCGTCGTCCAGCCGCTGGGCAACCTGCACGGCGACATCAACAGCCCGCCGTACGTGAAGCTCAGCGGCGACGACCGGTTCGGGGCGCCCTCCGGGGAGACGGTCTTCGTCAACCTCGACCACGCCGACGAGATCAAGCGGCTGCTGGTGTTCGTCTACATCTACGACCAGACCCCGGCCTTCGACCGCACGCACGCCATGGTCACCCTGTACCCGATCACCGGGCCGCGGATCGAGATCCCGCTGGAGGAGCGGCAGCCGCAGGCCCGCTCCTGCGCGGTGCTCACCCTGGAGCACGTCAAGGGCGAGCTGATCGTGCGGCGCGAGGTGAAGTTCGTGTACGGGTTCCAGGCCGAGCTGGACCGGCTGTACGGGTGGGGCCTGCAGTGGGGGCGGGGCTACAAGAGCACCAAGGCCTGACCGGGACCCTGGCCGGGACCCGAACGGGGCCCCGAACGGGGCCCCGGGCGGGGGCCCCGGCGCGGAGCCCGGTCGGGCCCGTCGTCAGCGGCGGATGAACTGCGGGCCCTGCACCGGCAGCCGGAACGTCGGGTCGCCGCCCGGCACCGGCACCGGGGCCGGGGACACCGGCTGCGGGTACCCGTACGCCGGCTGCGCGGCCGGCGGGGCCTGCGTCAGCGGCGCCGGCGGGGTCGGCGGCGCCGGCGGGCGCATCGCGGCCGTCTGCTCGGCGGTCGGCCCGGCAGCAGGGGCGGACCCGGACGAGCCCTCGGCGGCGCTCTCGTCGACGGAGATCCCGTGGTCGGTGGCCAGCCCGACGAGGCCGTTCGAGTAGCCCTCGCCCAGTGCGCGGAACTTCCACCCGTCGCCGCGGCGGTACAGCTCCCCGCAGATCAGGGCCGTCTCGGCGCCGGTCTCGGGCCGTACGTCGAAGTAGGCCAGCGGCTCGGAGCCGCCGGTCGCCGTGGCGTCGTACAGCAGGATCCGCAGGTCCCCGACCCGCTCGAACGGCACGTCCTCGGCCGAGGCCACCACCAGGATCCGGTCCACGACCGGCGGCACCGCACGCAGGTCCGCCTGCACGGCGTCGGTGATCCCGTCGCCGAGCTGCTTCTTGCCGAGCCGCCAGACGGACCCCGAAGGGTGCCGTGGCTGGTTGTAGAACACGAAGTCCTCGTCCGAGCGCACCCGCCCGTCCGGGCCCACGAGCAGTGCCGAGGCATCGACGTCCGGCACCTCGGGGCCGCCGGTCCAGCGCAGCACCGCCCGGACCGCCACGGCGGTCACCGGGATGTTCGAGCCCTTCTGCATCGCGTGCGTCATGCCCGTCATCCTGCCCTCCCGAGGCGGCGCGGAACAACGCGGCCCCCCGCAGGGCCTTGTCCCGGACGAAAGACGTGGGCATGGTGCAAGAGGGTTACCTGAACTTCATGTGCTTGAGGAACTCTTGACTCACATTCGTACGTACTATTACCGGCTATTACCGGCCATGCCAGTTGGGCCGCCGAGGCAGTACGGGGGAAGCACATGCGTCACTTTGGGCACGTATCGCCCACCGTCCGTAAGGACCTCTTCCACCAGGAACCGGCCGAGTTCACCGCCGCCTCGCCCGCACGCATTCTCGCCGCCGCCCTCGGAGCCACCCTCTACAGCCCCGCCACCCGCCCCAACCTCGCCGGGGACGTCCACAAGCAGGCCGGCCGCGGAGTCGTCTCCATGGTCCTCTGCCTGGAGGATTCCATCAGCGACGCCGAGGTCGCGGACGCCGAGGACAACCTCGTCCGGCAGTTCGCCACCCTCGACGCCGACGGCGGGGAGCTCCCGCTCCTCTTCATCCGGGTCCGGACCCCCGAGCAGATACCCGACCTCGTGCACCGCCTCGGCGGCTCCGCACGAAGACTGGCCGGATTCGTACTCCCCAAATTCACCGAGAACCGCGGAACCGCCTTTCTCGACGCCGTGGCCCAGGCGGAGGCGGAGAGCGGACAGCACCCGCTGTACGCGATGCCCGTCCTGGAGACCCCCGACCTCCTCCACCTCGAAACCCGCGTCGAAGCCCTCGCCGGCATATCCCGCACGGTCAACCGGTACCGCGACCGCGTCCTGGCCCTGCGCCTCGGCGTCACCGACTTCTGCTCGGTCTACGGACTGCGCCGCACGCCGGACATGACCGCCTACGACGTCCAGATCGTCGCCGGAGTGATCGCCGACGTGGTGAACGTGCTCAGCCGCGCCGACGGCACCGGCTTCACGGTGACCGGACCCGTCTGGGAGTACTTCCGCAGCCAGCAGCGCCTCTTCAAGCCCCAGCTGCGCCGCAGCCCCTTCCTCCAGGAAGGCGCCGAGGAACTGCGCACCACCCTCATCGAGCACGACCTCGACGGGCTGCTGCGCGAGATCGAACTCGACCGGGCCAACGGACTCCTCGGCAAGACCTGCATCCACCCCGCCCACGTCACGCCCGTCCACGCACTGTCGGTGGTCTCCCACGAGGAGTTCAGCGACGCCCAGGACATCCTGCGCCCCGAGCGCGGCGGCGGCGGAGTCATGCGATCCGCCTACACGAACAAGATGAACGAAGTGAAGCCGCACCGGGCCTGGGCCGAGCGCACCATGCTGCGCGCCGAGGTCTTCGGCGTGGCGAAGGAGGAGGTCGGCTTCGTCGACCTGCTCACGGCCGGGCTCCAGGTGTGAGCCGGCCCCCGCATCCCTCGGAGAGTACGAACGGCTTGAACACGGAGAGAGGCAAGACGATCGACGCGGTGTGGTCGGGAACCTGGGTCGCGGACCGGCTGGGCGTACGCCTGGAGGAGGCCGGCGACCCGGGATCGCCACGGCTGGACGAGCTGCTCGGGCTGGCGCTGCGGCGCAACCCGAAGCGGGCCCACCTGCTGGTCTCGCAGGTGCTGGGCAAGCACGTCCCGCAGTCCCCGGAGGCCGTCTACGCCGCCGGACACGGACTCGGCGAGCGGGTCCGCGCCCTGCTGGGCGACGATGCCGCCTCCGCGGTGGTCCTCGGGTACGCCGAGACCGCGACGGGGCTGGGCCACTGCGTGGCCGACGGCCTTGGCGCGGCCCCCTACCTGCACTCCACCCGCCGCCCCGTGCCGGGCGTGGAGCCCGCGGGCGGGTTCGAGGAGGCCCACTCGCACGCCACCTCGCACCTGTTGCTGCCGCAGGACCCGAAGCTGCTGGCCGGCAGCGGGCCGCTGGTCCTCGTCGACGACGAGTTCTCCACCGGCAACACGGTCCTGAACACCATCCGCGACCTGCACGCCCGCCACCCCCGCGGGCACTACGTGGTCGTCGCCCTCGTCGACATGCGCTCACCGGCCGACCGCGACCGGCTCACCGCCTTCGCAGCCGAGCTGGGCGCGCGGGTCGACCTGGTAGCCCTGGCCTCCGGCACGGTGCACCTCCCCGACGGGGTCCTGGCCAAGGGGCAGGCACTGGTCGAGGAGTACGAGAAGTACGAGGAGCACGAGGAGCAGGGCGCGGGGGCGGGCTCTTCCGGGGCCGCTGCGGCATCGGCCCCGGCCGCCGCTCCGGTCGGGCGGGTCGTGCTGGACTGGCCCGACGGGGTTCCCGACGGCGGCCGCCACGGGTTCACCCCCGAGCACAGCGCCCGGCTCGAAGCGGCCCTGCCCGCGCTGGCCCGGCAGCTCGCCGACGCACTCGGAGCCGAGCCCGGGAAGGTCCTCGTACTCGGCAACGAAGAGCTGATGTACGCGCCGCTGCGCCTCGCGCGGGCCCTGGAGGAGTCGGGTGCCGCGGCCGAGGTCCGGTTCTCGACCACCACCCGCTCGCCCGTGCTCGCCGTCGACGACCCCGGCTACGCCATCCGCACCCGCCTCGTCTTCCCCGCCCACGACGACCCCGCCGACGGGCCCGGCGACCGGTACGCCTACAACGTCGCGGGCGCCGGCTTCGACACCGTCGTCGCCGTCGTCGACACCCGCGGTGACACCGGTGCGCTGCACGCCCCCGACGGGCTCCTCGCCCGCCTGGCCCCGCACACCGGGCGGGTCCTGCTCGCGGTGGTCCCCTCGTACACCCCCGACGTTTCCTCCGACCGGCGGGAGCCGATCATGCCCGAGCCGATCCTGCCCGAGCCCCTGCGCGGACCCGCCTTCTCCTCGTACGCCGCCGAGGACTGCGGCTGGCTGCTCCAGGACCTCTCCGACGTGGCGCTCGAGGCCCCGACCGAGGAGCGCGAGGAGGCCATCCAGGCGGGCGGCGCGCACTACGCCGAGTCGCTGCCCGTCGAGTACCAGCCGTCCCCCCAGTACCAGGAGCTGTACCGGAGCGCGCTGGGGGCGTCCGCCGCCCGCATAGCCCGGGCCGTCGGCACGGTCACCGAAACGGTCCTCGCCGAGCGGTCCCCCTCCCCGGTCCTCGTCTCGCTGGCCCGCGCCGGAACCCCCGTCGGCGTCCTCATGCGCCGCTGGGCCCAGGCCCGGCACGGCCTGGACCTGCCGCACTACGCCGTCTCCATCGTGCGCGGCCGCGGCATCGACCCCAACGCGCTGCGCTGGCTGGCCGCCCACCACGATCCCGCGGACGTCGTCTTCGTGGACGGCTGGACGGGCAAGGGCGCCATCACGCGCGAGCTGTCGGCCGCGCTGGCAGCGCACGGGAAGGAAACAGGGGGCCCGGGCTTCGATCCGGAGATCGTGGTCCTCGCCGACCCCGGCTCCTGCGTGCGCACGTACGGCACCCGTGAGGACTTCCTGATCCCCTCCGCCTGCCTCAATTCCACCGTTTCCGGACTGATCTCGCGTACGGTGCTCAGGTCCGACCTGGTCGGGCCCGCCGACTTCCACGGCGCGAAGTTCTACCGCGAGCTCGCCGGAGCCGATGTCTCCACCGGCTTCATCGACACCGTCGCCGCCCGCTTCGACGAGGTGGCCGAGGCGGTCGACGCCGAGGTCAAGGAGCTGCTCGCCGCCGACCGCACACCCACCTGGGAGGGCTGGGCGGCGGTGGAGCGGATCAGCGAGGAGTACGGCATCCACGACGTGAACCTGGTCAAGCCCGGTGTCGGCGAGACGACGCGGGTGCTGCTGCGGCGCGTGCCGTGGAAGATCCTGGCGCAGCGCGGCGCCGGGGCCGACCTGGACCACGTACGGCTGCTCGCCGAGCAGCGCGGCGTACCGGTGGAAGAGGTCGACGGGCTCCCCTACACGTGTGTAGGACTCATCCACCCCCGCTTCACGCGCGGCGCCACGGGCGCCGACGGAAAGGCTGTGGCCTCCAAGTGACTGTCCTGGTAGCCAGTGATCTCGACCGCACGCTCATCTACTCGGCGGCCGCCCTCGGCCTGACCATGCCCGACCCGGTGGCCCCGCGGCTGCTGTGCGTCGAGGTGCACGAGAGCAAGCCGCTGTCGTTCATGACGGAGACGGCTGCGGCGCTGCTGGCCGAGCTGACCGCCGATCCCGAGGTGGTCTTCGTCCCGACCACGACCCGTACGCGCAAGCAGTACCAGCGCATACGCTTCCCCGGGCGCCCTGCACCGTACGCGATCTGCGCCAACGGCGGGCAGCTGCTGGTCGACGGCGTCCCGGACCGTGACTGGAGGCGCCAGGTGGCGGCGCGGCTGGCCGAGGAGTGCGCCCCGCTGGAGGAGGTGCACGGGCACCTGCTGGCCACGGCGGACCCGGCGTGGCTGCGCAAGGCGCGGGTCGCCGAGGACCTGTTCGCCTACCTGGTCGTCGAACGCGCCCTGGTGCCCGAGGAGTGGGTCAAGGCGCTGACCGAATGGGCCGACGGGCGCGGCTGGACGGTCTCCCTCCAGGGCCGCAAGATCTACGCCGTGCCGCGCCCGCTGACGAAGAGCGCGGCCATGCACGAGGTGGCCCGCCGTACCGGCGCGTCCACGACCCTCGCCGCCGGCGACTCCCTGCTGGACGCGGACCTGCTGCTGGCGGCGGACGCGGCCTGGCGCCCGGGCCACGGCGAGCTGGCCGACGCGGGCTGGACCGCGCCGACGGTCACGCCCCTGGCCACCGCGGGTGTCCTGGCCGGCGAGGAGATCGTGCGCGCTTTCGCCCGTGCGGTCGCCCAGGAGGGTGTCCGGCCGGGCGGCGAAGTCGGCACACTGGGCGCATGACCAAGGGCAACAGCACCAAGATCACCGACGAGCTGTACCGCTACATGCTCGACCACAACCCCCCGCTGGACGAGATCCAGCGGGGGCTGGTGGCGACGACGTACGAGAAGTTCCCGGACGTGGCCGGCATGCAGTCGGCGGAGGAGCAGGGCCCGCTGCTGGCCTTCCTGGTCCGGCTGACGGGCGCCCGGCACATCGTCGAGATCGGCACCTTCACCGGCTTCTCGACCCTGTCGATGGCGCAGGCACTGCCTGCGGACGGCACGCTCGTCGCCTGCGACGTCTCGGAGGAGTGGACCGGGTACGGCCGCGAGGCCTGGAAGGCGGCGGGCGTCGCCGACCGGATCGACCTGCGGATCGCCCCGGCGCTGGACACCCTGCGCGCCATGCCGCAGGAACCGCACATCGACATGGCCTACGTGGACGCGGACAAGGAGAGCCAGATCGCCTACTGGGAGGAGCTCGTTCCGCGGCTGCGCCCGGGCGGGCTGATCGTCACGGACAACACGCTGTACCACGGCACGGTCCTGGACGAGTCCGCCAAGGGCTCGGCGGCGGGGGTGCGCGCCTACAACGACCACGTCGCGGCCGACTCCCGCATGGAGTCGGTCCTGCTGGCGATCTCGGACGGCATCACCCTGTCGCGCAAGCGCAGGTAGCGCCGGTACCGCTGGTAGCGCTGGTAGCGCCGGGTCAGCAGCAGCCGCCCCCGCCGCAGCAGCCCCCGCCGGAGGGCGCGGGGGCGCTGCTGGTCCCGCCCACGGCGACGGCGGACAGCAGCTTGACGGTGTCGGCGTGCCCGGCGGGGCAGTCGGCGGGAGCGGACGACTCGGCCATGGGCCGGCTGACCTCAAAGGTGTCGTCGCAGGTCCGGCAGCGGAATTCGTAACGAGGCATGGCCCAAGGCTACAGAGCGGGACGGCCCCGCCACAGCCTCGGAGTCCCGCGACAGCCTCGGATTCCCGTCACAGCCTCGGAGTCCGGCGACAGCCTCAGATCCCGTGCAGGACGGCGGCGCGTGCCCGGTCCTCCCGTGCGGCCTGCTGGGGGTTGCGGGCGCGCCAGTACGGATTGTCGTGCGGCAGGGCGCTGCCCACCCGCCCGTACATCCCGAACCACATCAGCATCACGCCGACGACGAAGCTGAACAGCACGTTCTGGATCCTGAAGGCCAGGAAGTTCAGGCCGGTGTCCAGCAGGGCCAGGTTCACGAACCCGCTGGCGATGAAGGCGAGGCCCAGCACGATGTTGAGGGTGGAGGCGAAGTTCCCGCCGATCACCATCCCGGCGAAGAGCAGCAGCCCGATGCAGATCGACAGGATGCTCAGCGCGCCGTTGGTGTTCAGCGCGAGCACCGTGGCACCGCCGGTGTCGAAGAACCCGATCTGGTCGATGAGCCCGAGGATCCCGAAGACGACCAGCAGCAGACCCGTCAGGCCCGCGCCCACCCGGTACACCTTGCTGAGCTTGTGGTCGGAGGGCAGGTGCTCGTCGAGCCGGGCATTGACGGGATGCGCGATGCGCCGCACCAGGTAGGGGACGTGCGGTGCGGGGAGCTCGATCGGCGCATGGGACACGTACGGCGCGTAATGCTCATGGGGCTCGTGACACCCGTAGGCCGCATGCGGCGCGGTCACGGGGGGTGCGGTCACGGGGGGTGCGGTCGCGCGCGGTGCGCCGGGCGCACGAGACGTATGCGAAGTGTGGGCAGCCATCACGCCCTCCTAGGCTCTGTGCCAGCCACCTCCAGCATCCGCCCATGCCCACCCCGCGACAAGCGCGGGCCTCAGCCGCTCCCGCGCCTGCCGCGGATATCGGAGACGACCCGCCCCACGTCTCCCCGCACCTGCTCCATCTCCTGAAGGAAATGCCAGTAGTCGGGATGCCGCTCCTCCAGCCCGGCGAGCGCCCGCTCCATCCGGGCCACCGACTCGTCCAGCGGCCGCGCATGCCGAGGATCGGGCACGCTGCGGCCCTCCATCGCCAGCCGCTGCGCATCCCGGATCGCGAACCGGGTCCGCTGAACCTCCGCCTGCGGGTCCCGCGCCACCGCCTCCAGCCGCGACAGCCGGTCCTGCGCGGCCGACACCGCCTCGTCGGTCGCATCCAGCGCACCCCGGACCGACTCGACCAGCGCCCCGACGTCCGCCCAGCGCTGCTCCTCCCGCGCCCGCGCGGCCTCCCCCAGCTGCTCCTCGGCCCGCGCCACGTCGCGTACGGCCTGGTCGGGCACCTGCTGCAGGTCCTGCCAGCACGCGGCACTGAACCGCCGGCGCAGCTCACTGAGGACCGGGTCCACCCGGTCCGCCCGGTTGCGCAGCGCCTGCGCCCGGGTCCGCAGGCTCACCAGGCGCCGGTCGATCTCCGCGGCCCGCTCCGGGAGCCGCGTGACCTCGGCCCGTATCGCCTCCGCGTCACGCAGGATCCGGTCAGCGCGCTGGACGGTCTCCTGCACCCCGTGCCGGGCGGCGCCCTGGTTCAGCAGGGTCAGCTCCGGTCCCAGCGCCGCCAGTCGCGCCGCGAACTCGTCGGCCCGCATCCCCTTGCCGCGTACGTCGTCCAGCGCCGTGCTCGCCGCGAGCAGCGCGGCCCTGGCCCGCTCCCGGGCGGGCGCCACCCGCGCCAGCTGCGTCTCGGCCTTGTCCAGCAGCGGCTGCAGCCCCTGCGCGAACCGGTCCAGCTCACCCTTGACCCGCACGAGCTCGTCCCGTGCCCGCGTCAGCTGCTCCCGCGCCCGCCCGGCGACGGACCCCTCGAGGTCCACCCGGTCAAGGTCGTGCGCGTCGACGGCCTCGATGTACACATGGCTGACCTGGTCGATCCGCTGCCCGAGCGCGGCGAACCCCTCCCCGGCCTGCCGGGCCGCGGGCGACCCGTCGGCGGCCGCGATGGTCTCCATGGAAATCCGCAGATCCCGCTGCGCGGTATCCAGCTCGTAGAACGCGGCCGCGGCGGCATCCTTCGCCGCCTGCGCATCCGCCCGCCGACTCTCGTCCCGCCCGCCGAACCACCGCCGGGATGCCGTCGTCACAATCCCTCTCCCGTACCGCCTCCGCCATGCCCCGGTCCATTCTCTCCCACGGGAACGGGTTTGCGTGGGGGGTGCGCCCGCCATGTAGGCTGTCCACTCATCCACGGGTGTGTAGCTCAGGGGTAGAGCGCTGCTCTTACAAAGCAGATGTCGGCGGTTCGAAACCGTCCACGCCCACCAGCAAGAAGACCCCTCGCCGATCGTGGCGGGGGGTCTTCTGCATCCACAAGTGACATCAACGGGAGCGGTCAGGTACGGCCGGGACGTTGCCGCAACAGCCGGTCCATGTGCCCGATCGCCTCGCGCTGCGTGTCCTGGACGACGTGCGCGTACACGTTCATCGTGACCGCGATCTGAGAGTGCCCGAGGATCTCCATCACGACCCGCGGCGGAACGCCGGCGGCAGTCAACAACGTGGCTGTCCCGTGCCGCGCGTCGTGCAGTCGAATGACCCTCAAACCGGCGTCCTTGGCCACGCGGGTGAAGGACCGGTAGACGTTCCGCGGCTCGATGGGCCGCCCGGTTCGCGTGGTGAACACGTACCCGGTCTCCTGCCAGGTGTCCCCGGCCTTGGCCCGCATCTCGGCCTGCTTCATCCGCTGCCAGCGCAGGGGAGCGACATATCCCGGGCAGGGGGAGGGGCTGTCGGCGGCGGCGCCCCTTGGGGTCGTCCTCATAGGCCTCTCCACGAACACGCTGTCGCTGGCTCCGAAGTCGGATCTCCCTTTCTCCAAGTTCACGTTCTCCCAACGGAGCCCGACGAGTTCACCGCGTCGCTGGCCGAGGGCGATGGCGAGTACGAAGGCGGGATACAGCAGGTCCTGGCGGGCGGCGGCGAGGAAGTCGAGGGTCTCGTCCAGCTCCCACGGCGACATCTCGCGGGACTGGACCTTGGGACGCCAGAGCGGATCTCACGCTAGACGACGTTGTGGAGGTCAAAGGAGTGCCGTAGCCGCTCCGAGGAGGCGGAGAAGCCGAACGCGTCCTGACCGGGCCGGAGTTTCAACCGCAGCACCAGGCCGGTCGAGGTGGGCCGCAGCCGCAGGATGCGCGGCGCGTGTGCGGCAACCGTCACTGGCATGCGTGGCCGGGAGCGCTGCCGACTGCGGCGGGGACGGGGTACCCAAAGGCGGCCAGCGCCGAGGAAGGGGTGGCTTCTTGCACACGGTCGGCCATCCACCAGAGACCAGTTGGGCAGGGCGTCGTACACCCGGCATCGCGGATGACGGGTGCGCAGGCAACCGCACCACCGGAAACGGGCGGGGAGCAGCTGCTACCGCGATGTGGCGTCGGCCGGCGTGGACGCTCCGCGTCGACTCTGGCCGATGAGCGCGTCGCGTCAAGACCTGACCGAGTTGCCAGCCAGGACAGAGCACCGACCAAAGCCGTTTGAACGACCTCCGGCCGTGTTCGGGCTGCCTGCCAGTACGCCATCTCAACCCTAGGTCGGGATTCCGCACCTCTAGAGATTCAGCCTTCCTGCAGGTGGCAGGCATGATCCGGGACAACCACCGCTTACGACACCGAACGCGGCGACGAATTTCCTGGGTGACTCAGCACACACGCCGTCTGCGTTTTAAGTGACTGAAGCCCCCAAAGTGGCACGCAGTTCCTACCCCTGGCGAAGGAAGATCCCAGGTCGGATGAATGATCGTCAATGCCCGCACAGTGCACGGAAGTTGCATGGCACTGCGTGCCCCAGTCGTCGACTGTGGTGGCCGAACCATGGTGTCGCGCGGCACCGGTAATCTAAGTCGCCAACCGCTCCCCGGGGCCGAGTACGGTCGTGGGTTTCCCCGCGGGGTCCGCGAAAGTCGTGGGTCCAGAAAGGGGGCGGCCCGATGGCGCCACAGTCAGAGGGGCACCACAGCAGTAAGGCGGACAGGGCTTACAACCGCGTCCGCTGGCTCGGACCGATCTACACGGTCTACAAGATCGTGAAGGAGTTCCTGAGCCAGTAAGGGAAAGCCCCGACCTGACGGCCGGGGCCCCTCACTGCAATGTGATGTTTGCCGAGGGCCTCATCTCCGCTGCTGCCAGGCGACGGGAGGTGGGGCCTTCACCCTTCCCGGAACAGCGGCTTTCTCACGCAAGCAGAGCAGCGGGAAGTGTGACGTAGGTCACCAATACTTCAGTCGGCGATCCCATCTTGCCTTGCGTGCGAGGTCGATAGCGACACCGACAGGGATGTCGATCACCCGGGCAGACGCATTACGCGTGAAGGCGGATCAACAAACGGCCTGCTCAGCGAGCTCGCGCCCATGTGAATGTGATGCTTGTCACATCGAATCGGTGATGCGGTGCACACCTCTTCGAAGTCAAATGGTGTCGATTTGCGTATATCAGAATATGGACATGCTTCAGGTAGGCCGCGGGCGGCGCAGAGTACACCCATCCACTGACAAAGGCCTGCTGCCGCTGCGGCGCGCAAGCCATGGGTCAGGCAGGGCGGGGAACAGCAGTCAACGGCCCGCGCCAGTGGGGCCCCAGGGTTCTCTCTTGTGCCCCGTTTTTGCTGGTTGTGAGCCAGATTGAGGCGTGCAGATGGCGGGCGGTCGAGCCCCGAGGAGTTCCAGTAGATGAATGCGTTCCTTCGGATCAAACTCGGCGTCCCCCCGGCCACCGTCCTCGCGGAACCGAGGGCTACGAACACCGGTGAGAACATCCACTTCACCTGGGCGCTCCTGGAGGAGAAGGGCGTCGAGGCCGGGTCCGTCCTCCTGGTCAGCAAGCCGTACGAGGAACGCCGGGCATACGCTACGGCCCGGAAGCTCTGATCCGAGGTTGAGATGGGCAGCGCCCTCAACCTCAATGACGTGCCGTCAGTACGTTGACCCCATCGTCCGCGGCACCCGCCCCGCTATCGGGTACCAGCAGCATCTCCACGTACAGGACCGATTCAGGACGGTGGCGCCCATGCCGTCCATCCCTTCGCTGAGCTCAGCCGAGTAGAACGCGCCCCAGGCTCGTGTGCGTGAGAGGCGAGTGGGGCTTCTGACTTGCAGCTCGCCGTAGAGTGTTCCCGCAGGTGGGTGCCGTCTATCTCGATGACGGCGAGTGCCCTCCGGAGCCGCGTGCACGGCGGCGAGGTGTCTGACGGCAACAGCAGCGGACGCGAGCGGATCTGTGCTGACCCTGGGAGTGCGTGCTCCTTGGGGCGAGTGGTCATCCCCCTGGTCGTGCGCCCTGCTGGGCTAGCTATCCCAAACAAGGCTTTATGGTCGCCATCCCGGTGCCTGACGATGTGTTGGCCGATATGGGCGTCTATGCGCCGACGGTTTCACCAGCCGTCTTCCGTGGTCTCGGTTGCATGGCCCAACAATCATGTCTCCCTTCATGGGCGCTTCCGCTGCCAAGGCGGCGTCGCGCGCCGACCGCCCGGGTACCTGGAGTCTTGGACCAAGAGCCGTGCCGGCGTGACCCTATCTCACATCAAGCCGATTGACACCGACCAAGCCGGGATAGAAGCGATGAACATTCGCATCCTTAGCGGATTCTGTATAGGTGTTGATCAGCGACCGAGACATTAGATTGCGAGTCTCTTTCTGTGCCGCTGCAGGGAATGGTAGTTCAGCCTCCGTGTAGTAGCGATATTTCGCATACCAATCATCCCAGGCCGAGAATGAGTCAACTTTCGAATCGCTGTAAATCCAGGGCCTGCAGACATCGTTGAGCCCCCAGCTGAATTCTCGATAATCGGTATCTTCGCCCAGAGCAAGGCTCTGGCCGACGAAACCGGCGCGCCCCCCTGTGATCGCGAACCATGCCTGCGTCGAGACCGGCAACTCCCTATTGATAGGAATTACATCCGACATCGGTGTCTTGTTGAGCGTAAGCTGGAACTCTTTATACTCCCCGATCATCTCCTTTCCGCCGCGAAAGGAGAATTTCGGGTTGAAATTTACATGGCAGCTCGTGACTGAATAGGTGACGGTCCCGCCCGCGCGATCAGAAATGACCTCAACCCAATACTCTCGACGAGGTCGGAAGATATTCCTGGTATACTCGCCATTCGGAAGGTCGCCGCTCCAGCCGGTACCCATGGGGATTCTAAAGGCGGGCACGCCTAGCTCTTTTTTGAATTTTTCAAGCGAGTATCCCGCGCGGAGTTCTCTCAGCTTCTTGTACTCTGTGGGCCGCCAGTCGGATCGAGAATCCCGATATGTGATTAGCGCCGTGGCCAGTGCGCTGACAGAAGTGACCATGTTGGACAATAGGAAAACAGTCACCAGAAGTACATTGCGCCGCGCAAATTGCGAAACTCGCTCTCCGGCGCTCAGATCGCTACGGCTGCTCGAATCTTCAGCTGGTGAATCCAACTTCCCCGCCTCCTTCCCGAAACGACGGTACGGACATCAGTCCTTTCCTGCATCTGTGAAGCATCCGCATGGGTGTCGTGACAGCGTGTAGCTCACACCACTGACACCACCCTCGGGGCCTGCCAGGAGTGTGCCGACGGCCCGAGGAAGGCGTGACAATAAACAGCGCCGGCGAGGCTGACCCTTCCGAGGCAGGAGCTGATCTCGTGGTGCTCGGCATGCAGTCAGTGGCCGATGGCCGATGCGCTGACTGCTCTCAACGCCTGATCGCGATCCACTGCTTATGGGGGAGCCTGAAGCCGCCCATCCCTGCAAAATAGCCCCTTGGACGGATGTCGATCGGCTGGGTAGGTGAAACAGTAGGGCGTGGGGCTAAGGCGGGATGCGATCGGGGCACTGTTTAGGTATGGAGGAAGCTCCGAAGCCACCGAAAAAGTCGCTATGGGCGTCAGTCGCACCGCATTACCGTGTTGTCGCCGCAATTTCGGCGGCGTTGTCTTTCGCGTTCATGGCATGCATGTATGACGAGTTCTATCGCGAGTTCGGCATCAGCTCGACGGATGTAGGGATGTCGCGGGCAGACGTCCTAGTCCGCTCGTGGGGAACCATCATCGTGCTAACTGCATTGGTGCTTACCACTGTGCTTTTCACGTGGCTGGCACTTGGGTTGCTTCGCAAACTGATTCGGATATTTTCCTCAAGGCGAGCTGAGCAGCAATTCACCCCGTTCAACTGGGCGGGGGAGGTGGTGTATGGGCTAGCCATCTTCCTAGCGCTTTTTCTGGCCGGGCATGAGGGAAATGTAATCGTGAGCGATGAAGGGAGAATGGGTGCGGAGGGTAAGGCGGTAGCGCCGATCCGCCTCACCGGTTTGATGCTTTTTGATGTTCGAGCTCAGCCTGTCAGTGAAATCATTTCAGTGACCGATGCATCAGTATCGATCTCCGCCAGCGGTCTCACTTATCTGGGTAATAACGATCGCTCGTTCGTGCTTTATTGCGTAGAAGATCGGAGGCTTCTTAAAATCTCCATGGAGCGCTTCATCCTGCGCACGTCGCCAGAACGAGACGCGGTGATGAATATTAGCAAATGGATAATGCCGACCTCTCTGGACCATGTCCATCGCAACAGATCAGGGCTCTGCGCGATGCCTGACGGCAGTCGTTGACGGCAACGGCAACGGACGTGAGTAGATTGGTACTGACCGTAGGGGTGCCTCTTTCAAAGGAATAGGTCGCCGCTCCCAGGCCCCGCTCGCGGCTGGGCGAGCGTACAAAGCAGATGTCGGCGGTTCGAAACCGTCCACGCCCACCGGTGGGAAGACCCCCGGCCGATCATGGCCGGGGGTCTTTTGCGTCCCTCGTCGAGGTCGTGCGAGCCGGTGGTTCAGGGGGTGTCAAGTCCCGATATCCAGGGGCATGACCGCGATGTGCTTGCCGGGGCTCAATGGAGGCACAGGTTCACGCAGCCCGACAGGGGCGCATCCGACCATCCTCGCTAGGAGCATTCCCATGACCCGCAACCGAACCCGGCGTCTTGTTCTGCTGGCCGCGTCGGCCGGCCTGGCCGTCGGAGGTGTCTCGCTGTCCTCCGCCGCTTTCACGGCCTCGGCCGCGCCGTGCCCCGGGAACGCGATGGCGATGGCGGCCCCCCTCCTGGATGGCGATCCCAACGCTCCTGATGCAGACGGCATTTACCACTTCACGGTCCATGGGGCACCCGGCGGTCCCGACTACAGTGACCCGGGCCGAGGCGGAGACGGCGTTTTCCCGGGCATGCCTGACCTGGATGGCATCTATCGTCTCAAAATTCATGGGGCGCCTGGTGGTCCCGGCTCCATTGACGGGTCCGGCAATGTCGGGTGACGGCAGCGTGACCGCACAGCGGCCGAATGCTTCAGCCACAGTCCGGCGAACCCCGCGGGGTTTGGGGGCTGTTGGGTGGGGGAGGGGGCGGGGATGGGGGAGTGGCTGGCAGTGGGTGGGGCGGCGGTTCTGTTGGTCGCCGTGGTGTTGGTCGGGTGGGGGCGGGAGATCCGCAGTTTTGAGCGGCGGCGGGATGATGAGCGGGCTCGGTTGCTGGCGCGGGTGGCGGAGCCTGCGGCGGTCGCCGGGGATCCTAAGTACGCCGATGTCGGGGGGATACCGGCCGGACGGGAGGGGCACGGGGACGCCGAGTTCACCTCCGTGCTCGTGGAGTACTACGCGTACGGGCTGACGCAGGCGCGCAGCAGCTTCGCCACCAGCCAGCGGTTCGCCGGGGCCGGCGCCGCCATACTGCTGCTCGGGGTGGCGCTGGCCGTGTGGAAGGCCGAGAGCAGCGGGGATCTCTACCTCGGCGTGGTCATGAGCTCGGTGGGCGTCGTCGTCACGCTCGTCGGGCAGCTGTTCCACCGGCGGGCCGACATCGCGCTCAGGCACATGGCCGATCAGACCGCCTCCCTGCGCGAGGACCGGCGGGCCGCCGCCGCCATGCAACAGGCCGTCGAGCTGCTCGACGAGGTCACGGATCCCGTTCTGCGGGCGCGGCTGCAAGCCGGTTTGATCATGAAACTGTCCGGGGCCGAGCTGCCGCAGTAGCGCGATAGTGGGGGTATGTGCCGTTCCATTAAGACCCTGCGCCCGCCCGCCATCCCCGAGAAGGCCACCGAGGAGGAGATCCGCGCCGCCGCGCTGCAGTACGTACGGAAGGTGTCCGGGTTCCGGGCGCCCGCCGCGCACAATCAGGAGGTCTTCGAGGCCGCCGTGGAGGCGATCGCCGAGGCCACGCGGGACCTGCTGGACGGGCTGCAGGTCAGAGCCGGGGTGGCGGCCGCCACCACCGTCACCGCCTAGGTCCGCCCCGCCCCCGCTGGGACCCGTTCTCGTCGTGTGCCGGTGGTCAGGACATGCGGGAGCGGCGGCGCAGTACCCAGACGCCGGTGCCCAGCGCGCCTGCGGCCATCGCGGCGCCCAGGGCGATCTGACCGGGGCTCATCGCGCCGATGCTGCCGCCCAGCCCGCCGCGGGCCGCGCCCGTGGTGACCTGGAGGGAGACGGTGACGCGCTGCCCGCCGGCGCCGCCGCACTCGAAGGTGACGGAGTGCGCGCCGGCGTTGGCGTTGCTGAAGACGGTGGCGTTGCCGAAGAGGTTGGTGGCCTCGAGGTTGCCCGGCGTCAGCCGTACGTCGCCGAAGGCGCTGGACGAGGCAAGTCCGGTCTTGGTCCCGCAGCCGCTGACGTTCAGGCTGACCCGGCCGCCGGGGGCGACGGCGGTGGGGGAGACGCCGGCGGAGGGGGAGGCGGCGTGGACGACCGTGAGGGGAGTGGCCGCGGCGAGGACGAGGGTCGCAGCCGCGGCCCTCGCAAGGAGGCGGTGGTTCGGCAGCTGGGCGAGCGGCTTGGCGGGCATGGAGAGAACTCCTCGGGCTCCTCGAAACGGCACGGCCAGGCCACGGATGTGACGCGGATTCGGATGCGCACCGTGCTGTGGACGCTAGGAGCCCGGGACCAGGTCGGCGATCGGGGCCGGGTGAACGGGTGAGCCGCTGCTCCGCCCGGGGGAATCGGTACGGGAGGGCTGCGGGCTACGCCGGTGCCGGGGCGGGGCGGCGGACGACGAACGCCGCCAGGGCCCCCGCGGCGAAGAGGGCGATCACGGAGACCGCCGTGCCGAGCCAGGCGGCGCCGAGCCACTGGGTGCCGAAGTAGCCGAGGGCCACGCTGTACCCGGCCCAGGCCATGCCGGCCAGCACCGACCAGGGCAGGAACTCCATGACCTTGCGGTGGGTCTTGCCCGCGCCCAGGGACACAACCGAGCGGCCGGCCGGCGCGAAGCGGGCGATCACCACCAGGGCGCCGCCGCCGCGGGCCAGGGCCGCGCCCAGGCGTTCCTGGGCCCGGGTCAGGCGCCGGGACCGGGCGATGGCGCGGTCCAGCCGGGCCCCGCCGCGCCGGGCCAGCCGGAACGCGGCCATGTCACCCAGTACGGACGAGGTCGTGGCGATCACCAGCAGCGCCATGATGTCCGGCACCTGCGCCGGAACCGGCACCGGCCCGGCCGCCCCTGCGGCTGCTGCAGCCGCCGCAGCGGTGATCACCAGAACCCCGCTCGGCAGCACCGGCAGGAAGACGTCGAGCACGACGGACAGCGCCACCACGGCGTAGATCCATGGGCTCGTGGTCAGCGACCCCAGAGTCTCAAACAAAGCGGGACTCCCCAGTCCGATTGACGTGCTTCGGCGTGAAGCGCCGCGACGTCGCGGGGGAGCGGCAGGGGCGGCTTGACAGCCATACAGCGTACGCCTGGCGTTGGTGCGCCGTACGTCCGGGGGCTTCCCGGGGCCACAGTGTGTCAGCCCCGTCTGTCCGCCCCGGTCTGTGAGTTGCGGTGTGCAGCTTTCGCGCCTGTTGTGCCGCCAGCGTGGTCCGTGCAGTCCGGCGCGCATGCGCTGCCGGCTCGGGCCGTGCCGTCCGGCCCCTCTACTCAGTCCGCGGCCGTCAGCTCGCGGTCCAGCACCGTCACCAACCGGGCCGCCTGCTGCCCCTTCCGTGCCTTGTGCGCCTGGTCCAGCCGCAGCCGGGCCGACCGGCCCGCCAGCGCCAGCGTCATCAGCTGGTTCCCGAACCACGGCCCACCCGTACGACGCCAGCTCAGCGGCGGACGCCCCGTCCGCCCGTGCCGCGAGAACCCGCGCCCCAACCACCGCCCCGCCCGCGACCAGCCCAGACGGAAGCCCCACTTCACCACCGTATGGATCGAGTTGTGCACCGGCGAGCACGTCAACTGGAACACCCGCGCCGTACTCGGTATTCGGGGCTCGGCCACGTACGCGTGGTGCACGTCCCCGGACAGCACGCACACCGTCGCCGGCGCCCGCGGCCCCGTCCCGACCTCCTCGATCAGATCACTGAGCGCCGCGAACGAGGCCGGGAACGCCGCCCAGTGCTCCAGATCGCTGCGCCGCCGCAACCCCTCCCCGATCCGCGCCCACCGCGTCCCCCGCTCACCACGGCACAGCGCGGCATTCCACGCCTCCGCGTCGTGTATCAGCGGCGGCATCAGCCACGGCAGCGACGAACCGATGAGGAGGTGGTCGTAACCGCCGTGCCCGGCGAGGGCGTTGTCGCGGAGCCACTGCTGCTCCGCCGGGTCGAGCATCGCCCGCCCGTCCTCAGCCAGCACCCGCGCCGCCCGCGTGTCCACCATCAGCAGCCGCGACCGGCCGAAGTCGCGCCGGTAGCTCCAGCGCACCGAGCCCGGATCGGCATCCGCCGCGGCGGCGAACGCCCGCAGCGCATCCGTACCGTCCGGGGTCTCCCGTACGGCCTCGTACAGCGGGTCGGCAGCGAGCTCGGCCGGCGAGAGATTCCCCAGGTGCTGGTGCACCCAGTACGACATCAGCCCGCTGAGCACCCGCTCCTGCCACCACGGCGTCGCCCGCATCTCCGCCAGCCAGGCAGCGCTCGTGTTCCAGTCGTCCACGACATCGTGGTCGTCGAATATCTGCAGGCTGGGGACGGTGGAGAGCAGCCAGCGGATCTCAGGGTCGAGCCAGGACTCGTAGTACAGCCGCGTGTACTCCTCGTAGTCCGCGACCTGCGCGCCGGGGGCATCCCGCAGGTCCCGACGGGCCGCGATCCACTGTCTGGTCTCCCGGGACAGCTGGTCCGCGTACACCTGGTCGCCCAGCAGGAGCAGCACATCCGGCCGCACCTCGTCCGGATCGGCGGCCAGCCGCGCCGCGAGGGTGTCGAGCGCATCCGGACCGTGCGGCCCGTGCCGGCCGGCCGGAGGCGCAGCCTGCCGGCACGACCCGAACGTCACCCGCAGCCCCGGGGCCGGCCGCCCGGCCGCCGTGACGGCGGGCGTGGTGATCGTGCTCGGCGGAAAGGCCGTCCCCGCCGGAGGCCAGACGTGCACGCCGTCGAGCAGCACCTCGTACGCCGTGGTGCTCCCCGGGGTCAGGCCGGTCACCGGCACCAGGGCGTAGTGGTGCCCGGCGACCTGGAAGGTACGCACGCTGCCGCCGGCCCCGTCGGCGCAGCGCACTTCGGCCGTGCACGGGCGATCGGCCTCGACCCATATCGTGGCCGAACCGCCCGTGTCCCAGTCGACGTAGCGAAGCAGCGGCCCCAGACGCAATCCGGCCATGCAACTCCCCCTCCTCCGTAGCCCTTTCGATCACGGTACGACGGCCAGGGGGAGCGTGGCCTCCCCCTGGCGGGGGAAAGGCCGGGTGAATGGCCGGCGGCGGGGCCGGCAGCCGGCCGGGTGGCCGGTTCGGCTTCCGGTCCGGCCTGGCCCCGTCGGCGGATCAGCAGCCGTTGAGGATGTTCACCAGGGCCGTCTTCTCGCCGGAGTCCATGCTCAGGGCCCAGTACTGCTTCACCTGGACCCACATACGGGCGTACGTGCAGCGGTAGGCGGTCCGCGGCGGCAGCCACTTGCCCGGGTCGAGGTCGCCCTTGGCCTGGTTGACGTTGTCGGTGACCGCGATGAGCTGCGGGCGGGTGAGGTCGTTGGCGAACTGCTGGCGCTGGGGGGTGGTCCAGGAGCTGGCCCCGGAGCGCCAGGCCTCGGCGAGCGGGACGACGTGGTCGATGTCGAGGTCGCCCGCGGCGGTCCAGGTGGCGCCGTCGTACTCGGAGTACCAGCTGCCGCTCACGGAAGCACAGGCCGAGTCGGTGACGACGTTGACGCCGTCGCGCTTGAGGACCGTCTCGCGGGTGTTGCAGGTGCCGGAGACGGTGCTCCAGTGCGGGAAGAGGCTGCGGCTGTAGCCGCTGAGGGAGCCTTCGGTCTTCGGGGTGACCGTGGCGAGGTAGGAGCGGGCGGCCGCGGCGCTGATGGGGGTGGGCGGGGCGGCCTGGGCGACGGGCGCGTTCACGAGGGAGGTGAGGGCGGCGAGCGTGGCTGCTGACGCGAGCACGCCGATTCGACGCGCGTAGACAGTGGATATGAGGGTCTTGAGGGCCATGACGGGGGCTCCCTGGGTGGGGGGGTGTGGCCGGTCAGCCCCGGAGGGGCGCGGCCATGGTGGCGGCGCCAGATTGCGTGGCGGCGGGCGCAAGGTTACAGGCTTGCGACATGAGCACGTCACATGTGTGCACGGGCAACTCGCCGGGATTAAGCGGAAGTTGCACTTCCAGTCGGAGCGGTGGCGGGTGCACGGCCGAGTGACCGGGCGGGTGCGGCGAGCAGGATGGAGCCGGGATGTGACAAAGGGCCTATTCCGGTCGCCGCCGACCGTCGCGTATTCTGTGGGAAGCAGAAGGGGAGTAGCTCTTCGCCGGACCGTCGACATACTGCTGGGTCACCCCAGCCGGCGCCCGGAGGCAGGCCGCACGCAGCGGCCGGCCAGCGAGACCTTCGGCCGCAGTGTCCTGTTCCGGTTCATCTGCACCCGTCCACACACGGGTGCGTGGACGCAGTCAGGGCGCCGCCGAGCCGAAGCGACCCCTGAAACAACCCCAGGTCTCTCGGTGTCGATGGCGTCCTGCCCGACCGATTGAGGTTCCGCCCCCGTGTTCAGCAGCACGTTCAGCATCACCGTCACGGCGATCGCCTTCGGAGTCGTCTTCCTCGCGGAACTCCCCGACAAGACGGCCCTCGCCGGCCTGATGCTCGGCACCCGCTACCGCGCCTCGTACGTCTTCGCCGGGGTTGCCGCCGCCTTCGCCGTACACGTCGCACTCGCCATCGCCGCAGGCAGCGTGCTCACCCTGCTCCCGCACCGGCTCGTCCAGGCCGTCGTCGGAGTCCTCTTCCTCGCGGGCGCGGCCGTGCTGCTCCTCAAGAAGAGCGACGGGGACGAGGAGGTCAAGGCACCTGCCGACCAGTCCTTCTGGAAGGTCTCCGGGGCCGGATTCATGCTGATCCTGGTGGCCGAGTTCGGTGACCTGACCCAGATCATGACCGCCAACCTCGCCGCACGCTACGACAACCCCGTCTCGGTCGGCATCGGCGCCGTCCTCGCCCTGTGGGCGGTCGCGGGCATCGGAATCCTGGGCGGGAAGACCCTCATGAAGTACGTGCCGCTGCGCCTGATCACGAAGGTCGCAGCGGGCGTGATGGCGGCGCTGGCCGCGTTCTCGCTGTACGAGGCCATTGCGGGCTGACGGGCGTGCGGACCGGGCGCGGGGAAATCCCGTTGCGGTTGGCGGACGTACGGGGCACGCTCGCGGGCGTGACCGACAGCACTGACTCCGCGCCCGACCGACGCTTCGGCTGGTCCAACATGTTCGTCCACCCCGACGAGGACACCCGTACCGATGGCGGCTTCCGGGGCGAACGCGCCGTCCTCGCCGGTTACCTGCGCGACCAGCGGTTGACGCTGGAGCTGAAGTGCGCCGGACTCGACGCCGAGGCGATGGCCCGCCGCTCGGTGGAACCGTCGAACCTCTCCCTGCTGGGGCTCGTACGGCACCTGGCAGGGGTGGAGCAGTACTGGTTCCGGCATGTGATGGCGGGCGAGGACGTACGACGGCACTACCGCTCGGCGCAGGATCCGGCGGCGGACTTCACGGAGGCGGTGGCCGACCCGGCGGTGGTCGCGGACGCGTGGGCCACCTGGCGGGCCGAGGTCGCCTTCGCGGAACAGCTGGTGGCCGAGGCCCCCGACCTCGACGTCACGGGCGACAGCGGCGGACAGCCGATGGAGCTCCGCGAGGTCCTGGTCCACATGATCGAGGAATACGCCCGCCACAACGGCCATGCCGATTTCCTGCGCGAGCGGATCGACGGACGGGTGGGGCAGTAGCCGGCCCATGGCCGGCCCCGGACGACCGGTGGACGCCAAGCCGGGCGGAGCGCGTAGCGATGTGCTGCGTCCGCGGACCTGCGGCTACCGGCACGGGCATCTGGACCCCGTCTTGTGCGGGTCGACCCCGCCCTGACCCGGGACGGGTGTCATATGGGCCCTTGAGCGGGCCGTGCCCCTCCCCGCGGCCCGCTCACCGGCCCGGCGCGGTGCCCCTGTTGGGCAGGGTGCGGATGGCAGGGGCTGCCGGACGGCATCTCTGACCGGCCCTCATCGGAACACGAACCCACTGGCCGTCCTTCGGGGGCTTCGCGGCAGTCTTAGTGGCATTCCGGGGCGGGCCGGGCAGTCAGGGGTGGCCGAAGGTCATCGCGAAGCGACGCGACGCAGGAGCGCCCCTGACTGCCCGGCCCGCCCCGGAAGGACAGTGGACTGCCGGGAAGCCCCCGGACGCTTCTGCGACGCGGAGTGCAAAGACCCCGACCCGGAGGTCCCGGCCGGCTTTCAACGCGGCGTACGCGGACCGACCCCGGAGCCCCCACCGGCGTCTCCGTCGCCGAGCCGGCGGCTCACGCCGACCCCGGTCCCCGAGCCCCCACCCCGACCCGGACTCAGACCCCCGGCGTCAGCGTCAGCTGGATCGAGCCGTCCGGGGTGGTGGTCACGCGGACCGAGGTGAGGTCGGGGACGTGGGCCGTCGGGGCGTGGGCCGCGGCCCGGGGGCCTATGCCGATCACGCGCATGCCCGCAGCCAGGCCCGCGGCGATGCCTGCCGCGGAGTCCTCGAAGACGATGCAGTCGGCGGGGTCCATGCCCAGTTCGGCGGCGCCCTTGAGGAAGCCCTCGGGGTCGGGCTTGCTGGCCCGGACCGACTCGGCGGTGACCCGTACCTCGGGCATCGGCAGGGCGGCGGCGGTCATCCGGGCCGTGGCCAGGGCCGCGTCGGCGGAGGTCACCAGGGCGTGCGGCAGTCCGCCGATCGCCGCCATGAACTCCGCGGCTCCGCCGACCGGGACCACACCGTCGGTGTCGGCGGTCTCGCGGGCGAGCATCGCGGTGTTCTCGGCGTAATTGAGCTCCATCGGGCGCTCCGGCAGGAGGATGGCCATCGTGGCGTAGCCCTGGCGGCCGTGGACCACCTTGAGGGCCTCCTGCGGATCCAGCCCGTGGGACACCGCCCAGTCGCGCCAGCAGCGCTCGACCACCGCGTCGGAGTTGACGATGGTGCCGTCCATGTCCAGGAGCAGAGCCCTGGCGGTGAGGACGACGGGTGCGGTGGTGGTGCTGGCCGGCATCGGCGGTGCTCCAGACGGGGCGGGAAAGAGAACAAGCGGCTCCGCCCACCGGTCAGGGAGTGCGGGCGGAACCACTTTGTTTCCACACGATACAAAACCTGGGGCGGTCCGCGCCACTCCGCGAGGAATCAGCCCGTGCCCTCCAGTGCCCGACGGGTCTGCGGACCGTAGACGCCCCAGTCCTCGTCGATGTAGTTCTGCCACTGGAAATCCGAGACGGCGTCCTCCGTGCGGCCGTCGAACCTGCCGTTGATCTTCCCGCGGTAGTAGCCCCGCCCCGCCAGGAGCCGCTGCATCTTCTCCACCTCCGGGCCCGAATCCCCGAACCGCAGTGTCGGCGCCTGCGGAGGTGGTGCCGGGGCGCTCGGCTTGCTGCTGCTCGCGCTCGCCGACGGGGTCGGGGACGGACGTGCCGAGCTGCGGGAGGCGGTGGGCGAGGCGGATGCCGACTTGGAGGCGCTCGGTGACGGCGAAGCCGAGGCCGAGCGGGACGGGCTGCTCGTGGCGGCCGGCTGCGTCGGGCCGGCCGGAGCCAGGCTCACTGCGGGCGCGGAGGGCTTGGCGTCCAGCAGGACGGTGTCGCTGTCACCGGAGCGCGGGAGCATCCCCAGCGCCAGGGCGGCCGTGCCGACGGCGACCACCGTGCCCGCGCCGGCCAGGACCGTCGGGAGCCGCCGTCGGCGGGACGGGCCGGTCCGCTTCTCGGGGCCCCCTCCCCCTCCCCTCCCCCCGCCCCTCGTGCCGGCTGCCGGGGTGGCCGCCCGGAGCTGGACCGTCTCGGCGGGCCAGAGCGCCTGCGGCGGCGCGTCCGGCCAGGCCACGGGTACGCCGTACGCCGGGGTGTCGTCCCCCGGCGGCGCCTCGGCCGGACGGGCGTACCCGCCCGCGGGACCGGCCACCACGCCCCGCACCGGCTGCGTGGGCGGCGGGTCGTCGGACTGGCCGGGGTCGGGAAGCGTCACGTACGGACGGATGCGCAGTGGCTCGAAACCGGCCACCGGCGCACACCCGCAGTCGACGCCCACGGCGCCGCATTCTGGACAGCGCTCAGCGCTCACTGGAATCCCTCCCTGGCCATTGCCTGCGATTATGCAGACCCTCCGAGGTCCGCCCAACCCGCCCGAGAGGCCATAACCGGCCACACCGCTCAGGATGGACATGTTGATCCGGCCCGAGGAGGAACGGATGGCTCAGGACGTGACCGCGGACGCCGCGGACCCCGCTCCCCACCCGCAGAAGTCCGGCCCGGCGGCCGAACACACCTCCCGCGAGGTCCTCGTCTCCATCGGCGCGCTGCTGCTCGGCCTGCTCATCGCCGCCCTCGACCAGACCATCGTCTCCACGGCCCTGCCGACGATCGTCAGTGAGCTGGGCGGGATGGCCCACCTGTCCTGGGTCGTCACCGCGTACATGCTCGCCTCCACCGCCGCCACGCCCCTGTGGGGCAAGCTCGGAGACCAGTACGGACGCAAGAAGCTGTACCAGGGCGCCATCGTGCTCTTCCTCATCGGATCGGCGCTCTGCGGGATCGCCCAGGACATGCCGCAGCTCATCGGGTTCCGCGCCCTGCAGGGCCTGGGCGGCGGCGGACTGATCGTGCTGTCGATGGCGATCGTCGGCGACATCGTCCCGCCCCGCGAGCGCGGCAAGTACCAAGGCCTCTTCGGCGCCGTCTTCGGCGCGACCAGCGTCCTCGGACCGCTGCTGGGCGGCCTGTTCGTCGACAACCTGTCCTGGCGCTGGGTCTTCTACATCAACCTCCCCATCGGTCTCGTCGCGCTCGCCGTCATCGCCGCGGCCCTGCACATCCCGGTGCGCCGCTCGAAGCACACCATCGACTACTTCGGCACGTTCCTCATCGCCTGCGTCGCCACCTGCCTCGTACTCGTCGCCTCCCTCGGCGGCACCTGGGGCTGGGGCTCGGCCCGGATCATCGGCCTGGCCGTCCTCGGCGCCGTGCTGCTCGCCGCGTTCCTCCTCGTCGAGCGGCGGGCCGTCGAACCCGTCCTGCCGCTGGGGCTGTTCAGGATCCGCACGTTCACCCTCTGCTCGGTGATCAGCTTCGTCGTCGGTTTCGCGATGTTCGGCGCGATGGTCTACCTGCCCACGTTCCTCCAGGTGGTCCAGGGCGTCTCGCCCACGATGTCCGGCGTCCACATGCTGCCGATGGTGCTCGGCATGCTGATCTCCTCCACCGCGTCCGGCCAGATCGTCAGCCGTACCGGGCGGTGGAAGGTCTTCCCGATCGCGGGCACGGCCGTGACCGCGATCGGGCTGCTCCTGCTGCACCAGCTGGAGCGCACCAGTGGCACCTGGGAGATGAGCATCTACTTCTTCGTCTTCGGTACCGGGCTGGGTCTGGTCATGCAGGTGCTGGTGCTGGTCGTGCAGAACGCCGTCAGCTACGCCGACCTCGGCGTCGCCACCTCCGGCGCCACGTTCTTCCGCTCCATCGGCGCCTCCTTCGGCGTCGCGATCTTCGGCACGGTCTTCACCAACCGGCTCGACGGCAAGCTCTCCACCGCCTTCACCGGGCTGCCGGTGCCGCCCGGTTCGGCCGCGCTGGTGGAGGCCGATCCGCGGGCCGTCGAACGGCTGCCCGCCGAGGTACGGCCGCGCGTGCTCGACGCGTACGCCTCTTCCATCACCGACGTCTTCCTCTACGCCGTGCCCGTCGTCCTCGTCGCTTTCGTCGTCGCCTGGTTCCTCAAGGAGGACGTGCTCCGCGGCTCGGTCACCGCGCCCGATGTCACCGAGACCCTCGCCTCCAACCCCGTCCACCGCTCCTCCCACGACGAGGTCGCCCGCGCGCTGACCGTCCTCGGGACCCGCGAGGGCCGCCGCCACGTCTACGAGAAGATCACCGAGAAGGCCGGCTTCGACCTGCTGCCCGCGGCCAGCTGGCTGCTGTTGCGGATCAAGAAGTACGGATCGACCGAGCCCGCGATGCTCGCGGAACGGACCACCGTGCCGCTGAAGGTGATCACGGACGCCGCCCGCCAGGTCGAGGAGCGCGGGCTCGCCGTACGGGACGGACTGCCGCTGGTCCTGACCGGGCGCGGGCGGGAGTACGCCGAGAAGCTGGCCGCGGCCCGCGAGGAGTCGCTCGCCGAGCTGCTCGGCGACTGGTGGGGCCCGGACCGCCCGACCGACCTGGTCAAGCTGGTCAAGGAGATCAACGCGGAGCTCTGCGGATCCGACGCCGAGGAGCCCTACGACTCCCTGCCGCGCCGGGACCACGCCGCGCACTGACCCCGACGGCCGGCCGGAGGGGCAGTCGGTCAGGGCGCCGGCCGGGCTCAGACCAGGGGCTTCTCGAACCAGTGCTCCGCGTACCGGCCCGCGTTGTACGCCGGTATCTCCGCGTACCCGTGCCGTGCGTACAACGCGCGGGCCTCGACCAGGTCCGACCGGGTGTCGAGGCGGACCCGCCCGGCGCCCAGTGCGCGGGCCTCGTCCTCCAGGGCGGCGAGCAGCGCCGCCCCGCCGCCGGTGCCGCGGGCGGCAGGGTCCACGTACACCCTGGTGAGCTCGGCGGTGACGGGGTCGAGCAGCCGTATGCCGCCGCAGGCCCGGGGCGTGCCGTCCAAGCGGCCGACGACGAACCGGCCCGTCGGCGGGACGAGCCCGTCGTCCGGGTCGTCCCGCAGGCCCTTGTCGATCTCGGCCTCGGTGACGGACCGTTTCCAGTACCGGCCGGCGACCTCCGCGTAGTACGCGCGGCGCAGCGCGGTGGCGTCGGCGGTGGCGAAGTGCTCGGCGGTGACGGTCCAGCCGCCCGCTGCGGTGGCGGCGGCGGGGGTGGAGCTGCTGGTCGTGCTGTTGATGTTCATGGCGCCATTGTGGAGTCCGTGCGCGGCTCGTCGCGTGGAATATCCACAGGTACGGGCCGATGATAGGAAAAGACGCATATCACTCACACGGAGGGCGTGAAACGCCATGTCCGAGCACCCTGATGCTGCCCTGATCCGCCGCGGTTACGAGGCCTTCGGCAAGGGCGACATGGAGACGCTGGGCACGCTGATGACGGCCGACGTCATCCACCACGTGCCCGGCAGCAACCCGCTCTCGGGGCACCACAAGGGCCGTGAAGCCGTCCTCGACCTGTACCGGCGGTTCGGCGAGGAGACGAACGGCACGTTCCAGGTCGATCTGCACTCGGTGCTGGTCGACGGGCGCGGCCACGCCATGACCTTCCACACGGCGCGCGGCGACCGCGGCGACCACGGGATCGAGATCCAGGGCGGCCTCTTCTTCACGATCGTCGGCGGGAAGATCACCGACGTCGACCAGTGCACGCAGGACATCGACGAGGAGGACCGCTTCTGGGGCTGACCCCCGGACCTCCTCGCCCCGCCCCGGCGCAGGCCCCGGCGAAGCCCCGGCTCAGGCCTGCGGCTTCCGCGCTCAGCCCTGCGGCTTCGGCGCCGCCTGCTGTACGACCTCGAACGACCACACCGCCGACCCCGAGGCCGCCGGCTTCGGGCGCTCGCCCGAGCCCCCGCCCTGGTGGGCCGCCTTCATGGGCCCCTCCATCCACGCCTGGAAGTCCTCCTCCGACCGCCACCGCGTGTACACCAGGTACTGGTCCGTCCCCTCGACGGGACGCAGCAGCTCGAACCACTCGAACCCGTCCGAACCCTCCACGGCGCCCGCCCGCGAGGCGAACCGCTGCTCCAGTACTTCCCGCTGCTCGGCGGGCACGGTCAGTGCGTTGATCTTCACGATGCTCATGCCCGCCATCCTAGGGATCCCGTGCGGGATATCGTCCTCCCAGGTAATGAAGCGGTGCATGAAACGCGGCAGCCAGGCGAAGTCAAGGTTGCGGTCAACAGGGCGGGAGGCCGGCGAGGCGTGGCTAACGCGGCGGAGCACAGTGGTGCGAACGGACATGCCGGGGTCATAGGCGGTAGCGGCAGACTGGGGGCGGCACGGTTCCTCCTGTGGGCGCTGGCCGGTGTCCTCGCCGTCAGACAGGCCGCCGCAGTGCTGCGCGTGCCACCGGGTGAGTGGCTCGGCGAGTTCCAGATCCCCAGCAGTTTTCCCGGCTCGCTCTACGACGGCGGCCAGTTCACCGGGACCCCCTTCGCCGGGATGGTCCTGCGGCCGTTCCTCAGCCTTGCGGCGCCCTCCCTGGAGGTGGCCTGGACCTGTGTGACGCTGCTGTTCGTCGCCGCCGTCGGGCTGGTCGCCGCGCGCGGCCTGCCCGACCCCGTGCCGAGGCGCACCGCGCTGCTCGCCGCGCCCGTGCTGGTCGCCCTGATGATGGTGTCGCTGCCCGTCAGGGCGGCCGCCTCGCCGGGCCAGACCGCCGTCCTGCCCGTGCTGCTGGTGCTCCTGGCCGTGTTCCGGGTGCCCGGCGAGCGCCCGGCCGGCTTCCTCGTCGGCCTCGCCGCCGCGCTCCAGCCGGCCCTGCTGCTGTTCGCGCCGCTGCTGTGGCTGACCGGCCGCCGCCCCACCGCCAAGGCCGCCGCCGTGACGTTCGCCGGAGCCACCGCGCTGTCCTGGGCGGCCCTGCCGCGCGACTCCTGGACGTACTGGGTCCACCACCTGGCCGGCACCGGCCTCGGCGGCGCCCCCGACAGCCTCGCCAACCAGTCCGTGCACGGCGCGCTGCTGCGCCTCGGCCTGAGCGGCCCCCTCGAGATCCTGCTGTACGTGGCCCTCGCGGCCGGGATCGCCTGGGTCGGCCTGCGCCGCGCGGCCCGCTACGCCCGCGACGGCCAGCTGCTGCTCGCCGTGGCCGTCACCGGCTGCGTGGCCGTCGCCGTGGCGCCGGCCGGCTGGCGCCACCAGCTGCTGTGGGTGCTGCTCGCGGTGGCCGGCAAGGTCGGCAAGCGGGCGGCGGACCGGCCCGTGTGGCCGGTGGCCGTGGTGCTCGCCATGACGCTGCCCAGCGATGTGCTGCTGCCCAACCTGGCCGCGCTGGCCCCCGTACGGGACAACGTGCTGCTCCTCGCCGCGCTGGCGGCGGCCTGCGCGGTGCCGTTCCTGCCGCGCTCCTCGCCGTACTGGCGCGAGCCCGTCGCGACGGCGTACAGCCGTCCGGCCGCCGCACGGTGGTCGAGGGTGCCGCTGCTGCCGTTCTGGCGGCGCGTGCTGTCGCGCCCCAACCTGTTGCTGGAGCTGCTGCTGATACGGGTGGGGTACTCGCTGTACTCGCACATCCGGGCCGCCGCGCCGAGCAGCCGCAGCGTCGCCGAGGGGCACGGGAATCAGATCCACGCCGTCGAGCGGGCGCTGGGCATCGACATCGAGCACGCCGTCAACCACGCCGTCGTGAACCTGCCCTGGCTCGAGAAGTTCTTCAACTTCTACTACACGTCGTTCCACTTCGTGGTGCCGCTGACGATCCTGGCGGTCCTGTACTGGCGCAGGCCGGGCGACTACCGCTGGGCCCGCGCCTCCCTCGGCCTGGCCACCGTCCTCGCGCTCGTCGGCTTCTGGCTGTACCCGCTGGCGCCGCCGCGGCTGATGCCCGCGCTCGGCTTCATCGACACCGTGCACGGGCCGCAGGATCTGGCCAATCCGCAGTACGGGGCGATGACCGCGATCTCCAACCAGTACGCGGCGATGCCCTCGCTGCACTTCGGCTGGTCGCTGTGGTGCGGGATCGTGATCATCACGCTCGCGCCGAAGGGCTGGCAGAAGCTCCTCGGGGCGCTGCACCCGCTGATCACGGTGTGCGCGATCGTCGCCACCGCCAACCACTGGGTCCTCGACGCGGTCGGCGGCGCGGTCGTCATCGGCGGTGGGTTCGGGCTCGTGTACGTACTGTCGGGGCCGCGCGGCGCCGCCCTGCCGGCCGGGCTGGGCGTGCCGCGGCCGCGCGAGCCGGAGCGGGTGGGTGCCGCCTCGCGCAGCCGCGCCTGAGCAGCCGCGCCCCCTGAGCGGCGGATTCCGCAACGCGAAGGGGTGCCGGGGCAGGCCGTGTGGCCGTCCCGGCACCCCTTCGGTGGATCGCCGCGTCCTGTCAGGATCCGCCGTCGCGGGCCCCTGCGCCACCCGGGGCGATCAGCGGGCCTCCGCACCGCCCGCGGAGAGCCGGTCCACGACGAGCGCGATGGCGGCCTCGGCGGTGTCGGTCTCGGCGATGACGGTGTTCAGGCTGGGGCTGCGCACCCGGAAGCGGCCGTCGGGCGTGGGCTCGGCGGCCGGTGCCTCCACCTCGAAGGGGTGGCTGGTGCGGGAGCTGAACCACAGGGTCCACTGGCGGGTGAACGGATACAGCCGGCGCAGCTGCGGCTGAGCGGAGGCGGCCTCGATGAGGTCGATGACGCCGCGGCAGAGCGTCTCGGACCCGCCGCGCTCCTGGATCAGCCGCCACGTCGTGGGCAGCCGCTGCCAGCGGGCATCCACCCGGTGAGCGGTGTCTGTATCGGCAGCGTGAAGGTTCATCCGCGCAGTGTGACGCCCCACCGGTCTCAGGACAATGGTCCGGAAGCCAACGATCCGGCATACGTGCGCCCCTGATGCGCCCCACCTGCGCGCCGGGCGTACCCCCGGCGTTTGTTCCCCGGCGGCATTCCAGGGACGGCAGGGGCCGGGGCGTGGGAGGAGCGGCCCCTGCCGCCGTGGAACCGGTACGGCCACGGACCCGTGCTCAACCGTGGCTGACCCGGAGCTCCTTGATGCCGTTGAGCCAGGCGGCGCGCAGCCGGCGCGGTTCCTCACCGGTCAGCCGCAGGCCGGGCAGGGTGTCGGCCAGCGCGTTGAAGATCAGGTCGATCTCCATGATGGCCAGGGACTTGCCGAGGCAGAAGTGCGGGCCGCCGCCGCCGAAGCCCAGGTGCGGGTTCGGGTCGCGGGTGATGTCGAAGCGGTCGGGGTCGGTGAAGACCTCGGGGTCGTGGTTGGCGGAGGAGTAGAACAGCCCCACCCGGTCGCCCGCCTTGATCTTCTGCCCGCCCAGTTCGGTGTCCTGGGTGGCCGTGCGCTGGAAGGACACCACCGGGGTGGCCCAGCGGACGATCTCCTCGGCGGCCGTCGCCGGCCGGGTCGCCTTGTACAGCTCCCACTGGTCGGGGTGGGTCAGGAAGGCGTGCATGCCGTGGCTGATGGCGTTGCGCGTGGTCTCGTTGCCGGCGACCGCCAGGAGCAGCACGAAGAATCCGAACTCGTCGGAGCCCAGGTTGCCCTGGCCCTCGGCCGCCACCAGCTGCGTGACGATGTCCTTGGCCGGGCACTCCTTGCGGGCGGCGGAGAGGTTCATGGCGTAGCCGATGAGCTCCACGGCCGCGTTGGAGCCGACCTCCTCGGTGATCGCGTATTCGGGGTCGTCGTACGCGATCATCTTGTTCGACCAGTCGAAGATGCGCAGGCGGTCCTCCTGCGGTACGCCGATCAGTTCGGCGATGGCCTGCAGCGGGAGCTCGCACGCGACCTGCGTGACGAAGTCGAAGCTGCCGTCGGCCGAGGCCTCCAGCGCCTGCGCGGCGATCTTCCGGGCCCGGTCGCGCAGGGCCTCCTCCAGGCCGCGGATGGCCCGCGGGGTGAAACCGCGCTGCACGATCTGGCGTACGCGGGTGTGTTCCGGCGGGTCCATGTTCAGCATGATCAGGCGCTGGGCATCTATCTGTTCGCGCTGGATGTGCTCGTTGAAGCGGATGATCGCCGTATTGGTGGTGGAGGAGAACAACTCCGGGTGCGTGGATACGTACTTGACGTCCGCGTGCCGGGTCACGGCCCAGTAGCCCTCGTCGTCGAAGCCGGTGATGCCGCGCTGCTGGGGGCACCACCACACGGGTGCGGTCTGCCGCAGCTGTGCGAACTCGGGGAAGGGGACCCGGTCCTGGAGGAGGTCGGGGTCGGTGGCGTCGAAGCCTTCGGGCAGCGCGGGACAGGGCATCGGGCGACTCCAAAGTCTGACGGCCCATCAGAAGTTGGCTTGAAGGTAGTAACGAGTTCTAGAAGTGACAAGGGTCCTCGCGTCAACTGTTGCGTGTGGAATCCGTGTAAGCCGCGTGCAAGACCCTTGCGTGCCGGGCCTCCGGTTCATAAGACTGCGAGGGGAACTAGAACGCGTACTAGTTCGGGCGGGGCGCCGGGACGGCCCGCCGCGCCGGCACAGTGCAGGAGAGGACGAGCTCATGGCCGCGGAACCCGTCATCGTCGAAGCCGTACGCACCCCCATCGGCAAGCGCGGGGGCGCGCTCGCCAACCTCCATCCCGCCTACCTGCTCGGCGAGACGTACCGCGAACTCCTCGCCCGGACCGGAATCCAGCCCGACTGCGTCGAGCAGATCGTCGGCGGCACCGTCACCCACGCCGGCGAGCAGTCCATGAACCCGGCGCGCAATGCCTGGCTCGCCATGGGCCTCCCGTACGAGACCGCCGCGACCACCGTGGACTGTCAGTGCGGCAGCTCCCAGCAGGCCAACCACATGGTCGCCAACATGATCTCCGGCGGTGTCATGGACATCGGCATCGCCTGCGGCGTCGAGGCGATGAGCCGGGTGCCGCTGGGCTCCGGATCCAAGCACGGCCCCGGCAAGCCCTTCCCGGACGAGTGGAACGTCGACCTCCCGAACCAGTTCGAGGCCGCCGAGCGGATCGCCCGCCACCGGGGCCTGACCCGCGAGGACGTCGACCGGCTCGGGCTGCGCTCCCAGGAGCGGGCCGCCACCGCATGGGCCGAGGAGCGGTTCAAGAGGGAGACCTTCGCCGTCCAGGTCCCGACGACGGAGGAGGAGCAGGCCGCCGGGCAGGGCATGTGGCGGCTCGTCGACCGCGACGAGGGGCTGCGCGACACCAGCATGGAGGCGCTGGCCCGGCTCAAGCCGGTCATGCCGACCGCCGTGCACACCGCCGGGAACTCCTCGCAGATATCCGACGGGGCCGCCGCCGTGATGTGGGCGTCACGCAAGATGGCCCGCGCGCTCAAGCTCAAGCCGCGCGCCCGGATCGTCGCCCAGACCCTGGTCGGCGCCGACCCGCACTACCACCTCGACGGGCCGATCGACGCGACGCGGGCCGTGCTCGGCAAGGCCGGGATGTCCCTCAGGGACATCGACCTGGTCGAGATCAACGAAGCCTTCGCCTCCGTCGTCCTCAGCTGGGCCCAGGTCTTCGAACAGGACCTGGAGAAGGTCAACGTCAACGGCGGCGGCATCGCACTCGGCCACCCCGTCGGCGCGACCGGAGCCCGGCTGATCACCACCGCGCTGCACGAGCTCGAGCGCCGCGACAAGGAATTCGCGCTGATCACCATGTGCGCGGGCGGCGCGCTGGCGACCGGGACGATCATCCAGCGGCTGTGAGCGCGCGCGGCGCGCACTGAACCCTGTGGGATGGGAAACAGAAGGCCCCGGTGGCCGGACCTGGGGAGGTCCGGCCACCGGGGCCTTCGCACTGCTCGCGGTGCCGAGCGGCTACTGGTGGCTTAGTACCAGTGGTTGGCCTGCCAGAAGTTCCAGGCGCCGACCGGGCTGCCGTAGCGGGAGTTCATGTAGTCCAGGCCCCACTTGATCTGGG